>DATGUN010000027.1:0-82777 GCA_035301285.1 Virgibacillus sp.
GGGTTTGCCATCAAAATCTCTCCTCTCGTCTATTAATTACATTCTACCAAATAAAAAAACTGTGTGAGCAAGAAACCGTACGCATTTCTTACTTACACAGTTTATATTACACTCCCTACATAATTATGACTATTTTCCAGCTCCCAATTGAGGCTGAGATGGAACTCCTCGTGTGGATCCAACGGATTTTGTTCATCATATGCATTTCCTTCTAAATCCGTAATTTCATCCAATTCCAATTTAAAACCGGATTTCTCATCTTCATCTGCCAGCACAGCATTTGATTGACGTTCTTTTTCTCCATCAGCATTCTTGCTCTTTTCCTCTACTGCCGCATCGTCATCATTGTCGTTGGCTTCATTTTCATTCATTTCACCGGAATCATTTTCATTCGTTTCACCGGAATCATTTTCTTCATCCGCATTCTCTTCCGATTTCTCCTCATCGGTATCTTCTGTATCATCAACTTCTTCATCTGCATTTTCTTCAGATTCATCAGTCCCAGAATTATTATTTTCTTTGTTTCCATCCGGTTCATTTTCGCTAGTTGCATCATTGTTTTCTTCATCGGCATCTACCTGATCATCCACATAGACCCCTTCTACAGTTAGCGTCCCATTTGCATCCGGAAAATCAGCAATTTCCTTGGAAAACTGAACCGATATATCCCCGGCTTCTGATGCGTGATATGTACCTACTACATGATCTCCCGTACTTATCTCACCAGTCTGGTCCTTTATATTCACAGCATCAGGTAATTGTGTCCGGTAGGTCTCTTCGGTATCGATTTCTTCTCCTTCTGCCGACCATCCGATATGTGATAATACACGCTCACCATCATCAAGCTCATCTAGTTGAATAGTATTTCCTATTTCATCTGTCCATGTCATGTCAATAAAAATGTCACCTGTCGCTTCTTCTGCATTGGCTCTGGCAGGCATTCCCAATCCACCTGCAATACTTTGAAAAACCAACATGAAAATAAAAAATATACTTGCCTTTTTCGTCAATAGTATCCCCCTTTTCTTAAAACCACATCAAGAGTAGGGTATGACAGGCAACTATACTGAAAATATACAAAAAAAGGCAACTGGAATACAGTTGCACAAAAATATAAGCATAAAGTCATGGTTCTTTGGGTGTGTTTAGGAGCGGGATATGCCAAACATACATAAAAACACCTATTCATTCCATTCAAGGTATATATCTAATATTTTTCATTGTATAGTTTTTCTAAAAACTATACATATGATCCAACTTATCAATGAATGTCGACTTCTGGACACACAGAAAACTACATATCCACTTGTTGCAGCGTTTCAATAAGTAATTCCATTGTTATTTTCACCTGTAAATGATATAGATAACGGATGAACACGAACAACCATGCTCGTTTATGTTCATCCGTCATCATCTGTCATTTCTCCGTTTGCTCATACAATTCATCAAAGTGTTTCACCATTTCCACGTCCAAATCCGTGATACCCTTCATCTGCCACGACGATATCTTCAATGTGACAACTTTATAATCAATCGAAATAAAAGGATGGTGCATCTTTTCTTCTGCATACTCCGCAACTTGACGCACGAAAGCCACCCCGGACAAAAAATGCTTGAAACGAAATCTTTTCTGTAACCATTTTTCGTCAACCACATTCCACCCATCCAAACGCTCCACCGCATCCTCTATGGCCTTATCTGATAGACGTTCCACCTGCAGATTCCTCCTTGTATTTTCCGTTACATCTTGAAGTTACCTCTAGCTTACCAAAACAAACTGTCTGCCACAATCATATCGCCAAACGTTTCAATGTTCCTTGAGCTATTAATAATTGGAAAAGAGTATTAACATAACGTTTAACATAGGTTTTTTTTTCATAAATAGATAATATGTAAACGTTTGGTTTAGAGTTATAACATCAGGTTTGTTTCACTTTTTCATTGGGTGTAGTAGACTCAACATTCATTGGAATACTGTTGTGAGTAGTGCTATAATAATTGTTATTATTAACGGAAAGTGTGATTTGAATGAAAAATATCCAAGTCAAAAAGATGATTGAAAATTAGATTTACTTCTGTTCGTCATTTTAATCCAGCAATCAATTAAATGATTTTTGAAAAGGGGATATGTATGTACCGTGATAATGAAATCGTGATTCGCCCCATTGAAGAACGGGATTTTTTAAGGCTTTGGGAGCTGATTTACAAAGAGGATGCACCGGAATGGAAAAAGTGGGACGCCCCGTACTTCCCACATGAATCAATGCCATATGACCAATTTATGATGAAATCCGCACCAAATTGGGTCAAACGTGATAACTTTTGGGTCATAACTGTAGATGATACCGTTTGTGGCATCGTTTCCTATTATTTTGAAGATGAACAAAAAAAGTGGTTGGAGATGGGCATTGTCATTCATGAGGCACACAATTGGGGAAAAGGAATCGGAACCCGTGCACTTACATTATGGATCAATCATATCTTTAACTCGCTGCCTGTTGTCAGAGTCGGTTTAACAACATGGTCCGGTAATGGACGTATGATTCATGTTGGCGAAAAGCTGGGGATGCAAATGGAAGCGCGCATTCGAAAGGTCCGCTACTATGAAGGTCACTATTATGATTCGATTCGCATGGGAATGTTGAGGGAGGAATGGGAGGCATTAACATCAGCACAGTCACAATGATATGTTCCAAAACGGAACATTGTGCCGAATGTTAACCCCGGCATACCAAAGGGAGCTATTAAACAATGAGTATGAATCCAAAAGTTAAAAGGGGGAGAACAAAACCCCTTCAAATCTCGTAAAGTAATGTTAGAATGCAATGACACGCATCTCCTTTCTGTGATTTGTTTTTTTGGGGCTAAACAATGTTTAACAAAAATAGGAGATGGCGTGTTTTTATTTAGCTGAATTTTACCTTTACTCCAACATATATTTTAGAGCCTAAAAATAGCCTAAACCCTTCAAATACCGAGTGGGGATCAGGCTATCATCCGCTCTAATCACTTCAAATCAAACTACGCGATTCATATGTCACCAACAGGCGATTCGCATATCCATTATTAATATCAATCACTTACGCTTCTTCACCGTTTGATGGCAATGCTACAGCATTATCCAATTCCCACGTGACATAGACCGTGTCGCCGATGTGAAATACCTTCTCATCCACATAGCGGATTTGTTTTTTGACGACAACGGTTTCGCCAGCAGCTGTTTCCAAAATATAACGGTAACTTTCTCCCAGATAAATCATTTCGGATACTTTCGCCTCAATCAAGTTCAATGATTCTTTTTTCGTCGTACTGATATCCACTTTCTCCGGTCGGACCATGACAACAACTGCATCCCCATTCGCATATTCTTGATCGGAAGACGCTTTAAAAACCTCACCTTGACTGTTTTCAATCGTTGCATAATCACCGTCGGATTCAATGACTTTCCCATGAATAGCGTTGGAGTTTCCGAGAAATTGAGCGACAAACTGTGAACCTGGACGATCATACAGATCCTCCGGTGTCCCGATTTGTTCGATGCTTCCCTTATTGAACACCGCAATCCGGTCACTCATTTTCAATGCTTCCTCCTGATCATGTGTCACATAGATAATCGTCAGATCCAACTTTTCATGAAGCTGGCGAATTTCCAGCTGCATCGTTTCACGTAGCTTTTTATCCAATGCGGCAAGCGGTTCATCCATCAATAAAATATTCGGTTCAAATACGAGTGCACGAGCAAGCGCCACCCGTTGTTGCTGACCACCGGACAATTGATTCGGCTTCCGCTTGGCAAACCCATCCAATTCAACAAGGCTCAATATATTTTTGACCCGCTCCTTGATTTCCGCTTTTCCGATTTTGCGCATCTTCAGCGGAAATGCGACATTATCGAAAATGGACATATGTGGGAACAGTGAATATTGCTGGAATACCATACCGATATTCCGCTTATGGGCGGGCTTGTCAAGAATAGATTTGCCATTCAACAAAATTTCACCGGATGTCGGCTCCAAAAATCCTGCAACAGATAATAATGTCGTTGTTTTACCTGACCCGCTTCCACCTAGCAATGTCAGGAATTCCCCTTGTTTTATGTTTAATTGAATATCTTTGACAGCCGTGAACTTGCCATATGTTTTGCGTAGGTTTTTAATTTGCAGCCAATCGGTTTGCTTGGTTGTGGCAGCCTCGGCAGCTTGTTCTTCTGTTGTAACCACTATTTATTCCCCTTTCTGATCTTCCGCACCACTTGGAATGACTTCCGCTTTTCCAAAGAAAGTTGTCACGACAAGGATTACACTGGAGATGACGATTAATAACGTTGCAACTGCGGCAAGTACTGGTGATAAATCCAATCGGAGTGAATCCCAGATTTTAACCGGTAGTGTAATCGTATCCGGTGTTGTGATAAAGATAGCGACAATGACCTCATCCCATGATAGGAAAAAGGCATAGACAGCACCTGCAAACACACCATCTTTAATCAACGGCAATGTGATCCGGAAAAATGTTTTCAAAGGCCCTGCCCCACAACTGAGTGCAGCCTGCTCAATCGCTGGATTCATTGTCCGTAATGAATTCGAGATATTCGTAATCACAAACGGCAATACTAAAATAACATGCGCAATGATCAAGCCTGTAAACGTCCCCGTCATGCCGGTACTCAAATACACACCGTAGATCGCCACCGCAAAAATGATATACGGCATCATCATCGGCGTCACAAACAAACTGTTCAAAATGTGGCGTCCACGGAAATTCCCGCGTACAACCGCATATGCAATGGGTATTCCAAAAATAAGCGACAGGAATACAACCGGTATGGCAATACGCAAGCTATTCATGATCGGAACAAACCATTCGGTCGAACTGAACAATTGCCTATACCACTCCAACGTGAACCCTGGAGGAGGAAATTCCAACCATGTGGATGTTCCCAATGACAGGATGGGAATGACAATAATGGGAATCAACAAAAACAATAGCACAAGACTCGCCATCAAATATAATGCAACGCGACCGAATGATATTCGCTTTACTTTCTTTCTTCGTTTCGTTGAATCTGCCAACATTACACTTCCTTTATACCTTTCTTCAAATCACTTCTTTACATATTCAAGCCATGTTTCCACAAGTTCTATCAACCGACGGTGTTTCTCATTCTATTCCTCTTTTGTTTCCGGTTCATTCACTTTCAAGTAAATCACGAAGAACACGAGCGTAATCACAACGAGCACAGCTCCTGCAGTCGTACCGATTCCCCAGTTAAGGTGCGATTGGATCTGGTCGGCAATGAATTCCCCGAGCATGATTTCATTCGTACCGCCAAGAAGTGCCGGAATGATATAATAACCGAGCGTCATGACAAAAACGATAATCGCTCCTGTTCCGACTCCGGGCAGACTCAATGGCAGAAACACACGTAGAAACGCCTTCCACGGTGCTGCACCCAAATTACCTGCCGCCTGCAATAAATTACGATCGATGCTGTTCATTGTGGTATGCATCGGTAAAATCATGAATGGTAACATGATGTATACCATTCCGATGACGACACCTGTCAAACTATTGATCAATGTAAGGGGATCATCTACAATCCCGAGCCACATCAACAGTTTATTTACAATTCCGTTATCCTGCAGGAGGACCATCCAACTGAATGTACGCACCAGCAGTGCGGTCCAAAACGGAAGAAGTACAAGAAGCATCATTAATCCTTTGATCTTCGGAGGGGCAATCGTCATGACATATGCGACTGGATAGGCCAATATAACCGTTATCGCTGTCACCAAAAATGCAATTTTAAATGTGTTCAAGAGTGCACCGATATAAGCTGATTGGCTGAAAAACTTGATATAGTTCTGAAAGCCGAATTCAGGATCCGTCACACTTTTTACCAATATCGTAATGATGGGGTAAACAAAAAAGATCAATAATAAAAGTAACGATGGCAACACGAGAAATTTCATCGAATTCCTCCGCATTACCCGAACAACTTGACTCACGCTAATGCCTCCTTATCTTTCATGTGCGAAATGTCCCAATAAATACATGAAAGCCCATGGTTTCAAAAAACATCATGGGCTTTTTGTTCATTTAATCCAATAACCATTCATTCCACTCATCAAGGACATCGTCAATTGCCGTAGACCAATATTCCATATCTAAAACAACTTGTGAATCCGTATGCTCCGATGATAGATATGGTAATAGATCATCATCAACCAACTCATCCGCTTCTGTATTGATTGGCGTATATGCCGTTTTATTCGCAAAGTCGGCCTGACCTTCAGCGCTTGTTGCTTGTGCAATGAATTCCATCGCCGCTTCCTTGTTTTTAGCCCCTTTTGGAACGACTAGCACATCGCCGGCTTTGATATTATTAGTCCAGTCGATATCGATATTGGCATCGTCCTCTTTTATCAACGAGTACATCCGGCCATTCCAGACATGGCCCATGCCAACCTCACCACTGCCTAGCAATTGCTGGGATTGTGCACCTGTATCCCACCATTGTATATCACTTTTTATCTCATCGAGCTTTTCAAAAGCACGGTCAAAATCAATTGGATATAAATCATCCGGCTCTACGCCATCGGCCATCAATGCCATTTCAAACACACCGGCTGTCGGCCACTGATAGGCAGTCCGTTTTCCCGGGAATTGATCGGTATCAAAGAAGCTTTCCCAGCCTTCAGGTTCACCGTCTATTTCATCGGTATTATAGGCATTGACGAAGGAATACGCGAAACTTCCGACAAAATGGTCAGTCACGAAATCCTCATCCAGTTCATCTTTGTCTATGACGGAAAAATCAAGTTCTTCCAGTAATCCATCTTCTGCCGCTTGATAAGCAAAATCCGCTTCGACGTCGACAACATCCCAAATGACATTGCCGCTTTCAACCATCGCTTTCAATTTTCCATAGTCTGTATTATCACTGTTGACCGTAATACCTGTTTCCTCGGTAAACGGTTCGGCCCAATACTCTTCCTGGGCTTCTTGGGTTGTTCCGCCCCAACTGACGAATGTAATGGAATCAGTGTCGGAAAGATCACCATCCGCATTACCGTTGCCCCCACCTTTGTCATTTCCACATGCTGCTGTAAACAGAAGCAAAAGTAATCCCAATGCTAACCAACCCAATTTCTTATACGAATTGCCATTCATTAATGAAAACCATCCTTTATGTAATAATATGTTTATTTGTAAAACCAAGCATCGACACAGCGACAACTCTTGCTTGTATGTAATATCGATGGCAAATCACATCAATTTATAAATACATGATGTCATCTTCAACATCCATGTCCGTTTATGTAGACTCTGATCCTGGTCCGTGTCTTTCCCAGAATTTTTAGACACCAAATACCATTATCGCTTTATGCCTGCAAGTAGTTTACAGGAGCGGCTTACTTTCGTCAAGAGGCATTTTCCCGGACAAAGTGGGCAATTTATGCAAATTACACCGAATGAATAGCTGCATAGCAGTTTTTCTCCGCCTAAGACGTCCATATATCCAATTCCTATATAGAAGGCCATTTGACCCAGTAAAAATATCTATGATGACCTGATTAAAAATGGTTGCCCTCATACCACCAGAGATATAAGGGCAATCAACATGTTCGCATGGAATGACTGACTGTATTCATGTTGTTTATGATCTTTTACCCATACGTTTGGTCGAAAAATGTGTTGATGTAAAAAAGGGTTCAGAACTAATACATCTGTATTTTATGCAAGTTCGCAAAAATCCCGTTCTCTTTTAATAATTCATCATGACTGCCTTCCTCGGCAATCCCGTCTTTGGTGACTACCATGATACGATCGGCGTTTTTAATCGTAGCCAGACGGTGTGCAATGATGAGTGTCGTCCGATCCTTGGCGAGTTCATTCAAAGCTTGTTGGATAATCATTTCCGTTTCCGTATCCAGTGCAGAAGTCGCTTCATCCAAAATAAGGATGGGTGGATTCTTCAGGAACATTCTAGCAATGGCGATACGCTGTTTTTGACCACCGGAAAGTTTCAAACCACGTTCGCCCACTTCCGTTTCATAGCCATCCGGAAGCTCGTTTATGAATTCTTCCATATGGGCCTGTCTTGCCGCTTGTTCGATTTCTGCATCTGTGGCGTCAAGTTTCCCATACGCAATGTTGTCTCTTAAGGTCCCTGTGAATAGAAAGACATCCTGCTGTACGATGCCAATTTGATGTCTCAGCGATTCTTTCGTCATATCACGTAAATCAAGTCCATCAATCGTGATATTTCCTTTATCGACATCATAAAACCTTGGAATGAGTGAACATATCGTCGTTTTCCCGGCACCCGATGATCCAACGAACGCAATGGTTTCACCGGCATGTACATTAAAACTCAAATTGTTCAAGACGGGGCGCTGTGTCTTTTCATATCCGAAAGTTACCTCATTAAAAGCGATATCTCCGTTTAACTTATCGACCGATTGAGCCTCTTCTTTATCGACGACATCCGGATCGATATCAAGCATTTCAGTAAACCGTTTGAATCCGGCAATCCCTTTCGGATACAGTTCGAGCAATGCCGTCACTTTTTGTATCGGTTTGAATAGGACGTTTGTAAACAGGACAAAAGCGACCAATTCACCATATGTCAAAACATCATTGAAACTGAACCATGCCCCGACAACAAGGACAATCAAAATCATGAAATGCATCAACATGAATATGCTCGAGGTCACGAACGCCATCACTTTATAGGCAACAAGTTTCGATCCACGAAAACGGGCGTTGTTTTTTGAAAAACGATTGATTTCAAATGATTCATTTGTAAACGACTGAACAACGCGTACACCTGAAACAGCATCCTCCACCCGGGCATTGACGTCCGCAATATCATGATACATCTTGCGCCATGCCCTGTTCATTTTGATGTTGCTGTAAGAAATGAGCCAGATTAAAAAAGGCACGATGATCAAAACAACAAGCGCGAGTTGAAAATTGATGTTGAACATAATGAGAAACGCACCCGCAAACGTCATGATCGAAATGAAAAAGTCTTCTGGACCGTGGTGTGCCAATTCACCGATATCAAATAAATCATTCGTGAACCGGCTCATAATATGCCCTGTCTTTGTATTGTCAAAATATCGGAACGACTGCTTTTGCACGTGCTGGAACAATTCATCACGCATATCCGTTTCAATATTGATTCCCAGCTTATGCCCCCAATAAGTCACAACATATTGCAGAAACGTACTGAGCAAATAGACAAATAACAGAAGAATGCTGACGGTCGTAATCAGACCCCAGTTCCCCTTAGGCAATAAATCGTCAATAAATGCTTGCACGGCAACTGGAAATGCTAGCTCCAGCAAAGCCACTATGACCGCGGATGTAAAATCTATGATAAATAAACGCCGATGAGGCTTATAGTATGTGAAAAAACGCCGAATCAAGATGCCACTTCCTTTTCTTTGTATATTCGAAAATCTTCATAAAGGAAAGTATATGTGTATTTGTATCCTGACGCAACAAAGATGCCTTATGGTCTTAGAACGTACCCATTCGATTTGATAGAAATAGAACGGGTTGCGCTCAAAACCATCCTTCGCCCAGCCTAGGGATCAAGGCGACTCCTTTTTTCAAATGTGGCGGGGCATGATGGAATGTTGACCCTTTGTCGAGATTTTTTTAATCAAGGACGATCCTTGATGCAAATTTGACCTTGCGGAACACCTGTTTTTCAATCAAGAACCATTCTTGATGCAATTTCGACCCTGTGGAGCACCTATTTTTCAATCAAGAACCATCCTTGATGCAATTTCCACCCTCGAGCACCTTCACTTTTCAATCAAGGACCACTCTTGATGCAATTCCGAGCCTCGAACACCCTCGTTTTTCAATCAAGAACCGTCCTTGATGCAATTTTGACCCTCGAGCACCTTCGTTTTTCAATCAAGAACCATTCTTGATGCAATTCCAACCCTCGAGCACCCTCACTTTTCAATCAAGAACCTTTCTTGATGCAATTCCGAACCTCGAACGACGCCATTTTTCAATCAAGAACCGTCCTTGATGCAATTCCGACCCTCGAGCACCTTCGTTTTTCAATCAAGGACCTCCCTTGATTGAATTCCGAGCCTCGAACACCCTCATTTTTCAATCAAGAACCATTCTTGATGCAATTTCCACCCTCGAACACCCTCGTTTTTCAATCAAGAACCGTCCTTGATGCAATTTCAGCCCTCGAGCACCCTCACTTTTCAATCAAGACTTTCAAACCAAGGGTCTACGAGTCATACATAAACTGTTTTTCTTCTAAAGCAGTAAAAGGTTTCTTATTTTTTTGCAAGTTTGTCCAAATACATGCATACACATCTGATAGCGCTTATAAAACATATGGGAGGTGCTCTTTTGAAACGTCTGCATCTGGAAAACTGGGTTTGCTATATCGTCGGCTATGTATTTATCATATCGGGAATCATGAAATTGATTATGGGGGATTTTTTGGCTACATTCGTAGGCATCGGTGTCCCTTATCCGGAAATTGCCATTTTCATCCTATCCATTATCGAAATCAGTTGCGGGGCTTTTATCATTGCGCATTTATATGTCAGACAGGCCGCCATCCCGTTAATCGTCGTCATGGTCGGGGCGATTCTTCTGACCAAAGTCCCCATTTTATTGGAGGACGGGATCTTATCGTTCCTGTTTCATGCACGTCTTGATGTGGTCATGCTTACCCTTCTTATATTATTGTGGAAGCGTTCGCCCGGTAAAAAATCAGTCTGAACAAAGGGGCGCCTGGACCAACTGAATCCAAGCGCCCCTCCACATCGTTGCCACACTACCCATTCCAAGTCGACATCTACGCTTCCGTTTTTGAAAATTTAATTGTAGCCAGCACAACGAACAACGCACCAATCAGCCCAACGACAATGACTTCACCGGTAAATGATATCACGTGTCCGAACACTTCGATATCCAGTCCCATTGCTTCCCTGAGCGGTTCGGACATTTTTTCCGGTTCCAGTATAATATGTTTGAACATATCGACGGAATACGTCAGCGGGTTGATTTTGACAATGATATTCATCCATGCCGGCATGCCACTTAATGGAAAAAAGGCCCCCGATAAAAACAACATTGGAAATAACAAAATCTGGATAACCATCTGGAAACCTTGTGCTGTCTTCAAGCTGGCAGCAATCAATAATCCGATCGCAGAAATCGTAAAGGCGACCAGAAACATGACAGGAATCAATTTCAGCACCATCAGGAACGTCAGAGATACGCCAATGAACGGAACGAAAATGAGCATCATCAATCCTTGAATGACAGCGACGGTCGATCCGCCAAGCACTTTCCCGATGGCAATGGACGTCCGTGACATCGGAGAAACCAATATTTCGCGCATATAGCCGAATTCCTTATCCTGAACGACTGATAAAGCCGAGAATACCGCTGTGGTGAACACGACCATTCCGATAATCCCTGGAAACATGAATTCCACAAAATCGAAATCCGCCAATGGGCCGCTCGCCTCTTCTCCGCCTAACATCGAAGACATGGCTCCGCTCATCCCACTCCCAAACAAGATCAAAAACATGAACGGCATCGCAAAAGAACCAAAGAGACGCCCCTTATCACGGAAAAATTTAATCACATCACGTTGCCAAACCGCTATGATCGCTTCCATCAGCGTCCCCTCCTTTTATGCCCGTTCGATACCGTTTCTTCCCGTATTTCCCGACCCGTCAACTGCAAGAAAACGTCATTCAAGGTCGGACGCCTTAAATTCACCGTCAAAATATCAATCGGGAATTCTTTAACAAAACGCACCAAAAATTCATTGCCTTTTTCCACATTGAACGTCAATTTTTCACCGGTTCGTTTGACCTCGTGTCCATATGTCTCCTTGATCATTTTTTCAGCTTCATCATTATCCGTTGTTTCAATTTCAATGATATCGCCACCGACATTCGTTTTGAGCGCATCGGGCGTATCAAGTGCAATGAGTTCACCGTGATCCATGACAGCCACACGGTCGCAAATTTCCGCTTCATCCATATAATGTGTCGTCAAGAAAATGGTGATACCCGCTTTTTCCTTCAAACGTAAAATATATTCCCAAATATGATCCCGTGTCTGCGGATCAAGTCCAACAGTCGGTTCGTCAAGGAACAGAACCCGTGGATAGTGAAGCAACCCTCGTGCAATTTCAAGCCGACGTTTCATTCCGCCTGAAAATGTTTCTACGATGTTTTTACGTTTATCCGATAGGTCCACTATCTCCAACACTTCTTGAATACGTTCCTCGCGCTTTTCCTTTGGCACACCATAAAATTTGCAGTGTAATTTCAGATTTTCATTCGCTGTCAACTTCTCATCCAATGTGTTTTCCTGAAAAATCAACCCGATACTTGCGCGCACTTTATTCTTTTCCTTCACATTATCATAGCCATTTACAAAAGCCTCCCCACCAGAGGGTTGGATGATTGTGGATAACATGTTGATAGTTGTACTTTTTCCCGCACCATTCGGTCCTAAAAAGCCGAATATTTCTCCCTTTTCCACGTTAAAACGGACGCCCTTCACAGCTTCCTTATCTTTGTATTTCTTTTTCAGATCTTTCACTTCCACAATATGCTCCATACCGTGTCACTCCCCTTTTTCATAGGCATACAACTTGCGCAGAAGAAACAGACATTTCCCTTTTATTTACAATATCTATTCGCCCCCATCACTCCAAAGAGTATAAAAGCAATAAAAGCGACATAACTTATCCACAAAGTTATCCCGCATCGTAAAAATTATCACATGAAAATTTATGATCATTGATAAATATATCATGTATTCGCTTACCACCTTTAGGGATGTTACATAAGTTATCACACTATACCGACGCTGTAAAGTCATTCCTACCGCGGTGTAATGCTTTCCAACGTTTTTCCTGGCCACCCAGGATTTATACACAAAATTATCCACATATGCACAAATGTTCTCTGTTATTTTGTATGAAGAATGTATGATCGCTACAAAATATAGTGTTATCACCATCTTATCCACTGATTGTGGATAAAAAGACGACTTGTCCACGCACTTTTACACATACCTGTCTAGAGAAAAAACGTTTTGTTTATAAAGTGTTTTTCTGTAATTGAAGGGACTATCTTCTACATGCTAAGTTATTTTAACTTAATTCCATCTGTTCACCTATTCAGCATCACTAGCCTTCAACATCTGCCAGGCAGGTTGGTTTTCGGATTTGAAATGACATTTGAAATGACAACCCCTTGTGCATATCTTTCCCTTCTACCTGCTTAAGAAGAAAAATCTAAAAATCCATCCGCCCATGTCCTAACCCTCATAAAAAAGATGCCGCTCCTTCCGGAATCAGCATCTTTTTTGATGATACACAACATCTCAGCACGTCATATTCATTTCAAACATCACCATCATTCCTGTTTTCCAAGCTTGATGTTTGCTTCTTCTTCCTTACCATCACGGTAATAGGTTACATTTACAGTATCACCGACTTCTTTTTCCTGATAGAGCACCTTCCTGAAGTCAATCATATCCATGACCTCTTTACCGTCCAGTTCAGTAATAACATCCAGACGGTCCAGTCCTCCCTCTGCGGCCGGTGATAACGGTTCAACACTCCACACATATACCCCGCCTTCCACATCATCGGGCAATGTCAATGTATCCTCCCATTCAGACTGCGGCACTTCATCCAAGGAGTATATCTCGACACCCAAAAACGGGCGTGTGACTTTTCCGGTTCGTTCCAGCTCCTGTACAATAGGCCAAGCCGAATCGATTGGTATCGCAAATCCAATTCCCTCGACAGCCTCTTCGTTTATTTTCATCGAATTGATCCCGATCAGCTGCCCATCGATATTGATCAATGCGCCGCCGCTGTTCCCGGGATTGATGGCGGCATCTGTCTGAATGACTTCTGCTTGCCAATCAGCACGTCCATCCTGGTCAAAATCCTGTGGAATCGTTCGTTGTTTTCCACTGATAACACCTTGTGTAACGGAACCGGCAAACATATGTCCAAGGGGATTCCCGATGGCAATAGCTGGTTCACCCACTTTGATGTTATCCGACGTTCCTCGTTCTATTGTCTTTTTGATATTTTTTCCGTCCATCCGGAGTACTGCCAAGTCAGAGAATAAATCACTTCCAAGGAGTTCCGCTTCCACATCCGTATCATCATATAGCACAACCTCCAACTCATCCGCATCCTCGACAACGTGATGGTTGGTGATGACATATGCATTACCGCCATTCTGTTTATATATGACGCCTGAACCGGTATATAACTCACCATCTTCCTCACGGTCCCAAAAGTCATCCGTGTTCGTATGCTGGATATTATTGACGCCAACGACAGCCGGTGAAACGTCATCCACGACATCGGTTATTTGCGACGAGACGTCAACAGACAGATTTTGGGTTGGGTAATCCGTATTCGTTGTGTTGATATCATCATCCTGTTGTGATGGGTTATCTGTTGCAGCAGGTGTCCAGGCTTCAGGAAGCACATCCATTTTAATCAACGATGGCAATGCCAAGACCACAATACATGCCCCGATTATGAAACCGACAACGATATAAAGCAGCCAATTATTTTTTCTTTTTTGTGGTGAAGGGGATTGATTTTGATCATAGTCCATCTTGTATTCCTCTTTTCCATCCTTGTTCGGGTTCATTTCAAAAAATCACCGTCTCAAGCAGCAAAGACATTATAAATCATGCACATATGACATCGACCTTACCATCCTGATCCTATGCTCCTGTTGCTTATCCCATACCCTCTTTCCGACAATAGACAACCGATTAAATGACATCATACAGAGTGGTTGGTTTATAGGGATCTGTATCACATAATTCGAGATGGATGCCTCGCTCTTTCAAGATCGCATCGACAGACATACGTGCTAAATCTTTCATGTTGTTATCTTGGCTTAAATGTGCCAAATAAATACGCTTTGTTTGATTTCCGATTATATCTGTCAGAGCAAGCCCCGAATCTTCATTGGATACATGGCCTGTATCACCTAGAATCCGTCTTTTGACATTCCAGGGGTAACGCCCCATTCTGAGCATTTCCACATCGTGGTTTGCTTCAAATATGTACGCATCCGCATCTTCCACCGTTTTTTTTATCCGCTCGGAGACATACCCCAGATCCGTTACGAGAGCAACCTTTTTACCTTCATGACGAAACGTGAAAAACATCGGTGCCGCTGCATCATGCGATACACCAAACGATTCGACGTCAATATCACCGAATGTCTTCACCTCGGCTATATCAAACATGAATTTTTGATCCAATGTCAATTTGCCGATTGAATGTTCCATCGCCTGCCATGTTTTAGCGTTGGCGTAAATGGGCAGATTATACTTACGCGCCATGATCCCCAATCCTTTAATATGATCGGAATGTTCATGTGTCACTAATATTCGATTCAGCTTTGACGGATCCACGCCGGCTCCAGCGAATAATTTATCCATTTGTTTGCCGCTCAATCCTGCATCAACCAAAATCCGTTCTTTTTCAGTTGCGATATAAAATGCATTGCCGGTACTCCCCGATGCCAATACACTAAAATGGAAACTCATTCTTCTTGTTCCCCCTCTTCCAATATATCCAAAGGTGCTTTCAACAGTTTCATGACCTTTTTCTTAACATCTTTATCTTTGATGGTATCCACTTTTTCAGAAATATCATCAATCGACTCGTCTAAAAAGCTGAGTTCCTTCCGGGAATACACGATCCCTTCAATCGCATTGACGAAGTAATTATTATCGTCATTCACGGTTACACGCCATGTCGGTGAAAAAACCTGCACACCGCTCTCAAGCGGAATACGTGTATGAAAACCCATATCGATACTGGATATCTCATCCCCCGTTTGAAGCTCATTGGAATTGTACAGGGATTCAATCGCTTTTATCGGTTCAATCAATGAATATTCTTCACTGCTTGTTTCGGTTTCCTCAAGCATTGTCTGCGTATAGAAAGTTGCTTCATCATCATCATTCAAAAAGACGAATATGATACCATTTTCATTATAATAAATGGGCTTGTCCTCTTTTTTCTGGAAAAAAATGAGGACGTTCAGCTCTTCATTCCGGCCCCAATACGTATATTGGTCCGCATCCGTAATATCATTGGAAATAGCACGTTTTATATCTTCATCGGATTCGTCAACCGGGATCGAAATCGGATCTTTGAACGTTGAAATGACACGACGATCATCATCGACAACAACAGGAGACTGGTCTTTCCCGAGTTTTTCTAAATCATCTTCGGAAAACTCACGCGGACTGACCGAGATATAATGTTCTTCTTCTTCGATATCTGTCGGCAACTCTGGTAACGAAATATCCTCTGAGGCCAGCTGCTGCTCGATGGACGTGTTTTCATGTTCCAATACACCTAGATCTGTTTGCTCCTGCTTATCGATGAACTTTATCAATAAATACACATCAAGAACAAGGAAGCAGAGGATAAATATTGTTTTTATTTGATTCCATTGCATTCCTGATCACTCCCTCATCTTGATTCATCGTCGAAATTAGCTTCGCGCCAGTTGCCGTCGTAGTTGACGTACCAGGCAGGCTGTAATTCCACCGATTGTGTTGATTCATCATATGACAGCTTGTACCCGACTTTTAAGTCCTGTACCTTGCTCATATTATAATTCGGATTGTCGGTTAGAGATTGCATGATATCCTCACCGGATTCGAGTTCTTTCTCCTCCTGACGCAATTCATTCTTGATTTGAAAAAGCGGCCGGTCATATTGATGAAGCTTCTGCTCGCGCCATTGTTGTTCGATGGTCGACAGATCGCTGTAGCTGAAAACAGGATAACCTTTATAATGCATCTGAAACTTGATTTGATTCGATGCCGGTGTCAGCTCAGATAAATAGTAGTCATTTGTCCAACCCCTATGGTCGTTGATATTTTGCACCGTCCGATCGATTAGATCCGGAATGTCCATCTTGTCATACGTATCGCTGTATGGATCAAAAAACTCAACGGTTCTCTCACCATGGAGAAGACTCATCTGTCGTTGTCCGTCGGTGAAATAAGACTCACCGAATGTTGTGCTGACAAGCGATGGTTTACTGAACAGGGCATTGACAAGTTTATTCGGATCGGTCTCATCGATGGATAAGGAATACTCCGTCATCGAAATGGCATGTGTCGGGATATATATCGGCTCATCATCTGAATTTGATAGATCGTAGGGGGTCAGTTGAACCATATTCTCTTGTGAGCTCATATGACCCCATAACAAGTCATAGGCATCTTTATTATGCACTTCCACCGTACCGGCGTATTTTTCATCCGATGAAACAAAAGTAACTTTCAGGATTGACGATCCTTTATCAAAACCGACAATCGCTTTATTGAATAACCATGTCGGTAAATCGACGTCATCATCGATGGAAAACATTTTTTTGAGAAGTTCCATGGGTATATCCGTCGGGAATCGAATTTCTATCTGCTCATCGTCCTTAGGCAAACCATCAACAGGCCGTTTTTTGAAATCCGACAATGTCCAGGACTCCATATTATTGAACAATTGAACATAATCCATCGGTTTCTTGAATGTAAAATGTTGGTCTGTCTGATAGTTATGGAAAATCATCGCATTCGGTTTAATGACGTCGGATATCGATTCCTTTTTGCCGCCTATATCCGTCTCAAACTCACTTACACTGCTATCTTCATCATACAGGACATCATAATTGGGCTGATAATACCACAAACCGAGTGTGAGCAATAAACTGAACACAACCAATATGCTTAATATGAATGATTTAACGGTTTCGAATTTCATCATCGACCCTCCCGCTTCTCGCTCATTAGCGGAAGTGTAAAGAGAATGGTCGTTCCTTTACCTTCTTTACTTTTCGCCCAGATTTTTCCGTTATGGGCTTCCACTAAATCTTTTGCAATGGCCAAACCTAATCCTGTTCCACCGAGTTTTCGGGAGCGGGCTTTATCTGCACGGTAAAAACGATCGAATATCCGATCGACTCGATTCCGCGGAATACCAACGCCCTGGTCCCCGACACTCACAACAATATATCCCTTGTCTTTTTTGAGACCGAGTGAAATCGTACCACCATCCGGTGAATATTTAATGGCATTGGAAATGATGTTATCAAGCACCTGTGTTATTTTATCTTTGTCCATCCATACATTCAGGACGGCGTTTGGTATATTCCGCTCCAATGTCAGGCTGTTTGCCACATTCATATCAAAACGATCAATGATGTGATGGAAGTAATCCGTAAAATTCGTCTGTTCTTTTTGCCATGAATAATCCTCGTTATCCATGCGAGATAATTGCAATAAGTCGTTAACCATGCGGATCATCCGCTCAGTCTCTTGTTGTGTGACTTCCAGGAATCTAGGAGCGATCGTTCTATCTTCCCAAGCCCCGTCTGTCAATGCTTCGATATAACTACGCATTGTCGTCAGAGGTGTCCTTAATTCATGTGACACATTCGATACAAACTCCCGGCGCTCCTGTTCTACTTTCTCCTGTTCCGTTACATCACTTAAAACGGTGATAAACCCTGTGATTTCATCATTTTCATCCAATATCGTGGAAAAGTTGGCTCGGATCAAAAAAGCCATTTTTTCATTACTGAAATCAATGACCATCGAACCACTGTCCCTGAGATCCGTTATATCGACGACGCTATCTTCCAAATGCAGCACATCGATTAAAAGCCTCCCATAGACATCATCGGGATCTTCATCGATTAAATGGGCAGCCGCATCATTCATAAGGGATATCTCACCATTTTTGTCAGTGGCAATCACACCGTCGGACATATGTGATAGGATAGAACTCAATTTACGCCTTTCTTCTTCTATGATGGCTCGGGAATGTTTCAATTTATCATTCATATCATTAAATGTGGCAGCAAATTGACCTATTTCGTCTTTTGCATAGACATTTACCTTCTGTGAAAAATCTCCTTTAGCCATCGTTTGTGCTTGCAAACGCATTTCGGATAACGGCTTGGTAATGGTCCGCGCAACCAAAATACCGATGATGGCTGAAATGACAATGGCCAGTATCGATCCTTTAAAGAAGATATCATTGATATCCTGCAACTGGCTGAACACACTTTCCATTGAAGAGGTAACATATACCGCCCCCACAACATTATCCTCTTCATCGAGTATCGGAACCGCCTTGACGTAAATACGTCCGCCTCGATCGGGATTAATGACCGTATTCTCACGTGAACTGGAAAGTGACATCGCCGATTGTACCATTTCATTGGTTATCTTTTTTCCCACATTGGCTCTGTTTAAGTGGTCATTTGTTCCAATCAACCTGTTTTGCTTATCGATGACTTGAATGTTCAAACTCGTCACATTTTCTGTTTCCACATCTGTCACAATATCCTGCACTTCTTCTTCAAGTGTCGGTTCATCTGAATCTTCATTGTGTTCCCTGGCAAAAGCCTGTTTCAGGTTATAGCCCAGTAAATCGACACTTGCGGTGACAGACTCCTTGAAGTTCTCGGTTAACTCATCTTCCAGCTTACTGGAAAAATACGACCCGATAACTTGAATGGCCACAAGCAGCAACAGAATATAAATGATGATGAATTTCAATTGGATGGAACGAAAAAACCCCACTTTTTGCATAAGCCTTACTCCTGATCTGGTTTACGTAAATAATATCCGACACCCCTGCGTGTCACAATCCACATCGGGTTGCTCGGATTCTCCTCGATTTTCTCCCTTAATCGTCTGACGGTAACATCAACCGTCCGTACATCACCAAAGTAATCATAACCCCAAACCGTTTCGAGTAAATGTTCACGTGTCATGACTTGTCCGGTATGGCGGGCGAGATAATGCAGGAGCTCAAACTCCCGGTGTGTCAAATCCAAATGTTCCCCGTTCCGTGACACGGCATAAGCATCAGGATGTATCGTCAACTTCCCGATATGGATTTCCTTCGTTGTCGGAACCCCATCTTCTGGAATAGCTTGCTGTCTGCGAAGGTTTGCTTTGACCCGGGCTATCACTTCCCTGTTACTGAAGGGTTTCGTGACATAATCATCCGCCCCGAGTTCCAGACCGAGCACTTTATCGATTTCCGCATCTTTCGCCGTCAACATGATAATCGGCATTTGCTGTGTTTTGCGGATTTCCCGGCATACTTCATTCCCATCACGGTTTGGGAGCATGATGTCCAACAACACCAAATCCGGCTCCTCCGATTCAGCAAGTTCTACCGCTTCGTCTCCATCATACGCACAAATGACGTCATAGCCCTCTTTTTCCAAGTTGAATTTCAAAATATCTGCAATTGGCTGTTCGTCATCTACAACTAAAATCTTATACGCCATTTTCTATCAATCCTTTCCATCATTCATAACGATATCTATAGTTTTATTGATTGGATCATAACATACCCAGTGCAAATGAAAGCAACCCTTTCATGTAGCTGTCTCTCTTGAAACATACTTTGCTCTATTTTAGCTTATATAAATTTAAAAGTCTTTCGATAACATTGTAACATAAAAGCGATGATTATTAACTTACCCGCTACTTTTGACGTGATAAATCAAGATCGTCAACCTTGCAAGCACAAAAAAGCGGTGCATGATGCCACATTCATCATCACACACCAAATCTTTCTCTATCTATTGAATATATCCAGTTAGGCTTTTCAGATCATCCTTTTCATGGGCTTCAAAATGGTAGAGGCAAACCTGCTGAAGCAACGCACCTTATGTCAAACTACCCGATACATTCAAAAAAGGTAATGCGCTACGATCACGCATTACCTTTTTCATCAACGATAAACTTTTTTAACCATATTTGTTTCCGTCCGATCAGGTCCTACTGAAAATATCGATAACGGAATGCCAGTCAGCTGTGAAATCCGTTCCAAGTAATGACGGGCGTTTTCCGGTAAATCACCGAGATTCCTGACATCCGAAATATCTTCGTGCCACCCTGGCATTTCTTCATAAATCGGCTCACATTCGGCCAACACGGATAAGCTTGCCGGAAACGCATGAAGTGTTTCGCCTTTATACCGATACGCTACACAAATTTTCACCGTGTCGATACCCGTCATCACATCCAACGAATTCAATGACAAGTCGGTAATACCGCTCACTCGTCCTGCGTGCCGGACAACAACACTGTCAAACCAACCGACACGTCGCGGACGGCCGGTCGTCGTGCCATATTCATTACCGACATCCCGTATCCGATCACCAATCTCATCATCCAGTTCTGTTGGGAACGGGCCATCGCCAACCCGTGTTGTATATGCTTTTGATACGCCGACAACATGATCGATTTTTGACGGACCGACACCTGAACCGATTGTCACACCGCCTGCAACGGGATTGGAAGATGTGACAAACGGATACGTTCCCTGATCGATATCGAGCATCACGCCTTGTGCGCCTTCGAACAATACACGCTTTCCATCATCAAGGGCTTCGTTCAACACGACAGATGTATCGGTGACGTATTGTGCCAACTCCTTGCCATATGCATAATATTCCTCAACGATATCATCCGCATTCACGGGTTCTGATTCATAGACTTTTTCAAACAAACGATTCTTTTCCTTTACATTTTGTTCCACTTTTGCACGGAATGTATCTTTATCAAGCAGATCGGCAATACGGATGCCACATCTGGCTGCTTTGTCCATATAAGCAGGTCCGATCCCTTTTTTCGTCGTACCGATTTTATGGATTCCTTTATCTTCTTCCTGCAGAATATCAAGCTTTATATGATACGGCAAAATGATATGTGCCCGGTTGCTGATCCGAAGATTATCAGTCGAAATATTTCTTTCATGTAAATAGGCAATCTCTTCACAGAAAGCCTTCGGGTCAATGACCATCCCATTTCCAAGCACACAGATTTTATCATCAAAAAATATACCGGACGGGATCAAATGCAATTTATACGTAATATCATCGAACTTAATGGTATGCCCAGCATTGTTACCACCTTGATAACGCGCAACAACTTCAGCATTTTGCGATAGGAAATCAGTGATCTTCCCTTTTCCTTCATCGCCCCATTGTGTTCCAACTACAACGACTGAGGACATGACGCACCTCCATAATTTTATCTATCATATGTGTTTTATTCTCACAAGAGTTATTTTATCAGTAATTATAGAAGAGGTCAATTCATAAAACGAACATTACATTAAACAGCAACATTATTGTTCGTTTAAAGACAAAAACACTTCATTTCTAGTTATTCCAGAAATATAATACGCAGCTTTAGCCTGATTATGGCTCAGAGCATCTACCCAAAAGCGACTTCACAGTGTCTTCTTTTCCAGAGCTGTATGTATGAGATGCTTTTAAATATGGATATCCTGCAATCATCAAGCCATTTCCCATGAAAACCAACTCCCATGACCATCGGTTTTGCCTATGGTGTGTGTATGCTCACATCCATTCAGATAATAATCCAAATGCAGATATCGGTCTTGTATATTATTGTACAAGTGAAAAACATCACGCTGCCTACCGATCTGCCTTATGTTTTCCAATAGCTTCGATTGTTCGTCTCGCGATAATTGATTTGCCACATGTGTATGAAAAATACATATGGCCGCGTTTTGCGGGATGCCATTAACAATCTCCGGTATCAACTGCACACCATCACCTTCGATCATATCCAAATGATTTTTTCTCACTTCTTTTGCAGCAGCTTCAAACAACTTGTGCCTCTCATGATGACTCGGCCAGATAAGCGACATCAGCCATAAATAATCTTCCGGATTGTTCAGATCATTGATATGTAAATCAATTCCTGTTCTGGATACAACCGTCGGGCTTTTAGAATGTAAAGAAGGTCCCCCAGTAATAGCACTCTTTACATACACATCTGCTTCTGGATTACCATAAATGGTATCATTTCCATAAGAATAGCCATATTTATCCCATAGTAGCTGCAATCCAGCGCTCGTTCCCAATTCTATCAAAGCCAATGGCTTTTGGGCCTTTTCGGAAATGAAACAAAAACACGGGTAAAGATAGCTGCATCGCCTGACCTCATTTGTTTGAACAAATTTATTGTTTAATAAAGATATAATAGCATCACTGTGTTTCGTGCAAAACTCTTTGAAATATAAAAAACTATCCTCTGGATCGTTGGGTGATGACACGATGCTTCCATAAAATGTTTTTAATTTGTGGTTTGGATCTTGGAGCAATAGAAAATGAACAGCTCCGAACAACAGATTAGGTATCGGTTGTCCAGGACGAGCGTGCATGCAAATATCCAGGATATAATCATCTTCCGCTATTTTCATTGACAACTGTTCATATAAATCACACGAACCCTTGCATTCTTCTCGTGCAAATGTCTTGAATCGGTTCGAAATCATCGCCTTATCCATACGAGTCTCCCTCACTTTATGACATAATACATGAATTTTGAATTTTCAAACTCCAGTACTCTAAAAAATGGGTGTGCATCGTCATACGTCCATTGCCCACCCATTCTTTATCCAACCGGTTCACGCTATATGCCGTTCACATCTGCACGGGTTCCGGTGGTATATCACTTGATTCGTAACGATGATCCAAGTCGACGAATTTATTATATTCTTTGACGAAAGCCAACTCCACTGTCCCAACCGGACCGTTACGCTGTTTGGAAATAATGATTTCGATAATATTCTGTTTTTCCGATTCCTGATCATAATAATCATCACGGTACAAGAAACCAACAATATCAGCATCTTGCTCGATACTTCCCGATTCACGTAAATCAGACATCATCGGGCGTTTATCCTGACGTGACTCAACACCCCGTGATAGCTGCGACAAAGCAATCAACGGCACATTCAACTCACGTGCCAATCCTTTTAATGATCTCGAAATCTCGGAAACTTCCTGTTGCCTGTTCTCTTTGGAATTGCCGCTTCCTTGAATAAGTTGTAAATAGTCGATTACAATCATGCCTAATCCATGTTCTTGCTTTAGACGTCGGCATTTCGAGCGGATTTCACTGACACGGATACCTGGTGTGTCATCGATATATATGCCGGCGTTGGATAAACTCCCCATCGCCATCGTCAATTTACTCCAATCATCGGTTTCCAATTTCCCTGTCCGTATCTTCGTGGCATCAATATTTCCCTCAGCACTCAACATACGGGAGACCAGTTGCTCGGCCCCCATCTCCAGACTGAAAATAGCCACATTTTCATCTGTGTTAATGGCCACATTCTGTGCGATATTCAGAGCGAATGCGGTTTTACCGACAGATGGGCGCGCCGCTATGATAATCAGATCATTGCGCTGAAAACCAGAAGTAATATGATCCAAATCGCGATACCCAGTTGCAAGACCGGTAATGTCCGCATCGTGATGGTGAAGATGTTCGATATTATCATAGACTTCGATCAGTACATCTTTTATTTCACGGAAAGCTGACACGTTTTTACGGTGTGACACTTCCAGAATGCTCTTCTCGGCCTCATTCAGAACCTCATCAACGTCATCTTCTTTCTGGAAACCACTTGTGACGATATCGGTCGCTGTCCGGATCAAACGGCGCAATAAGGCCTTTTCTTCAACAATCTGGCTGTAATATTGAATATTCGCCGCAGTAGGTACACTCCCGGCAATATCACCCAAATACGAAACACCGCCCGCTTCCTCCAATGTTTTCTCATTGGAAAGCATCGTTGTCACAGTCACAAGATCAATCGGCTCACCTTTGTCACTCAGCTTCATCATTGTCTGAAAAATACGTTGATGGCTGGAACGGTAAAAATCTTCCGGTTGCAATCGTTCTGATGCAGCGGAAAATTGTTCCGGTTCCAAAAAGATAGCCCCGATAACCGCCTGTTCCGCTTCTATATTATGTGGTGGTGTACGATCATTCCATAATTCACTCATAATCAATCCCCCATCAGAGGTTACATGCTGATATTAATTTCTGTTTTCCTTATAACACAAATACACTTTATTCCTTTTTATTTTTCAGTTACATGGACCCGAATGTTTCCCTTGACTTCATGATGTAATTTAACAGGTACATTCGTATACCCTAAAGCACGGATAGGTGTATCCAATTCAATCTTACGCTTATCGATTTTATAGCCAAACGTCTTTTCCAGCTCTTCAGCGATATTTTTACTTGTAATCGAGCCAAACAATTGACCGGCATCACCAGACTTAGCTTTGATTTCTACCGTCGTATCCGCTAATTTTTCCTTAAGGTTTTCCGCTTCCTCTTTTTCCTCTTGCTTGATTTCTTCCTGTTTTTTCTTTTTCGCTTGTAACTCCTTCAAATTACCGCCTGTCGCTTCTTTAGCATAGTTATATTTCAATAGATAATTCCGTGCATAGCCATCCGCAACATTTTTGACGTCGCCTTTTTTGCCTTTCCCCTTAACGTCCTGCAAAAAAATCACTTTCATGATTCGTCTCCTCCTTCATAATACGTCTGTAACAATTCTTTTAACCAGTTATATACGTCATCAATCGTTTTATCCTCAATTTGTGTCGCAGCGTTGGTCAAGTGCCCACCACCATTCATTTTTTCCATGATGACTTGGACATTGACGTCTCCTAGCGATCTAGCACTTACTCCAATTTTACCATCATCCCGTTCAGAAATGGCAAATGATGCTTTAATGCCCGTCATGGTCAATAGTGTATCCGCTGTTTGTGCCAAAAGAACCGAACCATATATTTCTCCTGGATCTCCTTTCGTAATGGCAACAACATCATGAACTATTTCGGCGCGTTCAATCAATTTACTGCGTTTTACATACACATCCAGATCTTCCTTCATAAACTGTTGGACAAGAACCGTATCTGCTCCCTTGGAACGTAAATAGGAAGCGGCATCAAACGTCCGGGAACCTGTTCGAAGTGTGAAACTCTTCGTATCGACAATTATTCCCGATAACAGTGCAGTAGCTTCAAGCATATTCAATTTCAAACCATCAGGCTGATATTCCAACAGTTCTGTAATCAACTCAGAGGCAGACGATGCATATGGTTCCATATAAACCAATGTCGGGCTTTCGATAAAGTCTTCCGCCCTTCGGTGATGGTCGATGACAACTCTATACTCCGATTTGGTAAGAATACGTGGATTGGATACCATTGATGGCTTATGTGTGTCAACAACAACAACCAAAGTACGATTTGATGTCAATTCTTCCGCTTCTTCTGGATCGATGAAATGATTCCATAAATCCTCTTTTTTGATACGTTCAATCAACCGAAAAATCCCCGTATCGACATCTCTCGGGTCGAAAACGAAATGGGCATCTGTTTCGTTTGCCTCAGCAATTTTCAATATGCCGATACCTGCTCCGACTGCGTCCATGTCAGGTGCTTTATGTCCCATGATGACGACATTATCGCTTGCCTTGATAAGTTCTTTCAGAGCATGTGAAATGACACGCGCACGTACCCTTGTGCGTTTTTCCATCGGATTTGTTTTTCCACCGTAAAAGCGGACTTTTCCCGTTTCATCTTTAATGGCAACCTGATCACCGCCTCTGCCAAGTGCAAGGTCAAGGCTGGATTGTGCTTGTTCGCCCATTCCAGGGAGATCCAAACTGCCGACACCGACACCAATACTCAGTGTCACTTGAAGATTTTCACCTGCTTTTATTTCACGGACTTCATCTAAAATATCAAACTTGGTCCGCTCCAACTGATTCAAGATTTCATTCGACCCGACCGCGATAAATCGATCCTGTGATGTTCGTTTCATAAACAGACCATTTTCATGTGCCCAATTGTTCAAAACGGACGTCACTTTTGAATTCAATTGACTCTTCAAAGTGTCTTCCATATTTTGGGTAATTTCTTCATAGTTATCCAAATAGATGATTGCGAGTATCGTCTGTTCATTATGATAACGTACTTGCAAATCACGTTGCTCCGTTCGCTCAAACAAATAGAGGAGCCGCTCTTCTTTTCGTATGGTAACCTGAAATGTTTTTCCTCCCAGCTGGACCCATTGATTCGTCTTGTTTTCTTTTATCAACGGAATCAACTCTTCCGAAAGGACATGGAGGGATTTACCAACCAATGTATCTACATCAGCGGTCAAGTCATTCATAAACGGATTGGACCATTCGATAAAGTAATCTTCATTAAATAAAACGATTCCTATGGGCATTTCCAACAACGCTTCTTCGCCGATTTTTTTAACCCGATGGGAAATCGTTGCAATATATGCTTCTGTTTCATGAATCATTGTTTTTTCTTTACGAAAACTATAATAAAAAGACACGGCTAATAAAAACGTCATGATTAATCCCAATATCCATTGGAAATACCATATGACAACAAGTAAAATAATCGACACGATATACATAACGCCTAAATAACCGCTAATTTTAGGCTTCTTTTGTTCTGTTGCCATCAGATCAACACCTGCTTTCTCTGTAAACCATATGTCATTTCTTATCTCCAGATAACCTGTGTTTGACCGAAAAGCCTAAATCGATAATACCAAGAATTCGAATAATATAAAACAAAACAGGCAATAACAATCCTAGAAATATACTGATGATTGGAATGGCTTTTGGCCACTTCTTGACATGTGAAAAACAAAATATCAGTGAAAAGCCTTGGATTGTCAGTAAAATGGTCGCCAACATGATAATGTTAACAACACCGATGTATAAAAATGATTGCTGGTCAATATCAAAAAAGGTAAAGATCAAAGCCAAAAAGTAAATCCAAATGACAGATGTCGGCAAATCAAATTTACGAAATGGCGGAAAGCCCTTTTGTTTCCCTTCAATTCTATTTATTATTTTATAACTCAACCATAAGCCGACAAATGCATATAAAATGGACATGACCACAATACCAGCAGGAATCAAATCCTTCAGAATCATAACTTGTTCCGTAAACATTTGGTACATGTCATCATTTATTTGATTCATGATATCCATGCTTTCTACAAGATTCAATGACTCATCAACCGCTTCGTCAAACATTGCCATTATGTCAATCTTCAACACAACTTGAACAAATGCATATACAAAGACCAATCCGATTGCAAAACCGATTGTTCCTGCAGCCCATGTTTCATAAGGCTTTAAACCTTTATAGATGGCACATCCAGTCACAATACCACCAACAGCTACCAATACAGTCATCGGCATCGTAGCGCCTGCCGCTATGAAAATAGATAATAAAATGGCGACTAAACCCATCAACAGGGATGGTTTCCAATTATAACGTGAAGCAAATATAATGAAAGGGACTGGAAGTATTAAAAAAACAACCATTCCTACGACAGGAAGATAAAGTGCGATTACCAACAAAATACTATATAATACAGTTAGCAATGCACCCTCCGTAATCATTTTTGATTCATTCATCGATCATGGCACCTCAAATAACTCTGTGATAAAGATACGATTTGTATCCATTTAAACTTTTTTGTCTCGTTATCATATGATAACACGATTTACAGGGGTTTGGGTATGGAAACAATTAAAATATATTTCCCGGGTAATAATTTGTCATTTCCTTTGTCTATTTATGTCACTTTGTACATATTTGCTGCCTAAAAAGCAGCACATGATTTTTCCGGATACGGTATACTCAAAGGGAAATAACCATTTTACAACTATATTTGCATGAAAGGAAATTATCAATGGTCTTTATTCGAGCTTTTTTACATAGTATACGGCTTCCGCAAAAAAAAGCAATGTTTCAATTAAATCGTATCGGTATGGATGTTACGATCATTTACATGTTTATATTAATTGCCATTGCATCAATACCGTCTTTGCTTGATAGTTTAACAATATCTACCGGATCCATTGCAGAAATGAATATCTTTTTCGTGTTTGTTTATTTCTTCTTTGTCTACTATTTAAGTTTAACCGGCATTATTTTTGTTTTTTTGTCATTGCTTGCCTATATCGGAACAGGGATATCAAAATTATTGAAACGAAAAATCCGCTTCGCCATATTGTGGAAGCTATGTGCCTATACAACCACTTTACCTTTGTTGGTTTATACACTCCTCGCCTTCTTTTTCCCGGTCAGCGAGGCCTACCTTTGGTTGTGTTGCGCTTATACGTTTGTATTCCTGATCAAAATGATCATCGCTTTTCCAAAAAGGAGAAAACGTGCACGTTGATATTTTCTCTGTGTCACTGCCTGTAAATAGAAAGAGCCTCTACATTCTTGTAATTAAGAATCTAGAGGCTTTTTATAATTCGGCGTCATTACTCAGCTGTGTATGGTAATAATGCCATTGTACGAGCACGTTTAATTGCTTTAGTAAGCTTACGTTGATATTTTGCAGATGTTCCAGTTACACGACGAGGAAGAATTTTTCCACGTTCAGAAACGAAACGTCTCAAAAGGTCAACATCTTTATAGTCAATATGTGTAATGCCATTCGCTGTGAAATAACATACTTTACGACGTTTTGCACGTCCGCGACGTCCTGCCATGAGAGACCCTCCTTTTTAATGTTCTATGGTCATATTATCCTTAAAACGGTAGATCATCGTCTGATATATCAATTGGTTCTCCGTCTCTGCTAAACGGATCTTCTTGGGCATTGTTTCTTTGATACTGATGTTGATTTTGATTAGGAGAATCTTGATATCCGCCACCTTGGCGCTGGGAATTTTTCGGTTCCAAAAATTGTACACTATCGGCAACCACTTCTGTTACAAAGGCTGTCCGACCATCTTTTGTTTCAAATGTACGTGTCTGAATTCGACCATCTACACCGACTTGGCTCCCTTTTTTCATATAGTTCGCCAAATTCTCGGCTGCTTTCCGCCAAACAACACAATTTATAAAATCTGCTTCACGTTCTCCTTGCTGATTGGAAAATGGCCGATTAACCGCAATCGTAAAATTCGCTACGGCAACACCACTTTGTGTATAACGTAAATCAGGATCCTTCGTTAATCTGCCTACAAGTACGACACGATTCAACATCAGAAGCCCTCCTTATTATTGATCCTCTTCTCGAATTGTAATATGACGAAGAATATCATCGTTGTACTTAGCCAAACGATCAAATTCATTAATCGCCTGATCATCGCTGGAAAAGTTGATGATAACATAATAGCCATCACGATAATCTTGGATTTCATACGCAAAACGCTTTTTGCCTTTTTCGTCAACTTTTTCAATCTCCGCCCCATTGTCAGTAAGAATACTGTTGAAACGTTCCACTAATGCGGTCATCGCTTCCTCTTCAATGTCTGGGCGGATGATGTACATAATCTCATATTTTGTCATCCGTTACACCTCCTTCTGGACTTAGCGGCCCTTTCTTATACAGAAAGAGCAAGGAGTAATCTATTTTTAATTACTCACAATGATATATTATATCAAATTTATGTTCTAATAACAATACTATTCGAGGGATCCGATTACAATTATACAAAAAAATTATACATCCAGAGAACGTTTTTTCATATGCCTTCATCAAAAATATCCATGGACTGGACCAAAAGATGACTTCGACACGCACACCCAAACACCTGTTCCACATTCGGAAAATGATGTTTGAAACACCCTGTTTTTTCATGCACTGTAAAAAGATTTTATCGGTATGTTCAAGATCCATGCTGATTCAGCTAGACGTTGAAACGGAAATGGATGACATCTCCATCTTGAACAATATACTCTTTCCCTTCCAGTCGAACGCGGCCGTTTTCACGAGCGCCAGCCATTGAACCTGCTTCCGCCAGGTCGGTATATGACACCGTCTCGGCACGTATGAATCCTTTTTCAAAATCCGTATGGATAATACCTGCCGCTTGTGGTGCCTTGATGCCTTTCCTGAAAGTCCAAGCCCTGACTTCCTGTTCACCGGCCGTAAAGTAAGTAGCCAGACCCAGCAACTGATAAGACGCCTTTATAAGCTGATCAAGGCCGGATTCGACAATGCCGAGTTCATCCAGGAACATCGCTTTCTCATCAGCATCCAATTCAGCGATTTCCGCTTCAATCTTGGCACAGACAACAATCACTTCTGCTCCTTCTTTCTCAGCGTAGGCTTGTACTTTCCTGACATTTTCATTTGAAGATGGGTCTGTTACTTCTTCTTCACTCACATTTGCGACATATAAAACGGGTTTGCTTGTCAAAAGATGCAGACCTTGGACAATTTTCGCCTCATCTTCCGTCAACTCAACCGAACGGGCGGTTCGATCATCTTCCAACGCCCCCTTGATTTTAGTAAGGACATCAAATTCCATAACGGCTTCCTTATCTTTTTGTCTGGCCATCTTCTCTACCCGTCCCAAACGCTTATCGATCGTTTCCAAATCAGCTAATATCAATTCCAGATTAATGACCTCAATATCATCAATGGGATTGATGCCTCCAGAAACATGTGTTATATTGTCGTCCTCGAAACAACGAACAACATGACAGATCGCGTCAACTTGACGGATATGCGAAAGAAATTGATTTCCCAAGCCCTCTCCTTTACTGGCACCCTTAACAATCCCTGCAATATCGGTGAATTCAAATGCAGTCGGTATCGTTTTTTTGGGTTTCACTAATTCAGTTAATTTATTTAAGCGATTATCGGGTACTTCCACGATTCCAACATTGGGATCGATGGTTGCAAATGGATAATTAGCTGCCTCCACACTGGCCTGTGTAATGGCATTGAACAACGTCGATTTCCCAACATTCGGGAGCCCGACAATTCCTGCTGTCAAAGACATTCAACTTTCACTCCTTAAGGATTTCATTCATATGAACAATCGTTGATCATATTCAGTATAAATAACGTATGGCTCATATGACAAATGCGTAAAATGGAAAAGTCGCATCATAAAAGGAGTCTATTTTTTCATTTTATCAAGCATACTTTTCAGTTTTGGCATCTGTTATATCGTTTCTTCTATTATTTTACACGAATCCATGATATTTTTCATATTTATTCTTCTGCTGTTTCCAATACTTTTTTAAGCTTTTTTGTGAATCGTTTTCTCGGGATCATTACACTATGATCGCAGCCCATACATTTTATTCGTATATCCATTCCCATACGAATGATTTTCCAGCGATTCTCCCCGCATGGGTGTGGCTTTTTCATCTGCACGATATCGTTCAATCCGAACTGTTTCTCACTCATATCACATGCCCCCTTTGTTCAAAATCAGTCATTCGCCTGTCCCTTCCTGTACAACTCGTTTATTGCCCTCATCACGCTTATACATCACAAGACGAGGTGATGGGATATCAATACCCTCGCTATACAACCGCTCTTTGATTTCCTTGCGTATCACCCGAGCCCCGTACCATTGGTATACCGGGGTTGTATCCGCAATGACGCGAATGACGAAATACGACGTTTCAAAAGATTGTACACCATGGATGACAGGCGTTGAAATAATTTCTTCATATTTATCAGGTAAATCTTTGATAATATCTTCAATGATATTTTCTGCATGAACAATATCTGCCTCATACGGAATATTGATATCTACAATAGCTAACCCATTACTGACAGAGTAATTGGTCACCTGTGTGATATTTCCATTGGGAATGACATTAGTCTCCCCTGTCCATGCAACGATTTTTGTCGTGCGAACACCAATCTCTTCCACCGTTCCTTCAACATCCGCTGTGAAAATATAATCACCGACTGCGAATTGATCTTCCAAAATGATAAAGAATCCGGATAAAATATCACGAACCAAATTTTGTGCACCGAAACCAATGGCCAGACCAACTACACCCGCACCTGCAATAAGCGGACCGATTTCCAGACCAAATCCACTATCAAGGATCATGACGATGGCAATGAACCATACGACGTATTTCAAAATACTTTGGACAAGTTTACTGAGTGTCTTTTCCCGTCTTTCCGTCAATTGTGTGCGTTTTTTAGTACTCCCTGAAAATAACCGATCAATCAATTTCTTTCCGATGCGTATAATCACCATCGAAACAATTAAAATGAAAATTATTTTCAAAATGCTTTCAGCTATTAAGGCCCATAATTCGGGTCCACTTAAATAATGCCATAGTTCATTTATTTTTTGAGACACATTAAAACCTCCAACCATTCTTACCACTAACGCTTTCTAATGGTTTTATTCTACATCATTATCTTTTTTAAAGAAAGAGAAGCGCAAGACAGACATATATACACCGCCCTCTTCCTTTCCCATTGAAAACTTCCATCGCTTATAGGCTACATGAGTTGCATCTATAAGGATATAAAATGAATGATTCTGACCTCGTCTATTTTCAACCCATTGACCTCACAAAAAAATAATGAATGGATCATTCATTATTTTTATCTGGGAAATCCACTCAAAAATGATTCCCCTTAAAATAAATCTGAAACATAACATATTTTTCCAACCTAACAGACATCTTTCCATGACATTCAAAAGTTCATATGATTGACATGATATCATTATTCCAAATGGCTAACGACACGAAAACCATTTTTAATACACTGCCATTATTAGACTATTCAGAATAATAATGTTGTCCACTTTTTCCAGCTGAACCCATTGATATCTTCTCTATCGAATAACATAAAATATCACTTACATTTCATTTTCTATCACTGTTTTCTTCCAGAACGGATAACAGATCAACCTTGATAAAACATACAAATTCAATAACCCATATGCTGGATAGATGTAACTGATCAATGTCGAAAATCCGACTAATGTCAATGGGATCATCGGCAGCAAGATACCAAGTACAAGTATACCGATCGGGATATTCCAATATGGCTGCAAACGTGATACCAACCCTAAAACATTGGCTGCAGCTGTCGTAAATATGGCAAACCATAACAAGAGTGACATCCAGACAATCATTTCCATCGGATATTCTTTTAAAATCGCAAACAAAGGAATTTCATATAACAGAATCTCATCAGCTATTTGAATCAGGCTACTATTATATATATACGAAACCCCACCTAAAATAAGTCCACTACCAACAGAAGCAATCCAGATTTCTCGTTTTGATCTGATCTTATTTCCAACAGCACCGATAACAGCAATCAGTGGAAGTATATTTAAAGCCGTAAATGGAAATGCAGACATCCAATTCCGTTGTTCGTGCCAATGAGAGAACAACATCAGTCCTTCATCATATATAAATATCAACAATACAGTAAGTAATCCCATGATCAATAAGGGTAGAATCAATTGATTGATCATTAATAATCCGTTAATTCCCTTTATAAATAATAAAATAAGCGCAATGATAATAAACGCAATTCCCCACCAATATGATAATTGAAATACTTGTCCGGTCGCCCCACTCCCGGCAATCATGACGACCGTTACCGTAAATAAGTATAAAAATATCATGAAATCATAAACACCTGTCAGTCTTTTACCTACAATCATGCGCAAAACAGGAACATAATCACTGGATTGCTTCTGATAACTCAAGACCATGATTATATAACACGACATCGTAAACAAGATGGCAAACAATGTGATAGCCAGTCCACTTTCATGTCCGAAAAACTCCCACAATTCCCTTCCGGAAGCATAACCAGCTCCAATAGTTGTTCCGATTATCAAAAACATCCATTTAAAACCAGCTCGAATCATCCATACTCCCCCATAACATAAAACATCATCCAATGGAGAGTTGGTATGTCATTCTTTTCTCTGACTGTTTTTGTCTCTCATATATACTCCATTGAATGGCTGTTAAATTCTGTACGATACTTACCGAAATACCTCCGCCCGACATATGACAGAACGATTTTATGCTTTATGTGATATACCTAATCCAGAACGTCATATATGTCATAAGCACATCAGAAATTAAATTGGTATCTGGAATGATTTCTCGTAATAGTCAACAAACATCCTTCAATGAAATATATGATACAAGCCCTTTAAAAATTCCCAGAATTTAAAGGTGACCTGAGTAACTTCTAAGTACCGATAATCATTAATGAGCTGCTGAATACTATCAAGATATTGTTATGTGAGCCTGGAAGCAGATTAGCAGATTATCTTTCATTCAAAGGGACGTGTACGCCCTTCTATACAAGATTGCAATATGAAAAGATGTATCCCAGATCAGAATTCGTTGATTAAATCTTTCATTACGGCCGCCCTTTCACGTAAAACCACATGAGCGCGCTCATTTACCTTAAGGGTTCCTTATCCTTTCATTCAAACAACATTCCCTTCATCCCTTATATTTGATAACACTTCTGCTCCTTCCTTTTCTTCCAATCTAGTGCCATTTTAAAAATCCAGGTATAGATTTTATCATTTACCCGTATACTTATAACACGATACAATTCGGAGGGAATAATGTGAGTCATAGAGAGACGATGCCTGCCAATAAAGATATATTGCAAATCACACATACTCGAGACGATGCTTGTACCGTTTTATCTAACAAATTAATATCATGGGTTCCCTCTCCCCCTCAGGAATACATTGTGTTATGTATTGGAACAGATCGTTCTACAGGTGATTCATTGGGTCCCTTGACAGGTACATTCTTGTCTGAAATAAATCCTCAACAATTACATGTATATGGCACATTAAACAAACCCGTACATGCTAAAAATTTATCGACATCCATTCAACAAATAAAAGATCGACATAAACAACCCTTCATCATTGCGATTGATGCCTGCTTGGGAAAACAGCAGTCAATTGGTTCGATTATTGCTGGAAAAGGCCCTATCAAACCAGGAGCAGCATTAAAAAAGACCCTTCCGCTTATTGGCGATGTTCATCTAACAGGCGTTGTCAATATCGGAGGCTTCATGGATTTTTCTGTGTTGCAAAACACACGCTTGTCCATCGTTGTCGATATGGCTAGAAAATTGGTTTCTACCTTACATAGATTTGATATGGAACTTTATAATAATCATTATATTTCCACGATCATACAAAAAAATCCTTCTACTACATTTCATATATAGATAGAAGGATTGGATAGAAACAATCGTTATTCTTTTTCATCACACGTTTTTTATAAACTTCATTCAAGAATAATGGTTTAAAGCTCACTATAGGCTATAACAATCTCTTTCATTGCGGATAAAAATTGATCGACCTCTTCTTCTGTATTATATTGACTTAAACTGATACGCACAGCCCCCTGCTCACTTGTCCCAAGCACATGATGTGTTAACGGATTACAATGTAAACCACCACGCACAGCAATATTATAATGTGAATCAAGCACCATTGCAATTTCTTGGGAGTCTGCATTTTTTACATTAAAAGCCATGATTGGAAGCCTATTATCATTTGATTCCGGGCCGTATAATGTAAGGTCTGGCATTTTTTTAAGTCCGTTTATCAATTTATTTATCAGCAATGTTTCACGTGGAACATTTTTATTTTCTTGTTTCATAAATAACTTCACAGCTTCATTCAATCCAGCAATACCTGGTGTATTCAATGTCCCACTTTCCAATCGCTCCGGCCATTGTAAAGGTTGTTCCGGTTGTTCCGAAAAAGCGCCCGTCCCTCCTTGTATAAGAGGATACAAATCCATGTTTCCTTCAACAAGTAAAACCCCTGTCCCTTGAGGGCCCAATAATCCTTTATGTCCTGGAAAGGCTAGCATATCAATCCCATCGTTTTTCATATGTATCGGTATATGACCCGCTGTCTGTGATGCATCGATTAAAATAGGTATTGAATGTCTCTTTGCAATCATACTTACATCTTTAATGGGATTCATTGCCCCTGTAACATTCGATGCGTGTGTGATTGCAATCAGTTTTGTGTTGGTTCGAATGCTTTGACTCATATGCTCGATAAACTCTTCATCCGTCTCGCCGATTATATGTGTAACTTCAATGTGCTTGTTTTTTTTCAGTGACTCAAGTGGACGACGGATGGAGTTATGTTCATATGATGTTGTTAAAACATGATCGCCTTCCTGTAGATTCAATCCATGTATTGCCTGGTTTAAGGCAGTTGTTGCATTCACATAGAATAAACACTGTTTAGGATTACTACAGCCGAATGTGTTGGCTACATTTTCGCGTGTATCCTGGATGATATGTGCTGCTTTTTTTGCGAATTGATGTCCTCCCCTTCCCGGATTGGCACCATTTGATACAATGTTATCATACATCGCATCAGCGACCTGAATCGGCTTGGGAAAAGATGATGCAGCCTGGTCAAAATAGATCATTGAACATCCTCCTCTGAGCACGGATAAAAAATGGCCATCGGAAAGCATTATTCTCCCCTAATGGCCAACAGACTAACAATGGAATTTAATTATCTAATGTGTCGATGATCCGCTGTAAATCATCATTATTATAAAACGCAATTTCTATTTTCCCTTTCCGTTTGCCTCTTTGTATGGAAACGGATGTGCCAAACCGCTCACGTAATAGTGCTTCTTGTTCTTGCACAAAAATATCCTTGGGAGGTTTCTCTTTCTTCTTTGTTTTACCTTCATTCAACGCTACGATCAATTGCTCGACTTGGCGGACATTTAACTTTTCGCTACGAATCTTTTTGGCCAAAGGAAGAATCTGTTCTTTATCTTTTACACCAATCAAGGCTCGTCCATGTCCCATTGATAATTCCCCATTATTGATATAAGCGACAACTTGCTCTGGAAGTGTCAAGAGTCTAACGATATTGGCTATATGTGATCTACTTTTGCCCAAACGTTTGGATAGTACTTCTTGTGTAATCCCTAATTCATTCATTAAATTACTATACGCATGAGCTTCTTCAATCGGTGTCAAATCTTCACGTTGGAGGTTTTCCAACAAGGCCAATTCCATCATCTTATCGTCGGATAACTCTTTGATGACGACAGGAATCGTTTCCAAACCTGCTTCTTTGGCTGCCCGGAACCGTCTTTCTCCAACAACGATTTCATAGCCTTTTATGCTTTTACGTACAATTAAAGGCTGTATAATCCCATATTCTAAAATCGAATCTTTTAACTCTTCAATAGCATCCGCGTGAAATGTTTTTCTAGGTTGATACGGATTGGGTCTACATTCCTCTATTGGGATGTCCTGTATCGATTCCGAATCCGATTTATCTATATCCGGAAATAAAGCGTTAATACCTTTACCTAACCCTCGCTCCACCATTTGCCATCACTTCCTTTGCTAATTCTAAGTATACCTCAGCACCTTTGGATTTTGGATCATAGGCCATAATCGGTTTACCATGGCTTGGCGCCTCACCCAAACGTACACTACGTGGGATAACAGTTTGATAGACTTTTTCCTGAAAATATTTTTTAACTTCTTCTATAACCTGAATACCAAGATTTGTCCGAGCATCCAGCATTGTCAAAAGAACTCCTTCAATCATCAAGCTCGTATTCAAATGTTTTTGTACCAAACGAATGGTATTTAATAATTGACTTAAACCTTCCAAAGCATAATACTCACATTGTACAGGGATAAGTACGGTGTCTGCAGCTGTTAGTGCATTCAGCGTCAATAACCCTAATGATGGTGGACAATCAATAATAATGTAATCATATGTATCTTTTAACTTCTCAAGTGATTTTTGCAAACGTATCTCTCTGGAAATGGTTGGGACTAACTCTATTTCTGCACCAGCCAACTGAATCGTAGCTGGAATAATATCCAGATTAGCTACATCTGTTGGTACACAAACATTTTCGGCAGGTAACTCTTCAACCAACACATTGTAGATACATTTATCCATATCTGCCTTATTGACCCCTACCCCACTCGTTGCATTACCTTGTGGATCAATATCGACGATTAACACTCTATTATTTAATTGCGCCAATCCTGCACACAAGTTTACTGAGGAAGTTGTTTTACCTACGCCACCCTTTTGATTAGCAATGGCTATTATCTTACCCATGCTTTCACCTACCTAATGTCATATTGCAAATTTCTATTACAAACAGCATATATCTATTAAAGTTATACTTTATATTTTATCATTTAAATGGCTCTCTGTACTATTAATATTCATTTTTGTTATCAAAATTTAATTTATTAGAGAAAAACAATTGAGAAGTGTACATTTTTGAAGAAAAACCAATAGTGAATCGGGCAAAAACGTATCAGGATGGGAAAGGCCCATCGTTCTGATGGGCGTACATAAGAATAATATAAATTATTTCGATTTAGGTATCTTGATCGTAAACTGGTAGTAGTCCTCCAGTTCTTCTTCATTGGTTTCAACATCTATACCAGTATCCGAAACCATGCTTAATGATTGTCGAATTGTATTCATTGCAATCCGAATGTCCTTATTGACACCTTTCAATCTAGGAGTCTGTTTCTTTTTCTTTTCTTTCACTTCCCCTAGTTTGGCAATCTGTTCCTCTGTTTGCTTAACATTTAAGTCTTTTTCAATGATAAGTTCCAATATTTTTTTCTGTGCCTCAGGATCTTCTATTTTTATAAGCGCGCGGGCATGACGTTCACTGATTACTTTTTCTTGCACAGCCTGTTTTACCTCATCAGGTAATTTCAACAATCGTAATTTATTAGCAATCGTTGATTGATTTTTGCCTAGTCGTTGTGCCAATGCCTCTTGTGTCAATGAATGGATTTCCAATAATTGTGCGTAAGCATTGGCTTCTTCTATAACCGTAAGTTCTTCCCGCTGCAAATTTTCAATTAATGCGACCGAAGCGGTCTCAGCATCATTCATATTTCGAATGATCGCAGGCATGCTTTCCCACTCAAGCAACTGCACCGCTCGCCATCTGCGCTCACCGGCTATCAATTCATACGATTCACCATCATCATCTGTTTTACGAACAACAATGGGTTGAATCATACCATGTGTACGGATTGTTTGAGCCAGTTCTTTTATTTTTTCCTCATCAAAGACAGACCGTGGCTGGTAACGATTGGCTTCAATCTTATGGACTGGAAGCTGGATAACCTCATCAGATGGAATATTATCTTCGGTGTTATTTTTATTACCTTGTCCGAACATGCGATTAAATGATTGCAACATAATCTAACACCACCTTTTTTCTCACTTATAGCCTAAAATAAAAAACACTTTATTTTTAATTGTTTCACGTGGAACATTTAAAATAGGCAATGGAAAATATGTAACGATACCCCTCTATAATACCATATATTTCACTTATTATGTTTGGAATCAGATAATTTATTGATAAGGCCCAATTTCTATGACTGCTTCGCTAAGTCCCTTATTAAACAATTTACACCACCATATATATACAATATAGCACTCATTCTCCGCTAGCGCAAACATATGTTCTTATTTTAGGCAATTGGATTTTTCATCGGTGTACCCGGTTTTCGTGGATATTTTTTAGGTGTTTTCTTTTCTTTTTTGATGATAATAATGGATCGTTCACTCTCTTCTTCCGGTAATGAAAATGTATGGATGGTTGGGGTAGAACCCCCTAAGGTTTTAACTGCATTTTGACCACCTTTGATTTCCTCTTCGGTTTTGGCTCCTTTCATCGATAGAAACAGCCCCCCTTGCTTAGTCAAAGGCATACATAATTCACTTAAAACGGATAATCTGGCTACTGCACGTGCCATAACGATATCAAAACCGCCTCGCCATTTTGTATCTTGTCCAAACATCTCTGCACGGGAATGAATAAACGTTACATCATCTAAATTTAAAATATCTGCTAAATGGTCTAAAAAGGTGATACGTTTTTTTAATGAATCCACAATGGTCACTTGCAAATGAGGATAGGCGATTTTTAATGGGATGCTCGGGAACCCAGCCCCGGCACCCACATCACATATTTGCTTGTCTTCGGTCAAATCGACATAAAATGCGGCTGTCAAAGAATCATAAAAATGTTTTAAATAAACATCATCACGTCCGGTAATAGCCGTTAAATTCATTTTTTTATTCCAATCCACCAATGTTTCATAATAGAGCTGAAATTGTTTCATCTGATGATCATGAAGCTGTATACCTTGTTCAGATACATGTTGTCTAAATTGTTCCGGATTCACTTTTTATGCTCCTTCGCTTGCCACTTGGGTAATATCCCCTTGCTCGATATATACCAGTAAAATCGATATATCGGCTGGATTGACACCTGAAATCCTCGAAGCTTGCCCGATTGATAATGGTCTGACTTCTTTAAGTTTATCTCTTCCTTCTGATGCAATCCCTTTGATTGCATCATAATCTATACGCTCAGGTATCTTTTTCGACTCCATTTTCTGCATGCGGGCAACCTGATCATTCGCTTTTTTGATATAGCCTTCATATTTAATTTGAATTTCTACTTGGTTTTTCACTTCTTCGGGAAGATTCGTGCCTTCTTCCATAAGCTCTTCCAACATTGCATATGTGATCTCGGGACGCTTCAGTAAATCACTCGCCTTTACCGCCTCTTTTAACGGTGTTCCGTTTGCTTGTTTCAATATATGCTGAACATTTTCACCCGGTTTGATGATCCATTTACTGAGGCGCTTTTTCTCGGTTTCAATCTGTTCCATTTTATTTAAAAATCTGTCATACCGCTCATCTGTAATCAATCCCAATTGATGCCCTATTTCTGTCAAGCGGATATCGGCATTATCATGTCGTAACAAAAGACGATACTCGGCACGCGATGTCAATAATCGATACGGCTCTTGTGTCCCTTTTGTAACAAGGTCATCTATCAATACACCGATATAGGCCTGTGAACGGTCAAGGATAACTGGTTCTTCATTCTTGATTTTTCGTGTTGCATTGATCCCGGACATAATCCCTTGCGCCGCTGCTTCCTCATAACCGGATGTGCCATTGATTTGACCGGCAGTAAACAACCCAGGCACTGCTTTTGTCTCAAGAGTCGGCCATAATTGTGTCGGTACAACGGCATCATATTCAATAGCATAGCCAGCACGCATAATTTCAGCATTCTCAAGACCAGGTACAGATTTAACCATGTCATACTGGACAGATTCCGGCATGGAAGTAGACAACCCTTGCACATACACCTCTTCGGTATGGCGACCTTCTGGTTCTAAAAATATTTGATGTCTCGGTTTATCATTGAACCGGACAATCTTATCTTCCACCGATGGACAGTAACGCGGACCCGTTCCCCGTTTCATGCCTGAATACATGGCTGATAAACTTAAGTTGTCATTAATGACCTGATGTGTGAATTCATTCGTATATGTCAACCAGCATGGGATTTGATCTGTAATGAATTCGGTTGTTTCATAGGAAAATCCTTGGGACAGATCGTCTCCCGGTTGGATTTCCGTTTTCGAGTAATCAATGGTGTGACTGTTCACACGAGGTGGTGTTCCTGTTTTGAAACGAGTCAGCTCCAAGCCTAATTTCTCCAGGTTTTCCGATAACTTCACAGATACGCGTTGGTTATTCGGACCACTCTCATATTCCAGATCACCGATCAGTACTTTTCCTCGCATAAATGTACCTGTCGTGACGATAACAGCCCCTGCACGATATAAGCCATGTGTTTCGGTAATAACGCCTTTACAGATACCATCTTCTATATAAAGCTCATCAACCATTCCTTGCCTTAAAGTCAGATTGGGTTCATTTTCAAGCACATGTTTCATTTCCTGGATATAAAGGGGTTTATCGGCTTGAGCACGTAATGCCTGTACGGCAGGTCCCTTCCTTGTGTTTAACATCCGCATCTGAATATACGTTTTATCAATGACTTTCCCCATGACACCGCCAAGTGCATCGACTTCACGAATCACATTCCCTTTGGCGGGCCCACCCAATGACGGGTTACATGGCATGAAAGCAACGGTATCCAGATTCAAAGTCAGCATCAATGTCTTGGCACCCATCCGGGCAGCGGCTACTCCGGCCTCACACCCAGCATGTCCGGCACCAATTACAATAACGTCATATTGCCCTGCTTCAAATGTCATATATGTTCATCCTTTCCGTCTTTCCGTAATTGATTTATTTTTTTACGTCACTCTTATTTACCGAGACAAAATTGTGAAAAGAGTTGATCAATCAAGGCATCACTCGCTGTATCACCGATGATTTCACCTAGCAACTCCCATGTCCGGGTAATATCAATTTGTACGATATCAAGCGGCATTCCTAATTCCAATGCTTCATCCGCGTCTTCCAATGCTTGTTTGGCTTCTCTTAACAATTGGATATGTCTGGCATTCGATACATAAGTGATATCCTGGTTGCCGATATCTCCACTGAAGAAAATATCAGAAATCGCATTTTCGAGGGCATCCATCCCTTCATCTTCAACGAGTGATGTTTCGACAATGGGATGATTGCCTGCTAATTTCTTCACTTCATCCAGATCCAGACGCCTTTCAAGATCCGTTTTATTGACGATGACGATATATTCCAGTCCAGAAACCGTTTCGAACAATTTTTTATCGTCTTCGGTTAACGTATCATTATAGTTTAACACAAATAATATCAGATCGGACTCTGTCAATACTTTCCTGGAACGATCCACACCCATTTTTTCGACAATATCCTCTGTATCCCGGATGCCTGCCGTATCCACCAGTTTTAACGGAACACCTCTTACATTCACATACTCCTCGATAATATCACGCGTCGTTCCGGGAATTTCTGTGACAATTGCTTTATTTTCCTGGACAAAACTGTTCAACAATGACGACTTGCCAACGTTTGGCCTGCCAACAATAGCGGTAGCGATCCCTTCTCGCAATACTTTTCCTTGCTTGGCGACTGCCAGCAGTTCCTCAATATCACGATGGACCTCTTTGGTTTTCGCACGCATCATATCCTCAGACATTTCCTCAACATCATCATATTCCGGATAATCGATATTGACTTCCACATGCGCAACCGTCTCAAGCAATGTCTGCCTATATTTACGAATAAGATTCGATAAGCGTCCATCCATTTGTTTCATGGCGACATTCATGGCTTTATCCGTTTTTGCCCGAATAACATCCATAACCGCTTCTGCTTGGGACAAATCAATCCGTCCATTTAAAAATGCCCGTTTCGTGAATTCACCGGGTTCCGCCAATCGAACACCTTGTGCGAGAACCAATTCCAACACCCGATTGACAGCGGTTATGCCACCATGACAATTGATTTCGACAACATCTTCACGGGTAAATGTTTTAGGTGCCCGCATGACAGATACCATCACTTCTTCTGCCATTTCTTCTGTTTCCGGGTCGACAATGGATCCGTAGTTCATCGTATGGGAATCTACCTCATTTAAATTTTTGCCATGAAATAATGTCATTGTGACGTCTATCGCTTTTTCCCCGCTCAGACGCACAATGGAAATAGCCCCCTCTCCCATGGGGGTCGAAATCGCTGTAATTGTATCTGTTTCCATTGCACTCACCCTTAATGTTTGATGCCGTTATTATTTATCCGGATCCTATATTTTTACATCGTACATTTTATCCACTAACGATAAAGAATACCACAAATTGATGTAAAAATAAACTTATCCACAATGTTCATATCCAACAAAAAAACAATCGTTATACACATGTGGATATGATAGGCTCTATTATATCTGTGATTCATCATCTTCCAAAGTACTCAGTAAACACCAAGATATCGACGTCATAAAAGCAAAAAAACCCCGGTGTTCAGACTATAGATCTGAACGCCAGGGTAAATGATGTTTCATCTACATCGGTTTTATCACAATATGACGATGAGGGTCATTTCCATCGGAATACGTTTCAATATCTTCCTCAGCTTGCAACGCTGTATGGATAATTTTCCGTTCATATGCAGGCATCGGCTCTAAAGCCACCTTTTTCTGGATCCGTTTTGCTTTATCAGCCATTTTAAATGCCAGGGATTCAAGTGTTTCTTTCCTGCGCGCACGATACCCCTCCGCATCAAGCGTAACGGCATAATATTCATCCGAACCTTTATTGACAACCAATTGTACGATGTATTGCAATGCATTCAATGTTTGTCCCCGTTTACCGATAAGAATGGCAATTTTATCACCACTTAATGTAAATGTCACATGCTTATCTTCTCTGACGGTTTCGATATGGACATCCAAGCCCATCTTTTTCGTCAAATCGGCAATAAATGTTTCTGCTTCTTCAATCATATCTTTGGCAATGGTTACTTTGACGATGGCTCGTTTGGAACCAAATACACCCAACAATCCTTTCTTACCTTCATCAATAACTTCAATGTCGACTTGGTCCTTTGTTGTGTCTAACTGCTCTAATGCTGACTGGACCGCTTCATCTATCGATTGTCCACTAGCAGTTATTTCTCTCACTTTTTCTCGCCTCCACTATTAGCGTTATTCATCATAGGTTTACGGATAAAGAGTGTTTGTGCCACCATGAACACGTTACCGACTACCCAGTACAAGGCCAGTGCCGATGGGAAGAAAAAGGCAACGGCACCAATCATGATCGGCATCATATAAAGCATAACCATCATTTGCGGATTTTGTCCAGCCGGGTTGCCTGACATCATCAATTTCTGCTGCAAATATGTCGCACCTGCCGCTACCACAGGTAATATGTGGTATGGGTCAGGGTCACCCAAAGCAAACCATAAAAACTCTCCGCTGCTGATTTCACTTGTCCGCCGTATCGCATGATAGATGGCGATCAAGATCGGCATTTGCACAATGACCGGCAAACATCCTGCAAGCGGATTGACGCCGTGTTTTTGGAATAACTCCATCATTTCCTGTTGTTTTTTCTGCTGTGTCGTTGCATCTTTTGATGTATATTTTTCATTGATTTCTTTCACTTGAGGCTGGATATCTTGCATCGCTTTCGAACTTTTAATTTGTTTGACGTTCAGCGGCAATAAAATCAACCTTACAATCAATGTTACAACTATGATTCCCATTCCATAGCTTCCGTTGAATATATCAGCGAAAAACGTGATGAATTGTGACATCGGCCAAACAAACCATGAATTCCAAATCCCGGTGCTGTTTTCACTGATTGGTTGATCGAACTCTGTACAACCGGTTAATATTGCTACAAAACCGATCAAAATAAAAATAAGTAAGAATTTTTTCCGCAAACTGCTTCCTCCTAACAAAACCACTCTATATTAACAATCGCTGATCACATTATGGTCTATGTCCATCGAAATCTACCTACTACAAAATAATATCATACTCGTCCAACTTTATCGCTATATATCCATTCATTTTTTCAGCAATAATCTTTCTTTCATAAGTAAATGATTCAGGCTCCGTTTCACTTCATGAAAAGTCATGTCTTTCGTTTGTGCTCTGGCAATGATCACGATATCGTACTCATCCTTGATGTTATCTTCAAGTTCATGGAATGCCTGACGGAGATATCGTTTGATCCGATTGCGTGTCACAGCATTACCGATTTTTTTCCCAACGGATAAGCCTATTCGAAAATGTGTGTTGTCAATTCTCTTCATATAATAAATGACAAGCTGTCTATTCGCAAAGGATTTCCCTTTTTTAAATATATATTGAAATTCCTTATTCCGTTTGACACGGAATTCTTTTTTCACATTGATCACCTTCATCGTTCACAAGCCCTGAAACACAACATTATAAAGTGGGCCATTTTATAAAAAATATAATATGTATGAAAAAATCTTCCCAGGAGGATTATGTAAAATTCACGTATGTCTATGCATCTCTCGGATAAGTGCCTTGTTGAAATTCCCGGAGACCATCGATATCAAAAAATAAATTATTAAGAGAAAAAAGCCACTGAGAAGTTTCAGTGGCTTATGCTGATAATACCTTTCTTCCTTTACGACGACGGCGCGCCAAAACTTTACGTCCATTTTTAGTGCTCATCCGTTGACGGAATCCGTGTACTTTTTTACGTTTACGTGTATTTGGTTGAAACGTTCTCTTCATATCTTGCACCTCCCAAGGGAATAAACATCCAAAATAAACTGCATAATTACATACTCAATCATTATATAGAAATCATGTATGACATGTCAACTTCTACAGCAATATTTCGATTTTCCATTCTAAACCATGTCATCATTCATTATTCATGGATGAAATCAGACAATACAGTGATTTTTCCAAACTAGCATTTATGACATCGGTCCATTTACTTTATGAAAATCACACAGCATTTCCATTATCCACAACCATATCTGTAAAAAGAAAATAGCTTCACGACTTTATTCACCATTTATCGACAAATTACACACAAATAAAGGGCATGTGGATATAAATCATCAACATTTGTCATGATTTGTGGATAACATCCGAAAACTGTTGCAATCTCTATCATTCTTTGATATTATTACTGTGTTTTAGTCTGTGGAAAAAATAACTGAAGTATGTTATTATCCACATATTGTTGATAACGTGTGGATAATTATTCACATCATGTCGATGGACTTATTAACAGACATGTGAATAACGTCTATAACATTTCTATGATGCAACAGGATCATCATTGGCCATTCACAATGGTATTTTTAAATTGAAATGAAATGAATGATCCATTAAATGCCATGATTAAACTTATTCATATAATATATTCCATTTATATCAACTTTATGCATGATGGATACATATATTAAACATGCCTTTCCAATTTTTCATTTATGATGGAGAGGTTTTTTAAACGTTAATCGCAGCAAAAATCATCAGGAGAGGAGCGAATAAAACTTGGAAAACATCGAAGAACTATGGGCTTTGACGCTAGAGAATATCAGTGAGCATATCAGTAAGCCCAGTTTTGAAACATGGTTGAAAGACACCTATGCCAATCATCTTGATAATGATACTTTAACCATCTCGGCGCCAAATGAATTTGCAAGAGATTGGCTGGAAGGAAGGTACACGACTCTCATTTCCGATATTGTACTCGAAATTACCGGAGCACGCTTAAGCATCAAATTTGTCGTTCCTGATTCAAATGTAACCGAAAAAGATCCAAAACCAGCTCCAAAACCTGTTCAACAACCCGATCAACAGACCCAACCAAAAACAATGTTAAATCCAAAATATACCTTTAATACATTTGTGATTGGATCGGGAAATCGATTTGCCCATGCAGCATCGCTTGCAGTTGCTGAAGATCCGGCCCGTGCCTATAATCCATTGTTCATATATGGCGGTGTTGGTCTGGGAAAGACACACTTGATGCATGCCATCGGTCATTATGTACGAGAACATGAGCCAGAAGCCAATGTTCTTTATTTAACATCTGAAAAATTCACCAATGAGTTCATCAATGCCATCATGGATAACAAAACCATTAACTTTCGGAATAAGTACCGGAATGTTGATGTGTTATTGATTGATGATATTCAATTTATCGCTGGAAAAGAATCAACCCAGGAAGAATTCTTCCATACATTCAATGCATTGCATGAAGAAAATAAACAGATCATCATCTCCAGTGACAGGCCACCTAAAGAAATCCCTACACTGGAAGATAGGCTCAGATCCCGGTTTGAATGGGGATTGATAACCGATATCACACCACCGGATTTGGAAACACGTATTGCGATTTTAAATAAGAAAGCAAAAGCGGAAAGACTTGATATCCCTAATGAAGTCATGCTTTATATCGCCAACCAAATCGATACCAACATCCGCGAACTTGAAGGTGCGCTGATCCGGGTTGTTGCCTACTCATCATTGGTCAATCAAGATATCGATGCTGCCTTGGCTGCCGACGCTTTAAAGGATATCATTCCAAGTAGCCGGCCAAAGGTTATTACCATTCCAAAAATACAGGAAGCGGTCAGTGAAAAATATCAAATCAAAATAGAAGACTTTGCAGCGAAGAAACGAACGAAATCAATCGCCTTTCCAAGACAGATTGCTATGTATCTATCAAGGGAATTGACTGATTACTCGCTGCCCAAAATTGGTGAAGAATTTGGCGGACGTGACCATACAACCGTCATTCATGCACACGAAAAAATATCAAAACTCCTTGAAAATGATCAGGACCTTGATAAAAATATCGAAGAACTCAAAGAACAACTCAAATCGATGTAAGAACCGAAACATAGAAAACATGTGAACAATGTGAATAGCTTTAAATACTTATGAACAAGTTGTCCACATGTGGAAAAACAAAGAACATCACCAACAAAATCAGTTATGCACATAGTCACAGCTCTTATTACTGTTATTACTATTTTTTTATTAATAATAAATTATATATATGAATCATAGGAGGATTTTCCAAAATGAAATTCACCATTTCACGTGACGTATTAATGACAAGTGTCCAAAACGTAATGAAAGCTATCTCATCCCGGACCGCTGTTCCGATATTGACAGGGATGAAAATCGAAGCCCAAACTGACGGGATTACACTGACAGGAAGTGATTCGGACATTTCAATTGAGTCATTCATCCCGACAGAGGAAGACGGCACCGTCCATGTTGAACATATTGAACCTGGTGATATCATCATCCAAGCGCGCTTTTTCCCTGATATTATTCGCAAATTACCTGATCAGACGGTTGAAATAGCAACAGATGAAAACATGCAAGTCAAAATTCGTTCAGGTGAAGCTGAATTTCAATTGAATGGACAAGATGCATCTGAATATCCACAATTTCCGGCCTTGATTGCCGATCAAAGCTTCAAAATACCGGCTGATATGTTGAAAAACTTGATCAAACAAACGGCTTTTGCGATATCAACAATGGAAACAAGACCGATTTTGACGGGAATCAATGTTAAATTGGAAGACAATACATTGACATTTACCGCTACAGACAGTCATCGGTTGGCATCCAAACAAATCCCAGTCGAAGAAACAGATGTAGAGTTTCCAAGCATTGTCATTCCCGGTAAAAGTCTGAATGAACTCAATAAAATCTTGACGGACAAAAATGATGCCGTTGAAATAAGCATCACAAAGAACCAAATTTTATTCCGGACGGAACATCTATCATTTATGTCACGCTTATTGAATGGAAATTATCCTGAAACATCTCGACTGATTCCCGATCAGAGCAAAACAGTTGTCCATGTTCAAACGAAAAGTCTGTTGCATATGATAGAACGCGCTTCATTATTAGCAAAAGAAGACAGTAATAATGTCGTCAAATTGAATACCATTGGAAATGAACAGATCGAAATAACGAGTCATTCACCTGAAATCGGTCATGTAGAAGAAAAAATGCATATCGATTCGATGGAAGGTGAGGATGTCAAAATTTCTTTCAGTTCGAAATATATGATTGATGCATTGAAAGCCATCGAATACGAAAGTGTAAAAATCGATTTCACAGGGGGAATGCGCCCATTTGTCCTCCGACCAGCAAATGATGATCCGATTTTACAATTGATTTTACCGGTTCGGACATTTTAAATGATTTTCATCATCAATATCTGATTTTCCTTGTAAAAAAACTCCTATCTTGATTGATGAGGAGTTTTTTACATTGCAAATAATCATTTTCAGGTACCTTATGAGCGTTTTAAAATGAAATATAGGGTACGCCTTCCCTTTATGGCAAATCTTTAGTAAAATAGATATAAGAGATTTTTAAAACATACCCTTTAAAAAATGATAAAAAGAAATTGGTGAGAAAATTGGATGAAACCATTCATATCACAACCGAATACATTACACTTGGACAATTCGTGAAACTTGCGAATGTACTGGAGTCAGGTGGGCACGTCAAATCGTATATACAAGAGATTGGTGTACATGTCAATGGTGAATTGGAAAAGCGCCGTGGCCGGAAACTCTATCCGGGTGATGTCATTGAGATGAAAGACATCGGCACTTTTAATGTCAGATCCGGCTAGCACCAACAATATGCCTTTAAACAGATGGCTATATGAAGCAGATATGGAATCAAAAATGAGGAATCATGCATGCACATCAAACAATTACAACTCAAAAACTACCGAAATTATGATTCATTGGATATATCGTTCAGTGATCATATCAATGTCATCATCGGTGAAAATGCACAAGGCAAAACGAACTTATTGGAAGCCATCTATGTACTGGCCTTTACAAAATCATATCGGACACCGAAAGAGAAAGAACTTATCCAATGGGATGCGGACTATGGTAAAATAGAAGGACGGATCATGAAGCGAAATCAGTCCTTTCCCTTGGAAATCATTTTATCGGCAAAAGGGAAAAAAGCGAAACTCAATCATATCGAACAAAAACGATTGAGCGATTATATCGGTGCGATGAATATCGTCATGTTCGCTCCTGAAGATTTGATGCTTGTCAAAGGTCCTCCTCAAGGACGGCGTCGTTTTATCGACATGGAGTTGGGACAGATCCAGCCAAGATATATTTATCACCTTGGACAGTATCAAAAAATATTGAAACAGCGTAATCATTTGCTGAAACAATTGGGCATGAAAGAAAATCCCGATTTGACAATGTTGCGTGTGTTGACAGAACAATTGGCGACACATGCTTCGGCATTGTTGGTACGTCGGTTCATGTTTTTGAAATTGCTCCGGGAATGGGCTTCCTCCATCCATTCCGGAATCAGCAGGGAACTGGAAACGCTGGATATCGAGTACGTCGCTACCATCGACGTATCAGAAGAGGCAAATAAGGAGAAAATAGAATCTATATACAGCGAGAAATTCAAGGAAATCGAAGCGAAAGAAATCGAACGCCGGACAACATTGATTGGACCGCATCGGGATGACTTGACCTTTTACATCAATCAAAAAGATGTACAGATCTATGGTTCCCAGGGTCAACAGCGTACAACGGCCCTTTCCGTCAAACTAGCGGAAATCGAACTGATCTACAATGAAGTTGGCGAGTATCCCATTTTGCTGCTGGATGATGTATTAAGTGAGTTGGATAATCATAGGCAATCCCATTTATTACATACCATCCAACATAAAGTACAAACCTTTGTATCTACGACAACGGTTGATGGTATCCAACATGAAACAATCAACCAGGCTTCATTGTTCCATGTCGATTATGGAACAATCGTACAAAAATGATTTCTTGATGGCGGAGGGATTTAATGTTTATTCATTTAGGGAATGATCATGTCATTCAATCTAAGAATATCATCAGCATCATCGAAGAAGGTGTCATCAGTTCATCTTCCATCATGGAAGAAATGATCGATAATCTACAAAAAAAATCACATGTTTATGGTTCAATCAAAAATGCAAAATCAGTTGTCATTACGAGTGAAAATGTGTACTTCAGTTCCCTGTCCGTCCCGACATTGAAAAAACGTGCCAAAATGACGGACACAATTAGTAAACTTGAAGACTACTCGGATGAAATAGATGTGGAATAAGTATTAATGCATTATTTTATAGATGAATTTTCTTGGAAACGGGTGTGAAATTATGTCAATGGACGATAAATTAACGAATGAAGAAGCATATGATGCGGAACAGATCCAGGTATTGGAAGGTCTTGAAGCGGTACGAAAAAGACCAGGCATGTATATTGGAACAACAAGTATCAAAGGGCTCCATCAACTCGTCTGGGAAATAGTGGATAACAGTATTGATGAAGCTCTAGCAGGATATTGTGATGAAATACAAGTCATTATCGAAGAAGATAACCGGATCACTGTTAAAGATAATGGCCGTGGCATCCCGGTTGGTATGCACGAAAAAGCTGGACGTCCGGCTGTTGAAGTTATTATGACCGTACTGCATGCCGGTGGTAAATTTGGCGGTGGCGGTTATAAAGTATCCGGTGGTCTTCACGGTGTGGGCGCTGCGGTCGTGAATGCCCTGTCAAGCTTATTGGAAGTATATGTTCATCTTGATGGTAAAATCCATTATATTGCGTTTGAAAAAGGGGTTCCCGTTGGGGACTTGAAAGTGATTGGAGAGACAGAGGAAACAGGAACCGTTACGACATTTGCACCTGATCCGACTATTTTTACCGAAGGCATCGATTTTGATTTGGAAGTGTTGACACAACGTTTGCGCGAACTGGCCTTTTTGAATAAAGGGCTCACGATGAGCATTGAGGATAAACGTACGGATGAAGAACCGATTACATTCATGTATGAAGGGGGTATCAGTTCGTATGTCGAGTATATCAATCATACAAAAGAGGTCCTTCATGAGCCTTTCTATGCTGAAGGTGAGGAACAAGGCATAACAGTTGAAGTGGCTATCCAGTATAATGATGGGTTTGCCAGCAATCTGTTTTCATTTGCAAATAACATCCATACACATGAAGGTGGTACACATGAATTCGGATTCCGGACCGGTTTGACCCGTGTCATCAATGATTATGCCCGGAAAAACAATCTGTTTAAAGAAAGTGATCCCAATTTAAGCGGCGATGACGTTCGTGAGGGCATGACAGCTATTGTTTCTATTAAGCATCCGGATCCCCAGTTTGAAGGACAAACAAAAACAAAACTTGGTAACAGCGAAGTCCGTTCAGTCACGGATGCTGTTTTCAGTGAGCTATTTTCAAAGTTTCTTTTTGAAAATCCCGATGTTGCCAAAATCATCGTTGAAAAAGGAATTATGGCATCTCGTGCCCGTATGGCAGCCAAAAAAGCAAGAGAGCTGACAAGACGTAAAGGTGCGCTTGAAATTTCCAATTTGCCAGGGAAACTATCTGACTGTTCGTCAAGAGATGCATCCATCAGCGAACTTTATATCGTTGAGGGTGACTCAGCGGGTGGATCGGCTAAACAAGGACGTGACCGACATTTTCAGGCGATTCTTCCACTACGGGGTAAAATCCTGAACGTCGAAAAAGCGCGCTTGGATAAAATTTTATCCAATAATGAAGTACGAATGATGATTACAGCTTTAGGGACCGGTATCGGAGAAGACTTTGACATTACTAAAGCACGCTACCATAAAGTGGTCATCATGACAGATGCGGATGTCGATGGAGCTCATATCCGGACATTACTGCTGACATTTTTCTATCGTTACATGCGTCCTCTGATTGAACATGGCTATATTTATATCGCTCAACCACCGTTGTATAAAATTCAGCAAGGAAAGGCAGCTCATTATGCATTCGATGATGCAGAAATGGAGTCCATCCTGGAAGAACTCCCGAAATCGCCTAAACCGGGTTTGCAGCGTTACAAAGGTTTGGGTGAGATGAATGCCGATCAGCTATGGGAAACGACGATGGATCCCGATACACGGACATTGCTTCAAGTTGAATTGAACGATGCAATCGATGCCGATCAGATATTCACCATTTTGATGGGAGATAAAGTGGAGCCAAGAAGGAACTTTATCGAGGAAAATGCTCAATATGTTAAAAACCTGGATGTCTGATCCTATAAAATAGATCGACATGAAAGAATGAATATCGAGATGAATAAGCGAAGGAATGGCCTTTACGGATCATCCGGGCTATTTCTTGCTTGGGAGGTTATTGAATGGCGGAAGAAGAACGTCCAAATGTGAGAGAAATAAATTTAGGTCATGAAATGCGTACATCCTTCTTGGATTACGCGATGAGTGTTATCGTTTCACGGGCCCTGCCTGATGTGCGTGATGGATTGAAGCCTGTACACCGACGAATCCTTTATGCCATGAATGATCTTGGAATGCACTCAGACAAAGCGTATAAAAAGTCGGCCCGTATCGTCGGGGAAGTCATCGGTAAGTATCACCCACATGGTGACTCGGCCGTATATGAATCCATGGTCCGTATGGCACAAGATTTCAGTTACCGATATATGCTTGTTGACGGTCATGGTAACTTCGGTTCAGTCGATGGTGACTCGGCAGCGGCAATGCGTTACACAGAAGCCCGTATGTCCAAGATATCCATGGAACTCCTCCGTGATATCAACAAAGATACGATCGATTACGCAGACAACTACGATGGTACCGAACGAGAACCGGTTGTTTTCCCGTCCCGTTTCCCGAACCTGATTGTCAATGGAACGTCAGGCATAGCTGTGGGAATGGCGACAAACATCCCCCCACATCACCTCGGAGAAACAATCGATGCAGTACTGGCAATAAGCAAAAATCCGGAAATCAGCATCGAAGAATTGATGGAAGATCATATTCATGGTCCCGATTTCCCGACTGCCGGTGAAATATTGGGACGGGGCGGTATCCGCAAGGCCTATGAAACTGGAAAAGGTTCCATAACCATACGTGCAAAAGTTGATATAGAAGAACATGCAAATGGTAAATCAACAATCATCGTCACAGAACTCCCCTACCAGGTCAATAAAGCCAAATTGGTTGAAAAAATTGCCGAACTGGTACGTGATAAACGGATTGACGGCATTACCGATTTGCGTGATGAATCAGACCGTAATGGTATGCGGATCGTCATTGAGTTGCGCCGGGATGCGAATTCAAATGTGGTGTTAAACAATCTGTATAAAAATACCGCATTGCAAACGACTTTTGGTATCAATATGCTTGCCCTTGTCGATGGACATCCGAAAGTCCTGACCATCAAACAATGCTTGGTACACTATCTGGAACATCAGAAAGTGATCATTAAACGTCGGACGGCTTATGAGCTACGGAAAGCGGAAGCACGTGCCCATATTTTGGAGGGACTCCGCATTGCGCTGGATCATCTTGATGAAGTCATTGAACTGATCCGTCATTCCAAAACAGCTGATATCGCACGTGAAGAATTGATGTCCCGTTTCGATCTATCCGAAAAACAGGCACAAGCGATTCTGGACATGCGCCTCCAGCGTTTAACCGGTTTGGAACGCGAAAAAATCGATAATGAATATAACGAGCTTGTCGCATTAATCGAGGAATTGAAAGCCATTTTGGCAGATGATGAAAAAGTTCTTGAAATCATTCGTGAAGAATTGACGGATATCAAAGAACGATACAGTGATAAACGCCGTACGGAAATCAAAGCCGGTGGATTTGATTTCATAGATGATGAAGATTTGATTCCAGAGGAAAACATCGTCATCACATTAACACATCAGGGCTATATCAAACGACTTCCTTCTGATACGTATCGTACTCAAAAACGGGGTGGACGCGGTATCCAAGGAATGGGGACGAACGAAGATGACTTTGTCGAACACCTGGTATCCACATCCACACATGATACGGTTCTATTCTTTACAAATAAAGGAAAAGTCTATCGTTCCAAAGGATATGAAGTTCCTGAATTCGGAAGGACAGCCAAAGGCATACCGATCATCAATCTTTTGCAGGTCGAAAAAGATGAATGGATCAATGCAGTCATTTCAGTTTCCGAATATAATGCGGACCAATACTTGTTCTTTACGACACGCCATGGTATTTCCAAGCGGACGCAACTTTCCCAATTTGCCAACATCCGTAAAGGCGGTTTGATTGCAGTCGGTCTTCGCGGTGAAGATGAGCTTATCTCAGTCCGCAAAACAGATGGAACAAAAGATATCATGTTGGGGACAAAGAATGGCTATCTCATCCGTTTCCATGAAAATGATGTCCGCTCAATGGGGCGAACGGCCGCAGGGGTACGTGGTATATCCTTACGCGATTCGGATGAAGTCGTTTCAATGGAAATATTGGATGAAGGTGTGCAAGTGCTTCATGTCACCAATAAAGGTGTCGGAAAACGGACGCCCGAAGATCAATATCGGGTCACCAAACGAGGCGGCAAGGGTATATTCACATGTAAACTTACTGAGGGCCATGTCGTCACCGTTAAAGCTGTAACAGGTGAAGAAGATATCATGTTGATTACGATTGCTGGTGTTTTAATCCGCATTCCCGTACAAGATGTATCACAAACGGGACGTAACACACGTGGTGTACGCCTGATCCGTTTAAATGAAGATGAAGAGGTAGCGACTGTAGCGAAAATTGATCCAGATCCGGAAGAAGATGAGAAGGCATCGCATACGGAAGCGGAAACCACTGAAGAAGCTGAATCTGATGATGATGAATCAGATGTGAGTGAATCAGATGATTAAGCACCCATCATCCTTGTTGCTAAGTGCATGAATCATCGAGAATAACTGAATGAGGTATCATGGAGAAAGGTGGCTGACAGGAAAGACTGCAGTCACCTTTTTACATCGTTGCATTTAAAGCGATCGTTGAAATTGAAAGATTGTATCGAAACATAAAGAGCCAAGGATTTAACCAGATGATCCCTATTCATCAATGACACGCTCCAGTAATATTTTCCCTAACAAATATGGCATCTTTTCGGCAGTTATCGTCAGAAAATGGGAAATCAACGGGTATTCCATATCCGGCTTAAGTGTTAAAAGTTCCCCCCACCATTGCGGCTCATAACGGGAAAGCATACTCAAATTATACAATAACAAGTAATGGATCATCACTTCCGAAACCAGGGTAAATTGTTCACGATGACTTGGAAAATAAATATGTTGATCCTGGAAATGGAGAAAAAATGGACCGAATGATGATCTGATGGGATGTTCTAACTCAACGTGGATCATTTCCTTGTCTATATCTGTATTTATGATGGGCGGTGTATGTGCTTTGATCCGTTTGATAAACGCATGGGCTGTCGTATGATATTTATCCAGAATATGAATGGGAAACAGCAACTGACAGGCATCCAGTTTGCCGACTTTGATGAGCATGCGATCGCCATGTAACTGCAATAAACCGGATACTTCAGGAATGAGAGTGATGAGCTGCTGCATCGTTATTTTTTCAAATGGAAGCTGTTTCACATGAAACAAATGCTCCGAAAAATAAGGGAATAACCCATGATATTGTATTTTCACATCATCCTTCAAAAAGGAATATTGTTTTTTTTTGCGCTTCCGACTTGAAACCCCATGTGCCAGCATTTTTGTTGATTCCGGATAATATGGCCGTATGGCAATCAATGATGCTTTCAACAAATGAACCATCCCGTAAAAATAAAACATGGGTTGTAATAAAGAATCACCCGATTTTCCATTTGTATAAAATGCATGGCCATGTTCCAAGTTATACATAAACGTATTGGCATTTTGATAACTCAAACGAACGGCTTCAGATGTGCCAAGCTGTTTGTAACATTGATTGAGATAGTGTTGTGTCGTTTCTTGGGACTGTAGATATGTATAAAACGTTTTTACCTTATTGATATCCATCAGCTTCCCCCCTTGTATCGTATAGTTAGGCTTTCATTTTAACTCTTGTGTGATGTTCCTGGATAATGGTGTTAGGATCATTGTAAGACCATACTGGTAGTCGTTTGTATTGCTTTTTTAAACAAAATGAATCTTGATCATCACATATTTAATGATTATTCTTTTGACAGATCACCGCAGGTCTTTTTGAATTTAAAATATACTTGCCAGTCATTTTTTGTTGAAAAATGAGTTGTTATGACGTATTGTATAGAAAAATAGAATGGCTTATTTAGTCTCACCACTATGATATAAAATTATTACGAATTTAGGAGGATACGCATGCGCGAAGATAAATTTGCTAAAGAAGGACTGACATTTGATGATGTTTTATTGGTGCCGCAAGAGTCGAATGTATTGCCGAAAGACGTAAGTGTCCAGTCAAAATTGACCGATACCTTGACATTGAATACCCCCTTTATCAGTGCAGGCATGGACACGGTCACAGAGTCAGACATGGCGATTGCCATAGCACGGCTTGGCGGACTTGGGGTCATCCATAAAAATATGTCGATTGAAAATCAGGCTGAATTGGTGGATAAAGTAAAGCGTTCGGAAAGTGGTGTCATAACCAATCCATTTTTCCTGACACCCCAACATCAGGTGTATGATGCTGAACATTTAATGGGAAAATATCGTATTTCCGGTGTTCCGATTGTCAATAATGTCGAAGAACAAAAGTTAGTCGGAATATTGACTAACCGCGATCTACGTTTTATTGAAGATTACTCTATCATGATTTCCGACGTCATGACGACAAGCAATCTAGTCACGGCTCCTGTCGGGACAACCTTGAAAGAAGCCGAAAAAATGTTGCAGAAGCATAAGATTGAAAAACTGCCCCTTGTCAGTGAAGCGGGTATGTTGAAAGGTCTCATCACGATCAAAGATATCGAGAAGGTCATTGAATATCCGAATGCAGCGAAAGATTCACAAGGACGGCTTGTTGTAGGTGCGGCCGTCGGGGTGACTTCCGATGTTATGAAGCGGATTGAAAAACTTGTTGAAGCAGGTGTTGATGTCATTGTCATCGATACAGCACATGGCCATTCCAGTGGCGTGATCGAGCAAGTTAAAATCGTCCGGAAACAATATCCATCGTTAATCATCATGGCTGGAAATGTAGCAACCAAAGAAGGAACAAGAGAACTTATTCAAGCAGGTGCATCGATTGTCAAAGTGGGAATCGGACCGGGTTCAATTTGCACGACCCGTGTTGTAGCCGGTGTCGGTGTTCCGCAAATAACAGCTGTCAACGATTGTGCAGAAGAAGCTGAAAAACATGGTGTTCCCGTTATTGCCGATGGGGGTATAAAATATTCCGGTGACGTGATTAAAGCTCTTGCAGCTGGTGCCCATGCGGTCATGCTTGGAAGTTTATTTGCGGGTGTGACGGAAAGCCCTGGAGAGACAGAACTGTTCCAAGGACGGAAATACAAAGTCTATCGTGGTATGGGGTCAGTCGGTGCCATGAAAGCAGGATCCAAGGATCGATATTTCCAGGAGTCCGAGGAAACGAAAAAATTGGTACCTGAAGGTATTGAGGGACGTGTCGCTTATAAGGGACCACTGGAAGACATTGTCCATCAATTGCTTGGAGGTATTCGCGCCGGCATGGGATACTGTGGAACGGATACCATTGAATCGTTGCGGCATGATGCGCGTTTTATCCGGATATCAAATGCGGGTCTGCGTGAAAGCCATCCACATGATGTACAGATCACAAAAGAGGCACCGAATTATTCACTATAAGATATGTCATTGAATTATAATTGACTTTTAATAAATGTCATTTGGAAACAGTGGCATCCAGTCTTTGGCTGAAAAAAAGAGTGTATAGTGGATGATTTCCAAGCGTCTTTGTGTGCATGCATGAGCGTTGATAAAGGTATTCCATGATTTATTGACACTTTTGTGAACAATTACAGAGAGATTTCGTTTACATCCTATATTTAGCATAATTTGTCATAGATAGGGTTCAAACTCTATCTATTTTTTTTACGGTTTATATGGTAAAATATCAAAGATGTATACTATTTTAGGAGGTAGAGAAAGTTGAAACACAACTTTAGAAAAAGCGTGTCATTTTTACTGATCGGTCTCGTATGGATGACAGCTATCATAGGTTCAGCCACTACTGCTCAAGCTGCAGAAGCGGTGGATATTGGAGCAGACTCGGCAATATTGATTGATGCGGATTCAGGTAAAATTTTATATGCAAAGGATGCAGATAAGGCACTACCTCCTGCTAGTATGACGAAAATGATGACCGAGTATCTTGTTTGGGAAGCAGTTGAATCAGGAGACATCAGTTGGGAAGACACGACAGAGATCAGTGATTATCCATATAGCATTTCCGCAAACCCTGATTTTTCAGGGGTAGGATTAAAACAAAACACGGAATACACAGTGAAAGAGCTTTACGAAGCGATGGCGATCAATTCCGATAATGCGACAACGATTGCTCTTGCGGAACTTATTGCAGGCTCTGAAGCTGACTTTGTCAAAATGATGAATGAAAAAGCGGAAGAAATGGAACTGCCTGATTATAAATTTGTCAATTCCACAGGCCTTGCCAATTCTTCACTGGGGGATAATTATCCAGAGGGAACAGAACCAGATGATAATAATTTAATGTCATCTCGTTCATCTGCTTTGCTCGCCTATCATCTGATCAACGATTATCCGGAGGCCTTGGATATTGCCGGTATCGCTGAAACTGATTTTGAAGACCAGGAAATCCGTAATTGGAACTGGATGCTAGATCATGATGCAAGCTTTTTGAAAGAATATTATTATGAAGGTGTCGATGGACTGAAAACCGGACATACAGATCTTGCAGGCTATACATTCACAGGTACAGCAGAGAAAGATGGTACACGTTTGATTTCCGTCGTGATGCAATCCGAAGATGAAGGAAGCCGTTTTAAAGAAACAGCCAAATTACTGGACTATGGCTTTTCCAAGTTCGATACGGAAGAAATCTTCCCTGAAGGCTATCAGTTGGATGACGAGAAAACCATGCCGGTTGCCAAAGGAAAAGATAAATCCGTCAGCATTTCAACGGCTGATTCCTATTCAGCACCTGTTCAAAAAGATGATGCGGACAATTACCATATCGAATATACCTTTGATAAAGATGTATTGAATGATGATGGAAAATTGACGGCACCTGTCGAAAAAGGCGATAAAGTCGGCGTGGCAAAAGTCACCTATGATGGAGACGATGATTTTGGCTACATTACCGATACGGAAGATGAACAGGCGGATCAGACAATTGATATTGTAGCCGATGATGATGTTGAAAAGAATAATTGGTTCATGTTGATTTTAGGGGCGATTGGCAGTTTCTTCAGCAATCTATTCCATTCAATCGTTGATATGGTCAAAGGCTGGTTTTAAGACGATATTTTGAATTGATTTGCATAATCCAATGATATTGGGTATGCTATAACTAATAAATAAATGAACACCCAACAAAAGTACTGACAGGAAATAGTAGCAATGTCATTTTCTAAAGCAGAGAGCCGGTGGTCGGTGTGAATCGGCGAATATGATTTGTGAATCCATCCTTGAACTGGTTTGCTGAAGCCTCAGTAGGCAGACCCGGTCATGTCACCGTTATAAGGACATAGAAGCCGGAAGAGCAATTCTTCAATTTGGGTGGCAACGCGGGAAATACACTCTCGTCCCTTCTTAAGGGGCGGGAGTTTTTTATATTTGAAATTAAAAAGGAGGATGTTTCAATGCTTGATATGAAGTATTTACGAAATAACTTTCAAGAAGTAAAGGAAAAACTCGCTCATCGTGGTGAGGATTTAAGCGAATTGGAGCATTTCGAGGAGCTTGATGAAAAACGGCGTAAACTGATTGCCCAGACCGAAACGTTAAAAGCAAGACGAAATGTGGCATCCAAACAAATTTCGGCATTGAAAAAAGAAAAGAAAGATGCGGATGAGGCCATCAAGGAAATGCGTACTGTCGGTGAAGAAATAAGTACACTTGATGCTGAATTAAAGGACATCCAGGATAAACTGGGTCACATCATGTTATCAATACCGAATATACCTCACAAAAGTGTCCCCATCGGTGAGGATGAAGATGATAATGTGGAGGTTCGTGCCTGGGGTGAGAAACCACAGTTTGATTCCGAACCGACTGCACATTGGGATGTCGCGACGAATTTGGGGATTTTGGATTTTGAGCGTGCTGCAAAAGTAACCGGGTCAAGATTTGTATTTTATAAAGGGTTGGGTGCGCGTCTCGAGCGAGCTTTGTTGAACTTCATGATGGATTTTCATTCAGATGAACATGGGTATACAGAAGTATTGCCGCCTTACATGGTGAATCGCAATAGCATGACCGGAACTGGCCAGTTGCCGAAATTCGCTGAGGATGCGTTTCATATCGAGGAGTGGGATTATTATTTGATACCGACTTCTGAAGTGCCCGTTACAAATTACCATCGCGATGAAATCATCGAGTTGCCGAAACAGTATGTCGCGTATAGTGCCAATTTCCGTTCAGAAGCGGGTTCTGCTGGACGTGATACACGTGGGCTCATCCGTCAGCATCAGTTCAATAAAGTGGAATTGGTTCACTTTGCCAAACCGGAAGAATCATATGATACGCTTGAAACATTGACATCCCATGCGGAAAAGATTCTGCAATTGTTAAAGCTGCCTTATCGTGTGATGAGCATGTGTACCGGTGATTTAGGTTTCACTGCCGCGAAAAAGTATGATATTGAAGTGTGGATTCCAAGCCAGGATATGTACCGGGAAATCTCGTCTTGCTCGAACTTTGAGGATTTTCAAGCACGACGCGCAGGTATCCGTTATCGCCCGGAAAAAGACGCCAAGCCGACATTTGTCCATACATTGAATGGATCGGGCCTTGCTGTTGGACGCACGGTTGCTGCAATTTTAGAGAACTATCAGCAGAAAGATGGGACGGTGTTGGTCCCTGAGGTTTTACGTCCTTACATGGGTGGAACAGAGTTAATCAAGTAGACGAAAGATACCTATAGATAAACACTTGAAATGGTGTTGTCTATAGGTATTTTTATGGCTTGATCCTTTTAAAATGATGTTTTTTTGCCTTCCCATCCAAGGTAATAATGTGTGATTGGTTTCAAATCATCATCAAGTTCATAGACAAGGGGTATACCTGTGGGGATGTTCAGATTCATAATGTCTTCATCTGATACATTGTCAAGATATTGAACGAGCGAACGGATTGTATTGCCATGCGACGCAATGACCACTCTTTGACCGGATTGGATAGCTGGCGATACCGTGTCATGCCAATATGTCAACACTCTTTCTTCCGTATCAACAAGGTTTTCGGTTAAGGGAAAATCGCCCTCTTTCAAATCTTTATATCTCGGATCTGTTGCTTCATATCTCGGATCGTTTTTATCAAGTTCCGGGGGTCTGACATCCATGGACCTTCTCCATGTATGAACCTGTTCTTCACCATACTTTTTGGCGGTTTCTGCTTTATTCAATCCTTGAAGTGCCCCGTAATGTCTTTCATTCAACCGCCATGACTTATATACCGGAACCCATGCGAGGTCCATCTCCTGTAGAACGATCCATAGCGTACGTATGGCTCGTTTAAGAACGGAAGTGTAGGCGATATCAAATATATAGCCATGTTTTTTTAATATGGCACCTGCTTCCCTTGCTTCATTCAATCCCTTTTCCGAAAGATCGACATCTTTCCAACCGGTGAATTTATTTTCAAGATTGTACATGCTTTGACCATGACGGATAAGTACGAGTTTCATTTAAATCACTCCTTCTCCTGAATGACGATTTTCATGGATAGCGTGGCAATTGATTTCATTCAATCAATCATTGTATATTTTAGTCATCATTGTATTCTACCTCATTCATATCTTTGTTAAACCTTTTCGATACTTTTCCAAAAACTAGGCGTTTATCGTTGACGAACACATTAGAATTTAATAATATGAATAATAGAACATATAATGTTATTTTAATATGATGTAAGGGGGTTCACCCATGTTACAATCAAAAAACGTTGATCTTGATACAAAGGTACAATTTTTACATGGTTTTGGGCATCGGACACGGATTGAAATTATGGAACAATTGCAATCAGGAGAAAAAACAGTGTCTGAAATCATGGAAACCGTCGAGGCGAGCCAGTCGAGTATTTCACAGCACCTTGCCTGTTTACGCGGTTGTGGACTGATTGTCAATAGACAGGAAGGAAAGTTTGTGTATTATCGTTTGCGCAATGAAAAAATCCATCGATTATTAGAAATGTTCGATGATGTCCTCGACGATGTGGAAAATGATGTCGGGACATGTGATCATCAATTCATGTAAGTGGGAGGTTTTTGTTATGAAGTCATGCTGTAACCATGCTGAACAAACAAAAAACGGAGGTTATGTCGTTCATGATGCAAAATGTGAAAGTCATGTAGGACATGGAAACGCAACAGTCGACCATCATGAATCGCAGAAATCGGGCTCGGATTCAGGTGATTCGCTCGAAGATGATGAAGAAGGTGATTGTTGTCACTCTACAGAGCCTACGGGAAAAGAATCAATGCATCAGCCAAACGAAGGTGATGGAGTCCCTATTAAAAAGCGATTTACAGTTACGGGAATGGACTGCTCCTCTTGTGCCAATACCATTGTAAAATCGTTGGATCAAAATCCTGACATCCATCCGGTGAAATTATCCTATGAAACAGGTAGATTGATGGTGGAAGGCACAGATCGTGGGGCGTTTGAAACTGTTATCCCAACGGTTGAAAAATTAGGTTATACGATACAATCTGATGAACCAGACCATCATGGCAATGTTTATGATGTTTTCGGGATGGATTGTTCCAATTGTGCGGCTACCATTGAAAAACGTATCGGTTCGCTTCCCTATGTTCACGATGCAAAAATAAGCTTTTCATCAGGGACGTTGACCGCCGATCATGGTCAATCATCTGAGGATATCATCCAAGAAGTTCAGAAATTAGGGTATGATGCTGTTTTAAAGTCGGATACTGTACCCATCATCAAAAAACAATCGACCATCAACGAGTACGCCAATAGCATCATTTCAGGGGTATTGATTGCCTCGGGGTTCACGCTTGGATTGACGAATACCCCGTCCTATATCGAAGTGATTTTATTTGCTTTTGCCATCATCATCAGTGGCTATAAACCCGTGAAAAGTGCTTGGTATGCTCTTAAAAGCAAGTCACTTGATATGAACGTGCTTATGTCCTCTGCGGCTGTCGGTGCTGTTTTGATCGGTGAATGGTTTGAAGGCGCGACTGTCGTTTTCCTCTTTTCACTGGGAACATCCCTGCAAAATAGTTCTATGGAAAAGACACGTCATTCCATCCGGGGCTTGATGGACCTGGCCCCTTCTGAAGCATGGGTGAACGTGGATGGAAACCTGGTTAAAAAGCCAGCCGAAAAGATTGAAATCGGTGAAACCATTGTTATTAAGCCTGGTGACCGGATTCCGCTGGATGGCGAAATAACTTCTGGCTATACAAGTATCAATGAGGCCCCCATTACCGGGGAATCCATTCCTGTCGATAAAACAGATGGTGATATCGTATTTGCCGGGACAATCAATGATAGCGGCTCGATTGAAGTGAAAGTGACGAAACATCCGGATGATACCGCGATTGCACGCATCATCCATCAAGTGGAAGAAGCACAGGAACAACGAGCGCCGGCGCAAGCATTCATTGACCGTTTTGCCTATTACTATACACCAGTTGTCTTTATCATCGCACTCAGCCTTATCATCATTCCGCCTATTTTAGGGCTTGGCAGTTGGTATGATTGGATTTACCGGGGGCTTGCACTATTGATCGTTGCTTGTCCATGTGCCTTGGTTATATCGACGCCCGTTGCGATTGTTTCGGCGATTGGAAATGCCGCTCGAAATGGGGTTCTCATCAAAGGAGGTACATTCCTTGAACGTGCTGGTGAAATTGATGCCATCGCCTTTGATAAAACAGGGACACTGACAGAAGGAAAACCGGAAGTATCGTCTGTCGTTCCGATAGGCATTCCCGAAGAGACCTTATTGTCGATTGCTTTAACGTTGGAAGATTATTCGACCCATCCGATTGCTAGAACAATCGTTCAATATGGGAAAGACTATAAGATCACTCCTATGTCAGGCAGTGATTTCACAAATTTACCAGGCAAGGGTGTTAAAGCGATAATCGGTGAAACAGAATATTTTGCGGGCAGTCTGAAGTTATTTGACGACCTTGATTTAGATTTAGGGACGTACCGTCAGGATATATTGAATCAACAAGAGGATGGCTACACAGCCATCATCATCGGGACTGAAACACAGTTTTTGGGATTCATTATGGTTGCCGATACGGTACGGAAGACGACTGTGAATGCCCTCAGTAAATTACAAGGTATTGGTGTCCGTCAGTTGGCTATGTTGACGGGTGATAATGAGGGAACCGCCAAAAAAATTGCAGCTGAAACATCCATCAACCGCTACTTTTCCGAACTCATGCCAGAGGATAAAGTAACGGCCATCAAAAAGCTGCAACGAGAAGGCCATCATGTTGCAATGGTCGGTGATGGAATCAATGATGCCCCTGCTCTTGCAACGTCAGACATAGGCATTGCCATGGGGGGCGCCGGTACGGATACAGCCATGGAAAGTGCTGATATCGTTCTTTTAGCCGATAATCTGGAAAACCTGCCCTATACCATGAAACTCAGTAAGCGTGCTTTGAATGTCATCAAGCAAAATATATGGTTTTCCATATTGATCAAACTGGTGGCACTGGCTTTGATTGTGCCAGGATGGCTGACATTGTGGATGGCTGTACTAAGTGATACAGGTGCTGCAGTCATTGTCGTGTTGAATGCATTGAGACTCCTCCGTGTGAAAAATCATTAAATGAATATGCGTTCGAGGATTTGGAGACTTCTCCCTTTCCTCGAACGACTATCGAATTGTCGCTTGCAATGTTGTTGATTCCCTCTCTCTTCAAATGTTGAGCAGATTTGCGTTGGACTATTCTCAAAAGAGTACAAGTGTCAGGAACAGACCGACTAACGTTATGAATAAAATGGGAATGGTCAATGTCATCCCGATTTTAAAATATGTTCCCCATGGAATTTTAACCCCTTTTTGTGAGAGTACGTGTAACCATACCAATGTGGCCAACGAACCAATAGGCGTTATTTTAGGACCTAAATCCGATCCAACGACATTCGCATAAACAAGCGCTTCTCGTAACACACCGGACGTATTTGTCTCAGCAATAGCCAACGCATCAATCATGACTGTCGGCATATTATTCATGATCGAGGAAAGGAATGCAGCTATGAATCCCATACCGACTGTGGCGACAAACAATCCCCTTTCAGATACGACTTGTATGACATCTGCAAGTGCAGCGGTCAATCCCGCATTTCCCAATCCGTAAACAACAACATACATACCTATGGAGAAAAATACGATATCCCATGGTGCCCCTTTGATGACCGCTTTCGTATTGACGGCTTCACTATGTCGTGCCATCAGAATAAAGAAAATAGCAATGATGCCGGCTACAATCGAGACCGGAAGGGTGATAAATTCACTGACAAAATAGCCGATGATCAATATACCAAGGACATACCATGATAAATGAAACATCTTATGATCCTTGATGGCATCTTTCGGTTCATTCAACTCAGAAACATCAAATGACCTCGGAATACTTTTCCGGAAGTAAATGAGTAACACTGTAATCGTTGCAATAAGTGAAAATAGATTCGGTATGATCATCCTTGAAGCGTACTCTACAAACCCTATCCCGAAGAAATCTGCTGAAACGATATTGACCAAGTTACTGACGATAAAAGGCAAGGACGTTGTATCCGCTATAAATCCACTTGCCATGATAAATGGAAAAATCATCTTTTCTTTGAAATTCAAATGACGGACCATTGCCAGCACAATCGGAGTTAGGATCAGCGCGGCCCCATCGTTGGCAAAAAAAGCAGCTACGATCGCACCTAACATACTGATATAAACAAACATCTTGATGCCACTGCCTTTTGCAATCCGGGCCATATGTAGAGCAGCCCATTCAAACAGTCCGATTTCATCCAATATCAATGAGATAAGTATAATGGCGACAAATGCCAATGTCGCATTCCATACAATTTCGGTAACGGCTATAACGTCATTGAAGCCCACGACTCCGACGGCCAAGGCGATAATAGCTCCCCCGATGGCAGACCAGCCAATATTCAGTCCTTTGGGTTGCCATATGACAAAAATCAATGTCACGATAAAAATGATGATTGATAGTATAAGCATTGTTGACAAAACAAAATCCTCCCACTTAACAGCATGTCATTCGTGTCCCTTTTTCTTCAAGCACTCGTAATTTATCATCTTGATGAGGTAATTGGTCAAGAATGGGTTCAATCAATGGATAGTATTCATGATGTTTATTGATGGCATAGAATATCCATTGTCCTTTTCTTTCCTCGTTAATCAATCCCATATCCTTCAATTTGCGTAAATGTTGACTGATTGAGGGCTGACTGACTTGAAATATTTCAACGAATTCGCAGACACAACAGGTCTGATTTTCCATTAATTTCATCATCGTTAATCGTGTTTTATCGCCGAGTAGTTTTAGAATGACTGATGCCTTATCCATTTCAATTGATGTTTTCAGCACGTGTTGACCTCCTTTTTAACATATATAAGTATATTCCTATATACTTATATATACAACTGAAAAATACTCATTTATTTGACCACGTTACGGTGTAAAAGAGAGGTCGTCCATACGACAACCTCTCATTGATGGAATGACTTTAAAGAATGGGCTTCTGTTTATGCTCCCAATTCTGTACCATACACATTACAAGAAAATTCTGTTTGACAATCAGTGAGGTACGAAGAATAAAAATTGAAAAATCAGTGATGTAAGCATAAAATAGTGGGTGATGCTTATTTTAGAGAGAACATAATGTAACAGATACTGTTTCATATAAATATCTAGGGATATAAAATATTTTTTTCGTCAATGAGAGGATGAACACCAATAGATATCGGAAAACCCATTCTAAAATACAAAAAAACAATTATAGCGGTTTTTGTTCTGTTGGCTGTCATCAGTACCATTGTACAGTTTTTTGTATCGGTCAACTACGATATGGAAGATTATCTTCCGGAAAATGCCCAGTCGTCCAAAGCTCTCGACGTTATGGAAGCTGAATTCGATGATCCGCTTGAAAATACGCGAGTGATGGTAAAAGATGTATCCATCCAGGAAGCTATGGCGTATAAAAATGAGATTTCCGAAATTGATGGTGTCCATGATATCAGCTGGTTGGATGATGCCATGGATATCCGCACACCTTTGGAAGTTGCCGATGAAGATACGGTGGAAACGTATTATAAAGATCATAATGCCTTGTTTACTATGAGTATCGATGAAGGAAAAGAGGTTTCTGCGACTGAAGAGATTTATGATGTGATCGGTGAAGATGGGGCCTTGACCGGTGATGCTCTTGATACAGCAATTTCCCAGGAAATGACCGGGAAAGAGTCATTCAATGCTGCAGCGATACTGATTCCAATTGTCATATTGATTTTGGTTTTATCAACACGCTCATGGTTTGAACCTGTTTTATTCTTAACGGCTATCGGTATTTCGGTCATCATCAATTTAGGTACGAATATCTTCTTGGGTGAAATATCATTTATTTCTCAAGCCGTCGCACCGATTCTGCAACTTGCTGTATCACTCGATTATGCGATATTCTTGCTGCATAGTTTCGATGACTACCGTCGAGTGGATACACCTGAAAATGCGATGAGACGAGCGATAAAGCGGTCGTTCCCAGCTGTTGCGGCAAGTGCTTCAACAACGTTTTTCGGTTTTTTGGCACTGACATTCATGGATTTTGAAATCGGAGCGGACTTGGGATTGAACCTCGTAAAAGGGATTCTGCTCAGTTTTCTTAGTGTCATGGTTTTCTTGCCGCCTCTGACATTGATCTCATACAAGTTGATTGATAAGACGCATCATAAACAATTTATTCCGAACCGGTATCCTATCGGTCATTTTGTCATGAAATTACGCATTCCTGTATTGATTTTAATCATTGTTATCATTGTGCCTGCTTTTATGGCACAAAAGGAGACTGATTTCATATATGGAATGGGTGAAAACCCTGATAATACAAGAGCTGGTCAGGATGCAAAAGAGATTGAGGACCTGTTCGATAAATTCACACCGATGGTTTTACTCGTTCCAAAAGGAGATATCGCCCGAGAGGAAGCATTGGTAGATGAGCTGAGCGATTTGGAACAGGTGAAAAGTACCGTTGATTATACGAGTGTTGTCGGTACGGGGATACCACCTGAGTTCCTGGAAGAATCCGAAAAAGATCAGTTTTTCTCGGAACATTACAGTCGCATTGTTCTTAACACGACAACTGAGGATGAAGGTGACGAGGCCTTCGCACTTGTTGATACAGTCAAAAAAATAACCGACCGTTATTATGATGATTATTACGCCACTGGTGAAAGTTTCACTTTGAATGATATGAAAAATATCGTTACAAAAGATAATCAGCTTGTTAACATATTGACCGTTGTTACCATAGCGCTTGTGCTGCTTGTGACGTTCCGGTCGATATCGATACCGCTCGTGCTTTTGTTGACGATTCAAACGTCTGTCTGGATCAATTTATCATTTCCGTACTTCACGGATGATCCGCTTGTCTATATAGGATACCTGATTATCAGTATCGTCCAACTTGCAGCAACGGTTGACTATGCCATATTATTTACGGAAGATTATACAAATAACCGAAGAGAAATGTCCAAATGGCAGGCAATCAAAAAGACGATCAATGAAAAAATATTCTCCATTGGTGTATCAGCATCCATTTTATCAAGTGTGGGTTTCATTTTATGGCTCACGTCGTCCGATCCGATCATTTCATCGATTGGAATCTTATTGGGACGCGGAACGCTGCTCGCATTTTTAATGGTCGTCTTCTTTTTACCGGGACTGCTAACCCTATTTGATAAGATAATTGAAAAAACAACTTGGAAACCAAATTTCTTTAAAGGGGAGTGATGTTGTCCATGAAACATATATATCGATCATTCATTGTGATGTGCAGTTGTCTCCTTATGTTTGCGACCTTACCATCTATCGCTTTGGCCGATAAAGATAATGATACAGATGATGAACAAACGGATCATGAAGCGGAAAAACAATCGAAAGGTGACTATGATTCAAAAGATGAAGTCATCTACGGAAAACTTGATTCTTCTGGAAAAACGAATGATATGTATGTCGTCAACACTTTTCATGATACGGACTCAGGGGAATTGACCGACTTTGGTCCTTATGAAAGTGTACGGAATCTGACTAATTTAACGGATTTAAATATATCCGATGATGATAAAGTGACATTTGAGGGAAATGAATCCGAATTTTACTATCAAGGTGAACTTGAGAATCAGCCGCTTCCTTGGAATGTATCCATTACTTATTTACTGGATGGGAAAAAGATCGATCCAAGTGATCTAGCTGGCAAAAGCGGTGAAGTGGAAATACAGATTGAAACAGAGAAAAATGATTCCGTCGATTCAACATTTTTCAATTACTATCTACAACAGATCAGTGTCACTCTTGATCCCGAAAAGTTTGATAATATCCATGCGCCTAAAGGGACCAAGGCGAATGAAGGTAAAAACCAACAAATCACTTTTTCTGTCATGCCCGAGGAAGAAGATGATTTGATCATTACGGCGGATGTCGAGGAATTTGAACTGGATCCGATTGAAATCAATGCACTGCCCGCGAACATTGCGATGGATGATCCGGATTTCGGGTCGATGACAGGTGAATTCAAATCATTGTCAGACGCCATTGGTGAATTGCATTCCGGGACAGAGCAATTGAATGATGGTATATCTGAATTGAACGACGGTGCGTCTGAATTAAGCAATGGTTCAAGTGACTACCGGAAGGGTATACAGTCGCTGGATTCGCAGTCGGATGAACTGATCAATGGTTCCTCACAGATCAAAGATGCTTTGAATCAGATGAATGAAAAAGTGAATCAAGATTTCGATATGCCCGATTTAAGTGAGTTTGCGGACATACCTGATGCCGTTCATGATTTTACGGATGGATTACGTGAAACAGCCGACGGATTTAAAACATTGAAGGAACAATATGAGGCGGCCATGGAAAACTTGGATGATCCACTTGACGAGTTGGAAGACGTGGAATTAAGTGATGAAGAGATGGAAGCCCTGATTCAAGCGCTTGAAGAAAGTGATGTAGATGATGAAACAATCCAGAAGCTGAAGCAAATGAAAGAAGCGACTGAACAGATCCAGGAGACATTCGATCAAGAGGAAGTACAGAGAATGTTAACAGAAATACCTGAGCGGCTTAGTGACATCATAGAAGGTATTCAAACAACAGCTGATGAAATTGAGTCCTCCGTCAGTGACATTGAAAATGGTTTGGATGATTTCGACACGGATGATATCGAACAATTACAAGAAGGCGTATCGACTTTGAGCCAAGAATATGACACATTCCATGAAGGTCTCATCTCCTATACCGACGGGGTTGGCGAATTATCGTCATCGTACGGTGAGTTGGATGATGGTATCCAGTCATTGGCCGGCAACATTCCTTCTCTTGATGAGGGGGCCAGTGAACTCGAAGAAGGTGCGAAGGAACTGGAAGATGAAACCAAAGACCTTCCAGGAGATGTCGAATCGGAAATCCAGGAGAAACTGGATGAATTTGATTACTCGGACTTTGAACCTGTTTCATATGTATCGGATAAAAATGAAAACATTGAAGTTGTCCAGTTCGTCCTGCAAACGGAGAGTATTGAAAAACCCGAGCCAGAAACAGAAGATACGGAAGAGGATGAAGAGGAAGAAGAAGGGATCTGGCAACGCTTTTTAGATTTGTTTGGTTTTTGATATTGAAAAATGATCCAGAATAAACGACTGATAGTTGGTTGGATCACGGCATTTTGACGTTTGGATAAAAAAATGGCACCCTCACCGTTTAAGGTGAACGGATGCCATTTTTTCGCTTGATGCAATTTCGGACCCCGTGGCGTGCTATTTTTCAATCAAGAACCATCCTTGATGCAATTTCGGACCCCGTGGCGTGCCCATTTTCAATCAAGAACCATTCTTGATGCAATTATAGACCCTGTGGAGCGCTATTTTTCAATCAAGGACCATCCTTGATACAATAATGGACCCTGTGGCGTGCCATTTTTCAATCAAGGACCATTCTTGATGCAATAATGGACCCTGTTGAGCGCTATTTTTCAATCAAGAACCATCCTTGATGCAATTTCGGACCCCGTTGAGCGCTATTTTTCAATCAAGAACCATTCTTGATGCAATTTCGGCCCTTGTTGAGCGCTATTTTTCAATCAAGAACTATCCTTGATGCAATAATGGATCCTGTGGTGTGCTATTTTTCAATCAAGGACTATCCTTGATACAATAATGAACCCTGTGGCGTGCCATTTTTCAATCAAGAACCATCCTTGATGCAATAATGGACCCTGTTGAGCTATTTTTCAATCAAGGACCATTCTTGATGCAATAATGGACCCTGTTGAGTGCTATTTTTCAATCAAGGACTTATTGGTTCATATATTCAATTAAATTGAACAGCTGTGCACGGTCCAAAGGAAAGCTGCCATCATCTTTATATTTATTTGCTCCTGATTCAAATAAAACGTAAAGGGCATTTTGGTATTGGACAATGGATTCTGCCATAGTTGGGGCAACCATTGTCTCAAGATGGTTAAGATCATCAAGGAACCATAGAGGAACTTCATGATCACCGAATGAGACATATTTGTGCACCGTACTGTTCAATGGGTTTTTGTAGATTAATAGATGGCTATCAGCCGTTCGGCCATATGATTCGCTCAAGATGATATATTTATCGAGGAAACCCACTCCCTGGATACGATAAGGGATTGACAGGATGTAGTCAGGAACAGGGATACCATCTTCTGTTTCCGGCTTATGATCTGGAATGAACTGTGTTTTGGGGTCGAGTTCATAACCTGTTATCCATCCTTTGTATTGAACCTTGGTCCTACTTTTTGTGTGATGGGATTCTTTCGTGCTGTAGTTGGTACTGTGAGCGAATTCACCAACCCAGAGAACGTTATCTGAAACCTTGACGAATGAGCCATTGACATCAGTCGGGATGGTTCCGTCAAAAGCAACTTCATCATTGTGATTGGCGCTCATCACCTTATCCATGTTCATATAGTATAACGTGCTACTTGATGAAACCCAGAGATAGTGATCATTGACGGCTACCCCGCCAGCATGTTCGGTATAAAGACTGTCATCAACATTTTTTAGACGAAGAGCCTTGATGAGCAGATTCGTTTTGGCATCGATGATAGCAACCACACTTGAACAATCATCATGGTCACAATAATAGGAAACAAATAACCAGTTTTCCTGTTCCCAATAGGCGAAACCTTGTGGGATCAGATCTTGATGAAGGCCAGGAATGATGAATCCTGGTTTGCTGAATTGAAAAAATAGATCATACTGCAACATCTTATCTCTTTTTACGTCAATTCCCTGTTGTGTTATAAATTCTTGTGCCATTTGTATCCTCTCCAATCCATTTTTTTCGGTCCCATCTCATTGTATTTTTCCATCATCGTTTTATGACATAGATTCAATCCCCCTTCCACTACTATAAAGAGAATCACATGTGGAAAAAAACAACCCTTTATTCATCTTTTATGGTTTGGATTATTTTTTGTAGGTCTTCAATGGTTTTGGAAAAATGTTCAATTTTCTTTTCAAAGCGTAATAAAAGATAGACCGCAATGGCAAACGGAAATCCGACATCTTTGAATAGGTCAATCCAAATAGATAGCGTATCCATCTTATTAAACCTCCTTTTTTTGTCATGCAATCTCTGATTTTCTCTTGCACTATCTAAAGAAGCTTATCGTGAACTTTTATCAACTTTTTGTATCTAATGACCCATTGCATTTTTAATGAGGAGTGTGTAATATAACTTGTACGAGAACGTGTGTTCGACAAAATGAGTTAAAAGGTTGATTTATCCGTTCGCTATTTCTCTTTAGATAGTGAGGTGATAATATGACAAAACGAACAGAAAACTGCCATGACGCTTTTCATATGTTTAAAAAGGAGCATTCTGAATTGTTCCGGCAACCGATCATTCAATCATTCTTGCGTGATGAGCGACATGAAACACTTTTAAAGCAGGCGATTTGTTCTCCTACACAGAAAAACATGCAGCGCCTTGATAAGACATTCAAGGTGTTCTATGGAAAGGCAAAGATGCTCACATACTTATCAAGAATCATTTATTATAATGCGATCAATTTTGATAAGACGATACGGAAACACCGTGGGCGGGAAATGCTGACATTGGATCAACCTTTACAGAATGACAGCGAGGAAACGCAAAAAGAGTTGTTGTATGATCCATCACCGGATATCCATGAGAAAATAGCGCGTGAAACAATTGCTGATTATATAGAGGAACCACGATTGTTCCAAGCTATACAGACATTGACGACGAAACAACAAAAGATTTTGACGTACAAGTATGTGCACAATCTTAAAATTAAAGAGATTGCCGATATATTCAATGAATCTCCCCAGAATATATCCAAAATGCATAAGAATATCTTACAGAAATTGAAATCGATTTTAAAAGGAGTGGAATCATGATGATGACAGCAGAGGAAACCATTGAACAATTGCGTCCAAAGATAAAAAAATCTCTTTATGACACTCATGTACAGGAACGTGATGATTTGGAACAGGAGTTGAAATTGAAAATAACCGAATGCATCCATAATGATGTCTTTGATGAGGCGCCTGGATTCTGGGAATTTGCCAGAACCTTTAATTAGAAATCGATGGATAGCCATTTCTTGAATCGGATATGTACATTGATTGTCATAAAAAGGTCTGACTTCTTTGCTGTCAAAAAGAAATCAGACCTTCATATTTTCTGTAATGGTTTGTTAAAAACGCATCGAGGATGGGGTGATTTGATGCCTGTATGATTATCCAGTAAATTTTCAGTTATCCGTTTGTTTTTCATGATTTTTTTCGGGATGGTTTAACGTTATCTGGATTATAAAAGCTTTCAACAAGGTTATATATGGATACCAATTCATAGAGGAGAATCAATTCGGGCGGAAATCGAGTCGGATGTATGTGATTACCTTTCGTTATTTCCTCATTGTCTTCCCAAAATATCTCCGTGATTTCCCTAAGACGTTGCTTGTGTTGGTCGGGATCATAGTTTGTGCGATTTCTTAGGCTTCCTCCGAGTTCAATGACCGCTTCCATGATAAGATCACGTTCGGACTTGGACCATGATATTTTATTGATGGGCATCTGGATTAAATAATCCAGATGGTATTCCAGCGCATGTAAAAATGCCAGCTGTTTTTCAGAGGTTCGGAGTTGTCCCTTATCTCCTCCCACAAGCGGGTGCAGTTTTGATTCATCTTTCTGGAAACGGATCAATGATTCTGTTCTTCTGATTGATTTATCAAGTTGATTGATTTTCGTTTGATCGATATGATTTTCATCTGGATCATATAAAATATTGCGGAATGTCTTTTCCAATACTACCCCTGTTCGTTTTCCGATTGCCTGGATATTCCGGATAATATCATCCCGATAATCGGGCGGGAATATCAGAAAGTTGACAAGGGTTGAGACCAAAAGGCCAGTTGTCGTCGTTCCAAGTCGGATGAAAAAAGATATGAGATAATTGCTGTGTATCACTTCGACCATTGCAACTGCTGTCAGGGTCGCTACAAGCAATCCGGAGTGAAGATTCAATTTATAGCATGTCAGGATCGTTAAAACAGCAGCCAATGTATATGTAATCGGGGAATTGCCAAACAGGGCGATGAAAAATACGGCATAGGCTGATCCAATCGCTGATGCTGGAAATCGAATGATACCTTTTTTGATGGAATCAGAAACGGTCGGTTCTACCGTTACAATTGCCGTTATAACAGCAAATACAGGTGGCCAGTTCAACCATTCACATATGATTGCCGTCAAAAAAACGGATATGCCTGTCTTGATAACCCTGTTCCCAAAAAAAGTGCGCATACGTGTTTCCACCTCTGAATCGATTAACATCTGTCATCCGTTAAGACCACTCAAGCATTATTTAATATACGTTACTCTATGAATGCTTAACCGATCATAATGATTTCAACAGGTTGTTTGTTATGCATTTTCTATGATCGCTCTTCTCTTAAGCCTTTGAATGGTTTCCAAATCCATATACACAAAAGCATAACTGACTGCAAAGAAGAGTAAAGAAATAAGATAATAGGCATCCATTATCATGATAAGAAGAATGCTGTCTCCTACTAAAAAGATGGAGATGGACTCCAACATCTTCTGGAACACGAGAAAAATACCGAGCAAAATGATGGCGAATGCCATTGTCCGTACAAGCTTATTCCGTGTTAAATACCAGCTTTCCCTGTAACCTGGCAAATCACCTTCGTATGCATTTGGAACAAAGAATACGATTCTCATGAAAACAAAAAAGAAGATGACATAAATTCCGATTACAAGTGCATATGACAGCGGCGCCCCCCATGTCGGAAGTGCCTTGATGATGCTTGTTACTGCCGGTTCAATAACGATTGTCGGAAAGAAATAGGCAATAATGGCAAGTATAAAAAACCCGAAACTCCCGCTGATGATGTATGAATAAGCCGTTAAGCTATCTTTTATGACTGATCCAACGGTAAATTCTCCATTTTTTGTACGGTGTGATAGAGCTAAAATAGTCGCTATAAAAACAAAAGGAATGACAATGAAAATAGAATAACCGACGATTCGTGCATAAAATTCAAACCGACCTTCCATCACAGGGTAAGATAATGTCTCCAGTATCTTCAGCCGCATGTCATCGGAACCCATCATATTCGCTATAAATGGTTTTTTCGATAAAAACAGAAAGATATATTGGAGTATCAATAATGGTCCGGCCAGACATATTATAATCAAGAACAGTTTTTTGAAGTGTTTACTGATAAACATGGATATCATATCAATGAGTTCTTTAAATGTTTTGGGTTGATTAAATTGCAAGTCCATATATCGTCACCCTTAAAACCTTATTTATATTTTACCATATCATTCTTTGCCGTTATTTAGAATACTTTCGCTGAAATAAAAATTTGTTGCAAAAACAATTGACAGATAACGTGGAACCATGATATATTTATTCTTGTGCATACGGAGGAATACCCAAGTCTGGTTGAAGGGGTCGGTCTTGAAAACCGAAAGGGGTGTCAAAGCCCGCGGGGGTTCGAATCCCTCTTCCTCCTCCATAATTTAATCATATGAACATCAATCCGTTACAATGTAGCGGTTTTTTTATGGCATTTTTTAAATATAGCCGCTAATAGAGCCTCTTTTTTCATTCGTGATGTTTGAGTCATCGTTTATGAACCTCTAAGTATTTTTATCACATCCAATAGCTCACCTTTTCCAAAGGCATATTTAGGACAGGTCAAGTTCACAAATTTGTAACATTTTATTCATGCTCCGTTCATTTACTTATGTCATGACTGCTGGTATGCTTAATACAGCTTGAAAAATAAACCAATCGTACAGGGAGGTTATTTATAAGAACGTACATAAAACATGATTATGATGAACACTGAGGGGACTTTGGTAAAGGAAAGGAAAAGGTATATGGGAAAGGATTTATTAAGAGGGCTGGCTGTATTTGCAATTATATTTACATTGTCCATTGTCATTATCCCTTATAAGACAGTTCATGCCGACATTCAAGACGGAACTTATGAAATAAATTATGAAATGAAAGAGTCTGGAAATGACAATACATCCATTGCCGATGGGTATTTTTCAAAGCCAGCTACATTGACTGTGACAGATGGCGTGCAGTATATCCAATTGACTGTGACGAGCAGCAGTATGATCAAATCATTGGATGCCCCCAGCGGACCGGTGGAAATCGTCAGTGAAGACGAAGGGAATGAAACACGGACAGTCCGGTTCCGGGTGGATGGCGATTTATCCGAACCTGTTCCCATGGATATGCATGTCGTCGTTCCGGATTTATATGATATGGAACATACAGCACGGGCCGTTTTTGATGTAAGTGGCTTGGAAGCTGAATCTGAAGCTGAGACAGAGGAAGCTGCGGACGAAGATAACGATTCCGAAACCGAAGATGCGGAAAATACCGATGATGACATAGATGAAAACCAGGGATCTGAAGACGAATCTAATTCGGAATCTTCTGAAGAAAATGAAGAAAATACGGATGATCACCAAACCGATGAAAATGATCCGGAAGAAGACATAGATCCTAGACAATTAGAAGATAAAGCCCTAGATAGTCACTTTGATCAACAAACCAAAAGTGTGAAGGCTGACAACGATACATCAGTCTGGCCTTGGATAGTCGGGAGTGTTGTCGGTATCGTCATCGTTGGATCAGTCATTTGGTTCATTCGCAAAAAAAAGTAACTAACGGAAAAGGAGAAAAGTGAAAATGCATAAATCATTTAAATGGATTTTATCATTGATTGTTACAGTATTTGCTTTGTCGATAACAGGTAGTACGGTATTTGCCGAAAAAGATGGTGCGTTTGAAGACGGTGAATACGACATTGATTATAGTGTCAATTACGAGGGTGATGATTCCCCTGTTGATGTTGATAGCTTTTTTGAAAAACCAGCTACATTAAAGATTGAAGATGGCAAGCAATCGATACAATTGAAATATACGTCTACCAATATGATTGTTGGTCTAGAAGTACCGAATGCGGAAGTGGAAATCATTGAAGACGATGAAGATGCCGAGACACGCGTTGTATCCATCAAGACCGATGCCGATTTGACGGAGTCCCTGGATATGGGGCTGGAAATGTTCTACGGTCAGACACATGATGTTGTAGCCGAATTTGATGTCAGTGATGTTCCGGAAAAGTCCGAGGAACCTGAAGAAGATAAAAAAGATAGTGATGATGAAGACGGTGAAGATAACTCAAGCGATAAACCAGACAATGAAAAACCGGATGATTCCAATAAAGACAATGACCAAGGCAATGACAAAAAAGATAAAGACAAAAAAGATGAAGGTACGCAAAACAACGATAAAAAAGACGGAGACAAACAAAACAACGATAAAAAAGATCAAAAGAAAAAAACAAAGGAAAGCAAGGATGCTAAACAAAAAAGCAATGATGATTCTAAGGTAACACCGGAGAAAGCTTTCCAATATGATTACACGGTGAAACATGAAACAGAAGACAAAGCATCTGCGGCAAATGAATTTTTCCAAAAGCCTGCCACTGTCCTTCATAAAGATGGTGAAAAATATATTCAAGTAACCGTTACAAGCTGGGAAATGATTGATGATTTGAAGGCAGACAATAATGATGTGAAAGTGATCGAAGAAAATGGCGATGGTTCCGTCCTTATTCAATTTAAAGTGGATGGAGACTTATCCGACACCATCCCATTGAACATGAAGGTTACCGTTCCTGGCCTTTATAGTGAAGACCATACTGCTCGCATGATTCTGGACATGGGCAGTGAAAAGAAAGTTGATGCAAATCAATTCAGCATTTACCTTAAAGGTAGTCCCGCTTCTGGAAATGGGGATTCCAAAAAAGAAACAAATAAAGCACCACAAAAACAAGAAAACAACGCTACCAGCAATGAATCAGGTGAAAGTGGAAACACAACTGCAAAGGCAACATCTGGTGAATCAAACATTCAGTGGGATAAGGCGTTTGAATATGATTATGTCGTCAAACATGCCACAGAAGATAAAGTATCTGCAGCAGACAAATTTTTCAAAAAACCGGCGACTGTTCTTTATAAAGGTGATGAAAAATATATCCAACTGACAATAACAAATTGGGAATGGATCAAATCCATAACACCAGAAAGCGGTGAAGTGACGGTTGTTCAGGTCAATGATGACGGTTCAGCTGTGATCCAATTCAAAGTCAATGGTGATTTATCTGATGCCATCGTTTTGGATATGCATGTCGTCGTACCGGAAGAGGTTGCAGGCATGCCATATGACATGAATCATACAGCACGCATATTCCTTGATCTGGATAGTGAAAAAGAAGTTAACCCTGATGATTATGCAACAACTGTTTTAGGTGGAGAAGATGGAAAAGTACCGAATCCTCAAACAGGTGATTCAACGAATGTTTGGTATTATGCCCTGCTTTTAATGGGATCGATTATCGTTCCTTCAGGGATGTTGGTTAAAAGACGTTTCGCACATAAATAAAGAAACGCAGTCAAACTTACGGGTCTTACTGGTCTTTGAAGCAGTAAGGCTCCGTTTGACGTATGGCATGTCGTTTCAAGAAAGGGGTGTTCATGCGCCGTGAAAAATAAGATAATCATGTTCGTGATGTTGATCGGATTATTGACGATGGCAGTGGGATGTTCTTCGAGTGGCGCCTCCAGTGCTGATGAAAAAGAGACAGACGACAACTCCAATGAAGCAACTTCCGAAGCCGACATTGTTTCTACAACAGTTGCGTTGACGGAAATAACGGATGAATTGGATCTCGATTTGGTCGGTGTTCCAACATCGTATAAACATCTCCCTGATCGGTACCAAGATGCCGAGGAGGTGGGGATGGCAATGGATCCGGATATGGAAATCATTCAATCTCTTCATCCTGATGATGTTTTATCTGTCAGCACATTGGAAGATGATGTCAGCGATGCGTTTGAAAAAACGAATACCCCTGTTACATTTGTCGATCTTGAAAGTGTCGATGGGATGTATGATTCCATTCTTGATCTCGGGGAAAAATATGATCGCAACAGCCAGGCGGAAGAATTGGTGGATGAATTCAAACAGAAATTATCCGATATCGAAACGAGCGTTCAAGATAAGGAGCCACCAAACGTCCTCATATTGCTCGGTGTACCTGGCAGTTACCTTGTGGCTACGGAAAACTCGTATGTCGGCGATCTTGTTAAACGGGCGGGTGGCGAAAATGCCATTCAAGGTGAAGATGCGGAATATATTTCATCCAACACCGAACACTTGCAACAATCGAATCCCGATATCATTTTACGGATGGCACATGGTATGCCGGAAGAAGTGGTTGAAATGTTTGATGAGGAATTCAAGGAAAATGATATTTGGAAACATTTTAAAGCTGTCCAAGATGGACGGGTGTATGACCTGGAGGAAACACGTTTCGGAACAACTGCTAATTTAGCTGCCCCGGAAGCATTGGAGGAATTAATCGATATCCTTTATTCCGAAGAAGCGGATTAGACTCGTGAAAGCCCGCTTACGATTTTGTGCGACGCCGTGGGGTTGTGTGCACGATTGGAGAGCGATGCGCGATGTCAGGGTGATGTTGCGCGTTTGGAGGAGAGTTGCGTGATTTTGACTCAGTATTGCGCGATTACGTGTGAGGTTGTGCGGTTTCACAGTGATGTTGCGCGAATATGGGTAAGGATTGTATGCCCAACCAGTAGATGATAAAGAGGTATTCAGGATGAAAAAGAAGGTATTCAGCTTCATAGTTGTCATGATATTGCTTGTTATCGTTACCCTTTATGCGGCAGTGACAGGGAGTATTGATATCACAGCTATGGAACTTATCAAAGGATTATTTACGGGGACAAATGAGAATGTCGATATCATC
>DATGUN010000028.1:0-2885 GCA_035301285.1 Virgibacillus sp.
AAGAGGGTTATATAAGTATTGACGCTTATTTGTCTAGTAACAGCGCCTATCCCTCGAGGTCTTAAGCAAGCTTTTTATATGGCATAAATCGCTATTTCAGGATTTTGTTTAAACTTGTCGGTATTGTCTGTGGTTTATTGGATGATTGGATAATGATGACAATCGTTCTTTTACGGTAGTTTTAGTATTAATTTTAGTTACCATCCACATACTATCGGAAAAATCAGGAGGTAACTGATATGGAAAATGAAATGCATGAAAGTGAGGATAAAAAGTTCATTCCAATGACGTCAATAACCAGTGGAACAGAGGCAGAAGCTGCAAATGATGTTTCGTATTATACGGATCAAATAGTAAACGTAAGTTTCATCGGCTATCCTGAAGAAGGTGATTGGTTTTTAATTGATGCTGGATTACCCTATTCCGCGGATGAAATTGTATCCACTGCAGCAGACCGATTTGGCCAGGACCGGAAACCCCAGGCCATTATATTGACTCATGGACATTTTGATCATGTTGGGGGATTGGTTGACTTGGTCAATAAATGGGATGTACCGGTTTACGCCCATCAATTGGAACTTCCTTTTTTAACTGGTGAACAAAGCTATCCTGTTCCTGATAGTTCGGTTGAAGGTGGTGTACTTGCAAAAATATCGCCAATGTATCCGAACGAGCCGATTGATTTAGGTGGTAATGTTCATCCTTTACCGGATGATCAAAGTATTCCCGGTTTACCGGAATGGACATGGATCCACACACCAGGTCACTCTCCTGGACATGTTTCCTTCTTTCGAAAAAAGGATGGCATTCTTTTGTCTGGAGATGCTTTTATTACAGTGAAGCAGGATTCATTTTACAATGTGTTGTTGCAGGATGCAGAAATCAATGGACCTCCGAATTATTTAACGACGGATTGGAAAGCCGCTTTTGAATCTGTCAAAAAACTGGGGACTCTGAAACCAGATATAGTGGTACCAGGGCATGGCATCATGATGCAGGGAAAAGAACTTGAAGAGGGTCTGAATCATCTAATAGACCATTTTAATGAGATAGCCGTTCCGGACTACGGAAAATTTGTAGGAGACGGGAACCGGAAACATTAGTTCAATCATCATATTTTTTCCTGGCACTTCACTATGATAGACTAAAAAGAAGCAATGAAAATGGAAGGGAAGCGATCCACATGGAATATATCTCGCTCAATAATGGATTACATATGCCACAGCTCGGTTTCGGTGTATGGAAAGTCCCGAATGAGGAAGTGATTGCAGCGGTTTCAAAAGCCATTGATACTGGCTATCGTTCGATAGATACCGCAAAAGTGTATGGGAATGAAGCTGGCGTCGGGAAAGCCATTGCCACGAGCTCTGTGAAACGAGATGATTTGTTTATTACAACAAAATTATGGAATCCCGATCAAGGATACGAAAATACATTGAAGGCGTTTGATGTCAGCCTTGAAAAGTTGGGTCTTGATTATGTGGATTTATATTTGATTCACTGGCCGACACCGGCATATGATACATATGTTGAATCTTATAAAGCCTTAGAAAAACTCTATCATGAAGGCCGAACAAAAGCGATTGGTGTCTGTAACTTCAATATCGACCATCTGAAACGTATCATGGATGAATGTGATGTGAAGCCTGTATTGAATCAGGTTGAGTGCCATCCTTACCTACAACAAAAAGAATTGAAAGACTTCTGCAAAAAACATGATATTTACGTTGAATCATATAGCCCGTTAATGAATGGGCGGGATGTTTTAAATGACACCGTCCTAACTGACATTGCAGCACACCATCACAAGACGGTTGCTCAGGTTGTGTTGCGCTGGCATTTGCAATCTGATTCCATTGTCATCCCGAAATCTGTGACACCTTCACGTATCGAGGAGAACTTTGATGTATTTGACTTTGAATTGAGTCAAGCAGATATGGAGAAAATAGCCGCACTTGATAAAGGCGAACGTATCAATCATGATCCAGCAGAAATGAACGAACGCTAGCGTATTATATGAAGCGATTGTTCCCACCATTTTGAAAGGAGTGATGTTTTATGGTCATAGAAAAGTTAAGCGTAAGAACCTACACTTATAACAAAATGGAGGAAGGATCGATTTGATGGCCATCCTCCAATCCAAGGAGGAAATGCTATTACACAATTAGAAACAATCGGTTGGAAAAGTTTTCAGGGACAAGTAGATGTTAACGCAGTCGCACGTGTTTTTGAAGTTCAGAAAAACAGTTATCGTGTTTCGGATGGCTCTTCAGACTATCAAGCACATCTGAGCGGCAAATTTTTAAATGAAATGTCTTCTTCAGTTGAAACCCAGCAGTCGGTGATTGGGTTATCGTTAAAAAACTACCGGAAGAGGAAAAAGCTGTGATTCAAGGTGTACTTTCCCGTAAAAGTCAGTTTGTGCGTCAATCCGCTGGAACAGTGACAGACGGGCAAGTCATCGCTGCGAACATGGATGTCGTGTTCATCGTGAATTCATTTAATCACGATGTAAACTTGCGTCGTATTGAAAGGTATATTTTAACGACTTATGAAAGTAATGCGACACCTGTTATTGTCATGACTAAAACAGATGTCGTCACACCAGAAGATGTTGTCCGTATCATTCACCAAGTAGAAGAAGTTGCCATAGGTATTCCTGTCGTATCAATCAGTAACGTGACAGGCGAAGGAATAGATACACTAAAACGATATTTAGTTGCCGGTCAAGCGGTAGCATTGTTAGGGTCATCAGGTGTCGGTAAATCGACTTTGATCAATCGCCTGATGGGAAGAACCGTACAACAGACAAATGCTATACGGGACCATGACAGCAAAGGACGTCACACCACCACACATCGTGAAATGTTCCTCCTTCCAGAGGG
>DATGUN010000029.1:0-17671 GCA_035301285.1 Virgibacillus sp.
TCATTATGTTATATGGTGATGGCATTATTTGTTTTGTGATAGAACTCCACAAAGTTTTCAATGACATTATCGAGGAATGCGATGGTGCCATGGTCGGTCAGCTGGCCATTTTCATCCATTTTATCTTGGATGGTACCAACATAGACTTCATTTCCGGGTAACAGGATAGGTGATAATGCCGGATTAGACAGTATATCACGTAAATGCATCTGGGCGCGTACACTTCCGTGAACTCCCATGGAGGAACCAACGATGAAAGCCGGCTTGTTTTTAATGGTGAAGTCGCCGCCGCGTGATAACCAATCGATGGCATTTTTAAGTGCACCTGGAATGGAATAGTTATATTCCGGTACGGAAAACAACACAGCATCGGAATCTTTTACATCTGCTTTGAAGGCCTTGACATTTTCCGGGGGAGTTGTTTCAATATCGATCGAAAATGTATCGACGTCGTTGATGAACACCGGTTGGATATCAAGTTGATCTCTGTATCGTTCCTTCATATATTGTATCAACTTCAAGTTGTTGGATGTCGAGCTTGTACTACCGATAATTGCTTTGATCTTTATGGTCATGTTTCAATCTCCTTTATAAATATTAAAACCAATCTACATCATATTATTATCGGTATGTTTGTTCAAGATTTACGCTTCGTCCGCTTTTTCCATAAATGTTCTACCGTCCGCTTTGTAAGCTTATATTATGTCATGCTCTTGTAAGAGGGTATATTGGCGACCGATTCCGCGGATTGAACCGCTTGTAGAATCGCTTCTTCCATGACATGTGCAGCCATGTTGGCGATCAGATCGAGCGAATGGGATTTACCGCCGGTCGCCAGTGCGAATATTGTATCGCCGTCCGCCATCGTATGTGTCGGATAAATCGTGCGAGCCAGGGCATTTTGTGTTACCTGAGCCACTTTGGTTGCTTCGGCCTTTGAAAGTGCAGCGTTCATGGCAACCGCCCCAATGGTCGTATTCGTCCCGAAACGCATGTCGGCATCCACTTTTTCCAATAGAGTGAGGCTATCTAAAATGGTTTTACGGTTTGGATCGATCGGTCCCGCGATGATGTGACGGTTGTTTGGGTTTCGTATATCGCCAAGGGCATTGACTGCGACGATCGCTCCGACCGTCAGTCCATTGTCCAGATGGATGGACGCACTTCCCAGGCCACCTTTCATGCAATTGTCGAATCCAGCCAGTTTTCCGACAGTAGCCCCGCAACCGGCACCAACGTTTCCGAATGGAAAGGAACCTTTAGTGGCTTGTTTCGCCGCTTGATATCCCATCTTTTTATCGGGACGGATGGATGAATCGCCTACCTGTAAATCAAACAATACCGCACTTGGAATAATCGGCACTCTGGTTACATCGACATCAAGCCCGATTCCTTTTTCCTCCAAATAGTTCATGATACCCGACGCAGCTTCCAGCCCGTAAGCACTGCCACCGGTCAAACTGATGGCATGGACGGTATCTACCGCATTGATCGGGTTCAACAGATCGGTTTCGCGCGTACCAGGTGCACTGCCACGTACATCGACACCACAGATGGCACCTTCCTCGGCAAGTATCGCGGTACAGCCTGTTAAGGCGTCCATATTTTCGATATTGCCTACCTTGATGCCACTGACATCTGTTATATTTCCATTATTCATATCCAACACCCTTCCTGACTTTAATATGTGATTGGAACGGACTTCATGATCCATTTAAACCTTATGATGCGATGAACAGATAGTGATCCCATTGTGTATATAAAAAAGACTCTTTAAACAAGTGGCTTTTTCCATTATGGTTCCAGCCCCAATGGGATACACCTGATAAAAGAGTCTATTGTTGCAAGAAGACTTCGGCGACTGATGTGCGAAAGCTTCTCTTTATGATTGTGATTGTAATTTTTCTTTCAGGTGAGCGATCTTCTTCTCTAGCTCTACCAACTGTCCTTCGGCGGAAGAAACACGTCCTCCGACAAATTCCAATTTATCCATATCTTCCTGAATCCGGATATAATCCGATTTCAATTTTTCGATTTCGACTTCCAATTCTTCTTTTGTCATCTTCACCACTCCCAAGTCCATTTTAGTCATGAATGCTTTCAAAAAACAAGGATTTCGGATAATATAACGGAAAAGGCAAGTGACAGCACATCACCTGCCTCATCAGGCTTATATCAATGCATCATCTTTTGATGTCTTGGATTCCTGGTATGTTTGATAGAAATGGACGACAGTCGTTTTGATGACAGCATAGATCGGCACTGCAAACAAAATGCCTAGAAAGCCCCCTATGCTTCCTGCAGCAAGGATGACCGTTATGACTGTCAACGGATGTAAATGAAGCACGCGCCCCATGACATTCGGTGAAATGAAATTACTTTCAAATTGTTGGGCGATAAGCGTTACGATGGCAACCCAGATGATCATCATAGGTGATTGGAACGCACCGACCAGCAATGCCGGAACAACTGCGATGAAAGGTCCAAGGAACGGAATGACATTCATCAACATCGCAAACAAAGCGAGCGTCAAAGAATAATTCAGACCAAGTATGAGATAACCGATATACAATAGAACGCCGACACAAATGCTGACAATGACCTGGCCTTGAATAAAAGCGGTCAGGGCTGTGTCGATTTTATGCAACAGACTTTTAATATTGTCGGCTTTTTTCTTTTCAAAAATTTGTGTGATGAACGGGATAAGCCTGTCTCCATCCTTTAACATGAAAAACAAGAAGAAAGGGATCAGGATCAATGAAAACACAAAGCTTATCAGCTGTCCGATAAAGCCAAATATAAAGTTCATGCCGTTTTCAACATACGTTTTCAGGTTGACGGTAAAGTCATCAATCGCTTCATCGACTTGTTCGGGAATGGCAAATTGATTTGATTCCCATAAATTCTGTGCCCCTTTGGCCATCTTCGGGATATTGTCTATCAGATTCTCAAACTGCTTTTGGGCAATTGGGGCGATGTAGTTGATAAACAGATAAATAAATAGTGATAACAAGAGAAAGACGAGCAATATCGAAATGATTCTGGGAATTTTCATCCGCTCAAAAAGATTCATGACCGGTTTGGTGACATAATAAAGAATACCAGCCCCAATCAGGGGGATCGCAATCGCGCCTATATATTTAAAAATGGGATCGAAAATAAAATTTGTGGCGGCAATCAGCCAGATTAATAGAAAAATCAGTATGATCAGGACAAATGTTTGAAACCACCGCTTCTGGAACAATGATATCACGACCTTCTAAAAATGAGTCTAAAATAACTTTACCTTTTTTTATAGAAAAAAGAAAGGGTATAACATATTTTTTCTCTCTGTAAACACCATGTAAACAGAAAATGTTTCATTTACCTTCAGGTTTGCCTTGTTTGACCTGTTATAAACGATGCATCCTATTTCATTTCAGATGATAGAATATTAAATAGAAATGTGCTAGAATTTGGGCATGTATACATATATTGTTGGGGGATGGGAAGATGAGCAGTTGGCAAACAGCCTATGAACATTGGCGTACTTTTCAAGACCTTGATCCAAACCTGAAAGAGCAGCTCGATCGCCTTCATACGGACCAGGAGTCGCTTGAGGACGCATTTTATAAAGAATTGGAATTCGGGACTGGCGGAATGCGCGGTATTATTGGACCTGGACGTAACCGGATGAACATATACACAATCAGACGGGTGGTGTATGGACTCGGGAATTATTTGCTGAAAAACAATGTCAATGTGAAGGATCGCGGTGTTGTCGTTGCATATGACTCCAGGCATATGTCACAGGAATTTGCGGTAGAAGTGGCGAAAGTCCTTGGCACATTCGGCATTAAAACACATATTTTCACATCACTGAGACCGACACCGCTTCTGTCATTTGCCATCAGGTATTTGGGGACGGTAAGCGGTATTATGATCACTGCCAGCCATAACCCGCCAGAGTACAACGGCTTCAAGGTTTATAACGATGACGGCGGGCAGCTGGTGCCCCGTGATGCGGAAGTCTTGATTGACATGATCCAGGAAAATGACGATGAGCTAACCATTCCTGTCATGAAACAGGAAGATCTGAAAAAGGCGGATCTCCTTACATGGATCGGTGATGAAATCGACCATGCCTATTTGGAAAAATTACAGGGGATATCCAAATGGCCGGAAGCAACAATGAAAGATCCAAAAGATCTTCCGATTGTATTCACGCCACTGCATGGTACAGCACACAATCTTGTGATGCAAGGGTTAAAACAGATGAATTTCACCAATGTGCATGTCGTTCGAGAACAGGCCATCCCGGACCCTGAATTTTCAACAGTCGCCTCTCCGAACCCTGAAGAACATCAAGCATTTGAAATGGCGATTGAAGTGGGCAAGAAATGGGATGCGGCTATTTTGCTCGGGACAGATCCGGATGCCGATCGATTGGGTGTCGCTGTACGAGATGATCATGGCGAATATACGGTTCTCACCGGGAATCAACTGGGTTCATTATTGCTGGATTATATTTTAAGCCGTAGCGATACACGCATTCTGGGTGATGCCCGTATGATGAAGACGATTGTTACGACTGAACTGGGGCGACGGATTGCGGAGGCCTATGGTGTGGAAACGATGGATGTATTGACAGGATTTAAATACATCAGTGAAAAAATCCGTCAATTTGATGAAACAGGAGAAACATTTGTCTTTGGATTTGAAGAAAGCTATGGTTACCTGATCAGTCCTTTTTCACGTGATAAAGATGCAGTTCAGGCTGCGGTCATGGCTACTGAAATGGCAGCGTACTGGCATGGGCAGGGCATGACGTTGCTCGATGCACTCCATGCACTCCACGATAAGTATGGTTACTATATGGAAGGCATGTCATCCTTGAAACGGGAAGGAAAAGCTGGTGTTGAACAAATCCAATTGATCATGGATACGTTCCGGAATGAAAGGATAACGGATATTGCGGGATTGCATGTAGACAAAGTGGAGGATTACCAAACGCGTGAACGTCTTGATGTTGGCAGTGGCAAAATCGAACGAATCGATCTTCCGGAAGCGAATGTGCTGAAGTTTATTCTCGAGGGAAATGGTTGGGTATGCTTGCGACCATCTGGAACTGAACCGAAGATTAAATGTTATTATGGTGTGTGTTCGGACAGTGAAGCATCAAGCCGTAAATGGATAGAGAGGCTGAAAGGAACAATGGATCACAAAATGCAAACGATTATACAGGGTCAGTAGATATAAACAGCAGAGCTCCTTTACCTTAAAATGGCACGTTAGCGAATCGCGCAATCACTATGGGAAGGAGCTTTTGAATGGAAAGGAGATCATTGACATGGCTGAACATCATTTTCACTTGAAGGCTGAATGGCCGGGTGGACGAAACGCTCACGGATCCATCGAAGCGGGTCAATTGAAGACGGAAATATCCATCCCTCCTGAAATGGACGGACCGGGTATCGGGACAAACCCCGATGAAATGCTGCTCGGTGCAGCGAGTACATGCTATATCATCACATTGGCGGCCATGATTGAACGGGCGGATCTCCCTTTAAAGACGATGTCGCTTACATCAGAAGGGATCGTCGATGTGACAAAGGGTGTTTTCACATATAAAAAAATCATTCATAGGCCATCCGTTTTATTGGAAGACCAAGCGACGGAACATGAAAACGATACATTGCGGAATTTGCTCCATAAAGCAGAATCAAGTTGTATGATTTCTAGGGCGTTGAAAGGAAATGTCGAAGTGGTAGTCAGCCCGAGTTGATCTAAAAAAGATGGGTTTTTATTCCTTTTCGAGACGGTTCCAATCATCGTTGTAAGGTGTTGTTAAAACAGGGTCCTTCAGCCTATGTTTAGGATTGCTATTTTTAATATAAATGATATATTTAGAATGGGATGTGTGATGGGGTGTTTTTTGTCAAAGTCTGTAGAAAATGGTATTCAAATCATGCCCGTCTACATAACCGTCAACGTCTATATTGTTACAAAAAAGAGGGGGTATTGTACCAGTGAAGAAGAAGTTTTTTCTACTGATCATGGTCATGGGAATGGCATTGTTCATGGCTGCATGCGGAAGTTCAAATAACAATGCCGATAACAATGATGGAGGAAACAGTGGTGGCTCCGATGGAAATGGCGATACAGATTATAAGGTAGGACTTGTTACAGATGTGGGTGGTGTCGATGATAAATCATTTAACCAATCTGCTTGGGAAGGTCTGCAATCGTGGGGAGAGGAGCATGGTCTTGAAAAAGGGGAAGGATTCGACTATGCACAATCCAAGTCCGACTCGGATTATACACCTAACCTGCAAACATTGGTTCGTGGAGATTATGATTTAGTATATGGTATCGGGTTCAAGCTTGAAAAAGCGATGGAAGACATTGCCGATCAATATCCGGATAAAGAATTTGGTATCGTGGATGCTGTTGTGGAAGCGGACAATATTGTCAGTATTACATTTGCCGATAATGAAAGCTCGTTTTTGGCAGGTGTGGCAGCAGCGGAGAAAACCAATACAGATAAAGTCGGGTTTATCGGCGGTGAAGAGTCAGGCATCATCGAGGCATTTGAGGTCGGTTTCCGTGCTGGGGTGAAATCGGTAGATGAGGATATTGACGTCAATGTTCAATATGCGGGTTCATTCGAAGCGGCTGACGAAGGTAAGTTGATTGCTTCCAGTATGTATAATGAAGACAGAGATGTGATCATGCATGCTTCCGGAGCAACAGGGAACGGGCTGTTTGCTCAGGCAATCGACCTGAAGAAAAGCGATCCCGACCGTGACGTTTGGGCAATCGGTGTCGATCGTGACCAGTATGATGAAGGTCAAGCCGGTGATGATAACATAACGCTCACTTCTGCTGTCAAGCGCGTTGACAATGCGGTTGAACAAGTCAATGACATGGCAATGGACGGCGATTTCCCAGGCGGCGAAGTATTGGAATTCGACCTGGAAGATGAAGGTGTCGGGTACACAACATCAAACGAAGATGCCATGACAGATGATATTGTTGATGCTGTCGAAGATTGGAAAGAAAAAATCATCGCTGGTGACGTCGATGTGCCGAACACCTATGATGAACTGGAAGACTATTTGGATAGTCTATAAAATAGTGACGGAAAAGGCTGGGTGATCAGCCTTTTCTTGCTTATTTTCCAACCATTCAGGAACTTATCCCTTTCAATATAATCAGGGAAGTTATATACATCGTATCCCGACGTGGGATTGATCAGAAACACATGTTATTTTGATAGATGTTCGGTCAGATAGAAGGAGTGATTCACAAGATGGATTACGTGGTTGAAATGCTCAACATACGGAAGGAATTTCCGGGTGTTGTTGCCAATGATAACGTCACCATTCAATTGCAAAAAGGTGAGATCCACGCCCTACTAGGCGAAAATGGGGCTGGAAAATCAACCTTGATGAATGTTTTGTTCGGTCTTTACGAACCGGAAAAAGGCGAAATCAAGGTCAACGGTGAAAAAGTACATATTGCGGACCCCAACGTCGCCAATGAAATGGGTATCGGAATGGTCCACCAACACTTCATGTTAGTGGATACGTTTACTGTTACGCAAAATATCATCTTAGGAATGGAACCGACCAAAAAAGGCCGGATCGATTTACGAAAAGCCGAAAAGGACGTACAAGCATTATCAGATCGGTACGGCCTCCGTGTCGATCCAAAAGCCAAAATCAGGGACATATCGGTCGGTATGCAACAACGCGTGGAAATTTTAAAGATGTTATATCGTGGGGCTAACGTACTGATCTTGGACGAGCCGACTGCTGTATTAACGCCACAGGAAATCGATGAATTGATCGAGATTATGAATTCATTGATCGATGAAGGAAAATCGGTCATTTTAATTACCCATAAACTCAAAGAAATCATGCAGGCTTGTGACCGCTGTACGGTCATCCGCAGAGGCAGGGGAGTCGGTACAGTGAATGTTGCCGATACAACAGTCGACGAACTTGCTTCGAAAATGGTCGGACGTGAAGTCAGTTTTACGACAGAAAAGGATCCCGCTGAACCAAAAGAGGTTGTCCTGGATGTCAAAGATCTGGTTGTCAAAGATTTCAGGAAAGTGGATATGGTCGATCATCTCAACCTGGAAGTCAGGCGAGGTGAGATCGTTGGGATTGCAGGTGTTGACGGGAACGGTCAGACGGAATTGATTGAAGCGATTACCGGTCTTACGAAAGTGGAATCGGGGACCATCACGTTGAAGGATAAAAATATAACGAAACGTTCGCCACGTAAAGTGACAGAGAGTGGTTTGGCTCATATTCCACAGGATCGTCACAAATTTGGTTTGGTGCTTGATTTTTCGGTGGGCGAAAATATCGCGTTGCAAACATATTATCAGGAACCTTTTTCCAAATATGGTGTCTTGAATCTGAAGAAAATCTATAAAAAAGCGGAGCATTTAATTGATGAGTACGATATACGGACGTCTGGTCCACATGCAAAGGCGCGTGGCCTGTCAGGCGGAAATCAACAAAAGGCGATTATCGCAAGAGAGGTGGATCGGTCACCGGATCTGTTGATTGCTGCACAGCCGACCCGGGGACTTGATGTCGGAGCGATTGAATTTATCCATAAAAAGCTGATTGAGGAGCGAGATAAAGGAAAAGCAGTCCTTCTCATTTCGTTTGAATTGGATGAAATATTGGATGTCAGTGATCGTATTGCTGTCTTGTCAGAAGGGAAAATCGTTGCAACCCGCAAGCCTGAAGAAACGGATGAGAACGAACTGGGCTTGTTGATGGCCGGAAGCAATCAAGAGGAAGCGGGTGAAAAAGGATGAAGATAAGTCGTTTTTTCCCTATTTTAATACCAATCATAGCTGTCTTATTAGGGTTGATTGTTGGAGCCCTTCTCATGTTGGGTTTCGGCTATAGTCCGATTGAAGGCTATGCTTCATTATGGGATGGTGTTTTCGGTGATTGGTATGTCGTCGGTGAAACCATCCGACAAGTGACGCCACTTATTTTAACCGGACTTGCAGTAGCGTTCGCTTTTCGTGCGGGTCTGTTCAATATCGGTGCAGAGGGGCAAGTTTTGGTCGGTTGGCTTGCAGCGGTATGGGTTGGCATCGGCTTTGATGCTCCGATGTACATCCATTTACCAGTCGCGATATTGGCTGCCGCGCTGGCAGGCGGACTTTGGGGATTCATCCCCGGCCTGTTGAAAGCGACCTTAGGTGTGCATGAAGTCATTGTCACGATTATGATGAACTATATCGCGTTGTACAGTACAAATGCCATTGTCAGGTATGTACTGACGGAAAATCAGGATTCCACTGATAAAATCGCTGAGTCGGCATCACTTCGGTCCGAGTGGATGATGAGCCTGACAGGTTCCCGGATGCATTTTGGGATATTGATTGCCCTGTTTGCTGCGGCGGTCATGTGGTTTATCATCGATCGGACGACATTGGGCTATGAAATGCGCTCGGTTGGCTTCAATCAGAATGCATCGAAATATGCAGGCATGAATGTAAAAAAAGGCATCATCTTTTCAATGGTGATCTCGGGTGTCTTTGCAGGTCTTGCCGGTGCCATGGAAGGACTGGGAACATTTGAATATATCGGGACACAATCCGGTTTCACCAATTTAGGTTTCGATGGTATTGCTGTTGCACTGCTCGGGGCCAATTCAGCCTTTGGTGTCATATTGGCCGCCATATTATTCGGCGGTTTGAAAATCGGTGCCCTTAATATGCCGATACAAACGGGGATACCGGAAGACCTTGTCGATATCATTATCGCATTGATCATATTTTTTGTGGCAGCAAGTTATTTGATACGTTGGATATTACGTCGCTTCGCAAAGGAGGGGGATGAATGATGGATGTACTGCAGTCAATTATTCCAACTGCTCTATTTTTCTCGGCCCCTCTTATATTTACAGCGCTTGGTGGTGTCTTCAGTGAACGGTCCGGAGTCATTAATATCGGGCTGGAAGGTTTGATGATCATGGGGGCGTTTGTAGGGATTGTTTTCAATCTGACCTTCAGTGATGTACTGGGTGTATGGACACCATGGGTATCGATTGTTGTCGCGATGGTTATTTCGGCTTTGTTCTCACTTATCCACGCGGTTGCATCAATTACACTCAGGGCGAACCAAGTTGTCAGTGGGGTTGCCATTAATATGTTGGCACTCGGAATCGGGCTCTTTTTAACGAAGGAAATCTATGGTAAAGGTCAAACGGAAATTGTATCGGAACAATTTTTCTCGATGAACATTCCCGTATTGTCCAAAATTCCGATTATCGGTCCGCTATTCTTTCAAGGGATGTATTTGACGACGTATTTGGCGATCATATTCGCGTTTATCGCATGGTGGGTCATTTACAAAACACCTTTCGGATTGCGTCTGCGTTCTGTCGGGGAACACCCGATGGCGGCGGACACAAATGGTATCAATGTGCATAAGATGCGCTATATCGCAGTTACCATCTCAGGGGCGCTCGGTGGTCTCGGTGGTTCAGTCTATGCATTGTCCATCGCGTTGAACTTCTCGCATTCGACAATATCCGGGCAAGGATTCATGGCGCTTGCTGCAGTGATATTTGGTAAGTGGCATCCTTTAGGTGCGATGGGTGCGGCTATATTTTTCGGCCTGGCTCAGAGCTTGAGTGTCGTTGGGTCAAGTGTGCCGTTATTGGCTGAAGTACCTAAAGTCTTCCTGTTGATTGCACCGTACGTCTTGACGATTCTTGCACTGGCAGGATTCATCGGTCGTGCGGAGGCTCCAAAGGCAAATGGGATCCCTTATATTAAAGGTGGTAAATAAGCGAGACTCATTGGGGCTTTTCGCCAGTTAACGGGGAATAAAATCGATTTAGAAAAGGGAGTGGCTGTTCGAAATAGCCACTCCCTGATTTATTCATCAAGCATCTGTTTTACTTTTTGCAACGTTTGTTTTTGTCCTGTTTCGAAAAATCCGGCAAACGGACATCCGATTGTTTGCACGCGTTGGACGATATTGTCGATTGTGAACCGACGGGGATCCAGTTTTTCGGTCACTTCATCCCAATGGAGGGGTGTGGCGACTGAAGCAGATGCCGTCAATCTCGGGGAATAGGGTGTTATGATCGTCTTTCCAGGTGCGTGTTGGACATAATCGATATAGAGACGTCCCTTTCGTTCCTTCTTGAATCGCTCGGTGGTAAAGAGTGCCGGTTCAGCACCGGCCATGGTTTCCGCGATGGCTTGGGTCAGGGTGGCAGTTTCCTCATATGACATACTCCCCTCTGCAATAGGGATATGGACTTGCATCCCTTTACTGCCGGACGTTTTTACAAAAGAAATGAGTTCAAGGTCCTCGAGCAGTCGCTTTAGCATCAGTGCCGCTTGTATGGCAAGTGAAAATGTGTTTTCATCAGGTGGATCAAGGTCGAATACAATTTCATAAGGGGAAGGGCGCCCTGCCTTTTCGAAAGGGGTATGGTATTCGATCGTACCATGATTGGCAAACCAGATGAGGGCATCCAAATGATTGCAGACGATGAATGATTCTCCATTGCGTTTGATAGGATGTATAAAATCGGGTGCATAGTCCGGGAGACGTTTCTGGAAAAACGTCTCCTCGTTGACACCATCCGGCGCTCGGATAATCGTCAAAAGCCGGTCCTGTAAAAAGGGAAGCATATAAGGAGCTATCTCTCGCATGTAAATAAGCAAATCTCCTTTTGTCAGTCTTTGTTGCGGCCAAAAAATCTTATCCGAATGTTTTATATCCACTGTGTCAGGGAGCATAGCCATATCGATCCGTAGCTTTTCGACTGTACAATCGGAAGCATTGGATTCGGTCAAAATCGTTTCAAATTGGGGCTCCCGCAGTTCATTTTTATATAGATCAAGTGTATTGATCCGGGCACAGATGGCTGGCGGCAGGGCGTAACCATCCTGTTTCTTGTCGCCTTTTCCCGTAAAAAGGGAGCGTAAAGTATCCTCATCCCCACGTTTTAACCCATGCTTGCAGGTACCGACCGATTTAACCTTTTCGTTGTCATAGACTTGAATTGTATAATAGCCATTCGTCGGATTATAGAAAGTGAGGAAACCTTCTAATTGTCGCCAATTTTTCACTTTATACCAATCGCGATGGTCTTTTCCGTTATAGTAACGACTTTCGGTGTTTTTCGCGATCATACCTTCCGCTTTATGGTCTACAATATGTTTCCATAGGGCGGTGACATCTTTGTGGGCTGATACCATATTCAAGGGTCTGTCTTGGATGACTCCTTTCGATATATTCATCTGTTCGAATAGTTCATGAAGAGCCTGCTTCCGCTCTGATAATGGTTTTTCCTTTAAAGCGTGTGATGAGTGTTGAAGCATGTCAAATGCCAAAAGTGCCGCGGGTCGTTTTCTAGCTGACTGCCTGATCCTGTCCGTGTTTTTCATTCGGCCACGTGATTGAATCCGTTCAAAGTTTGCTTGCGATGCATGATTCAACACAACCAATTCACCATCCAGGACGACGGGCAATAAAGATTGAATGGCCGATTGATGTTCACGGCAATATGCGCCGATCTCCGGAAACAGATGTGTCATATCATGTCCGTTACGGCTGATGAGCTGAATGGAATCCATTTTCCAAAAAAGCTGAGCACGGAATCCGTCATATTTCACTTCATAGATCCATTTTCCTCCGGTAGGGGCCTCTGTCGTTTGTATCGGTTTCATATAATCCAAGCTGAATCCTCCTTTCAGAATGCTATTTTGTTTTAGTGTGTCAATCCATGATGAAAATAATCGGATAAAATCGGCCAACGTGATGCAAACTAATATAAGGAGGTTTTAAACATGCACACGATGTGGAAAGGAACAATCAGTTTCGGCCTTGTCAATATTCCGGTAAAAATGCACGCGGCAACTGAAAATAAGGATATAAAATTACGTCAGCTTCATAAAGAGTGTCAGACGCCCATCAAATATGAGCGCACGTGTCCGAACTGTGATAAAGATGTCACGAATGATGATATCGTCAAAGCATATGAATATGCCAAAAATAAATTTGTCATCCTGGATGATGAAGAATTGGCAGCACTGAAGAAAGAAGAGGAAGATAAAGCCGTTGAAATCATGGATTTCGTCAAATTGGAAGAAATCGATCCCATCTATTTTGAAAAAAGTTATTATCTGTCTCCCAATGAGGGTGGCTCCAAGGCGTATCACCTATTGCGGACGGCTTTGAAGGATTCAAGGAAAATCGGTGTCGCCAAAATAATGATCCGGTCCAAGGAACAGCTGGCTGTCATCCGCATTTATGAAAATACATTGGTCGTCGAAACAATCCACTATCCAGATGAGGTTCGCGCTGCTATGGATGTCCCGAATGTTCCCCAGGATGAAACAGCGGATAAAAAGGAACTGGAAACGGCCAAGATGCTCATCGACCAGTTGACAACCGAATTCGATCCCGAACAATATACAGATGATTATAGAACAGCCTTAATGAAATTGATCGAGGATAAGAAAAATCAAGACGAAACAACGACCGCCCCCGAAAAATCCAAACCCGATAATGTCACCAATCTGATGGACGCACTCCAGAAATCACTGGATAAAGCCAAAAGTGATAAACCAGCGGGGAAAACAAAGACAAAATCAAGGCGGACAACCACGTCAGCATCCGGAACGAAAAAAACGACCACAAAGAAAAAAGCCGCAAAGTGAAAATTTGCGGCTAATCATATATATCCATGAAAAGTGTAGGGGGAGTGGGTCATTTTCATTGATATGTTTTCAGGTCATTTACGTGTTAATACATAGCTGTTTAATCTATCTGCTTCCGTGAAACCGGCCTTCAGGTAAATATGGATGGCAGCCTTGGCGACGTGACTCACACAAAGGCTGATTTCCGGTATCAAGGTTTGTGAGAACATGTCGTCGGTTATTTCCCTCAAAAGCATTGTCCCCAGTCCCATGCCGCGGAATTGAGGGTTGATGGCAATGTACTCGATAGAACCTTCTTGGTTAAATGGATCGATTTCATAATAGGCATATCCTTGGAGCTGGTGATCAGCCGTTGTCAGAAGTTTTAATGTATGGTCATCATTTAAGCGTGACAGAATGGTTTCAGCACGATAATACGTTCCGGGAAATGCTTCCTCATGAAGTCTTTGAAAGGAATGGGCATAGGCTTTTTCAAACGGGATGCTTCTTTTATGTGGAACGGTCGCCATATTCTTCCTGTCCATTTTCAAAATGGAATGCTTTCCGGTATAGGTTGCACCTAAATGGTGTGCAAACGCGGATTGTTTTTTATTTTCTTCATTGATGAAAAAATGGAAATGCTGGATGTCTGGATAGAATTGGCATATGTGTGTCCATAATGCGTGAATGGTGTGTGCCGCACCATCGGATTGAAAAGGCCCCCATACTTCAGCCGTATCCCCATCGATATCCAGTCCGATTGCAGCAAAAATGTCACCGGATCCATTACGGGCCGTTACAAAAGAAAGGCCCTCTCCATTATCCTCGGAAAAGTCTTCCTGCAATGTTTGTTGGATTTCACCGACATCTGTCCCGCAAAATCCGATATGTGTTTGTTTTTCATTGTTTAATGTTGAAATGAATGTGGCCAGTTGCTTGGTATCACTCTCTCTAACGATAGATGGTTGCATGATTCCACTCCTTCAACAGGTTTAAATATTTGCATGCAGTCTGACAGTGTTGCCTCAGCGGAGATTGCCTATTGATGTGATTTAAGCGTGTGTTGCGATTAAGTGTAGCACGAATGTATTGTGATAACAATTGCTCATGTGCATGAACACACCCAATTATCTGTCAATCGTCATCTATGTTACAATCCTTTATCTTCATTTCAAATCACTTACAAATAAATAACAAGTGAATAAAATCCGCCAAAAGTGCTATTAAATATGTTTTAAAATGGGTATGGATGTAATAAGAGCAATGTTACAATCAAAAGGATGAGGAAAATGGAACGCAATGCTTATATAGATAATGCACGAATATTATTGATTTTGTTGGTGGTGTTTGGTCATATGATTCAGCCATTCATTGGCGATTCACATGGGGTAAACACACTTTATATGTGGATATACACTTTCCATATGCCCGCATTTATCTTTTTGGCCGGATTTTTTGCCAAAGGATTCGGGAACATGAAATATGTATTGAAATTAGCTAAAAAATTATTGATACCCTATATGATATTCCAGCTTATCTATACAGGTTTCTTTTTCTTGATAGGTAAGGAGAGCTGGCAAGCAAGCATTTTCGATCCACATTGGTCATTGTGGTTTTTGTTCAGCTTGTTCAGCTGGCATATATTATTGTATTGGTTCAAGCAATTGCCGCCACTGCTTGGAATCACGATAGCGGTGGAAATAGGACTGATTGTCGGTTATTTCGGTGAAATCGGGAATATGTTCAGCCTGTCCCGTACATTTGTCTTTTTCCCATTCTTTCTTGTGGGCTATTGGGTGACAAACAAACATTTGGCATGGTTGAAACACAATGTCGTCAAGGTTGGTTCTGTACTGGTCATGTTAGGCGTCGCTGTCCTCATATACTTTGCACCTGAGATGAATTCCGGATGGCTACTTGCTTCCAAATCTTACGTTTCACTGGGCATGCCGACGTATGGTGGCATTGCGAGGTTTGCCGTATATGTCACATCAGCGCTCATGGCAATCAGTGTCTTGAGCTGGGTGCCTACGAAACGATTCAAATTGACGTATCTCGGTTCACGGACATTGTATGTCTATCTGCTGCACGGATTCTTTATTCAATCTTTCCGCCAGGCAGGATTGTTCTCGGTGAATAATACACTGGATCTTGTTGGTCTCTTTGCACTATCGGCATTGATTGTGCTCGTGCTATCCAGTAAGCCGATTCTTGGATTATCCCGTCCAGTTATCGAGTTAAAGACATTTCGTTGGAAAGAGATTTTCAGCTTCCGTAATAAAAGCAGTCATCCAAGCTAACACGACTGAAAGAAGAAGGGATGTTGAACTATGAAAGTCTGTGTTTTCGGTGCCAGCGGCTATGTCGGGGCATCTGTCTATAAACAATTGGAAAAACGCCCAGACGTGGATGTGGTTGGCACTTATTTAACCAAACCCGTTATGTTGGACGGTTTATATAAGTTGGACGTCAATGAACCTGAATCGTTCTCCCGATTCTATAAAAATGAAAATCCTGATGTCGTCATTTGGTCAGTCATGAGTGGTCCGGATGAATACGAATTGATGGAACAAGGTTTCATGCATCTGTTGAGTCATCTTACACCCGATACGAAATTGGTGTACATGTCCTCAGATCTGGTCTTTAGTGATGGCAATGGGCCATATGAGGAATCGGATCCCATCAGTACGCTTCCGGAGGATCATTTGTACCATAATTATGTCAATGCAAAAGTAAAGGCGGAGCGATTCATCGATCATGAACGATCAAACTATGTCATTTTACGGACCGGTCCTGTTTATGGCGAAAACATATTCGGAAAACTGGATGCGTATACGGACAAACTGTCATACCGGTTGCGTTCAGGTCGGGAAGTCGCTTTCCGTGATGATTTGATCCGAACGTTTATCAATGTGGAAGAACTGGCAGATATCGTTGAGAAAATGGCATTGAATGATGTGACGGGCATTTATCATGTTGGCCATGAACAACCGATGAGTTTTTATGCGTTCATGCAGCAAGAGGCGAACCGATTAGGCTATAATGCCGATCGCGTCATGAAAGATTCAGAATATGAAGCACCTGACGAGGGGATTCCAAAAAACACGTCCCTTCATACGGAAAAGATCAAAAATGTATGTCATCGCGTGTCTTGTGAAATGTCTTAAAAGACCCTATATAAGAATGATGAAACGCTGTAAATGCTGAAATGCTGTAAATGCTGAAATGCTATAAATGCTGAAATGCTGTAAATGCTGAAATGCTGTAAATGCTGAAATGCTGTACCGGAATCCATGTTTTAAAGAATGACTTTTGTTTCATGGTGATGCATGGTGTTTATGTGACGCTCGTGATAAAAGCATTTTTTGTATCAGGCTCACGGGTTATTGAAGACATTATTTAAGAACACATCGGATTTGTATCAAGGTAACGAGCTTCTGAGTCGATTATTTAAGTACAAAGTGAATTTGTATCAAATTACGACGCACTTGAAGCCATTATTTAGGTACAAAATGAATTTGTATCAAATTACGACGCACTTGAAGCCATTATTTAGGTACAAATCGGATTTGTATCAAATTACGACGCACTTGAAGCCATTATTTAGGTACAAAATGAATTTGTATCAAATTACGACGCTCTTGAGATGGCATTATTTAGGTACAAATCAGATTTATATCAAAATACGACGCTCCCGAAGCCATTATTTAGGTACAAATCAGATTTATATCAAAATACAACGCTCTTGATGGCATTATTTAGGTACAAATCGGATTTATATCAAAATACGACGCTCCTGAAGCCATTATTTAGGTACAAATTGGATTTATATCAAATTACGACGCTCTTGAAGCCATTATTTAGGTACAAATCAGATTTATATGTCAATGTGAGGCGGAAGGTCAGAATATGCTTTTTGGCTTTGGGGTATAGAAGGTCCTCGTGTCATAGAAGGAATTCAGCAAATGCTGGATTCCTTTTTGCTTG
>DATGUN010000030.1:0-76393 GCA_035301285.1 Virgibacillus sp.
CTGGTGTACCAGTTGTTCCGCCAGGAGCATAGCTGGGTAGCTACGTGTGGCAAGGATAAGTGCTGAAAGCATCTAAGCATGAAGCCCGCCTCAAGATGAGACTTCCCATCACTTTAAGTGAGTAAGATCCCTCAGAGACGATGAGGTTGATAGGTTCGAGGTGGAAGCATGGTGACATGTGGAGCTGACGAATACTAATTGATCGAGGACTTAACTAACAAAAAGAATCGACTAAACATTGATATTCATCTACTCTTATTTAGTTTTCAGGGTACAACATCATAAGTCTTCTTTTTTAAGAAGAGAATATGTATGATATAAATTTTTAAGATCATAAAATTTATACGAAGTGCATGGTTACATTTTCAAAAAGGAAAAGAGACATACTCTTTATATAAATTTTTAGAACCATAAAATTTATACTAAATACATGGATACATTTTCAAAAAGGAAAATGTTTGTCTGGTAGTTATAGCGAAGAGGCCACACCTGTTCCCATATCGAACACAGTAGTTAAGCTCTTCAGCGCTGATGGTAGTTGAGGCTTTGCCTCTGCAAGAGTAGGACGCCGCCAGGCAAAAGAAAAACCAACGATTATTCGTTGGTTTTTTGTTATGATGAAGTGTAACAAAAGTTATAGTCAATGGATTCTTATTATTAATGTTTCCGTTTTTCAGTTTAGTATATCTCCGGATTTTGTTCTTTTGACCATAGTTAGATTACTCTATGAGTAAATTGTATTCATTGTGTATATTATGACTATAAAGTGTTTTCAATAAAGACCCCCCACGCATATTGTTTTTTATATTTAGTTGACATTTGAGTGACGAATTCAGTCATTTTCAATATGACACATTCTTCAGAAGTATAAAAGTCGTTTCACTTTAAATTCAGCGCTTAAGTATGTTGATTATATTCATCCTGTGATCTGGCATCTTTTGTATACAGATCTAAACAAAATGTATAATAGGACATAAAGAAGTGCCTTTGTCATTTTTTCAATCAGATAACAAAGGCACTCTTCATATAAAACGTCTGTTAGCTCATGCCATAAGGACCTAATTGTTCTGTATTGCTCGATAGCTGATTGGTGGCCATATTTGATGTGGCTTGAAAGTTATTGCCGTTATTACCGCCGCCACCATTACTCATATGTGAAACGACGGGTAAAACATCTTGTAACGCTTGATTGAAATCCTGTCTGTTTTTGGAAACAGAATAATACGTGGCAGCACCTACACCTATTGAAGCAATTAATGGTACCCACATGGAGTTCATTTTCATTAAACATCAGCCCTTTCTATGATTTACAGACATTTTTAGGTTGTGTATCAAACTGGATTTCATCCGAGGTATCATATGGCAATTGAGCGAATCATGGTCAAATCATGGCAAAATCAGCAGCATGCATACCTGCAATACGTCCTGTAACAAGCGCTGAAGTAATGTTATATCCACCAGTATATCCGTGAATATCTAATATTTCACCACAAAAGTAAAGTCCAGGCATTTTTTTCGATTGCATTGTCTTGGGCACAATTTCTTTAATCGATACGCCACCACCCGTTACAAAAGCCTTTTTTAAAGGAAGTGAACCATTGACGGAAAACGTGAATCGTTTTAAATCGTTGATGATATTTCTGACGGACTCATGACTGACATTTGCTGCTCTTTCATCAGGTGTAATACTATTTTTAACATATAAATGCAATAAAAATCTTTCGGGGGCAATGCCTTTTAATATGGATTTCATTTCTTTTTTGGGATGTTTGTTTATCCGTTCAAAAATATCGTTTGTGAGTTGATTGATCGTGACAGATGGTAGTAAGTCCAGCTCCATTAAAACGTTTTTCCTACCCTTCATCAGTTCTTTTACGACAAATTGAGAGCAACGTAGAACGGCGGGTCCGGATATGCCAAAATGTGTAAAGATCATATCCATTTGGTGGGTAGTGATTTTTTTCCCTTTTGGATTTAAAACATTTAAGGATACATCACGTAAAGCCAACCCTTGTAGTGATTTGTTTAAAATAAAGGGTTCATCAGATGTTAAAGCAACTTCTGTCGGATACAATCGTGTAATGGTATGACCTGCTTTTTCGGCCCACTTATACCCATCCCCTGTAGAACCTGTATGAGGGACAGCTTTTCCACCTACAGCTGTTACAATCGATTTGGTTTTAATTTTTTCCATCGTATCTAAAATGATTGTGTGATACGTCTCTCCATATTCTATGTCCACAACGGAAGTTTCCATTTTAATGTCAACTTGAAGTTCATGGAGTAGGTTAATAAGCGTGTCGACAACTGTCTTGGCTGAATTTGTGACAGGAAACATACGTCCATGATCTTCTTCTTTCAATTGCACTCCGTGGCTTTCAAAGAAGTCAATAATATCGTAATTATTGAAGATGGAGAAGGGGCCATATAAAAATTTTCCATTGCCTGGTATATGTTTGATCACTTCCGCTTCCGGCAAACGATTGGTGACATTACATCGTCCTCCGCCGGAAATTGCAAGTTTCTTCCCTAATTTTTTCCCTTTTTCAATCAGTAAAGTTGAGGCCTTGTGCTCACCGGCTGTAATCGAAGCCATAAGTCCTGATGGACCGCCTCCTATGACGATGACATCATATATCAATATCGTTCATTCCTTTCATGTATGATTCCACGAAGTTATTTTTTCATTTATGAGTTAATAGGGTAAAGCAATTTTTATCAATCGCAGTTGTTCCAAAGTATATATTACAATCATTCATATGTAAATTTATTCATGCATCATGTTTTTAAAAAAGGATATTTATAAGTTATCATGTAAACCATCGCTCTTTTTGGTGCAAATATGATAATATAGCAATGATACTTAATTTGAATATGCAGGTGAAATAATGTCTAAAATTGTCAGAGGAACATTGCTCTTAACAGGAGCTACATTTTTGTCGAAATTTCTGGGAATGATTTATGTCGTTCCATTTAATTCTTTAGTTGGGGTGAAGGGTGGTACCCTTTTTAATACTGCTTATATACCCTATAGTATTTTTCTCAGTTTTTCAACTGTAGGTGTCCCACTTGCAGTTTCGAAATTTGTTTCGAAGTATAATTCACTTGGTGATTACCGTACAGGTATGCGAATGTTTCGAGCGGGCATGATATTGATGTTCATAATGGGCGTCATTTGCTTTTCGGTCATGTTTTTCAGTGCCGAATGGCTCGCCGGACTGTTTATTTCAGGTAAGGATGCCAAGATTGTTACTGTAAGTGATGTTACATTGGTGATCCGGTTGGTAAGTTTTGCGCTGCTGATCATTCCATCCATGAGTATTGTGCGTGGATTCTTCCAAGGATATGAATCCATGGGACCGACAGCAGTATCTCAAGTGACAGAACAGATAGTCAGGATTTTCTTCATTTTGGCTGGATCGGTCGTTATTTTATATGTGTTGGATGGTTCTGTTGTAAGTGCAGTTGGATTTTCAACATTTTCGGCTTTCATTGGTGCTGTTGCATCTGGTATTGTCCTGTTTATTTATTGGACAAAGCGTAAAGCAAATATTGAGCAGAAAATCGAGCAGCAAACTGTGTCACATCATGTTCCACTTAAACATCTGTTTCAAGAGTTGTTTCGTTATGCAGGACCATTTGTGCTTGTCGGATTGGCAACATCCCTCTATCAACTGGTCGACCTGATAACATTTGATCGTGCGATGTTACAGGCAGGATATCGTGAAGAAATAAGGGTAATGACTTATGCTGCTTTTAACTTCTATGGTCATAAATTGGTTATTATCCCGGGTACAATAGCGATTGGGTTATCACTGGCTATTATACCTGCACTAACAGCATCATTCGTTCAACATAAACGCCAGGAATTGATACATCAAATTAACCAAGCATTGCAAATTATTTTGGTGATTGTCATTCCCGCCGTTTGTGGGTTATCAATTTTAGCCGACGTTTCTTATGGATCATTATTCGGTTTGTCGGATATTGATATTAATGGAAACATTCTACGCTGGTATGCTCCGGTTGGATTATTATTTGCGATGTTTACAGTAACCTCATCGGTTTTACAAGGCATCAATGAACAGCGTTTTGCCGTTATCAGTCTTTCAGCAGGTTTGTTGATGAAAATACTATTCAACACAATCCTCATTCATTCATTTGGTGCCATTGGTGCCGTGATTGCGACGGGATTGGCTTCAGGTACAGCGGTTGTTTTAAATATGTGGCGTATACGGTCAGCTATCAATTTCAGTTTTAAACAAACATTCAAACGTACAGCATTGGTTCTTATCTTTGTCCTATTTATGCTTATCGGCGTTATGATTGTTAAAGGCTTGTTAGGCATATTCCTTGATTACACCGAATCACGTGCAGCGGCTATCATTACTCTGATAAGTTGTGTTTTAGTCGGCGCCGGTATCTATTTATGGTTTGCTTATCAATCGACGTTGCTCGAAAGAACATTAGGCAATCGTATTCGTGTATTGGACCGGTTTTTCAAAAAGAGATAGGGGGTGATGGTATTGCGGTTGGATAAATTATTGTCGAATATGGGACTCGGCAGCAGGAAGGAAGTGAAACTGCTTTTCCGTAAAAAAAGGGTAACGCTTAACGGTGCAGAAGTAGTCAACGGTCGTACACATGTGAATCCTTCTGAAGATATCGTCAAAGTAGATGGTGATGTCGTTCATTATCGGAAATATATTTATGTCATGTTAAATAAACCAAAGGGGTGTGTATCCGCTACAGAGGATGATCGGGAACGAACGGTGATTGATTTGTTGCCGCAATATGTAAAACAGTTCGCCCCAGCCCCTGTTGGACGTTTGGACAAAGATACGGAAGGGTTGTTGCTACTTACCAATGATGGTGAGCTGAATCATTATCTGACCTCTCCCAAACATGAAGTACCAAAAACATATGAGGCCGTCATCCAAGGGTGGGTCAAAGAAGAGCACAGGACACTTTTTCAGAAGGGTGTTATGCTTGATGATGGATACCAAACCAAATCAGCCCTGTTGAAAATAATCGATAGTGATGAAACATCTCATGTTCGCATTACAATTACAGAAGGTAAATTCCATCAGGTAAAACGGATGTTCCGGGCAATCGACATGGATGTATTATACTTGAAACGTGTACAAATGGGCTCTCTTTACTTGGATGAATCTTTAGGGAAAGGATCATATCGCGAGTTAACGGAGAAGGAACTTACCGTACTGAAAAATGTATAAAAGCATTGTAAGGGGAGAAAGGGGTCATGGCACAGCTTGTTAAACTGATGGCTTATATTACACGCTATAAGTGGAATATGTATCGGTACCCAAGCCAATGAATATGTCACAAATTGACTACATCATACAGAATGTTGAAGATGCTGGAATAATGAATAAGATCTACTCATCTTCTGTGTGTTTGCTTGAATTCATGTTCTTTTTTATATAAACTTACATATATCTATTATCCTATTTATAGGGCAGTAAATTTTGAAAGATTTGGGGAATGTAAGGTGAGTTGGCTAAATTATTTATTAGGTAAGGGCTGGACCATTACCTCCGCTGGTGGGTTGACAGGAGATGCCTATATCGCAACAAGTAAAGACAAAAAGTTATTTTTAAAGCGCAATTCATCAACATTCTTGGCTGTGTTGTCAGCTGAAGGAATTGTTCCCAAATTGATTTGGACGAAACGACTTGAAAGTGGTGACGTGATTACAGCTCAAGAGTGGGTGGAGGGGCGTGAATTGAGAAAAGAGGAAATGCAACATCAGCAGGTAGCTGAATTGTTGCATAAAATACATCATTCCTCAGAGCTTCTTCATATGCTTATGCGCTTGGGTAAACAACCGATGCCACTCGAAAAAGACATCCAGATAACTGAGGCAAGATTAAGATATTATGGGTTATTCGATAACGAAATCATTCAAGAAACATTGCGGCATATGAATGATTTTTTCCCCTCTACCATCGGCCATCACCAAGTCGTCTGTCATTGTGACTTGAATCACAATAATCTTATTTTAACAAAAGAAGGTCAATTATATTTGGTCGATTGGGAAAATGCGACCATTGCTGATCCAGCGATGGATTTTGCCATGGTCCTAAAATGGTACGTACCGCGTAATGAATGGGGAAAGTGGCTGGATAATTACGGTATACCATTTGATGATCAATTGTTGAGCCGGATGTATTGGTATTTAATGTTGGATACCTTGCATTATTTAATATGGCATTATGAACGGCACGAATCACATAAAACAGAAGCGAAACTCCGTGATTTAAAAGAATTGAACACCGATGTCCGGAGCATGCTTGATAGCTGATTGATGTAAACGACGAAATAAAATGAATCGCTGACAACTTTTGGAAGAGGTGTCTTATCATTGAGACAACGAAATAAACCATGGGCAGACACGTTCATGGATGAAAACAGTCATTTGATATTAAATGAACCGCAACAATATAAGGGTATCTGGGGTAAAAGTGTTTTTCAAAATAGTCATCCCGTTCATGTTGAAATTGGTACTGGAAAGGGTCAATTTATTACAGAAATGGCCACACGTCATCCAGACATTAATTTTATCGGTATTGAGATATCAAAAAGCGTGATTGTGACAGCCGCAGAAAAGATATTGAATACCGATGTAGACAATGTTTATTTAATGCAAATAAACGCAGAAGATATAATGGATATCTTTGCGGAAAATGAAGTTGCTGTACTCTATCTGAATTTTTCCGATCCATGGCCGAAAAATCGTCATGAAAAGAGACGATTGACGTTCCATACTTTCCTTGATAAATACCGTTATATTTTACGGGATAATGGTGAAATCATGATGAAAACAGATAACCAAAACCTTTTTGAATATTCACTGGTCAGTTTTTCACAAGCCGGGATGATGCTTTCGGAAGTGAACTTAAATCTTCATGAAATATCACAACCGGAACATGTCGTGACTGAGTATGAAGAACGTTTTATACAAGAGGGAAAACCAATTTATCATTGTATTGTTCAATTATAAATACAGGAGGCTATAATATGGAATCATTGCAAGTCGGAAGAGCAAAGTTAACATGGCTTTCAGGTGGTGTGAATTTTTTGGACGGGGGTGCCATGTTTGGTGTAGTACCAAAAGCCTTATGGTCAAGGAAATATCCTGTAAACGACAAGAACCAAATCGAGTTACGTACAGATCCGATTTTAATTGAACTCGATGGAAAACGTTATCTCATCGACTCTGGTATGGGAAATGATAAATTAACGGATAAACAATTGCGTAATTTTGGAGTGTTTGAACAATCGAATGTAATCAATTCACTGAAAAAACTGGGGTTATGCATTGAGGATATTGATATGATTTTAATGACACATCTCCATTTTGATCACGCGTGTGGATTGACGAAAAAAGCCGGGGATACATACGAGCCTGTATTTCCGGATATACCGATCATCACTTCAGCAGTTGAATGGGAAGAAATGCGAAACCCTAACATACGCTCCATCAATACCTATTGGGAAATGAATTGGAAGCCGGTTCAACACCTCGTGCAAACCTTCGAAAAGGAAATAGAAATTGCGAATGGCCTTAGAATGATCCATACAAGTGGTCATAGTGATGGACATTCGATTCTTGTCTTTGAAGAGGGTGAAGAGTGCTTTATCCATATGGCAGATATTATGCCGACAAACGCACACCAAAATAAGTTATGGGCACTGGCCTATGACGACTACCCTGTTACATCTGTTCACGAAAAGGAAAAATGGATGGCGTTTGGATATGAGAGAAAGGCATGGTATACCTTTTATCATGATGCTTATTATCGTGCGATTCAATTCAATCATGAAGGGGAAATGGTCAATAGTGTTGAACGGACCCGTTATGCATATCACACCTAAAAAATAAAATGAGACCCGGAAAAGACAGCATCTATAATATATTACGAACATCGTTCCGGACATTTTGTGTGGCACCTTCTTTCAAGGAGGTGTCATTGTGCTCTTTGGAGCTCATCCAAGGCTCAATGGGAATATGTCGTCGTTCGTCCTATTTATAGGCTATGATCGTCTGGGTCTCATCTCTGATGTTAAAATGACTCCGTTTGATTTCACGTTGAAGGAACGGTGTCGATTACTGCACCTGTATCTACATCGATGTGGAAATCGAATTGTTTGTTTTCACCGTTGATATTACGTGTAACGCCGCCACGGTATGCTTTATACAACAGTCCATTTTTTTCGATTTCTTCAGGCTTCATATAAATCCATGAACCGCTAATCGGACCTTGACGTCTAAATGTTTCTTTAGCGTGTTTCAATGCCTTCTCAGGAGATAGTTGCTGATAGTTATCGACTTGTTGTTTTGCTATGTATCCTATCGCCACACCCACACCTAAAGCAAGTACAACTTTTTTTACATTCATCTTATTTCACCTCGAATTAAAGTATATGCAAAAAAATAGAAAGACTATCTTTAACAACAGTATACCTTAAATTTAATAAAATAGAAAATGAAAGAATGGATGAAACATTGGAAAACAAAACAGATTATCCGTTATACTGATGATACGACACAGAAAGGTTGGGATTTGAATATGGAGAAAGCGACACAAGAATTATTCAAGACATTGACGGAATTACAAGGTGCCCCGGGAAATGAACACCCTGTCCGTGCATTCATGAAAGAAGAATTACATAAATATGCCGATGACGTGATCCAAGATAACCTTGGAGGCGTATTCGGCGTAAAAGATGGTGAAGGTCCTAACGTCATGGTAGCTGGACATATGGACGAAGTCGGATTCATGGTGACACAGATTACAGATAACGGCATGATTCGTTTTCAGCCATTGGGTGGTTGGTGGAACCAGGTTTTGCTAGCCCAACGTGTTCAAGTGATGACGGATGATGGCCCTGTAACAGGGGTAATCGGATCGATACCGCCACATAATCTAACACCAGAACAGCGAAAGAGCCCAATGGAGATTAAAAATATGCTTATTGACGTTGGTGCTGATGATAAAGAAAATGCGAAACAAATCGGAATTAAACCAGGACAGGCCATTTTACCGATATGTCCTTTCACGCCTATGGCAAATGAAAAGAAAATCATGGCAAAAGCGTGGGACAATCGTTATGGTTGTGGGTTATCAATCGAATTGTTGAAAGAATTGCAGAATGAAAAAATACCGAATAAATTGTTTTCAGGAGCAACAGTCCAGGAAGAAGTCGGGCTCCGCGGAGCACAAGTCGCAGCTAATATGATTAAGCCGGATATATTTTATGCACTGGATGCTTCGCCTGCCAATGATATGTCCGGTAATGAATCGGAATTTGGACAGCTGGGCAAAGGTGCTTTACTTCGTATCTTTGACCGTACAATGATTACACATCGAGGCATGAAGGATTTTATTTTGGATATAGCGGAGTCGAACAAGATTTCGTATCAATATTTTATTTCCCAAGGGGGTACAGATGCAGGTCGTGTACATCTGTCAAACGACGGTGTTCCATCGGCAGTCATCGGGATATGTTCGCGTTATATACACACATCTTCTTCTATGATACATGTAGATGATTATCAAGCCGCAAAAGAGCTACTTATTGAACTGGTAAAACATACAGACCAAAGTACAGTTGACAGTATCTGTCAATCAAGCTAAAATTCATTTCAGACTCAATTATGTTTGCGTTTGTTTTACGACTTATTTAGCACATGAAAAGGATTGAATTTATGAAAATCATAGTGGGTTCCAAAAATACCACAAAAATCACTGCCGTGAAGAATATCTTTACGAATGAGGAAGTCATCTCTGTCGATGCACCATCAAAAGTAAATGCACAACCGTTTTCTGACGCTGAAACGAAAGAAGGGGCCATTAACAGGGCTACGTTGTGCGTGAAGCAAACCCCGAAAGCGATTGGCATTGGACTTGAGGGTGGTGTTATGGAGTTGGATGATGAATTATATGTGTGTAATTGGGGAGCATTGGTGACTCCGGATGCACGTGTCTTTACGGCCAGTGGTGCCAGAATACCACTCCCATCCGAAATAAGCGCCGAATTATATCGCGGTTTTGAACTGGGTGATATCATGGACAAGTACACACAAAGGCACCATGTTCGTGAAAACGAAGGGGCTGTCGGTGTTTTCACAAACGAACATATCAATCGAAATGAAATGTTTGTCCATGTCGTACAACTTTTGCGCGGTCAATTGGAGTATTGGAGCTGATGATAAACCCCAAAGGTCATGTTATTGATCCTTTGGGGTAAGTTATTTATAGGAAAACGTAGTTTAGGACATCAATAGCTTGATCGATATTTTCAACAGTTACATTCGCTTTGTTGGAAATTTCTTTCAAAGGGTGAACCAATGATTCTGGACGAATAATCATAACAGGTTTATTTTGAGCCATAGCAAGTGATGCATCCATAGCAGTATTCCACTGTTTATAATTTTCCCCGAATAAAGCAATGACAATATCCGATTTTTCCATCAGGATCTGCGTCCTGAAATTATTGATGCTTGAAGCCGCATCATCTTTGACAATGTTGTTGGGTTGCTTTCCCAACACATCTTCACCGATATTATCTGATTTGTCATGATTTGTTTGTGGACCTACAAAATGAAGTGGTAATTTATTTTCTTTTGCCTTTGCTTCAAGTGCGTCCCGCCAGTCATCATGAATCTGTCCTGCCAAATAAACTGTCAATTCCATATTATACCTCCTTATGTTATGTCTACCTTCATCATAGTCAATTTACACGGTAAAGGAAAGAAATTAACATAATCAGTTACTCCTCAATGTAATCAACCGTATTTATGACGATGATCGCATTATTTTTACAAAAAATTTAACTTTGATTAAATCTAAAAAAGTAGTATGATTATGGATGGTATTTATACCATGTTATAGAAGGAGACAGATTGCGGTTAATTTGAAATTTATTTCCTTGAAGATCTGGAGATTGAGGAAAAAAACAAAAAGCAATCTCATTCTTTCTGAAGGTAAATAACATTTTATCGTGTTTTATAATAAATTGAAATTTTAAAGTAGGTTTTGGGCAAAACGATATGGAATAAGAAGTTTATCAACAGAACATTTCACATGCTTTTGCAGGATGATTGAATCCTTGTTCATTCAACGTTATGATTACGATAGGAGATGTATACGATGCACGTTATTCAAACCAAAGAAGAATGGTCGAAAATGATAAAGGAACAAAATACAGTTGCTTTATTTACAGCGGATTGGTGTCCGGATTGTCGAGTCATTGAGCCTGACTTAGCTGAAATCGAAGCAACGTTTCCGTTATATACATTTGTCACAGTCGATCGAGATGATTTTATGGACATTGCTCAAGAGAATGATGTTATGGGCATTCCAAGTTTTATAGCTTTTCATCAGGGAAAAGAAGTCGGCAGATTTGTAAGCAAAGACCGTAAAACAAAAGAAGAAATTATGACATTTTTAAAAGGTTTGCCGCCTCATCAAAGTTAGGAGGAAAGTTATTTGAGTAACAAAATGACCAGTATAAAAATGAAGAAGCTATTGGAAGAACGTATTGCACAGCCAGATATTCAGACTTCGTTTAATCGTAAAAATGATACGTATCGAATCGAATGGAAGGAGACAAAAATGGGTATTACCATTACGCTTCCCAATGTCATCGCCAAATACAATGAGCGTGGTGAAAAAGCCATCGATGAGTTAGAGGAACATATAAAAGAATCGCTTCGTATCATGAATCAAAAATATGAATTGACAGGGAAAGAAGCGCAAATATATCCTGTTATTCGCGCGACGTCTTTTCCAGAAGAAACTAAATCCGGTCTTCAGTTGGTGACAAAAGAACATACCGCTGAAACACGTATTTATTATGCGCTTGATTTAGGGAAATCCTATCGGCTGATTGATGAATCGATGCTTGAAAAAGAGGGATGGACCAAAAAACGGATAGATGAGATCGCCGGTTTTAATGTACGTTCTTTAACGACTGACTACAAGCTCGATAATGTAGCCGGAAATGACTTTTATTTTGTTGCCAAGCAAGATGGTTATGACGCAAGCAGAATCCTGAATGAGGCGTTTTTGGAAGAAATGAAGGCAAACATGAAAGGCGAAATGGCTATAGCTGTTCCGCATCAAGATGTCCTTATTGTTTGTGATATTCAAAACAAAATAGGCTATGATATCTTAGCTGAAATGACGATGAAGTTTTTTGCGGAGGGCCGCATTCCGATTACGTCACTTCCATTCATATATGAAGACCAAAAACTTGAACCGATATTTATACTTGCCAAAAAACGATCTAATGACAAAGGAAAGAGTGATGGATAATGGATATGTATTATAATCCCAAAGGTATCGGAGATGTTCTATTGCTGCCCATTGAAGAAGGCAATCGATACGACGTAACATATGAAAAATTGGGTGATGTTGTTCGTATAACCAATACGGATGGTAAAGTACTAGGTTACAATATAATGCAAGCATCAACGTATTTCAGTTTCTCGGACGAAGGGAAAATAACCATGAAAGAATCCGATCTGGATGTGTTAAAAAAGATTTTTCGAACGAATCAAATCAATGACGACTTGGATTTTGATTTACGATCGAAATTTGTTGTAGGGCATGTCCTGAAAAAGGAAAATCATGAAAATGCTGATAAGTTGAGTGTATGTCAGGTAGATATCGGAGAAGAAACATTGCAGATCGTCTGCGGAGCACCGAATGTTGAAGAAGGACAGAATGTAGTCGTCGCCATGGTTGGTGCGACAATGCCCAGTGGGATGCGGATAAAACCGACTACATTACGTGGTGTTCCGTCCAATGGTATGATTTGTTCGCGAAAGGAACTTAAACTTCCTCATGCCCCTGAAGAAAAAGGAATCTTTGTTTTGGATGGTTCCATTAAACCTGGAGATGCCTTTGAATTTTAATGATGCAACATCCTTCAAAAATATGTAAGAAGTTAGAATGGTGATCTACGAACATTTCTGCACCTTGTTTTACAGTCATCAATTATTGAAAAAAAGTGAAAGAACAGATATAGCGATTGTTATGAAATGGGTGAAAAATAATGTGGGATCAATGGAAAAAGAAAATCAAAAATCTGTTTCGTGATCATGCAGATGAAAATGAAAATGATGCCGCAAAGATCGGAACCAGACAGGATAATCGTGAAGTACAGTCTAAAGTGATGTACCATTATCCGAAGCGCAGTTCGTTTCGCTTTCCGGTCATTCCTGATGAACCGCATGAAAAAGAAACGCCTGAAGAGCCGGCTTATAAGCGGAGGGAAACACGACAGACCATAAAAAATAACCAGGAGAGTATCCGTCAGGCTGATCAACAAACAATAAATTATCCACACCAGACTGATAGGATAGTCAAAAAGAAAACAAATGCACCCTTTCGTCCCAGCGAGGTTCCGTCGCCAATTTATGGTTATCAAAAAAGGAAGAAGGACAATGATATAACGGATGTGCCTGCTTATATACGAAAGAAAGAAAATAAGGATACTGAGAGTAATCTGTTAGAACGAATATCCAATAAATCATCCCAGACCAATGAGTCGACATTTTTGGCTGAAGAAAACCCTGATTCCGATAGGCAACAAACGTCTTATGAAAATGAATCACACATCATTGATGACGTTGTTGACGAACCGGTAGGGATATCTGATTTTGGGAATGAAGAAATCATTGACTCCGATCATGGTGACAATGTTCAGCCTGAAGAACCATTGAAAAAGCGAGTGGAATCTGATGACGCTTTTGAACAAAGATCCGGACCAACCACCGAATCTCGATCTAGACAAAAGAAAAACCACAAAAATCAGAAACGTACAGGGAATAAACAGCGTATAAAGGGAGAGGAACCTGTACCATTTAATGTAATGATGTCACATAACGATAAACAACATATGAAGCAAAATGATAGGCGACATTCAAAACAACTGCAAACAAAGGCAACACATTTTAAACAAACACATTCAAACGTTGATGAAAAACCTGTACATATACCATATCATTTATTAAATGATAAAAAGGAAACGAATAACCATGATCGGTTGTGGGTAAGAAAGCAACAGGAACTATTGAACAAGACTTTCTCTTATTTTAATGTGGATGCTAGTGTCGTCAATGCTACCCAAGGTCCTTCCGTAACCCGTTTTGAAGTTCAACCTGCAATGGGTGTCAAGGTCAGTAAAGTAAAAAATCTGAGTGATGATATCAAACTTAACCTAGCAGCGAAAGATATACGGATTGAAGCACCCATACCGGGTAAAAATACGATTGGAATTGAAATACCGAATCCGAGTCCTCAGATTGTCGGTCTGCAAGAAATTTATGAATCAGATGCTTTTAAAAATGAAAAATCACCCTTGACCATTGGGTTAGGTTTAACAATCGAAGGGAACCCATCCATAACGAATATCCAAAAAATGCCACACGGTTTAATTGCAGGTGCAACAGGTTCTGGGAAAAGTGTCTGTATCAACACTATTTTGATCAGTTTATTATACAAAGCGGATTATAAAAGTGTGAAGTTTTTACTGATTGATCCGAAAATGGTAGAACTTGCCCCTTATAATGGTATACCGAATTTGATTTCACCGGTCATCACAGATGTAAAGGCGGCAACAATGGCACTGAAATGGGCCGTTAAAGAAATGGAAGATCGGTATGATAGGTTTGTCCAAGAAGGTGTACGGGATATCGAACGATATAATACAAAGATGGAAAAACAATCTACAAAAGATGAAAAGATGCCGTATATCGTCATTGTCATTGATGAATTATCGGATTTGATGATGGTTTCCCCGCAGGAAGTGGAGGATGCTATCTGTCGGATCGCCCAAAAAGCGAGGGCATGCGGGATTCATTTATTACTTGCTACACAAAGACCTTCCGTTGATGTTATAACAGGATTGATCAAAGCTAACATTCCAACCCGGATTGCGTTCAGTGTTTCATCACAAGTTGACTCAAGAACCATTATCGATACAAGCGGTGCAGAAAAGTTACTTGGCAAAGGGGATATGCTTTTTGTGGAAAATGGTGCAGGTAAAAGTTTGCGGCTTCAAGGGGCATTTGTTTCCGATGATGAAATTGAACGTGTGACTGATTATGCACGTTCCATCGCCGAGCCTGATTATCAATTTGAACAGGAACAATTATTGGAACGGGTCCAAACGGATGAAAATGAAGACGAGTTACTTGAAGAAGCCATTCAATTTGTCATTGATAAAAATAATGCAAGTACGTCGTTATTGCAACGTCATTTTAAAATTGGTTACAATCGTGCAGCACGTTTGATGGATTCAATGGTTCAGAAAGGAATCATTTCCGAACAAAACGGGAGCAAACCTCGTGAGGTGCTGGTGAGCGGCGCTTCAGTATCCGAATGAATGAAAGTAAGAACTCTTTTGATCATTTAAATTCACTTTTTACTTGTATACTGTCTGTCGTTTTAATATGATATGAAATAAGTATTCAAGTATATATAAGGAGTCTGCCATGAAAGAAATTCATCAGAAACTGAACGGTGATATAAGTCGTTTAACGAACAAAACGTTTAAGTTTGATACCCGTATTAAAGATGGTTGGTTTTCTGCCGTTTATTTCCTGAAGACAAGGGAAATGGCTGAGAAAAAGTTGCCCCGTAATCATGTGACCATGCAGTTTTTTCAAAAAGGTCATGATGCCGTTCTTTGTGGGACGGATGAATCCATTGCCCTTTTGCACACATTCAGCGATCAACCGGAAAAACTGGAGATTCATTCCTTGAAAGATGGCGATCGCATTCGTCCGTTTGAAACGGTCTTGACGGTTTCAGGTTCATATCAGCAGTTTGGCTTTCTAGAAGGGATAATTGATGGTATATTGGCAAGAAGAACATCTGTGGCTACTAATGTATATAATGTCGTAAAAGCCGCTCGTTCATCCGGAAAAGCCAAACCGATCATTTTCATGGGTGATAGGGACGATCACTTCACACAACAAGCCGGTGATGGCTATTCGGCATTCATAGGTGGTTCGACTGCCCAGGCAACTCATGCAATGAATGAATGGTGGGGGAAACAAGGAATGGGCACAATGCCACATGCCATGATTCAAATGTTCCGTGGAGATATTGTAGCTGCTTCCAAAGCATACTTGGAACTTTATCCGGAAGACGATTTGGTTATCCTTGCTGATTATAATAATGATGTCATTACCGATTCTCTGAAAGTGGCCAGAGCATTTGGAAAGCAATTGAAAGGTGTCCGTGTAGACACGTCAAGAACACTGGTTGATAAATATTTTTTACGTAACCATCATTTAATGGGAACGTTTGACCCACGAGGTGTAAATCCTCAACTGATTTTCGCACTGAGGAAGGCACTCGACGAAGAAGGCTTTTCACATGTGAATATTGTTGCCAGTGGCGGCTTTACCAAAGAAAGGATAAGTCACTTTGAATCACTTGGTGTTCCGGTTGATATGTACGGCGTTGGAGGAAGTCTTTTGGATATAAATATTGGCTTCACTGGCGATAATGTATTATTGAATGGATCACCAGAGGCAAAAGAGGGAAGACGATATCGGCCGAATGAACGACTGCAAAAAGTCGAATATTGCAAACAAGCCGATTGTAATTAATGTATCTAAGATTTTGCTATATTTCTGTATTAGCTTTATAATAGTAATCATTATGTGAAATAACTTCATTTTTGACACAAATGTATGGAGGTTCTTTTTTATGACAACTTACCATTTTATTGGTATAAAGGGAACTGGAATGAGTGCACTGGCACAAATTCTTCATGATTCAGGGGAAAATGTTAAAGGCTCGGATGTCGACAAACGTTTTTTTACCCAGAAAGCACTTGAAGAAAAAAACATTTCAATTTTACCTTTTTCAGAAGATAACATCACAGATGACTGTACCATTATTGCCGGAAATGCGTTTTCAGAGTCAAACGTGGAAGTAAAGGCGGCAAAAGAAAAAGGATTGCCATTTTACTGGTACCATGATTTTTTGGGAGAATGGCTGAAGCAGTATACAAGTATTGCTGTAACCGGCGCACATGGGAAAACGTCTACAACCGGTTTGCTTTCTCATGTCTTTCAACAAGCATACCCTATTTCATATTTAATAGGTGATGGTACAGGAAAGGGCCATATCGACAGTCAATACTTTGTGTTTGAGGCGTGTGAATATCGGCGCCACTTCTTACGATACGAGCCGGATTATGCCATTATGACAAATATTGATTTTGATCATCCGGATTATTTTTCAAGCATTGATGATGTTTTTGATGCGTTTCAATCAATGGCTGATAATGTCAAGAAAGGAATAGTCGCTTGTGGTGATGATGATCTCTTGCAGCAGATTGAAACGAAAGTTCCTGTCATGTATTATGGTTTTCGGGATACAAATGATTTTCAAGCTAAAAATGTCAAAGAAACCAAAGAAGGGACTTATTTTGATGTCTATGTCCGGAATACATTTTTCGATACGATGATGATACCGATGTTTGGTGATCATAATATATTAAATGCTTTATCGGTCATTGCTATTTCACATTATGAGGGTATGGAGAAGTCGAAAATGAAGACTTTAAGTACTTTTGAAGGTGTCAAACGTCGCTTCACCGAAAAGAAATTATATGGGCAGATCTTGATTGACGATTACGCACATCATCCTAAAGAGATAACGGCGACCATCGATTCAGCCAAGAAAAAGTATCCTGATAAAAATGTGATTGCCATTTTTCAACCACACACATATTCCCGTACTAAAACATTTATAAAAGAATTTGCAGATAGTCTGAACGATGCGGATTTTGTCTATCTATGTGATATTTTCGGGTCTGCAAGAGAACAAAGTGGTCAGCTTACAATCAATGATTTACAACAATTGATACCTGAAAGCCATCTACTTGACATTGCCAATGTCAGTGCACTTAAACACTATAAAGATGATGTGCTTGTTTTTATGGGGGCAGGGGATATACAAAAGTTTCAACAAGCATATGAAAAAGAAGTGACTCAAGAGCCAATCGACAAATAAGTCTAAATTATGATTGACTTCCTTAAGGGAAAGGATTTTTTGTTAAAAAATGTTATCATTGTTATAGTATATGAATGAAATGTCTGTGACAGCCAAGTCGAGCTTGTGGATGTGAAGAAAAGCTTACATATTTGTTTGATAATATGCCAAATGGGTAAACACCTGTAGGCTACATTTTTCTATGTCTGTTCTCACACAACCGTTTTCATGGTCATTTCTATCATAGATATATTTTATAATCGAAGGAGTGGACAAGTTATGGAAAGTTTATTGTATATCGCTGCAATTATAGCTGCTGTCGCATTTGCAGTATTGGTTATATTTATTGCAATGACACTCGTGGCAAGCAGACGTACCTTGAACAATGTAGCAGATACATTGGAAGGTTTAGAAAAACAAATGGAGGGTATTACTAGGGAAACAACCGAGTTATTGAATAAAACGAATCAACTCGCTGAGGATGTCCAAGATAAATCATCTAAATTAAATGGGGTATTTGATGGTGTAAAAGGTATTGGCGAGACAGTTAAAGATTTTTCCCAATCCTTAAGTAAAGTCTCAAGCAATATTACACAAGCGGCATCTGAAAATGAAGAAAAAGCGTCCCAAGCCCTTACCTGGGGTTCAGCTTTATTGGATTTATGGAAAAAACGAAAATAGCATAATTTAGGAGGGTTCCAAATGGGAGATAATATCAATAGCAAAGATTTTATAATCGGAACATTAATCGGTGGCATTGTCGGTGCCTCGGCTGCCCTATTATTTGCACCCAAATCGGGAAAAGAATTGCGTGGAGATATCAACCAGGGAGCTTCACAAATGAAGGATAAGGCGGCTGACTTGAAAGATACAGCATATGATAAAAGTTTGGAATTAAAAGATAAAGCATACAAAAAGGGATCGGAATTAAAGGATATGGCTTATGAAAAGAGTTCCGAACTGAAAGAAAAAGCGTACGAAAAAGGATCCGACTTAAAAGATAAAGCGGTCGAAAAAGGGTCTGAACTGAAAGAGAAGGCTGTAGATTCTTCAGCTGAGATGACCAAAAAGGTATCGGAAACAACTAAAAAAGCAACGAAAAATGTACAAGATAAATTACAGGAAAAGCGCGATGAAGAAGACAAAGCTTTGGAGAAAGCAAAAGAGGTAGCCGACTCAATTGAAGAGGCTGCTGAAGAACTGAATGATAAATAAAATTTAAATGGTAGAGACCAGGAAGCTTTGATTGATTTGTTTCCTGGTTTTTTCATGTTCAGGTTCACATTCAATATTTGTACATATCCATCATTGTTGTGACCATATTGAGGAATCATGTTTTATAGGGTATCTCTTTTTTTGTGCAATCGTCGGTTATGATTGATATTATCTTCGCGAGAAAGAAATTCCTCAATTTTAAATCGTCACTTTTTGTCCATGTTCAAATCATGAAATGAATGGTAAACTAGTTGTTTCTATTATAATTAAATTGTATTATAAGTATAGTCTTAAGTGTATACTTGATTAATGTGAACGAATAAACGTATCAAGATGTTTCATATTTAAAAAAGATGTTAATCATGAGTCAATACGCCGTATATTTCAGGGAGCGGATAATCATGCAGCAACTGAATGCGTTACATAGACAACTAGATGACATCAACCTAGAATTATTGCGTACTATAAACAAGCAAGGTGCGCTTATGAAGGAAATTATTGAAGTAAATAAAAAAGAAGGTATGAAACGGTTTGATTTAGGGCTGAAAGGGGAAATGTTGAATACGATTTCCCGGTATAATGGTGGTCCGTATGATAATGAAACGATTCAACACATTTATAAGGAATTGTTTAAAGCAATTGAACAAACAGACGATCGACATAAACTACTTGTTGCCCGGAAAAATCAACAACCAAATACGATTGTAACAGTTAAGGGTGAGGAAATTGGGGGTGCACAGAAACATTTCGTCATTGGCCCGTGTGCGGTAGAAAGCCATGAGCAAGTAACGAAGGTGGCTGATGCCATTAGTCATCATGGTATAACTTTCATAAGAGGCGGTGCGTTCAAACCGCGAACATCTCCATATGATTTCCAGGGACTTGGTCCAAAAGGATGGGAGATATTAAAAACAGTAGCCGATAATTACAATCTCGCTGTTGTAAGTGAGGTCATCAACCCTGCACATATCGAGTATGCTATGGATTATGTTGATGTCATTCAAATCGGTGCTCGCAATATGCAAAACTTTGATTTATTAAAAGCAGTCGGTGATGTCGAATGTCCTGTGTTATTGAAGAGAGGTTTTTCGGCTACATTGTCCGAGTTTATGCATGCAGCTGAGTATATTTATTCGCGGGGCAATAAGAATATCATTCTATGTGAGCGGGGAATCAGAACATATGAAAAATCAACACGTAATACCTTGGATATAACAGCTGTTCCTATATTGAAAAAAGAGACACATCTGCCAGTTCTTGTAGATGTTACGCATTCAACAGGGAGAACAGACTTATTGATTCCCGCAGCCAAAGCGGCGCTCGCAATCGATGCAGATGGTATCATGGCAGAAGTTCATCCTAATCCTGCATTTGCGTTATCAGATGCAGAACAGCAAATGGATATTCCTATGTTTGATGAATTCATGAATCAATTATCTGCTTTAAAGAGCATGTAAATATAAAACCGTCAGGAATCGAATACGTGTATTATGTAAATTTTTTCATCTTGTTATGGAGTATGATATATTAAATAGAAGGTAAGATTTCAGGAGGTAGTAAAGATGAATGTAACAATTTATGATGTTGCAAGAGAAGCAAATGTATCGATGGCTACAGTATCAAGGGTGGTCAATAGAAACCCGAATGTGAAACCTGTCACACGAAAGAAGGTACTGGCGACGATTGAACGTTTGGGCTATCGTCCAAACGCTGTGGCCAGGGGACTTGCAAGTAAAAAAACGACGACAGTGGGAACGATCATCCCCGATGTTTCTAGTATTTTCTTCTCGGAATTAGCGCGTGGGATAGAAGATATCGCCACTATGTATAATTATAATATGATATTGAGCAGTTCAGATCAAAATAAAGATAAAGAATTGCAATTGATTAATACAATGCTGGAAAAACAAGTCGATGGTATTGTATTCATGGGGGGAACAGTGACAAAAGAACATGTCGATGAATTTGCAACATCCCATGTCCCGGTTGTGCTTGCAGCAACACAAGATATCACGGAAACAATTCCATCAGTGAATATTGATTATGAAGAAGCAAGCTACGAGGCAACGATGTATCTAATCAATAATCACTCTGGTGTACCGGCATTCATGAAAGGAAAAGACAATACCATCATCAGTGATTATAAGCTGAAAGGATATAAGCGGGCTTTGAAAGAAAGTGATTTGGAATGGGATGAATCATATGTTGTGGAAGGGAACTATTCCTACGATTCAGGTATTGAAAAAATCCAAGAATTGCTTGCTTTGGACAAGCCTCCAAAATCAGTGTTTGTTTCATCGGATGAAATGGCATTGGGTGCTATACACGGTGCACAAGACAAAGGCTATAATGTTCCGGAAGATATCGGCGTATTCGGTTTTGACAATACACGGCTTGCAACCATGGTTCGACCGACATTATCAACGGTTGTTCAACCGATGTACGATATCGGCGCGGTTGGTATGCGTCTATTGACGAAATTTATGAACAAAGAAGATGTCGAGGAAAAACGTGTGATTTTACCACACCGGATTGTCCAAAGGAACTCAACAAAGTAACAATAATAACGATATAAAATATGTGTGATTCACCGGGCATCAAAAAAGAAAGCCATTTAATATGGTTTGATATTATCCGGGATCAATAAACGAAACAAGTTATTTTGTACGTTTAAGGAGACAGACAATCGGTATTACATGAGGCTCCATTATGAAAATGTGGCGATGTTCAGCTAGTGAAAAGTTGGAAAAGGGGGTCACAACATCCCCAATCCCTTTTCACTTTGTTTTTTCAATAGTGATTGTATTGCTGAATATGTTTTAACACACCGGATAAAAGTTGTGCATTTTTTTCCTGAATTTCTTTTCTACGAGGTATTTTTGGAAGATCGGATTTATCATCTCGCCAACCGGTTGGCAATACAACTGGTGATTCCTTTTGCCACTTCTGTAACCATGCTTCAGAAATCTTTCCGCTCATGACTTGTTCTCGTTTCATCACATTCCACACTTGTGCCCAAGCTCTAGGCGCCACTCGCCACATATCATAGCCTCCCCCACCAAGTGCTATCCACTTTCCGTTACAATATTCATGTGCCAGTTCATGTGCCAATTCAGGAATCCGTTCATAGCTTCTCATACTTAAGGAAAGGTGTGTCAGCGGATCATAGGCATGTGCGTCAGCCCCGTTTTGTGTCATGATGACATCAGGCTTGAAAAATGCGGCAATTCTTCTAAAGGCCTCCTCATAAACGTGAATGAACGAATCATCTTCCGTAAAAGCATCAATCGGAATATTGAATGCATATCCATGCCCATCTTTGATACCACGTTCGTGAATATGTCCTGTTCCAGGAAACAAATAGCGTCCTGTTTCGTGTATGGAAAACGTACATACATTGGGATCATCGTAGAAGGCCCACTGAACACCATCCCCGTGATGTGCATCTGTATCAACATACAAGACTTTAGCCTGATATTTTTCTTGGATATATTTTATGCTGACGGCTGCATCATTATAAATGCAAAAGCCTGATGCTTTCCGCTTGAAACCGTGATGAAGGCCACCTCCTAAATGAAGTGCGTGTTTATAGGTGTTTTCCATAACAGCATCAACCGCTGTCAAAGTGCCGCCCACGAGCCAACTGGCGGCATCGTGCATGTCAGGGAAGGGAGGGGTATCTTCTGAACCTAGTCCGAATTCAATTCTTCGTGAAAATGGCCATTGATTGTGTCCAGATTTTTTTACAGCCTCAACATAAACAGGATCATGGAATAAATGAAGTTCATCATCAGTGGCTTTTCTTGGTTTGACAATGTCTTTATCCATGAGTGTCCCCATTTTTTCAAGTAAATCTTTGGTCAACAAGACTCTTTTTTGATTGAAGGGGTGATCTTCATGGAAGTGATAATTCAATACTGTATCACCGTAAACAAAAACAGAATGATTGCTCATCGTTTCGGCCCCTGCATGTTATTTGGCCACATAAGTTCATAACCTGCATGACGTAAGTCTTGTATGGCTGGTGTTGGATTCATCGTTTGTACCCTGAACACAAGGATCTTATGATAGGGATCCGTTTTGTATGGATAAACCAGCACGGATATAATGTTGATTTTACGTTTGGCAAACACATTGGCTACTTCAGGCAGTATACCTGGTTTGTGTGGTACTTTTACTTCGATGTGTGAGCTCTGGACGTGAGTTCCCGTAAGTTGGATGAGAGTTGACAACATATCATTATCTGTAATCAGTCCCACAAATTTATTATTCTCAACAACCGGCAGGGATGAGAACTTTTTTTCATAGAATATGCGAGCGATTTCTTCAACGAAATCAAGTGGATGAACGGTAACGACAGACTTTGTCATGATAGTCTCAATTGTATTGTCCAGACTATCATAGGAGGGATTCTTATCAAAAATAGAAGGACTTACATCTCGAATGTCACGATCTGATACAATACCTACTACATGATTATGGTGATCAAGGACGGGAAAGTGATGCACCTGTTTATTTTGCACATAACGCAAGGCTTCTAAAATGCGAGAATCCGGTGACAAGGTAATAACGTCTGTTTTCATAATTTCTTCGACTAACATTTAATAATCCCTCCCATAGTTTGTTCTTTCATTCCTTCGCAAAAAGCGGATGTTATCAAATTGTTGAATCACTTCTTCAGGTACATTCTTACCGATGCGGACCATGAGACAGTTCGCTGGATGTGAAGTGATTTCCGGATCATCCGTGGCAGTCGGATACAGGCCGCCTTTTGCCATTATTTTATCCATGAGTTTCCGGTAACGCCATACATCCAGATTCGCTCCCTCTAAATCCCAATGCCAATAATATTCAGTTGATATCGTTATATAATTTTCCATATAGGAATCCATCATGGATAGCATGATTAGTCTTGAGGCGATCTGATATCCACGATATAAAGGAACAACTTCGATTGCACCTAAAACCAATAGTTCTTTCAGAGTGTCTGTGTGCCATCTTTCCATCGGGTCCGGATAAACAAATATCACATACCCAATGATTGTATTCTGATGAACTGCAATGATAATCCGCCCTTCTGGTAATGTTGCAATTTGTTTTAATGCATCAAATTGTTTATGGGGCACACGAAAAGCGGTGAGGTCATCGTGAAAATCATATTGATCCAATTCAACTGATGTGACAGGGCCTTCAATGGTGATTGCGCCAATAGACGTATCCAAAATCTCAGAATGGTAAGTTTTAATATGCTCCATAGAAGCACCACCCATTAGAAATGAAATCAACTGCTCATATTCAGTATACCGTAATTGGTTGAAAACGTTTAGTGTAAAAAGAAAAAACCCCCATCCTTTTTATAGTCGGACAGGGGAATGGATGAACTTTTGGTCAAGCAGCCGATAATGTTTACTGTATATTAACCATTATCTTCACCAGCATCATTGCCATCGTCATCGTTTTTATTATTGTCTTTGTCATTGTCTTTTTTATTATCATCGTTATTGTTGGTATTGTCATTGTTTTTACTGTTGTCGTTAGCGCTGTTGTTATTATTGTCATTTTCTTTTTTGTTTTTATCATCTTTTTTATCGTCATTGTTTTTCTTATTATCTTTTTTACTTTTCTTCTTGCTGTCTTTTTTGTTGTCTTTCTTTTCTTTCTTGTTATCTTGTTTACTGTCTTTCTTGTCATCTTTTTTAGTGTCTTTCTCATTATCTTTATTATCGTCGTTATCTTTTACATCCCCAACCGAAACATCATTGGAAGATGACGATTTATGACCAAAATAATCAACAGCTTGTACCTTGTATATACCATCTTTATCTGTCTGGTAATTCGTGCTTGTCGTATGACCGATAACTTTGAAGTTGCCATTTTTATTATCGGCTCTGAGTATATAGTAACCAACCACATCTGTGCTCGATGATTTATTCCAGGTTAATGTGTTGTTGGAATGGTTAACTGATGTCGGTTCAGATGGATTGTCACCATCATCTTTCATGTCACTCGCATCACCGACATCACTTCCTGGAAAACCGATTTTTTCCCATTTTGCTCGGTCGGACCCAGTTGGATATAATTGTTTCAAATCCCCGATTTTATCATAGCCATTTCTTTCCAGGAATTTCGGGTTGAACGAATATCCATTACCGTTGATAAATTCACTCGGTGTATTGTCACCTGCAGGAATGGACTTTCCGTCTACTGTAACAAAGGATCCTTTGATAAGACTGTCATCTACTTTGTCGGGTGCATACTTTTCATTGAATAGGTCTGTCTTCACAAGACCTGCTTTTTCGCATAAGTCGGATGGTTTCATCCCTGATATCGCACAATAACTTTTTTCGACAACACCATCGGGTTGTTTAAAGTTGTCCGAAGGAGATATTAAATCAGGATCCACTTCGGCAGCGGCATTTATAAGTTCTGCCCACAGCTTATTGTTACGCTGGCTGTAACTCAGTGAACAACCTTGGCAAGTATCTTTTAAGTTTGTTCCTTCTTCATAGCCAATCCAAGTACCGAATGTAACGTTTGGATTTGTGCCAATAAACCATGCGTCATGATAATCATTGGATGTACCCGTTTTACCAGCCCAGTCAACACCCGTATTATTCAGTTGGCTGTTGATATATGATCCTGTTCCATTTGAAATGACATCACGCATTAAATCGATTGTTAAATAACTTGTTTCTTTGGAGAAGACGTCAACAGGATCTGACTCGTGTTCATAAATTACATCGCCATCACTTGTCTCGATACTTTCAATCATATACCCATCAATGAATTCGCCCTCATTGGCAAAGGTTGTAAACGCGTTGACGTTTTCGATCACTTTCATATCCATTGTTCCATATCCGGCAGAGGTATTTGTATGGTCTTCTTCTCTTAAGGTGGAAACCCCCATTTTTTCCAGATATTCTTTAACGGGGTTTTCAGGCAATATGTCTTGATAGATCTTGGCCGCCGGAATGTTATATGATTGTGCAAGAGCATCTCTAGCCGATACCATGCCGTGGACGCCACCTCCATAGTTGTTGGGAAGATCAGCGTAATCATCTGTTTTTGCATCAAGAACTGGCGACCCAGGCTGATATTTTCCCAGTTCCATTGCCGGTGCATAATCAAGTAATGGTTTGATGGTACTACCGGGTGAACGTTTTGTTTGGGTTGCAAAGTTCAACTGACCTTTGTCATCCGTTTCGCGACCACCGACAAAGCTGATGACTTTTCCTGTTTTATTTTCCCTTAAAACAGCCGCTGTTTGGACAGGGCGAGGGACCTCATATTTTTCACCTGTTTCCTCATCTGTTTTTGTTATCGGTTCAAGGTCGGGTCCGAAATATTCGTAGTCCTTGACCACTTTTTGTTGGGCGTTGAAAATATCTTTGTTGATTGTGGAATGGATCCGGTACCCGTTTCGTTTTAAGTCTTTGCTTGCTTTATCTTTATACTTGTCGATTTCTTTTTTACTTAAATCGTCACGCGTGACATCATCGTCTTTCATCAGTTTATCTGCGATGATGGCAGTTGCGCGGGTTTGTAATTCATTCACCAGACGAGGGTATTCCTCATCAGGTGTGGCTGATTTTTCCGTGAAATCACCAACAATATCATATTCAAGGGCCTCTTCATATTCATCATGTGTGATATACTCTTCGTCATACATCCGTTTAAGCACGGTATTCATACGATTGATACCTGTTTCCAATGCCGCTTCATCTTTTATTCCACCCTGATTCTTAAAAGGTGTATAAGCTGATGGACTTTGTGGCAAACCCGCAAGATAGGCTGCTTGAGGTAAGTTGACATCTTTGGCATCAATGCCAAAAACGCCTTGTGCCGCTGTTTCGATGCCTGCTATATTCTGTCCGGATGCTTCACGGCCGTACGGTATGATATTTAAATACGCCTCCAATATCTGATCTTTTGTGAAGAAGTTTTCCAGTCGCATTGCAAGCAAAATCTCCTTTGCTTTACGATCGAATGAAACTTCATTTGTCAGCAGTTGGTTTTTGATCAATTGTTGGGTGAGGGTACTTCCTCCCGTTTTAACGTCAGTATCCATTGCTTCCTGCATTACTGCACGGACAATTGCTTTTGGAACAACCCCATTATGTTCGTCGAAGTTTTGATCTTCCGTTGCTTTGGTTGCCTGTATGATCAAATCGGATACATCTTCAAGGTCAATTTCCTCACGATGCAGATCTGATTTGATATCCCCAATATATACATCATTGTCGAAATACATTTTGGATGTCTCTTCATAGTTGTAAATGTCTTTCTCCATACTTTCGTAACTGCGGATGGGCTCATCTTTTACGAGAGAAGCGAAATACCCCGCTCCAATACCACCTATAAAAAATATACTGATAAATCCAATGAGTAAAAAGAATAATATGACATTCCAGCTCACGTCGTATGTAATCCGAGCCGTTCGCTGTATTTTTCCCGCTTTCCATAAAGATGATATTTTTGTCATGATTTTTTGAAAGGTTTCTTTAAAATTCAATCATATAACCTCCTAAAATACCATTATTCATTATAGCATATTCTTTTTAGAATTAGGGAGGAAAGATGAATATCATTGCTTTATTTCTTTTTTTGTGGTATTTATTAATTATCACTTAAAAAAATAGGTTGCTTTGAAGGATACGAGTAATCCACAAACCTCTTTTACAGAGAGCTGACGGTTGGTGTGAGTCAGTAATGGTCTGTAGGATGAATTACAGTCTGGAGCATTTTTCTGGCATCGGTTATTTGTCATGTCAGGAAACGGTGTATCATCGTTAACAATCCCGAGGCGGCATTACTGCAACGAGGGTGGTAACGCGAGTATAAACTCGTCCCTTTTTTATGGGGATGGGTTTTTTATTTTTTATCTAGAAAAGGTAGGGTGTTGAAATGGATATTTTACAAGATTTAGAAGCGAGAGGGCTTATTCAACAGACAACAGACAGGGAAGGATTGGATAAACATTTAACCCAAAACGAAGTAACATTGTATTGTGGATTTGATCCGACGGCTGATAGTTTGCATATCGGTCATCTTGTGCCTCTTACAATGCTGAAGCGATTTCAGAAAGCGGGTCACAAACCGATTGCACTTGTCGGTGGTGGAACAGGTATGATAGGGGACCCGAGCGGGAGGTCCAGTGAGCGATCTTTAAATGAAGAAAAGGTCGTTAAATCATACAGTCGTGCTATCAGAAATCAAATAGCATCATTTTTGGAGTCATCTACGGATGAAAATCCAGTGGTAACACGTGACAATCATGATTGGTTGGCTGATATGACTATCATAGATTTCCTCCGTGATGCCGGGAAACATTTTGGCATCAATTATATGCTTGCCAAAGAATCTGTTTCTGCTCGCATTGACCAAGGTATCTCCTATACGGAATTCAGCTACATGCTCCTGCAGTCAATGGATTTCGCTGAATTATATGAGCGGGAGAACTGTACATTGCAGATCGGCGGAAGTGACCAATGGGGCAACATTACTGCTGGTATGGATTTCATCCGTCGTTCGCGTGAAGAGATGGATGAGGATATTAAAGTATTTGGTTTAACCGTTCCACTTCTTACAAAAGCAGATGGAACAAAATTCGGTAAAACAGCTGGGGGAGCGATATGGCTTGATCCAGAAAAAACAACACCATATGAATTTTATCAGTTCTGGCTGAATACAGATGATCGCGATGTTATAAAATTCCTGCAGTACTTTACCTTTGTACCCGTAAACGAGATGCAGTCTCTTGAAAAATCATTGCTGGAGGAACCAGAAAAGCGTGTTGCTCATAAACGCCTAGCTGAAGAAATGACCGAAAGTGTCCATGGCAAGTCTGCATTGAAACAAGCCCAGAAAATTTCCGCATCTTTGTTTAGCGGTGATTTGAAGACACTGACAAAGAATGACATCGAACAAGGATTTAAGGATGTTCCAACTCACACTGTTTCGGAACATGAGATGGGGCTCATCGATCTGTTGGTTGGTGCTGGAATATCGTCATCCAAACGGCAGGCACGCGAGGATATTAACAATGGGGCTATTTATATCAATGGTGAGAGGGAACAAGACCTTCAATACGTTGTAACGGAAAAAGATCGCCTTGACGATACATTCACCATTATACGCCGCGGGAAAAAGAAATATTTCTTGATCCGTTATCAGTAAATATGGAAGCCTTGACTTTAAAATTACGGTCAAGGCTTTTTCAACTTAATATAAAAAGCCACAAACCCTCGATATAAGGGAGTGTGGCTTTTAAACAAGTCAATGGTTCATATGCATCAACGAGATTAACGTGAGTAGAACTCAACGATAAGTGCTTCATTGATCTCTGCTGGAAGTTCTGAACGCTCAGGGTATCTTGTATAACTACCTTCCAATTTGTCGGCATCCAATGAAATATATTCAGGTGTAAAGTTATTGACTTCCATGGATTCTTTGATGATATCCAAGTTACGCGACCGTTCACGCAACCCAATTGTTTGACCAGGCTTCAAGCGATATGATGGAATGTCAACACGCTTTCCGTCTACAGTGACATGGCCGTGATTGACCAATTGGCGCGCTTGTTTCCGTGTACGTGCAAAACCTAGACGGTAAACAAGGTTGTCAAGACGTGATTCCAAAAGAAGCATGAAATTTTCACCATGTACACCCTTCATTTTACCCGCTTCTTCAAACATGTTACGGAATTGACGTTCGTTTACACCGTACATGAAGCGAAGTTTTTGCTTTTCCTGTTGTTGAAGCCCATACTCGGACATTTTTCTACGTTGATTAGCACCATGTTGTCCCGGTGCGTAAGGACGTTTGTCCAATTCTTTGCCAGTTCCCGATAAAGAAATACCGAGACGGCGTGATTTCTTCCATACTGATCCAGTATAACGTGACATAATTTGTTTCTCCTTTATGTTTTATTTGTATAAAATAAAACAGTGTGACCGAAACACCCCACATTTTGTTTTCATGTACCATCGCTCCAGCAGCAGAGAGTTACACGATACACCTCACGATGAGGAACAAAATGACAAAAAGATGCCCGTTCACGTAAGCTACCTTTTATTTTACACAAAGAATAGTATAAAGCCTTTTTACACTCAAGTCAATGGTTTTGCCATAAAGAAGATCTGTCTCTCAATAATGTTAAAAATGAGCAGAGCGAAACACTTGATTGATAACAGAATGCATAAAGATGTTCTACCGGGAAAAAGTGCATTGTTATTCCTTTTAGCGTAGTGAGGGTGTATGCTTGGAAATATGATTCATTAATGTATGGGCATAACGTTCGATGTAGTATTGATCGGTTGCATCGAAACGGTTTGTCGACGGACTGTCGATATCCAATACACCAAATATGGCGTCACCTATAAATAGAGGGACAACCAGTTCTGATTGTGATGCGCTATCACAGGCTATATGACCGGGAAAAGAACTGACGTCTTCTATTCGTTGCGTCTTCTTTTCCGATAGCGCCGTGCCACATACACCTTTTCCATATGGAATTCGAATGCAAGCAGGTAATCCCTGGAATGGACCAAGTATGAGTTCATCGTTTTCCCATAGGTAAAAGCCGACCCAATTTACATTGGATAAATATTGGTCCAGAAGTGAAGAGGCATTTGCCAATAAAGCTATATGGTTGGTTTCTCCTTCATTCAGTGCTTCCAATTGTTTTATCAATAACGTATAATCTTTTTCCCTTTCTCCACTATAAATCGCTTTTTGAAACAATTAAATCGCCTCATTTCTATATAATTCGACACCACTGTATCAATTTGTCGTAGGAAACGTGCAGGATTTTTCATTGATTTGTCGTAAAGACTATATAAGGGGTTGAAATACATGGTTAATAATACAAAACAAAAAGTAATGGACACAGCGACGTCATTATTCTTCCAGAAAGGATTCCACGGGACTTCCGTTCGGGACATCGCCGAGAAAGCAAGTGTCAATGTGTCGTTGATAAGTTATTACTTCAAACATAAACAAGGGCTTCTAGAATATGTCGTGACGACATATTATGAAGCTTATTTGAATGATATGGAAGAGGTAATGGAACAAACACAAACAAACAGTTCTATGGATAGACTAAAAGCATTGATTGCGACCATTATACAATATAAACAAACACACCATCAATTAACATGTTTCATCCAACGCGAATTGTCGCTTGATTCTGTATTTGTAAGGGAAATAACGGTGACATACCTTGCAAAGGAAAACCATTTTTTGAAAGAGACGTTTTATCAATTGATGCCATCTACAAATGTTAAAAAGGCGGATCAACCATTTTACTTTATGCAATTGAAAGGAATGTTAATGACGCCATATGTCATGCAGCACGAATGGAAACATCATGTTGTTGGTGAGAAGTCCGAGACTTTGTTTGTGAACAGATATGTCAAAACAATCCATCGTTGGCTGGAGTATGTTCTGGCAACATGAATCATTGAATGAGAAAGAATAAAATGGATGTGCAGGAAGCCATTTACTGGTATGATATATATGTACAGATGCATTGATATCATATACAATAAATGGCATATGTCATGAAAAGTGAAAAAAAGGGCAAAAAAATCGCGAATATCGACAATATTTTTATTTAAAAATGTTATTTACATGGTATTATAGGGGTATGTATATTTTAAGCAGTTCCTTTATACCTGTTTACGGATAGAATGAAGGAGTATCCTCTTATAAGAGAATAGAATTAGGAGGCTTTATATGGCAGCGTATATAATTGGAGTCATACTATTAATAATTGTAATCATCATTGTTGGACTTATATTGAGAAAACGGGTATATGATACAGTGGATCGCCTCGAAGGTTGGAAATTGGATATTACCAATCGTAATACCGCCTCGCAAATTGCACGGATCAAACGATTGAATTTAACGGGAGAAACCCAAAGACAGTTTGAAATATGGAAGGAAAGATGGGAATACATAGTAACGAAAGAATTGCCGGATATTGAAGAATATCTATTTGATGCGGAAGAAGGGGCAGATAAATATCGCTTTCGAAAATCAAAGCAAATATTGATCCAAACGGAAGAAGCGCTTAATTCGATTGAAAATGACTTGGAAAAAATGCTCCAAGAATTGGATGCATTATTGGATTCTGAGAAAACGAGCAGGGAGGAAATTGAACAGATTCAACCTACTATCAAGTCATTGCGTAAGACATTGGCACAAAACCGCTATCAATATGGCAATAGTGATATTCGCTTGGAAGAGTCCCTTGATGAATTCGATGATCAGCTCAATACTTACTATGAATTGGTAGAAGCTGGGAATTATTATGAGGCAAAGCGGGTTGCGGATGAACTGAAAGAAAATCTGGATATATTTCATGAAGAAATGGATGAAGTTCCTGCAGTCTATAATACCTGTGCAGAAAAATTACCTTCTCAGCTTGACGATATAGCGGCTGGGGTTAAAGAAATGAAACAAGATGGTTACAAGGTTGAGCAATTAGGTTTTGAAAAAGAGATCCGTGATTACAAGCTCCGGTTGAAAGATTGCGTGAAATCAATTGAAAAACAGGGCATTACGGAAGCGAAACAAGTGATAGCGGAAATTGATGAACGTATTCCTGAAATGTATCAGGAATTGGAGAAAGAAGCGATTGCCAGAAATTATACGGAAACGCAAATGCCAAAGTATACAATGGAGCTCGAACAATTGGAGAAAAGCTTCATAGAAACAAAAGAAGAAGTCGAAACGTTTAAACAGGCTTATTATATTGAGGATAATGATATGGAGCAATTCCTGTCCTTGGAAAAATCGATTGCCACCTTAAAATATCAACTTGAAGATATAGCCACATCGGTTGAAAACAACGAAGCAACGCACATAAATGTCCGCGAACAATTGGAAGATGGTTTCCATCAAGTGGAAAACTTGAAAGAGGAACATAAAGCTTTCAAAAAACGGATTCAAAACTTGCGATCTGATGAATTGGCTGCCAAAGAAAAAGTATTGGAAATGAAAAAACATGTCAATGATTTAAATCGTAAACTTAAAAAAAGCAATATACCAGGTGTTCCATCTAAGATTTGGAATTCGATGGAGGAGTCGATCCATAAAAATGAACGTGTGCTGGATTTGTTGGTTCAAAAGCCTTTGGATATAAATAGCGTACAACAATCGTTGACTGAGGCTAAATCAACACTTGACTATTTTTCCGAGCAAACCTATCAAATGTTGGAACAAGCATATTTAACTGAGCGTGTCATACAATATGCAAATCGTTATCGTAGCCAGTTTCCGGCGCTGGCTGCAAAGTTAACTGAATCAGAACGTCTCTTCAGATCCTGTGAATATGAGTTGGCACTGGAAAAAGCTGCTGAATCCGTTGAGGAAGTGGAGCCAGGTGCATTGAAACGTATCGAAGCCTATCAAGATCAAGATGCGGAAAATGATTATGCGTACACGGAATAATGGATGGGAGGCTGTCTTATAGATAAGGATGAGCAACGAGGGGGTCCTTTATATAAGTCAGCCTTCGTTTTGTGATTAGTCATGTAAATGTAGTGGAGGAATAGAGAATGATTTATTTAGATAATAGTGCAACGACTGAACCAGCTAAAGATGTTTTGCATAGTTTTCAGCACGTATCGCGTGAATTTTACGCAAATCCTTCAAGCATTCATCCGTTTGGTGGGGAAGCGGAAGAACTATTGCGGCAAGCGAGGAAACAAGCAGCACAACTTCTTGGTATTCATCCGGAGGAAGTGATCTTCACCTCAGGTGGTACTGAGGGAAACAATCTTGCCATTAAAGGCATCGCTTTAAAACATAGGGAGCGGGGCAAGCATATTATTACGTCTGTCACAGAGCATCCTTCCGTTCTGAAAACGTGTCGAATTTTGGAGGAATTTGGTTTTGACGTTACTTACTTACCCGTTGATGAAACAGGCGCTGTGTCAGTATCCCAACTGGAGAAAGCCATTCGAGAAGATACCATTTTAATAAGCATCATGCATGTCAATAATGAACTTGGCTCGGTCCAGCCGATCGTTGAGATTGCGAAAGTGGTTGAAAAGTATCCTAAAGTTTTTTTCCATGTTGATCATGTTCAGGGATTCGGAAAGGTCCCTCTCTCATTGCAAACGAATGGGATTGATCTTTGTACCATTTCAGGACATAAATTACATGGCTTAAAAGGAACAGGATTACTATATATAAAGAGAGGGACAGCTTTACACCCTTTGTTACATGGTGGCGATCAGGAATATGCGTACCGTTCGGGTACTGAAAATGTAGCCGGGGCAGTCAGTCTCGTTAAGGCGATGCGGCTCATTTCAGATAAAATGAAGACTGAGGGACATCGCTTATATGAGCTTCAGGCATATGTAAAGAGGCATGTACAGAAGATGTCTGATATCGAATGGAATACGCCACGAAAAGCAGCACCACATATCATGAACGTTTCAGCAAGCGGTCTGAAACCCGAAGTCATCATTCATGCACTGGCTGAGAAGGGTATTATGATTTCGACTAAATCCGCCTGCTCATCAAAAGAGTTAAATGAAAGCAGTGTGTTGATACATTGCGGATTTTCGCATGAACGTGCTGCATCCGCTTTACGGATCAGCATGTCTTATGAAACGACTCAAATGGAAATCGACACGTTTCTAACAGCATTGAAAAGTGCCGTGTCCCAACTAAAAGAGGTAATGGGGTAGATAAATATGGAATATGATCATTTATTAATCAGCTATGATGAAATAGCGTTAAAAGGGAATAATAAAAAGCAATTTATTTTAAGGCTTCAAGAAAATATCCAACGAAAATTACAAGCATTTTCCCAAGCCAAAGTTAAACGTACACAAGGCAGAATGTTAATTTTATTGAATGGACATGAGCCGGATCCAATCATTCAAGTTGTCAGGAATGTATTTGGCATTCATAGTATACGTTTGGCGATCAAAGTGCAAAACGATGAATCAGCTATAAAAAAAGCAGCTTTATATGCCTTGAAGAACGCCATTGATGTAAATACATTCAAGGTATCCGTAAGACGAGTTGATAAATCATTTCCGATCCAATCACAGGAAATGAACCGTGTGCTGGGAGGGCATTTATTAACCAATACTACTGGATATAAAGTTAATGTGCATGAACCCGATTTGCATATTCGTATCGAAATCCGTCATGAAGCGACCTATATTACAGCCAACCCTGTGCGGGGTCTTGGAGGGCTACCTGTTGGGACTTCAGGTAAAACGTTATTATTATTATCTGGTGGGATAGACAGTCCTGTTGCTGGGTACCTCGCAATGAAACGGGGGGTGGCTGTTGAGGCCATCCATTTCCATTCACCACCATTTACAAGTGAGCGGGCCAAACAGAAAGTCATTGATCTAGCCGAGAGACTTACACGTTATGGTCATTCAATCCGCATCCATTTCGTGCCGTTCACAAAATTGCAACAACATATTTTCAAAGAAATACCTAACGCATATGCAATGACTGTGATGCGCCGGATCATGCTCAGAATGAGTGAAGAGGTAAGTAAAAGAAATCAAATCTTATCCATTACAACCGGGGAAAGTCTTGGTCAAGTGGCGAGTCAAACGATGGAAAGCATGCATGTCATCAACCATGTAACCAACTATCCTGTACTACGTCCGCTTGTGGCGATGGATAAACAAGAGATTGTGGCATTGTCGAAACAAATTGATACCTATGATATTTCAATTCGACCATATGAAGATTGCTGCACCATATTTGTGCCCAAGTCTCCTAAAACAAAACCAAATAAAGAAAAAGTCGAATACCATGAATCACACGTGGATTTCAAACCTTTTATAAAAGAGGCCATTGACAATATAGAGACGGTCAAAATATCCGAACAATCTTCTGTAGAGAGTAAATTTCAAGGGCTATTCTAAAAAGTTTCTCGTTTTGTTTGGATTGAGTTCAATCCTATTCTGCGTATGTATGAGATTACAGAACCTTCCAGTTGAATATATGCATGGATTTTTCCCTTTTGACACAACATAGAAATGTCAAGGGGGGTGAGTAACCATGGCAAATAACAATTCTAATCAATTAGTCGTTCCTGGTGCACAACAAGCACTAGATCAAATGAAAACTGAAATCGCTCAAGAATTCGGTGTTCAACTTGGACCTGATACAGTGTCACGTGCGAATGGTTCAGTTGGTGGAGAAATAACAAAAAGACTTGTGCAATCAGCACAACAACAATTTGGTGGAATGAAGTAACACTATCTAAAACAAAATATCACTTGGCCAGGGGCTGTCCCGTATGGGGTGGCCCCTTATCTTTTATTCTCGGATGGTATGAAAACAGAGTCATTGATGCACTCTAAAAGATGAGAGATGTACAAGGGGATGATTTGATGGTCTGGGTGATTGGGTTATGTCTGATTTTGTTTTTATCGATCTTTTTGTTTTTTTCCAAGCTGCAAATCCTCATCGACTATTCGTACAACCAAGATAAACGGAACGATTTGCTTTATGTTGCTTTTCGCGTGTATCATATACAGATTTATCGTAAAACACTTAATGTATCTGATCTTATCAAAACGTCATATCATCGGGATGATACCAACCAGAACAATTTCTTTTTAAAGCGAATACATTTCACGATACAAAGTATAAAAGTTCGTTTTAATCACTGTGCTAAGCAATATAAGGCAATGGATCATGTATTTCGAAAAATACGAATCAGGAGATTTAAATGGGAAACAGATTGTGGGACAGGTCACGCGATGACTTCTGGAACAACATGTGGAGCTATATGGGCTGCAAAAGGAGCGTTTCTCTCCTTCCTACGTGAAAACATCAAAGACATATCACAAGTTCATCTGAAGGTTAATCCACATTTTCAACAGAAAATCATGGCAATGGAAATGCATTGCATAGTCTTGGTTCCGATCGGTAAAGCTATACTTGCATTCTTGCATGTTCGAAACAGTAAAAAACCAACATGGCAGAAAGGGGTGGATGTAGATGGATGAACATCCGATACAAGATTTGATGACAACGGCAATGGAAAATATACAAAACATGATTGAAGTCAATACAATCGTCGGGGATCCGATTCACTCACCAGATGGCAGTTTGATCATACCAGTTTCGAAAGTTGGATTTGGATTTGCGGCAGGTGGGAGTGAATTTACACCTGAACAGGGAGATGACGATCAAGATGTGACTTTACCCTTCGGTGGTGGAAGTGGGGGTGGTGTATCCATTAACCCCGTTGCTTTTTTAATTGTAAGCAAAGAGGGCATCAACCTCGTGCATATGGACGGGAACTCAAAACTGTACGAAACGATAAAGAATATCGCACCGATGACAGTTGAAAAAGTAGAACATTTATTAAAGGAAAAGGAACAAGATGGAAATCATGGTAAGAAAACATCCCGAAATGATGACAAGAACCAATCCGAAACAAAAGAGGATTACAATATATGACGAGTCAAATTGTTTTATAGCACAAAACCTATAATATTGGACTTCATTCGCAAAACGTATCATAATTGATGTGTGGATAAATTTATTATAGGAGGATGATGCACATGGCACAAGTTACATTTAATCAAGATCCTGTTACTTTGTTGGGAACAGAAGTTAAAATAGGTGATGATGCTCCCGATTTCACTGTCCTATCAAATGATCTGAAAGAAGTATCATTGAAAGATTATGACGGGAAAGTCAAATTGATTACCACTGTACCGTCTGTTGATACAGGTGTATGTTCACAGGAAACAAAACGCTTTAATGAGGAAGCGGATAAACTTGACAATGTACATGTTTTGACGGTCAGCATGGACTTGCCATTTGCACAAACCAGATGGTGTGCAGCGAATGGTGTTGAGAATCTCGATACGTTATCAGATCATCGCGATGCCGATCTCGGGAAAAATTATGGTGTGCTCATAAAAGAATTACGTCTCCTTGCACGTGCGGTATTTGTTGTTGACTCCAGTAATAAAGTGACATATGTGGAGTATGTCGATGAAGTAACAGACTTTCCTGATTATGAGGCTGCTTTATCTGCAGTGAAAAAAGCTGAATAGAATAAGCTGAATAACGTTAAAAATCCCCTTTGGCATTTCCATTGGGGATTTTTGTTTTAATCGGTATGTTCCTTTGTATTATACGGGAGGCATTTGATACAATAGACACATTGGAAGGAACGGAGGAAGGGATATGGATGAAAAAACAGATGTAGAAGTCTTATATGACTGGATTGATCGTACGACAGAGAAAATTGAAAGGTCCAGGAATGAGCCATATATTGAATGTTTAATTGTAACATTGGGAATTCTTTTTGAAAGACGTGTTCCAACAGAGTTATCTGATGCAAAAGACTTGGAAGAGGATTTGAGTGATTTAAGCAATACATATCATACCGTTACGATAAGGAAAGCAGTTCAATTAGCGATTTTAAAAGGAATGCAAGGTGCCCAGGAAAAACATCTGGTTACACCTGAAACAGTCGCTCTCATCATGGGTTATTTAGCTGAAAAACTCATGAAAGACAAGGAAGCCATACGTATTTTTGATCCTGTAGCAGGTACAGGTAACATGCTGACTGCTGTTCTGGACCACCTTAAACAAGATAAGGATGTATTTGCGAGTGAGGTTGACCCGACACTCATTCAACTAGCCGCATTGAATGCTAATCTGCAAAAGATGAACATTGAATTCTTTCATCAAGATAGCCTTGATGCGTTTTTGCTCGATCCAGTCGATTTGATTATCGCTGATTTGCCAGTCGGTTATTATCCCGATAAGATACAAGCAGAGCGGTTTAGCCTGAAAAGTGAATCGGGATTGCCATATGCCCATCATTTATTACTTGAGCAAAGTGTCTATTATACCAAGCCAGGAGGCTATTTGATCTTTGTTATACCATCGTTCTTATTTGAAAGTGATCAGGCAGATCAGTTGCGTACTTTTATACAGGACAACGCCCACATTGTTGGAGTATTGCAATTACCGGATACAGCGTTCGCAAACGAGAAAAACATGAAGAGTATTTTGATTTTGCAAAAGAAATCAAACCATACAACATCACCTAAACAACCTCTGCTCGTCAAAATGCCGTCATTTAAGAATGCAACTGCAACCAAAGATATTCTGGATCAAATGGACGCTTGGTTTGAACGGTTTCATGCTGAACAATCATAAAGGGAAAAAGGGTGGTGTTGATATGCACACACATCATATTCATGGTTTGAAATCAAAATCAGTGAATTGTCTTATATTGACAATCAGCGATACGCGTGTATTAGAAACAGATAAAAGCGGTCAAATGATTCAGTCTTTATTGGAAGAAAACCATCATACAGTCAAAGATCGTCTTGTCATCCAGGATGAAGCGGAACAAATAAACCACCATATAAAGACAGGATGTCACAATCCGGATATCGATGTTATTTTAACAAATGGTGGGACAGGCATTTCCAGAAGGGATGTAACCATAGAGACCCTAAAAGAGTTTCTTGATAAAGAATTGACAGGGTTTGGCGAGTTATTCAGGATGTTAAGTTATACGGAGGACATAGGTTCTTCTGCAATGATGTCCCGGGCGATAGCAGGTGTAAAAGGAGATACCGCCATATTTTCCATGCCGGGTTCATCTGGAGCGGTGAAACTGGCGATGAATAAGTTGATTTTACCGGAGTTGAGCCATGTCGTTCATGAATTAACAAAGGATTTGTAAAAGAAACGAAGACTTAGAATAAAAAAGATGAGGCAAACTCGTATTATTGTAAGAAGCGATGTCTGTCCCATCTTTTTTCTTTTCATATATCTTAACGTACGACAAGTACATCACATGTAGCATAACGTGTGATGCTTTCAGAAACACTTCCGATGAGAAACCGTTCTACCGCATTCATACCGGTTGCACCACAAATAATTAAATCGGATTCGAAACTTTTGGCAATGTCCTTCGCTATTTTGACTTTCGGTGACCCATACTCAATATGTTTTTCGACACTTACATTCGCCTGTTCAGCCTTCACGATATACTCATCCAAGATGTCATTGCCATATTGCTCGGCTCTTTCTGCAAGTGTTCGGTCATACGCTTCAGCGGTTGCAAACGTTCGGGAGTCAATGACATGTGCCAAGGTGAGATGTGCATCATTTCGTTTGGCGATCTCAACTGATTTTTTGAACGCTATTTCAGATGCTTTTGATCCATCAACAGCTACTAAAATGTTTTTGTAAACGAGATCCATGTTTCTCACACCCCTGTATTTTATATTTATTGCTTATATAAGTATATACCCTTTCCGAGCATCAAATAACATTAAAAGGTGATTGGAAAAAGAAAACATGCTATTTTTATGGAAAATGGCACAAGTTATGAGTGGAGGTGTATGTGATGGATAAAAAAGATTTAAAAAACAAACAGTATCCAGATGATGAAAAAGCTGTACAAATCATTAGAAATCAGGTTATGGAAAGTTATCAAAACGGTGTTATAGAGGACCAATTAAAAAACAACCGTGGAATTCACACCTTCAATAATCAAAGCAAGTAACAGATTTTATGTTATAATGAACTCCAGAAGTCAATTTTTGGCTTCTGGGGTATTTTTTAGCGTCCATTGTAAAAATTGATGCATTTTTTGAATGTATTTGTTACAATGAAACTGCTTACATGAAAGTGTTTCAAAAAGAAATATGCAATATATTTTTTTGGGAAGGGTGTTAATATATGAGAATCGGAATACCTAAAGAAATCAAAAATAATGAAAATCGAGTAGCTATAACACCAGCGGGCGTCATGCACCTTAGGCAATCGAACCATGATGTTTCTGTAGAAACGCAAGCAGGGGTAGGCTCTGGTTTCACAGATGAAGAATATAAGGAAGCCGGTGCCACCATTGTCTCATCAGCAAAAGAAATATGGGAACAAGAAATGGTCATGAAAGTGAAAGAACCTTTACCTGACGAATATGACTATTTTTATGAAGGATTGATATTGTTTACATATCTTCATTTAGCTAATGAGCCGGAATTAACCAAAGAAATGATGGATAAAAAAGTGATTGGCATGGCTTATGAAACGGTGCAACTACCTGATGCCTCCTTGCCTTTATTGACCCCTATGAGCGAAGTTGCGGGTTATATGGCGACACAGATTGGCGCTCAATTTTTAGAAAAAACGCGTGGTGGTAAAGGTATCTTTTTAGGAGGAATCCCTGGTGTCAAAAGAGGAAAAGTGACCGTAATCGGTGGCGGTTCGGTTGGTACAAATGCAGCTAAGACAGCATCTGGATTAGGTGCGGAAGTTTCTATCATAGACCTGAACCCATCGCGTTTGAAACAGTTAAGCGAATTATTTGGAACTAAGGTCAACACGATTATGTCCAATCCCATGAATATAGCCGAAGAAGTGAAAGATTCAGATCTGGTGATCGGCTCAGTATTGATACCGGGTGCTAAAGCTCCCAAATTGATTACGGAAGATATGGTGAAATCCATGGATGAAGGTTCGGTCATTGTAGATGTCGCCATTGACCAAGGAGGAAATTTCGAAACGTGTGATCGCATGACGACACATGATAATCCAACCTATATGAAGCATGGGGTTGTACATTATGCTGTAGCAAACATTCCTGGTGCTGTACCAAGAACAGCGACAATCGGTTTAACGAATGCTACAGTTCCTTATGCATTGCAGATAGCCAATAAAGGTTATAAGAGAGCCTGCTTGGAAAATGAGGCGTTATTAAAAGGGATTAACACGTTAGATGGTTATGTTACTCTAAAAGGTGTATCGGATGCACATAACCTAGCATTTAAAGATGTCAAAACCCTCATAAACTAAGAGAAATCCCCTCTTGCAAATGGTGGCAAGGGGGATTTTCATGATCGTTTGAGATTGATGATGATTCATCATAATGAATGATGACAACAGTCATTGGTTAAAAAAAGCCAAACTTCTTGCTAATATAGTATAAGACAAATAATTAAACAAAGGAGAGATGTTTTGATGAAAGTATCATTTCATGGACATTCTGTCGTTTTAGTTCAAACCGATACTCATACCATTTTATTTGATCCGTATATTTCGGAAAATCCGGCTTGCGATTTGGATCATGAAACGATTAATCCCGATGTCATTTTACTGACTCACGGCCATAATGATCATGTGGGTGATACGATAGCCATCGCCAAGCGAACAAATGCGCTAGTGGTTGCTCCAAACGAATTGGCAGTTTATTTGGAAGGAAAAGGGTTGAAAACACACCCGATGAATCTAGGAGGTGCACATGCGTTTGAATTTGGAACGGTTAAATATACACATGCCTTCCATAGTTCATCGTTTCAAGAAGAAGATGGAACCGTTATATATGCAGGAATGCCCGGTGGGATACTGCTGACGATTGATGAACAGACTATTTATCATGTCGGCGACACGGGATTATTTACGGACTTGAAAATGATTGGTGATCAAAATGACATTGACCTCGCTTTCGTGCCGATCGGCGATAATTTCACGATGGGTCCCGAGGATGCAGTCATAGCATGTGACTGGATTCAAGCTAATCGGGTTGTGCCTGTGCATTATAATACATTTCCCGTAATCGAACAGGATCCGGATGAATTTGCGAAGAAAGTAAAAACAGGAAAAGTAATTCCTTTAAAAATCGGTGAAAGCATAAATTTATCTCGCTCCTGATATGTATAGACCAATTTGATATGATTCAGATTGGTCTTTTTAATTTTAGTTTAGATTCAACATTTCTTTGTTCCTCATTTTACATCTTTGATATCAATGTCTTTATGCTGTATTCAGCCTGAATGATTCTCCTGCGTTTATTCATGAACGCCTCATTTCTTTCATATAGATAACGGCAAAGGGAGGGGGAGGATCTTTTGAAACAATATGCTGTTTTACGACTGTTGTTTGCAGGTTTTCTATTATATATCGCTTGGCCGTATATCCCGGAAATGTCAGGTCATCTGGAGACCGCCTTTTGGGGAATATGGCTAGGACTGTTTTTTTTATTCGTTTGCGGAAACAGTGCGACCTTACTCAAGATTACGTATCCACCGGTAATGGAACAAGAAAGACAGAGAGGCCGTTGAACATCTATACTTTGTGAACATGAATAAACAACTGTATAATATATAGTTGAAGAAATTTTTAGCATAGTTGAAAGTCGGTGTTGGGTATTGGCTACAAAACACGAGCAAATTATCGATTATATCGTGTCATTGAACATAGGTACAAAAATATCCGTTAGACAGATAGCAAAGAAATTACATGTGAGTGATGGAACAGCGTATCGCGCCATCAAAGAAGCACAAAACCAAGGGTTTGTCAGTACGATCGAACGTGTTGGCACAATTCGGATCAAACAAAAGAAAAAAGAAAATATTGAACGCCTTACATTTGCCGAAATCATAAAAATCGTTGAAGGACAAGTACTTGGTGGAAGCGCAGGAATGTATAAAACCCTCAGCAAGTTTCTTATCGGTGCCATGCAAATCGACGCGATTGCACGATACACCGAAGCGGATTCACTTTTCATTGTCGGTAATAGAGTTGATGCCCAAAGACTTGCACTGAATGATGGGGCGGCAGTTCTTATAACCGGTGGGTTTGATACGGAATCATCCATAAAAAAGTTGGCAGATGAAAAAGAACTTCCATTGATGTCGACCAGCTTTGATACGTTTACAGTCGCAGCGATGATTAATCGAGCGATTTATGATCAGATGATAAAAAAAGAAATAGTGTTTGTAAGGGATATTTTCACCCCCAGGGAAAGGGCGTACGCTCTCTATGCAAAAGATACGCTTTATAGATGGTATGAATTGAATGAACAATCAAGTCATACGAGGTTCCCGGTGTTGGACAACAGTATGCGTGTCAAAGGAATTGTCACGTCCAAAGATATTATTGGGCGTAAACCAGATACACAGGTTGCTAAAGTCATGACGAAAAATCCGCATGTCGTTCCGCTGCAAACATCGCTTGCCTATGTGGCCCATATGATGATTTGGGAAGGAATCGAAATTGTACCCGTAGTGAACAAGTCCAATCAATTTCAAGGTCTTGTCTCCCGAAATGATGTCATTAAAGCACTTCAGCAAACACAAAGACAGCCACAGGTGGGTGAGACGATAGAAGAAATTGTTACCCGGTCCATGGAAGTCGTGGAAGGTGAAACATGTGTCTATCGATCAAGAGTGACACCGCAAATGACCAATCAACTTGGAACACTCTCTAGTGGTGTTTTTACGGTATTATTTACGGAAGCAAGTAAACGGTTGTTGCTTTATATCAAAAAGGGAGATTTAGTCGTAGAAAATATTTCCGTATATTTTATGAAGCCCGTTCCGATCGATAGTCTTTTGTTAATCTATCCTCATTTATTGGAAGCGGGGCGAATATATGCCAAAATCGAGGTTTCTGTTTATTTAGGGGACAAATTGGTTGGAAAAGGACTGATGATGGCTCAGTTGATGGATCGATAAAAACATCCCAACCCAATACATTTTCCTGTTTACAAGTATTGTTGGTTGGGATTGAGGTTATCAATCTGTGGTTGGATGGATTCTTTCCCATTCTTTGCGATAAAATTTTACCTGTTTGTAACCAAACGTTAATTGCATAAGACCAAGCAAAAGGAAAATTATTCCGATCAAAAGTGAAATTTTGCTTTGATAGAATAAATATTGATTAATCCCGAACGTGCCCACGAATAAACCGAGACATATCCGTGATTTTGAATTGAAATAAGCTTGCGTCAAGCCATCTTTACTTTTTAATATAGCTACTTTATAGTACACATACATAACAAGTGATAAAATGATAATGATCGGTAATATAAACATGATAGCTGCTCCCTGTATTTTATATTCATTCATTACCATTGTAACTTGTTTTGTATGTGATAGAAAGAAAAAAACATCATTAGAATAGAGGTTATCTTATGGCGATACAACAAATCATTCAAGCAATCAAAAAATATGACACCATCATCATTCATAGGCACGTACGTCCAGACCCCGATGCGTATGGATCACAAGGGGCGTTACAGGAACTGATCCAACAGTCATTCCCGGAAAAAAAGGTATATGTGGTCGGAGAAGAACCGGACGAATCACTTTATTTTTTGAATACGATGGATGATATCAAAGACGACGTGTATGACGGAGCGCTCGTGATTGTCTGTGATACTGCAAATACAGACAGAATCAGTGATACACGATACAATTCCGGTGCGCAGTTGATCAAAATCGATCATCACCCCAATGAGGATGCCTATGGGGATTTAATTTGGGTCGATACAACTGCAAGCTCAAGCAGTGAATTGATTTATGAACTTTACTTACACGGACGTGATCAGGGCTTCATCATGAATACTGAAGCAGCACGTCTACTGTATGCCGGTATTGTGGGGGACACCGGAAGATTTCTTTTTCCCAATACATCGACAGATACATTTCAATATGTGGCAGACTTGATAACATACCCTTTTGAACGGTCAGAGATATACAATCATCTATATCGCACAAAAGAAAATGTTGCGAGGCTTCAGGGGTATATATTGCAACATTATGAATTGAAGCCTTCCGGAATGAGTTCGATTAAACTGACAAAGGATACATTGGATAAGGCAAATGTAAGCTCTGTTGAGACAGGTCAGTTGGTCAATGTATTGTCGGACATCGAAGGGATCAAAGCTTGGGTGATGTTCATTGAAGAAGAAAATTCGATTCGTGTAAGATTACGATCGAAGGGTCCGGTCATAAACACGATTGCCGCTAAATATAATGGTGGCGGTCATCCGATGGCATCCGGAGCGGAAGTGTCTGATTGGGAAGAAGCAGAAGCTGTCATAGATGATTTGGATAAAGTATGTGCCGCATATGAATGACCATATGGATCATGACATATATCATCGAAAAACGGACCTGTTCACAAGGGTCCGTTTTTAACACAAGCTTTAACTGCTTTTTTCCCCTTCTAAAGGGGTGATCCAACAACCAATATGCGTATTATCATAAAGTACAGGTATGTTTTCCTGTTCAATTCGGCGTTTCATCAAACGAATAAGTTCGTGTGATTCCGCATAGGCGGTTCTACCCTTTTTAAGCTGAGCGATTTTTTCATCGCGTATGCGTCTTTCATTCATGACGAACATGAACTCACTCCTCTTCTAAAAAGTAGTATATGCTTAAAAATTCTTATGTTTCCTGACTATAGTATATACGATATTATCTCGTAATACGATTGGTTTTCGGGAATATTCATAAAATGGTCACATTAATCTTTGAGATGTGCTTTTAAAATGACCTTTACTTCTTCAGAGATGATCAATGTGCTTACACGGAATCGGTAAGTCGATTCATCAATTGGAATCATTTGTCTCTCGATAGTGGAAATGATCAAATGGTCGCTTTTCGCTACAAGATTTACCTCTTGACCGATTATATGTTTCAACGTTTCCTGCACTTTTCCTTCTAATTCATGGATCAGCAAGCGGTCAATGTCCAGGCTGTCTTTATTCTCGATTTTTATATCAATTTCCTCAACGGTTTTTTCTTCGTTTTTTTCTTTATCCAAATCTTTTTTGTCTTGGAGAAGGGCTTCATTTTGACTTTTCAATTCTTCATTTTCAGATTCCAAATGTACATTTTCCTCAAATAGTCTTTCATACATGGAGCCATACATATATGTGAAAACAGTGTAAGCAACAATGGCACCTATAAAACCGCCGACAAAGAATCGCTGCCAACTTTTTTGTTTGTGGTATGGGGGAGCGTGCATTAGCCCACTTCCTCCTGGATGAACCATTGAATCAAGATGATGGCAGTTTTCACACCACCCATGGCCGCTAATATAATTAAAATCTGTTTGAATATATCTAATGTAGAACCTTCGAAAATTCCTCGTTCAAATGTAGCAATGGCATCAAAAGTTCCTCCGATAGCGGCAACAATCGCCCAAATCCTCAAACCTTTGGCAATGCGGCCGATCGACGTAAGAGGTGCATCGCCTGTTGCGAATGAACCGATACTGCCAATAAGCGCTCCACCGATCACAACCCCGAATGCAATGAAATAACAGTGAAAAAAGGATACAAAAAAACGTTCCTCCATAATAAGGCCCCCAATAGTTCAATTACTAAAAGGATATGAAACACCGGGACAAGTTATGTCATGTGAATGAGTGGGGTGCGTTGAGTGCATGTGCCTCGATTATTCGCTATAATATAGATAGAGGTGGAATCGCATGTCTTTTACACATTTACAAGTCAGGAGCGGTTATAGCTTCTTGAACAGTACAATTACAATCGACAAACTCATCAAATACGCTATAAAGCTTCGAGTGGATGCATTGGCTCTGACAGACGAACATGTGATGTATGGGACCATTCCGTTTTACAAAGCTTGTATGAAAGCGGGTATTAAACCGATCATCGGGATGATATTACATACAAAAGATATTTATGATAGGCCAGCATCTCTCATTCTGTTATCTAAAGATAATACAGGTTATAAACAACTTCTTTCATTAAGTACATATATACAAGAAAATGATTTGGATTATCTTTCAAAAGAAGAACTGGTGGATTTTCAAGCTGGTTTAATTGGGATATTACTTCCTTTGGATAGCCCATTACAAGAAATGCTCATTTCTGATACGTATGAAAATGTTGAAGACTACGTAAAGTCATGGAAGCATCTTTTTAATGAAGGTGATTTTTATATTGGTGTCACTGATCATGGACAAGATATTGAACGGAAAATATATCCATCTTTGAAAGCATACCATCAAACATATCAGACACCTGTTGTAGCGGTGTCTGATGTTCGCTATCTAGAGTCTTCGGATGACATAGCGTATGATTGTTTGCAAGCATTGAAAAAAGGTATCCATTGGAAAAAGGAAACAATCCACCCTGAAAGAAAACAACGCCATTTACGACCTGTTCCAGAAATGAATGATTTATTTTCCGATTGGCCAGAAGTTCTGCATGAAACAGAAGTAATCAGAAATAAATGCTCTGTCACATTGGATTTCGACCAGCAGTTGCTTCCACGCTATCCTGTTCCAGATGGGTATCAAGCCCATGCATATTTGGAAAAAATATGTTGGGAAAATGCCAGTTTCAGATATACCGAAGTCACGGAAGATGTATCCAGCCGATTGAAATATGAACTGGCTGTTATACAGTCCATGCAATATAGCGATTACTTTTTGATTGTGTGGGATTTCATCAAATATGCAAAACAACGGCGTATTTTAGTCGGCCCGGGTCGTGGCTCATCCGCGGGTTCTATTGTTGCTTATGTGCTGGGTATCACTGATGTCGATCCGCTTAGATATGATTTATTGTTTGAGCGTTTCTTGAATCCTGAAAGAACCACAATGCCTGATATCGATGTGGATTTTTCGGATCATCGGAGAGATGAAGTGATTCAATATGTCCAGGAAAAATATGGACGTGCTCATGTCGCGCAGATAACAACATTCGGTACATTTCAAGTACGATCTCTGTTAAGGGAACTGATGAAGACGTTGGGGATTGATGAGCAAGATGTCCATTATATTTTAAAACAAATTCCACAACAAAGCAGTGAACCGGTAGCACAGGTTGTCCGTTCATCTACAGAGCTGAAGAAATATGTTCAACGCTCAGAGCAGTTGAAAACGTTATTTTCCATTGCAAACAAACTTGAGGGGCTTCCAAGAAATGTTTCCACCCATGCAGCAGGGGTCGTCATCTGTGATGATCCTTTAGTGAACCATGTTCCGTTAGCTTCTGGTTCCAATGGCATCCATGTTACGCAGTATCCGATGAATGATCTCGAAGCGATTGGTTTATTGAAAATTGACTTTTTGGGATTACGTAACTTGACTATTCTGGAGCATATCCAGACATCAATTAAAAAGTCGACTGGAAAAGCTATTGCACTTCAAGATATACCTCAGGATGATCAGGACACTTATGCACTTTTGCAAACGGGAAAAACAAACGGTATATTTCAACTGGAATCCAATGGAATGAAAAATGTACTTAAAAGGCTGAAACCGAGCAGGTTCGATGATATTGTCGCAGTCAATGCGCTATATCGACCGGGCCCGATGGATTATATATCGGTTTACATTGATCGCAAACAGAAACGTCAAGAAGTTACTTATCCACATCCGGACTTAAAACCTATTTTGAGAAATACGTATGGCGTTTTGATCTATCAGGAGCAAATCATGTTGATCGCGAGCCAAATTGCAGGTTTTAGGTTAGGTGAAGCAGACCTTCTCCGTCGTGCTGTAAGTAAAAAGAAACACGGACTGATGGAAGAACAACAGGCTGCTTTCATCAACGGATGTATGCAAAACGGATATGATCGGCGTGTTGCTGAAGAAATTTTTGCATGGATAGTGAAATTTTCCAATTACGGCTTTCCTAGAAGCCATGCAGTGGCATACAGCAAAATCGCCTACCAACTCGCTTATTTCAAGGCACATTTTCCCGCTGATTTCTACTGTGAGTTATTAAGCTCATTGTGGAATCAGCAAGAAAAAATACGCTCGTATGTACAAGAGATAAAAAGTTTGCAGATCAGCCTATATCCACCTTCCATCAATCATAGTTTCGGTAAATATACGGTTGAGGGTGATGCTGTCCGCATGGGGTTATTGTCAATCAAAGGTGTTGGTCACCAAGTTATTTCAGCCATTATCAGTGAACGTAAAAAAGGTGTATTCAAGAGTTTGTTCGACTTCTGTCTACGTGTTCCGAAAAACTTAGTGAATCGAAAAACGATGGAGTTGCTCATTTTAGCGGGGGCATTCGATATACTATACGACAATCGGGCAAGCTTGCTTGCATCATTGGACCAAGCTATGGAGCAAGGCGAGTTGTTCAGGGAATTCAATGATCAGCCACAACTATTCCAGGATAAGATTTCTCTCGAAGATTCTTATATGGATATTGATGACTTCAGTAAGATGAAACGACTTGCCGATGAAAAAGAATTATTTGGATTTTATATTTCAACCCATCCGTTGGTAGATTATCGGAAACAGTTAAGCCGTCGTGGATACATTAACTTGAATGAATCAATGCGAGAAATAGGAAAACGACAGAAACAAAGTGTTGTTGTCGTCCAATCCATAAAAACGATACGGACCAAACGTGGTGACCCGATGGCCTTTTTGACTATCAGTGATGAAACGAGTGAAATGGAAGCGGTCGTTTTCCCTGATCTATATCGGGAGGTGCACCGCTTTCTGGAAGAAGAAATGATGATTGAAATAACCGGTAAGATCGAATCGAGAAATAATACACCGCAATGGATTTTGGCAAAAATTGAGCCTTCCACAGGTGATTCGTTCCAAAAAGAAGGACAGGACACCGATAAACGACTATTTATAAGGTATCCCAAAAATGAACACCATATCAAAATACAAGTCATTCAATCCATTGCAAAATCATATCCCGGGAATATACCGATTATCGTTTATCATGAAGAGGTTAAAGAAACATATCAGCTGCATGAATCATACAATGTATCTGCCGATGAAGATTGTTTGTTTGCGCTGAGGAAAAGGTTTGGCGAAAAGAATGTCATTTTAGGTCAATAGATAGCTTGTCCGCATCACTTTACACTGGTGTTGCATCTGTTATAATTAAATAGTTAAGTGGACTGTTATTACTTTTACATTTTATTAATGCTTAAAGGAGCGATTAAAACGTGTCAAATCTAAGGGATGAAGCATTGCATTTGCACCGTCTGAATCAGGGGAAATTGTCTGTTCAATCCAAGGTACCTGTTAAAAACAGGCACGATTTAAGTTTGGCATATTCTCCCCATGTTGCTGAGCCTTGCAAAGAAATATACGACCGACAAGAAACGGTTTATGATTATACCATGAAAGGCAATATGGTAGCAGTCATTTCCAATGGTTCTGCTGTTTTGGGGTTGGGGAATATCGGTCCTGAAGCTGCATTGCCTGTTATGGAAGGGAAATCGGTATTGTTTAAAAGTTTTGCAGGTGTTGAATCATTTCCCATTGTACTTAATTCCAGCAGTATTGATGAAATCGTCCAGACTGTAAAAGTGATGGAACCGACATTTGGTGGTGTCAATCTTGAAGATATTGCAGCGCCGGACTGCTTCATTATCGAAGAAAAACTTAAAAAAGAAACGAGTATACCGATTTTCCATGACGATCAGCACGGAACAGCTATCGTGACTGTCGCTGGTTTGATCAATGCACTCAAACTCGTTGGGAAGTCTTTTTCGGATATAAAAGTAGTGGCAAACGGTGCAGGCGCGGCCGGGATTGCCATTATCAAGCTATTATATAGTTTCGGTGTACGTGAAATGATCATGTGTGATTCCAAGGGCGCTATTTTTGAAGGCCGCTCTTATGGGATGAATGATGTGAAGGAACGCATCGCAAAGATGACGAATAAAGAGAAAAAGGAAGGAAGTCTTGATGAAATTCTGGAAGGTGCAGATGTATTCATAGGCGTTTCGGTCGGAAATCTTCTGACAGAGGAAATGGTCCAGAAAATGAATGACGATCCGATTATTTTTGCAATGGCAAATCCGGATCCGGAAATCATGCCTGATGAAGCTAAAAAAGCTGGAGCCAAAGTCATCGGTACAGGACGCTCTGATTTTCCAAATCAGGTCAACAATGTCCTTGCATTTCCAGGTATTTTTCGAGGGGCTCTGGATGTACGAGCTACACGTATTAACGAACCGATGAAAGTAGCGGCAGCCGAAGCCATTGCATCACTTATAACGGAAGATGAACTGAATGAAGATTATGTCATACCAGAAGTGTTCGACGCCCGTGTGGCACCACTTGTGGCTTCTAACGTTGCGCAATCTGCCATGGATACCGGCGTTGCTCGGATTAATGTCGATCCGGACAAAATCGCCGAAAAAACAAGACGATTAACAAAAGAAAAGTAAAATAACGTATAAACATTCATGATTGTATCGACCCTGTCATCCATAAGAGAAATGATAATCCATCGTGCGTTTTACACTTTTTTGGATTACTTATGAGCAATTGGGTTTGTCTGGTGCATCGTGAGTTATTGGAATGTGTCGTTGAGGAAAGGGAGGAATGATCTTGCTGAAAGATTTCTTTGCCAAGAAAAAGAAGTATGCTTCTATCCCCAGTGAGCAAGCTAAACAGGATGTACCTGAAGGTTTGATGAAAAAATGCAAAAACTGTCATAAAATATTTTATACAAAGGAAATGACCAAGCATCTGAATGTATGCCCCAATTGTGGTTACCATCATCCGCTTGATGCCTGGTCGCGAATTGAAAGTTTATTCGACCCCGATACCTTTGAAGAAATGGATGCAAATCTAACGTCGGCAAATCCACTTGAATTCCCGGACTATGAGGAGAAGTTGGAAAAGGATCGACAAAAAACAGGATTGAATGATGGTGTGGTTACCGGAAAGGGTGACATAAACGGCTACCGGACCGCATTCGCAGTAATGGATTCGAGGTTTCGGATGGGGAGTATGGGGTCGGTTGTCGGAGAAAAAATCACACGTGCCATTGAAGCGGCGAGAAAAGAAAAGATTCCTTTTATCATATTCACTGCTTCTGGAGGAGCACGGATGCAAGAAGGTGTACTAAGCCTCATGCAGATGAGCAAAACATCTGTCGCCCTTGAACGACTAAGCAGATCGGGAGGCTTGATGGTTTCTGTCATGACACATCCTACAACTGGGGGAGTTTCAGCAAGTTTTGCTTCTTTAGGTGATTACAATTTTGCAGAACCGGGGGCACTGATTGGTTTTGCTGGAAGACGTATCATTGAGCAGACAACGAGAGAGAAATTACCTGATGACTTTCAAACTGCTGAGTTCTTATTGAAACACGGTCAACTGGATAAAGTGGTTCATCGACATGAGATGAAAGAATTCTTGACCACAATACTTGGAATACACTCGAAAGGTGGTACATCTCATGCAACAGATTCTTGAATTTGAAAAACCGGTTGTTGATCTTAAAGAAAAAATATCCGAGTTAAAACATTTCACAGAAAACAGTGATGTTGATTTAAGTGATGAAATAGCTACATTGGAAGAGCGATTAAAAACATTGGAAAATGATATCTACTTGAATTTGAAACCGTGGGACAGGGTTCAGATGTCCCGGCACCAGAAGCGTCCAACATCTCTTGATTATATCGGTGAATTGTTTACAGACTTTATAGAGTTTCACGGAGATAGATATTATGGCGATGATCCGGCGATTGTAGCTGGTATTGCCAGGTACAACGGAAAGCCTGTAACCATTGTAGGTCATCAACGGGGAAAAGATACAAAGGCAAATATTTACCGGAATTTTGGAATGCCCCACCCGGAAGGTTATCGAAAAGCGATCAGACATATGAAACAAGCGGAAAAGTTCAGTCGGCCGATTATAAGTTTTATCGATACAAAAGGTGCCGATCCGGGAAAGCAATCTGAAGAGCGCGGGCAAAGTGAGGCCATTGCATACAATCTAAAAGAAATGGCAGGTCTTAATGTTCCTATCATTTGCATCGTTATCGGTGAAGGTGGAAGTGGTGGTGCGCTTGCATTGAGCGTTGGGGACCATATTCATATGCTAGAGAATTCGACGTATTCCGTCATTTCTCCGGAAGGGGCAGCAGCGCTTTTGTGGAAAGATTCTTCACTTGCGCAAAAAGCTGCAGAAGGTATGCGCATAACATCCTATGATTTGAAGGACTTAGGTATTATTGATTCGATTATTCCCGAACCTTTGGGTGGTGCGCATCGCAATCTCGAAGAACAGGTCAGTAATATGAAGGCTACAATCGACGAATCATTCAATTCTTTGTGCGATTTATCGACGGAGGAGCTTCTTGATAATCGATGGGAAAAGTACAAAAAAATTGGTGAATTGAAAGAGCTTTAAGCTATAACAAGGTTGACATCCGTCAACCTTTGATTATATTTATAATGCTAAATCCGAGGTGATTAATATGAAACGAATCGGGGTATTGACAAGTGGTGGAGATGCACCTGGCATGAATGCCGCAATCCGTTCGGTAGTTAGGAAGGCGATTTATCATGATATCGAGGTATATGGTATTAGAAATGGCTTTCAAGGACTGATTGACGGAAACATAGATAAAATGGTTCTGGGTTCTGTGGGCGATATCATCCAACGTGGTGGCACAATGTTGTTTTCCGCACGATGCGATGAGTTTAAGACCGATGACGTGCAATATCAGGTTATCGATCAATTAAAAACCTATGGTATCCAGGGTTTGATTATAATTGGTGGAGATGGCAGTTTACATGGTGCTGAACAACTTTCGAAAAAAGGCTTTCCATGTATAGGAGTGCCAGGAACAATCGATAATGATATCCCGGCCACCGATTTTACAATTGGATTTGATACAGCTTTAAATACAGTTATTGAAGCAATTGATAAAATCAGGGATACTGCAACATCGCATGAACGTACATATGTCATAGAGGTAATGGGCAGAAATGCAGGCGACCTTGCGTTATGGTCCGGTTTAGCCGGAGGCGCAGAAAGTATTCTCGTTCCAGAAAAACCGGATGATTTTGATGAAGTCATCACTCGGTTGAAACGTGGACATGAGCGAGGTAAAAAGCATAGTATTATTATTTTGGCCGAAGGAGTGGGAAGTGGCCTGTCCTATGGAGAAAAAATTCAATCTGCAACCAAACTCGAAACACGTGTTACGGTTCTTGGTCACATTCAGCGGGGTGGATCACCGACGGCATTCGATCGGGTATTAGCCAGCAGAATGGGAGCAAAGGCGATTGAAATGTTACTTGACGGACATGCCAATCAAATGGTTGGCATTAAAAATAATCGGTTGATTGAAGTGGATATCAGTGACGTATTATCGCAAAAACATGTATTTAACGATGATATGTACAAACTATCAAAAGAAGTATCCATTTAAGTATTTAGCGTTCCTGAGGAGGAAAAACGATGAGGAAAACAAAAATAGTATGCACAATTGGTCCAGCTTCAGAATCTGTCGAAACACTTGAGAATTTAATTGAATCAGGAATGAATGTGGCTCGTTTGAATTTTTCACACGGTGATTTTGACGAACACCGCGCACGTATCATCAATATCCGAGAAGCAGCAAAACGACAAAATAAAACCGTCGCTATTCTTCTTGACACGAAAGGACCTGAAATTAGAACAGGTGATTTTGTGAATGGAAAAGCTACCATCAACCAAGGTGCGACGGTTTATGTGACGATGGATGAAATCGAAGGGACTGCCGAGCGTTTTTCTACGACTTATAAAGATTTGATCAATGATGTACATGTCGGTTCCAAGATTTTACTTGACGATGGCTTGATCGAACTTGAGGTAACTGATATCGATCATGACAATAAAGAACTGAAGACTACAGCATTGAACAATGGTGTTGTGAAAAACAAAAAAGGGGTCAACGTACCAAATGTTCAAGTGAATTTACCTGGAATAACGGAAAAAGACACAAAAGACATAGAATTTGGCATTGAACAAGATGTAGACTTTATTGCTGCATCATTTGTTCGTACACCATCGGATGTGTTGGAAATCAAAGAGTTATTGGAAAAGCATGATGCGACACATATCCATTTAATCCCTAAAATAGAAAATCAGGAAGGTATCGACAATATAGATGGCATTCTTGAGGTCAGCGATGGATTAATGGTTGCCAGAGGGGATCTAGGAGTTGAAATCCCACCTGAAGAAGTCCCATTGGTACAAAAAGAGTTGATCGAAAAGTGCAATATACACGGAAAGCCCGTCATAACGGCAACACAAATGCTTGATTCAATGGAAAGAAACCCACGCCCTACACGAGCTGAAGCATCTGATGTCGCGAATGCCATTTTTGATGGGTCGGATGCGGTGATGCTATCAGGGGAAACGGCTGCTGGAAACTATCCTGTTGAAGCTGTTCAAACAATGCGCAACATTGCCATTAAAACTGAAACAGGTTTGGATCATCATCTGATGTTGAAAAACAGGTCAAATTCTGTCGATATGACCATTACGGAATCCATCAGTCAATCCGTTACACATACCGTATTGAACTTAGGGATTGATGCCATTATTACGCCGACCGAAAGTGGCCATACAGCCAGAATGATTGCCAAGTATCGTCCAAAAGCACCCATTGTCGCCGTGACGTCCTCCGTAACGGTTAATAGGCAATTGAGTTTAGCATGGGGTGTGGATGCGGTAATGGGAAATGTTGCGGAATCCACAGACGAAATGCTGGATACAGCAATCGACCGTGGACTGGAGTCAGGGTTATTGGAAAGAGGCAGCCGTGTCATCATAACAGCTGGTGTTCCAGTTGGCGAAAGCGGAACAACCAATCTGATGAAAATACATGTTATCGGTGATGTCATTGCAAAAGCGCAAGGCATTGGCCGAAATAGTGCGTATGGAAAAGCTGTCGTTGCCAAAAATAATAATGCTGCGCTTTTAAAAATGCATGATGAGGCAATACTCATCACACATGCGACAGACCGTGAAATGATGCCAGCGATTGAAAGGGCGGCAGGCATTATTACTGAAGAAGGCGGTCTTACGTCACACGCAGCGGTTGTCGGATTAAGTATCGGCATTCCGGTTATTGTAGGTGCGAAAGATATTTTGAAACAAGTCGAAGATGGTGAAGAGATAACCATTGACGCCGCAAAAGGTGATATATATAGAGGATATGCGAGCGTCTTGTAATAAAGGCGTGTATAAGCTGAATGGGAAAGGGTGATTGACTATGCGTTGGCTCTTCTTATTATTATTGATTATTCCAGCCGTCGAAATCGGATTATTTGTCTGGCTTGGTGGAATGGTTGGACCATGGTGGGTCATTGCCATCATTATATTAACCGGCGTTATGGGGGTTGCTCTTGTGAAACAGCAAGGTGCAGAAACATTAATGCGGTTACGCCAATCAACGGCTCATCATCGATTTCCGGCAAATGATCTTTTGGATGGATTATGTATATTAATGGGTGGCGTATTTTTAATCACTCCGGGTTTCTTGACAGATTTAATAGGATTTATAATGGTACTGCCGTTTACAAGACGTCCTTTCAAACATTTGATTGCATTTCTCATTCAGCGTAAATTTTTAAATCGAACAATCATTTTCCGTAAATGAATGATTGTTCGGTTCACATCATCAAGTGGGAAGGTAGTGTTAGTTTATCAATCATTTTGTTCCCCCTTGATGAATGTCCACAGCAGCTTGAATATACCTGCTCGTATGAAAGTGGTCAATATGACGAGCAATAATGGAGCCATGAATACACCAAGCAACCCCCAGAATCGCCACGCTAAAAACAGACATAATAACGTTACCAGCGGTGGCAAACCAATACTCTTCGAGACGATTTTGGGTTCTGATAATTGCCGTTGGATGATGATGATCATGTACAGCATGCTGATAAAAATTGTTAATGTGAAATGATCTGTAAAAAACAAGTATATAATCCAAGGGATAAAAACAATCCCCGTTCCGATAAAAGGAAGAAAATCAACAATACTTGTAAGTAGTGCTATCGTCAAGGCATGTTCTATCTGAAGTAGAAACAGTCCTGTGAAAATAATGCATGCGGTAATGAATACCAACATAAATTGTGAACGTATATAACCTGATAATGTTTTTTTGAATTGATGTGATACCTTGTGCAATAGATCATTTGCTGCATGAGGTATCATTTTTATATATATGGCTTTTATCTGTTTCCAATCCTTGCTGATAAAAATAGTGGCTAGGATAGTGAATAGAATCATTGTCAACGATTCGGGTAGCATCTTTAGGAATGTGGGAATTTTTAATAGTGTTTGATGTATGAATGTTGCACCCGTTTCTGCAAAATGATCTGTTAATGCATTTATTTCGTCCAAAATAATATCTTGATGATCATTGGATAAAGATTTGAAAATAGATGTGAATCTATCATATAACGGTAATAAGGTCGCTTCAAAAAAATGTTCAACAAAATCGGCAAAAAACCGGAAATAGCCTGGTATTCTGGCCGCTAAATAAACGGTTCCTTGCATAAGTTCAGCGGTGATAAAAACAATGATGATAAGTAAACCTGAAATACCCGTAATAAGAACAATGAACCATGCAAGTCGATTTGGTAAGTGCATTTTATTTTCGAGGAATCGGATAGGTTTTTGCATAAAAAAAGATATAACGATAGCTAGAAGAAAAGGATATAGATAAAAGATGGTATACCTGATTAGGATATAAATGAACACACATAGAATGATAACGCCCAAGAGTCGTAATAATGGATATAATGCTTTATTTGACAATATAGATCACCCGCTACAATATCTTTCGTTATCTCTTTCAATAAGCATGTACTATGTTATATATGAGACAACCTGTTAAAATAGACATGTGAGGTGTTGTTCTTGTGAATGAAGCAGCCAAATAGCGCTCTTGAACAGTCTTGATTCAATTTGATTTATGATCACGTATAGGGGGCAAACAGGCATTTAATAATAAATTTATTGGTAATATAATTGATTTCAATTCACTTTAACACGCTAATCCTTTATAATTGCAGTTGGAGCAAAAATTGTCACACATTATTTGTATTTCCCGGAAACCTATTATGAAGAGTACAATATAAAAAAGGAGAGGGATCGTTATGACAACAACTAAGGGTCTTGAGGGGATTGTAGCCACTCAATCATCAATCAGCTCGATCATTGATGATCAGTTGACTTATGTTGGTTATCGCATTGATGATTTGGCGGAAAATTCCAGCTTTGAAGAAGTTGTATATCTACTATGGAATCTAAAGCTGCCCACCAAAAAAGAATTAGATGCATTTAAAAATGATATTGCCAATAATATGGATGTACCCGAGGCTATTTACGATCATTTACGTTCATATGACCTATCTACCGTTCATCCAATGGCAGCACTGAGAACGGCAATTTCATTACTCGGTTTGTATGATAGAGATGCAGACGTCATGGAAACCAATGTGAATAAAGAAAAGGCGATGCGAATACAAGCTAAAATTTCAACGATTGTCACGGCTTTTGCCCGTATCCGTAAAGGAGAAGAACCTGTTAAACCTAAAAAGGATCTAGGTTTTGCTGCGAACTTTTTATATATGTTAAAAGGGGAAGAAGCAAATGATATTGAAGTAGAGGCAATCAATAAAGCTCTTGTTTTACACGCTGACCATGAACTGAACGCATCAACGTTTACAGCACGTGTCTGTGTAGCGACATTATCAGATATATATTCAGGTGTCACTGCTGCGATAGGTGCGTTAAAAGGACCACTCCATGGTGGTGCAAACGAGCGTGTAATGGCAATGCTTACTGAAATTGAAGAAGAAGAAAATGCCATTCCTTATATCAAAGACAAACTTGCTAATAAAGAAAAGGTTATGGGAATGGGGCACCGTGTTTATAAAAATGGTGATCCACGTGCAAAACATTTGAAGAAAATGTCAAAAGAGTTAACGAAAATAACCCATCAACCAAAATGGTACAATATGTCTGTGGCGATTGAAGATTACATTAAAGAGGAAAAAGGGTTACCTGCCAACGTTGATTTTTATTCCGCTTCAGTTTATCACAGTTTAGGGATCGATCATGATTTATTTACACCTCTGTTTGCCGTAAGCCGGGTTTCCGGATGGTTGGCACATATTCTTGAACAATATGATAACAACAGATTGATTCGTCCACGTGCAGAATATATTGGACCGGATACGCAAGATTATATCCAAATTGAAAATCGCGGATAAAGGAATAGTCGATGATCTCGACTATTCTGATGACATTACATAATACAAAATCAGGGAGGATATTTTACATGACTCAAGGTGAAAAAATTACAGTAAATAATGGTGTATTGAATGTTCCAGATACTCCGATCATTCCATTCATTGAAGGGGACGGTACAGGTCCTGATATTTGGGCAGCAGCCAGAAATGTTATCGAAGCAGCAGTTGATAAAGCATATGACGGAAAAAAATCAATTGATTGGAAAGAAGTATATGCTGGACAGAAAGCATTCGATAAAACTGGAGAATGGTTGCCAAAAGACACTCTAGATAAGATAGATGAATATAAAATCGCCATTAAAGGGCCTTTGACAACGCCGATTGGCGGTGGGATTCGTTCATTGAATGTTGCGTTGCGACAGGAACTGGATCTGTTCACATGTTTGCGACCGGTACGTTATTTCCAAGGTGTCCCTTCACCTGTAAAACGTCCGGAAGATGTTGATATGGTAATATTCAGGGAAAATACAGAAGATATCTATGCCGGCATTGAATGGCAAAAAGGAACGCCTGAAGTGAAAAAGGTTATCGATTTCTTACAAAACGAAATGGATGTCCATAATATCCGTTTTCCAGAAACATCAGGCATCGGCGTGAAGCCTGTTTCCGAAGAAGGGACAAAACGTTTGGTGCGCGCAAGTATTGAATATGCATTGAATGAAGGACGCAAGAACGTCACATTGGTGCACAAAGGAAATATCATGAAATTCACAGAAGGCTCCTTTAAAGCATGGGGCTATGAAGTGGCTGAAGAAGAATTCGGCGATAAAGTGTTTACGTGGGCAGAATATGACCGGATTGTTGAAAAAGACGGTAAAGAAGCTGCAAATAAAGCCCAAGACGATGCTTTGGCAGCAGGTAAAATGCTTGTCAAAGACGCGATTGCAGATATTTTCTTGCAACAGATTTTGACGCGTCCGAATGAGTTTGATGTGGTTGCTACAATGAATTTAAACGGGGATTATATTTCGGATGCACTGGCTGCACAAGTGGGTGGAATTGGTATTGCACCTGGTGCGAATATCAATTATGATTCTGGACATGCCATTTTTGAAGCGACACATGGCACGGCACCAAAATATGCGGGGCTAGATAAAGTGAACCCTTCATCTGTCATCCTGTCGGGAGTATTAATGCTTGAGCACCTTGAATGGCGTGAAGCGGCAGATTTAATTACAAAATCAATGGATAAGACGATTGCATCCAAAGTTGTGACATATGACTTTGCCCGTTTGATGGATGGGGCACGTGAAGTTAAATGTTCAGAGTTTGGTAAAGAACTCATTAAAAACATGGACTGAAGAATGTAGCTGAATCACGCGTTAGATTTTTGCCAGGCTTGAAATAAGATACATTTTAATGAGCTTTAGGAACGTTTCATTATAAAAATACTATCCCTCCCTATGAGGGGTAGTATTTTTTTGCTTAAACCGACATCCTGCTTAGTCACAGATCCAATATCTATGCTACAATAAAAACATATATGCATTGCTTTTGATATGAAATGAAATATCAAAACTTGATTTCTCACATTGTCAATGAATGGGGATGTAGCAAATATGACTAAAAATATACTGATTGTAGATGATGAAGAATCCATTGTAACGTTACTCACGTACCATCTGGAAAAAGAAGGATTTACAACAGATAAGGCTCATACAGGTAAAGAAGCCTTGGAAAAGGTGGCAACCGACAAGTTTGATTTAGCCGTCTTGGATATCATGATACCTGATATCGATGGGATGGAGATATGTAGCCAATTAAGAAATGAAAAAAATGACATACCTATCATTATGCTGACAGCAAAGGACGATCAAAGCGATAAAATACATGGTTTGGATATCGGGGCAGACGATTACTTGACAAAACCATTCAGCCCTAAAGAGGTCATATCCCGAATTAAAGCTGTCTTCAGGAGAATTGACTTATCCCATAGAGACTCTTTTCAATCTTTGAAAATCGGAGAACTGATTCTATATCCCGAACGTTATACGGCTGTGAGAAATGACCGGGAGTTAACTTTCACACGGAAAGAATTTGAACTGTTGCATTATCTTGTGGAACAAAGAGGAAAGGTATTATCAAGGGAAGAATTACTGCAAACTATCTGGAATTATAGTTTCATGGGTGATACACGTATCGTCGATGTTCACATCAGCAGATTACGTGAAAAGATAGAATGTGACATGAAACATCCGGAATATATAAAAACTGTCCGTGGACTCGGATATAAGATAGAGGAGCCAACATGATGCGAGCATTATTTTCAAAACCGGTATTATCCTATATGATAGGTTTATTTATCCTTGTCGGGTTGACAGGCGGTATATTAAGTTTAGTGATTGACGATTATATCATCCTTATTACAGTATTGATGATCCAATTCATTGTATTGATCATTTTTGTCATGCATATTTTTGATAAATATGTCCGTCCGATACAAAAATCGATAAAAACGGTTGATGAACTGGTTAAAGGGAACTACCGGGCCCGTATACATCATCCTTTCAATGGCAGCATAGGAGAATTAAGCAATAAAATCAACACGCTTGCTCGTAGTCTCAGTGAACTCGCTATACAAGAGGATATGCAAGAAAATCAACTTTCTACCATTATAGACAATACGGAAAGTGGTCTTGTACTGATTGATGAAAAAGGCTATATACATCTTGTCAATCGAAAATTTCTTTCCATGTTCGGAAAAACATCAAAGTATTATAAAGGGTATTTATATTATGATGTCATTGATATCGAAAAGATCCATGAAACAGTCCAAAAAACATTTATGTACGAAGAAAGTATCAAAGTATCTTTTACACAACAATTGGGACTAGATAAACGCTATATTGAAGTTGTCGGAGCCCCCATATTCAACGAACGAAATATGTTCAAAGGCGCGTTACTCGCTTTATATGATATTACGGAGTTAAAAAATTTGGAAATCATGAGAAAAGATTTCGTGGCTAATGTGTCACACGAGTTAAAAACACCGATAACATCTATAAAGGGATTTGCAGAAACGTTGCTTGATGATGATATGCAAGATGAGAAAAAAAGAAATGAATTTCTTTATATCATCTATCATGAAAGTAACCGCCTGCAGCTGTTGGTAGAGGATCTGCTCACGTTATCGAAATTGGAAAAAGATGAATTTGAATTGGAACTTACCGACGTGTCCATCAAAGATATCATTCATGAAATCGTTCCTATTGTAAATCATAAAGCAGAAACTGCGCAATTATCCTTTGCATATCAAGTAGCGGACATTCCCCCGGTGGTGCTTGATAAGGAACGGATGAAACAAGTCATCATCAATCTTTTGGATAACGCCATCAGTTATACATTACCTGGTGGTACGATTAAGTTGAATGTCTATCAACAAAATGAACATCTTCATATTCAAATCAGTGATACGGGTATCGGAATCCGAGAAGATGTCCTGCCTCGTATATTCGAACGGTTTTACAGGGTCGATAAAGCACGTAGCCGTAATACAGGTGGAACTGGTCTAGGGCTGGCGATTGTCAAACATATCGTCGAAGTTCATGACGGTGAGATAAATGTTGAGAGCATTCCCAATGAAGGGTCGACGTTTAACATTTCTGTTCCGCTTAAACAGGAAAATGAAGATGTTGAAAATTGATGGAACAGGTTGATTGTATCATTAAAAATGATAGCAGGGAGAGGATCATAAATGGAAATAAGTGATATTGGTATCATCATTATCATTGTTATAGCGTATTTTCCGATTATTTATTCCATGCAAAAACGCATTCGTCGATTGGAGGATGAAGTAAACGATTTGAAAAACCGACTTTGATGCATATAGACATCAAAAAATCATCATTAAGGAGGAAAAAGGTATGACAGAAAAAATGGTCTTGATAGATGGAAACAGTATCATATATCGTGCATTTTTTGCCCTTCCTTTATTGAATAACGATAAAGGGGTTTATACAAATGCTGTATACGGGTTTACAACCATGTTACTTCGTATTTTGGAAGAAGAAAATCCGACCCATATTTTAGTGGCATTTGATGCGGGGAAAACAACTTTTCGTCACGATACATATAAAGAGTATAAAGGTGGTAGGCAAAAGACACCACCCGAGTTATCCGAGCAGTTCCCAGTGTTGAAGGAATTGCTTGATCAATTTGGCATTCCCCATTATCAACTGGAGCAATATGAAGCGGATGACATTATTGGAACGTTATCATATACCGGTAAAAAGAAAAAATGGGATGTAACAGTCATTTCAGGTGATAAAGACCTCCTGCAACTCGTTGATGATCATGTCCGGGTCAATGTAACAAAGAAAGGGATCAGTGAAGTCGAAAAGTACACACCATCATATATGAAAGAAAAAATGGGGGTGAGTCCAGATCAAATTATTGATTTAAAAGCATTGATGGGTGATAATTCCGACAACATCCCAGGAGTGACGGGTGTTGGTGAAAAAACAGCCACTAAGCTTTTAAGTGCATACAAAACACTTGAAAATGTGTATGATCACATAGATGAAGTAAGCGGGAAAAAGTTAAAAGAAAATCTAATCACATATAAAGATGAAGCGTTCATGAGTAAAGAGTTGGTTACCATCAAACGTGATACACCCATAACGATAACAATCGATGATTTGGTTTATGATGGTTTTGAAAATGAAAAGGTCCTTCACGCATTTCAAAATCTAGGTTTCAATTCTTTGATCAACCGTATTGACGGTGGCGATACAGGTGCAGAAAAACAAATGGAAGACATCGATTATCGTATTGTCGATCATATTACAGAGGATATGCTACCAAAAGAGGCGGCGCTTGTTGTTGAATTATTGGATGAAAATTATCATTACGGAAACGTTGAAGGTATAGGAGTTGTTACAGAAACGGACAATCTGTTCATCCCTTCAGAAGTTGCTTTCCAATCCACGGCTTTTAAAGAATGGGCAGAAAATCCGACATGCAAAAAGAGTGTATTTGATGCGAAACAAACGTTTGTTGCGCTCATGAATAAAGGCATTCGGGTAAATGGTGTTGTTTTTGACATGTTGCTGACATCGTATTTGTTGAACCCTGCGGAAAATAATCATGATATACCAACAATTGGCAGTCGTTACGGGAAGCATGATGTACAATTTGATGATACGGTTTATGGGAAAGGTGCTAAACGAAAAGTACCCGAAACGGATATACTGAGTGAGCATGTTGTTCGAAAAACATGTATCCTTTATACATTGAAAGAAGAAATGGAAGAAACATTGGAAAAGAATGGACAACTTGATCTCTTCACAAAGCTGGAGTTACCGTTATCACTTATTTTAGGTGAGATGGAACATACAGGTGTCCGTGTTGATAAAGAACGCCTTCTAGAAATGGGGAGCGATTTAAAGGATCGTTTGACTGATTTGGAAAACGATGTGTATGCGTTGGCAGGTGAGACTTTCAATTTAAATTCGCCAAAACAACTTGGACCGATTTTGTTTGAAAAACTTGAACTTCCGGTCATAAAAAAGACAAAAACGGGTTATTCAACTGCTGCAGATGTTTTAGAAAAGTTGGAAGGCAAGCACCCAATCATTCCAAAAATCCTCCTTTATAGACAGCTCGGAAAATTGCAATCAACTTATATTGAAGGATTGTTGAAAGTCATTGACTCAGAAACCGGCAAAATTCATACGCGCTTTAATCAAGCATTGACACAAACAGGACGATTAAGTTCGATTGAGCCGAATTTGCAAAATATACCAATCAGACTTGAAGAAGGAAGAAAAATCCGTCACGCTTTTGTTCCGGATAAATCGGATTGGATTATGTTTGCTGCGGATTACTCCCAAATTGAATTACGTGTACTTGCCCACATTGCCAAGGATGAGAAATTGACGAACGCATTTAAAAATAATGTTGATATCCATACACAAACTGCCCAAGACGTTTTTCACGTCGAAAAAGAGGATGTAACAGACCAAATGCGACGGCAGGCCAAAGCAGTCAATTTTGGCATCGTATATGGCATAAGCGATTATGGCCTATCACAAAATTTGGGGATTACACGTAAAGAGGCGAAAGCTTTTATAGAACGGTATTTCGAAAGTTATCCTGGTGTCAAGACGTACATGGATGAGATAGTTCAAACGGCCAAACATAATGGATTCGTGACGACTTTGATGAATCGCCGGAGATATTTGCCGGAAATAACGAGCCGTAATTTCAACTTACGTAGTTTTGCTGAAAGAACAGCGATGAATACACCCATACAAGGGAGTGCAGCGGATATTATCAAACAAGCGATGATTGATTTGTCCGAAGCACTTAAAAAAGAAAACGTTCAAGCGCGTATGTTATTGCAAGTACATGATGAATTGATCTTGGAAGCTCCAAAAGAAGAATTAGATATATTAAAGGACATTGTACCATCTATCATGGAAAACACAGTTGAATTGAACGTACCTTTAAAAGTAGATTATTCATATGGAAAAAGTTGGTATGATGCAAAGTAGAGGGGAACAAATCAATGCCTGAATTACCCGAAGTAGAAACGATACGTCTTACATTAAAACAATTTGTTATCGGAAAGACCATCAACCATATAACGATTTATTGGCCCAATATCATTAAATATCCGGATGATACGGAAATGTTTAAACAGATGTTAAAGGGGCAAACCTTTCGTGATATCCGGCGTAAGGGGAAATTTCTTTTATTTTATCTTGACGACGTTGTACTTGTATCACATCTGCGAATGGAAGGTAAATATAGTGTAGAGTCAAACGAGGAACCTCTGAAAAAACATACCCATGTCATTTTCTCGTTTACGGATGGAACTGAACTTCGGTACAATGATGTAAGGAAATTCGGCACGATGCATGTATATGCCAGGGGATATGAATGGATGGACAAACCATTATCTGCATTAGGGCCGGATGGACTTGATGAAACATTCACTTATACTTTTTTGTATGAAAAGTTACAGAAAACAACTCGATCTATAAAAACATGTTTGCTTGATCAATCCATCGTTGCTGGCCTTGGCAATATATATGTTGATGAAACGTTGTTCAAAGCATCAGTTTATCCGCTGAAAAGAGCCGATGAATTGACGACTAAAGAAGTACAGGCCATACGAGACGCAGCGGTTAACACTTTAAGAGAAGCTGTTGAACTTGGAGGGACAACCATACGATCATATACAAATTCGCAGGGAGAAATGGGAATGTTCCAGCAAACATTGTATGTGTACGGGAAAGAGGATGAACCTTGTCAAATATGCGGTACGCCGATTGTCAAAATGAAAATCGGCGGGCGTGGTTCACATATATGCCCGCAATGTCAGAAAAAGTAAGGATGAGTTTAAATGTCAACGTTGATCATCGGATTGACCGGTAGTATTGCAAGTGGAAAAAGTACTGTTGCATCGATGTTTTCTAAGTTTGATATTCCTGTCATCGATGCCGATGACATTTCGCGGCTGGTTGTCGAACCAGGAGAACAAGCGTATTCAGAGATAATAGATACTTTTGGTCAGGATATTCTATTACCGGATAAGGCAATCGATCGTAAGAAACTAGGCAGTATCATATTTGCCAATGAGGAAAAAAGAAAACAACTTAATCAGATTGTCCATCCTGCGGTACGTCAAAAAATGCTTGAGGAACGTGATCATTACGTGCAGAAAAAACATCGATGTGTTGTATTGGATATTCCGCTATTATTTGAAAGCCGTCTGATGCATTTTGTGGATACGACTATGGTTGTCTATGTCAAAGAAAATGTCCAATTGAAACGATTGATGAATAGGAATGGCTATACAGAGGAAGAAGCCCTCCAGCGTATTCAATCGCAAATGTCGATGGAAGAAAAAAAGGAATTAGCGCAAGTTGTCCTTGATAATAACGGGACAATAGAAGAAACTTACCATCAATTGAAAGCTTATTTACAATGTAAAAAAATAATTTGATGAACCTGTCGAACACAATTCATAAAAAGAGTGTCACAAAATCTGTGAATTATGTTATACTATTAATGAATGAAACGCTTTCAGTATAACATATTTGCAGGAGGACTGAACATGAATAAAATCCGTGTTGCAATTAATGGTTTTGGTCGTATTGGCCGGATGGTATTCCGTCAGGCTATTTTTGAAACAAGTATTGAAATTGTGGCAATCAATGCAAGCTATCCTCCAGAAACGCTGGCGCATCTTATAAAATACGATAGTATCCATGGTTCCTTTACAGGTAAGGTCGAGGTGGTGGACAAGAGATTATATGTCAATCGTAAAGAAATCCTGCTTGTTCAATCACGTGATCCGGAAATGCTTCCATGGAAAGAACATCAGATTGACATTGTCATTGAAGCAACAGGTAAATTCAATGATATGGCAGGGGCATGTTTACACTTAAAAGCCGGTGCCAAAAAAGTCATCCTGAGCGCTCCTGGAAACAACGTAGATAAAACGATTGTAATGGGTGTCAATGAAACAGAATATAATCCGGAACGTGACGATGTCATATCGAATGCTTCATGTACCACGAACTGTTTAGCGCCGGTTGTAAAAGTGCTCCATGATAATTTTGGTATCAAGAATGGAATGATGACGACTGTACACTCCTTTACAACAGACCAAAAAAATCTGGATAACCCGCATAAAGACTTACGGAGAGCACGAGGTTGTACACAGTCCATCATCCCGACATCGACTGGTGCGGCAAAAGCACTTGGAAAGGTACTTCCAGAATTGGATGGGAAGTTGCATGGTATGGCTTTACGTGTACCTACACCAAATGTGTCATTGATTGATTTAGTTGTCGATCTGAAAACACGTGTTACAGCAGAAGACGTAAATGAAGTGTTTAGATCAGCAACACAAACGTCATTTAAAGACATTATACAATACAGTGACGAGCCACTTGTTTCCATCGACTATACGACAACGGATTATTCAGCGATTGTCGATGGCTTATCGACAAACGTTTTAGATCATGAAAAGGTTAAGGTCCTTGCCTGGTATGATAATGAATGGGGATATTCAAGAAGGGTCGTCGATTTACTCATATATGTCAATCATTTTATCCATCAGGAAGCACATATCTAAAATATGAAAAAGTAAAATGGAATCTAGCGGACTATCTTTTCAACAGCGAGTGAGAAGGTGGTCCGTTTGCTGTTACATGCAAAACTAATAGTAGAATTCATTAAAACATGTTAGAATAAATGAAGTATATATTTACAGAGAAGATGTATGGTAATTATTTTAATGGGGTGGATGGAATGTCTTTTCGACAAAAACTTGCAAAGTATTTTAACAATCATGCCGAAACACGTGACAATCATTTAGACTCGACACTTGAAACACGATATTTCAAAACAACAAAAGATAAAGCAATGCTCACTTTGGAGAGTTTCTTTAAAAATGCCCAAGGCTATCGACTGAATGCCCAATCAAATGAGCATGGGGAAATAAGTGTTTTAAAGCAAAAAGGCAAGAAATGTTTTATCGTAGTGACAGTCATTATGGTACGACCTTTTAACACGGCAATAGATTTTTCTGTTACAACAGAGTCTTTTATGCCATTTGATTTTGGCTATAGCACACGACTGATAAATAAATTCTACAGTGACATACAAAAAGAAATACCGATTGTGGAAAAGTCTTCATAGAGCCATATTCGATAAATGGGGTTGAATAATATGAAATGCAACAACTGCCAATATAAAAGTACAAAAGTCCTTGATTCAAGGCCAATCGAAGAAGGAGCTTCCATTCGAAGACGAAGGGAATGTGAACGTTGTGGATTCAGGTTTACAACCTTTGAACGAATGGAAGAAATTCCGTTGATCATCATAAAAAAAGACGGAGCCAGACAGGAGTTTTCCAGGGAAAAGCTGATCAGAGGTTTGATCAAAGCATGTGAAAAACGACCAGTTCCACTTGGTAAATTGGAAACAATCGCTTATGATGTCGAAAAAGAATTACGTGATAACGGCCTGTCTGAGATTGAAAGTAAAGATGTCGGTGAACTGGTGATGGATAGGCTATCGAAACTGGACGAAGTAGCTTATGTTCGGTTCGCATCCGTATATAGACAATTTAAAGATATTACGGTGTTTTTAGATGAATTGAAAGATCTTATCCAGACGGATAAAAACGGACAGGGAAATTAGACACTTCTGTTTAAATATGCATCTATCCAGGAGGAACTTAAGATGAACGGGATTGGGAAAATTTTGCCTGTAGAGGGATATATCGCAATACTGGAAGGGGATTTACCGGTGGCATATCAAACATCCCTCAGCCACCTATACCAACCATTATTGGGTCCTCATGCCGTGATGCTTTATCAAACTCTTTTAGGCGAAGTTGACATACAAAGAGGGAAATTACAAACACACCATACATTAATGAACTATTTAAATCTTCCATTGGACGATATCTACTATTCGCGGTTGAGGCTCGAAGGTATCGGACTCATGAAAACATATGAAACGGAAATGGAAAATCGTAAGGTATATATATATGAATTGCAATGTCCTTTTTCGCCGGGCAATTTTTTTCAGGATGATATGTTAAGCCAGCTTTTGTATCATCATATCGGAGAAAACACATACAAAAAGCTCGAGCGGTCTTTTACCAGGGAAGACAACCATACATCTCTAAAGCAGGTTACTGCATCATTTCATGATGTGTTCAAAACGTATACATCCTATTCGGAAAGTACAACACAACAGAAGCGTCCAGGATATAAGTTTGGTTCTGATGTAGAAGAAGCTGATTTTACATATATAGAACAACGATTGTTACAGCAAATGATACCTGTGGATCAAGTGCTTACGGGAACGAATAAACGATTGATATTGCAAATGAAGGAATTATACGCCTTAGCTGAGTATGAGATTGAAAAAACGTTACTATGGGCTTTAGATGAACAGAATAAATTAAACAAAAATGAATTTAAAGAAGCTTGCCATGATTTATTCCTTGCCAAGCAACAGACAGCACCCATACAATTGAAAGATAAACAAGAAACAAGCAGCCAATCGAATAATCAGTATCAACCCACGACGAAAGACGAGCGATTGATCGATAATTTCGAAAAAAGTTCGCCCAAACAAGTTTTAGAGGACTTTTCACAAGGTAATCATGCCTCCCCGCAAGATATGAAAGTGATCGGGGACGTTATGATGACACAAGGCCTATCAACGCCTGTGATGAATGTATTGATTCATTATGTACTGCTCCAATCGAATATGAAATTATCAAAGCCTTATTTGGAGACAATAGCAAGTCATTGGTCGCGAGCAAACTTGACGACAGCTAAAGAAGCCATGGCGTTCGCTAAAAATCAAAGAGCTGTTTCAAATCATGCCAAGAAAAATAAAAGAAACAAGCAACATAATGTTTCCAATGAGGTCATCCCTGAATGGTTTCAGGAGCAAGAAAACGCCAAAGAAAAAAAGAAACAGGAGCAGGAACAAACACATTCCATAAAAAATGATGAAAAAGAAGTATCGGAAGTAGCTAAACTGCTCGAAGAATTCACGAAAAATCAGTAAAAGAAAACAATCGTTAGGATGGGTAGCCATGGAACCGATACAATCAACATTAAAAAAATGGATGCAACAAAAAGAAGGATTTAAAGAAAACTTTGCTAGGATACGCAAAGAAATAACTGAAGACCCTGAAATTAAAGAGTTTCTTGCATTGCATCCGGAATTGACACGTCATGATGTTGATCGAAATCTAATACGGCTATATGAATATAAAACACAGTCCAAACAGTGTGACAAGTGCGCTTCAATCGGTGGTTGTGTCAACATGCTGAAAGGCTATTCCCCGATTTTGCGTGTCGCTGATCATGAAATTTATATTTCATATGAGAAATGTCACCTTCATATCCAAGATGAACATCAGAAGGAACAGCAACGATTGGTACAAAGTTTATATATGCCAAAGGAAATTTTACGTGCATCATTCGACCAGTTCGACAATGATATATCAAGAACACAGGCCATCCGTGAGTCCATTACATTTTGCAATGATGCCAAGGATGACCTTCCGCCTAAAGGGTTATATTTCAGCGGGCCATTCGGTGTGGGGAAAACGTATTTCCTTGGTGCGATTGCCAATAAGCTGAAAGAATTACATATCTCATCTCTCCTTATATACATGCCGGAATTTGTTCGAGAAATAAAAACGGCTATTAAAGATGATACAATCAATGAAAAAATACAACTCTTTAAGGAAACCGATGTACTGATGCTTGATGATATCGGTGCTGAATCACAATCTGCTTGGTTCCGTGATGAAATTCTCGGTTCGATCCTGCAATATCGTATGATGGAGAATCTCCCTGTTTTCTTTACATCGAATTATACAATGGGACAGCTCCAAGACAGGTTAGCAATCACAAGTAGAGGTGGAGTCGAGAAAGTAAAAGCGGGAAGGATCATGGAACGGATTAAACAGACCAGTAAAGAAATCCCAATTTCCGGGACAAACCGACGAGATGAATCGTAACATAAGTCATTACCCTAAACGTTCGTGTACATTCTAACGTTTAGGGTATTTATATGGATGATTTCTTCACATCCTTACATTCGAACGTAAGTTTATCAAGTCATAATGAACCATATTTGAATATTTATACGTCATTAAAATGAATGTGTCAGATTAAAAATCTTTTTCAATCCCGATATCACCCCACATTAAAGGCATGCATGAGAACAAGTTTTTTGGATTATACATTTTTTGAAGATGTTGTCCATATAATGTAACAGTTTGACTTGGTGAGGGTGATGTTTATTGCTGGAATTATATTTTTCATCTGATAAAGAAGCCATCCAGTTTTGCGAACAATTATTTCAATATAACAAACAAATCGAATTACATTGGAAAACGCATGCTGAATGGGGAAACCGATTATTGCTAGATGATAAAAATGCCACTTACAATATGCAGGATGGCATGGTCAAGGCTATGATGGATGTGTTTATGATTTATCGATTAACACCGATGATGAAAGATGTTATCACCAAAAAGTATTACTATTCAACGCATGAGGAAATCGAACGGATACTGGATCTGACGAACTGGATATTTTCAGGTGATGACGCGGATAGTTTGGATTTACGAAACAGCGAAGACCCCGTCGAAATGTTACAAGCCTTATTTTACTCGAACATGAATGTACTGAAAGCTATTCATTTTGATTCCATCATTCAATTTCGAATGGAACCATTCAAAAAACTCATTACCGACTATGTTGGTTTGGCTATCGATGAATTTAAAAGAGAGGAGGACCATCAAACATTTTTAAATACCATTCGTGAATATGTCAAAAATAGGGGGAAAAGCCATTCAACAATTCATGTTCTACAAGGAGATACATTTACTTTTTTCCGTAATAACGGGAATCATATTCCAAAACGCGAGTTGCGACACATCATCCAGAACGAACCTCTCTATTTGGTGGGACTTGGTTCAAATGAATGGAATCTCTCTCCACTCATCGCATTAAAACCGGAACGTATTGTCATCTATGGAAGAGATCCTTCAGAATCCAAAACATTAACGGTCATGAATGTATTTGACGAACGGGCGAAATGGCTGCCCATACACCAATTTCCTTTTTCTTTAAACGGACTTCATAAACAAATGTAATGTAAATACTTGATTTCTTTTAAAACTATGATTATAATAACGTATAAATCATAAATGAACATGATAAAGGTATAGATGAGGACACAATTGTCTGTCCATATGCGTTTCAGAGAAAGGAAGCATAGCTGAGAGCTCCTGACGTATAAACAGATGATTACCACCTCTGAACCCTGCATTTGAATGACGTAGTATAATGCAGCGTTTGGATCTTACGTTAAAGATGTAAAGCCGTACGATAAATGTGCGGGAATTAGGGTGGAACCATGTGCCTAACGCTCATCCCTTTGCTTATTATAGCAGAGGGATGGGCTTTTTTAATCTTTCAAAAAGGAGTGTCATTGCATGGCAGAAATTAACTTTATATTCCCTGATGGAGCAGAAAAAGCATTTCCTGAGGGAATAACAGGCGAAGAAATTGCATCATCCATTTCACCGGGACTGAAGAAAAAGGCGTTGGCAATAAAAGTAGATGACCAATTATTTGATTTAAAACGTCCGTTGAATACTGGTGGAAAACTGGCTATATTGACGTATAAAGATACAGAAGGTCTTGAAGTGGTTCGGCATTCCACAGCACATTTAATGGCACAGGCCATCAAACGTTTGTTTAAAGATGTGCAATTTGGTGTAGGTCCAGTCATTGAAGAAGGGTTTTATTATGACATGGATATGGATCATAAGCTGACACCAGAAGATTTGCCGAAAATAGAAAAAGAAATGAAGCGGATCATAGACGAAAATCTTGAAATCGAGCGTGTCGAAGTAACAAAAGAGAAAGCGAAACACCTTTTTTCGGAAATGGGTGACAATCTTAAGATTGAACTCATCGATGATATACCTGAAGATGAACAAGTAACCCTTTATAGGCAAGGCGAATTCGTTGACCTATGCAGAGGAGTTCACGTTCCTTCTACAAGTAAAATCAAAGCGTTCAAATTGTTGAGCATATCGGGGGCCTATTGGCGGGGAGACAGTGACAATAAACAACTTCAACGTATATATGGCACAGCATTTGAAAAACAAAGCGAAGTGGATCATTATTTGCATATTTTGCAAGAACGCAAGGAACGCGATCATCGTAAACTAGGAAAAGAATTGGGTATTTTCACGATCAGTCAAAAGGTCGGTCAAGGACTGCCGATGTGGCTTCCCAAAGGTGCAACCATCCGTCGTATTATTGAACGGTACATTGTCGATATCGAAGAACGTTTAGGATATGACCATGTTTATACACCTGTATTGGGAAGTGCTGAGCTATATCGGACAAGCGGTCATTTAGATCATTACAATGAAGATATGTTTCCCATCATGGAGATGGATAACGAAGAATTACTATTGCGACCGATGAACTGTCCACATCACATGATGGTGTATAAAAATCAGCTTTACAGTTACCGAAACTTACCTGTGCGTATCGCAGAATTAGGCACGATGCACCGTTATGAAATGTCTGGTGCACTGGCAGGATTGCAACGTGTTCGGGCGATGACGCTGAATGACGCTCATATATTCGCTCGCCCCGATCAATTGAAGTCAGAATTTGTCCGCGCAGTAGAATTGATTCAAAAAGTGTATAAAGACTTTGGAATCGATGATTATTATTTCCGTGTTTCATATCGTGATAAAAATGACAAAGAAAAATATATCGATAATGATGAGATGTGGGAATTGGCACAAAAGACATTGAAAGAAACAATGGATGAAATGGAACTTGAATATGTCGAAGAAGAAGGAGAAGCCGCTTTCTATGGTCCAAAATTGGATGTACAAGTAAAAACGGCTCTTGGAAAAGACGAGACATTATCAACAGTCCAACTCGACTATCAAGCAGCTGAAAAATTTGATTTAACCTATGTTGGTGAAGATGGGGAACAGCACCGTCCGGTTGTCATACACCGAGGTGTTGTAGGAACGATGGAACGTTTCGTGGCCTTCTTGTTAGAAGAATATAAAGGTGCTTTTCCAACATGGCTTGCGCCTGTCCAAGTAAGGATAATACCTGTTTCTTTGGAGGCTCACGCCAATTATGCGGATGACATATTGGATAAATTACGTCTGGCAGGTTTCCGTGCAGAAGTTGATCAGCGTGATGAGAAAATCGGTTATAAAATACGTTCGGCACAAACAGATAAAATACCTTTTTCACTCGTTGTCGGTGATAAAGAAATGAACGATTCTTCGGTTAATATGCGACGGTATCGTGTCAAAGATTCCGAAACAATGACGTATCGTGCCTTTGAGGAATTGATTACGCAAGAAGTGAAAAATAAAACATTACAAAAATAAAGCAAAATGCCGGGCAAAAATGCTCACCAGATTAAATGCATGCATGCATGAATGAATAAGGCTGGGTCATTTTCCAAACATGAACAGTATGATGTTTTTAGCGAATCTATTGAACGTTAGGGGTAAAGCATCATGTATCTAATGTTTTGTATAATATGAACCTAGCCTCATTCGTTTGTCCGGCCATTTTTTGTCTTGTACAGGTATGTGTAAAATAGTTCTCGGTGGAAATATTCATTAAGTTCCTGGAAAAAAATGAAAAGGCACTCTATCATAAAATGTATGCTTACCCGGCAAATACATTTTAGAAAGAGGCCTTTTCATGGATATTATATCAAAGTTA
>DATGUN010000031.1:0-29219 GCA_035301285.1 Virgibacillus sp.
GAATGAGTCTGGCAGCAATAGCGGAGAGGTCACACCTGTTCCCATACCGAACACAGCAGTTAAGCTCTCCAGCGCTGATGGTAGTTGAGGCTTTGCCTCTGCAAGAGTAGGACGCCGCCAGGCGATACTGAAGCTAAGATACATTTTATTGTGTATCTTAGCTTTTTTATATTGGCTTTAAAACATTGATTCTATCATATGTGTTGGGGTCGTAAAACATTTTGAAAAATAAAAGCACGCAAGTTCCTATTTTGTTAAACATCGTTTAGATCAATAAACAAGCACAAAAAGGAGTTGCGTGTACTTTGAATTATAGCGTTATTTTTTATCCAGATTCAATTGATGATCACCAAGTCTTTGAAATGTGATGTTCTTGTTATCTCCACGTGGCATGACAAGGTCCCACAACTGACCGAGATGTGATTGCCTGACCCGAAAGATCCAAGATTATCGCACACTAGGATATTTGGTGGGAAGCAGTCATGTTTTACAGAAAGCAGCGGTGTAAATGTTTAAATTTTAATACATAATCCATTAAAAAAGCATCTTATCCATAGTCATTCAATGTTTCGAAAAGACATCAACTGGTAAAGATAATAATGAACGATATAGTTGCATCTGAGTGAAATTCGCGTATAATAAATGTATAGTCAAAGATAGTCAAAGTCAATAATAAGCACATAGATATTTAAAAATGTGTATATATGTCGTAAGTTTAATGTAATCATAAATGGAGGGGGTGGGCACGTGAGCAATAATATTTCAGATATCATTGAGGCTTATTTAAAAGAAGTATTAGCGAAAACAGGCGAAAACGTGGTGGAAATCCGTCGCGGCGAAATTGCCGATTTGTTCCAATGTGTTCCCTCGCAAATAAATTATGTGATCAAGACTCGGTTTACATCCGAAAAAGGATATATTGTAGAAAGTAAACGTGGTGGCGGTGGGTATATTCGAATTATGCGCGTGATTCATCAGGATAATGCCGATTTAATCGATGAAATTATTGCAATGATCAATCCTAAAGTCAATCAACAAGGTGCAGTGGATGTGTTGGAAAGACTGTTTGAAGAAGGGATTGTCACGGAACGAGAGGCTAAATTGATGTTAAGCGCAATCGATCGAACAACACTTGCGTTTCAATTACCATTAAGAGATGAAGTCCGGGCACGTGTTTTAACAGCGATGTTATCTACTTTAAAGTATTTAAATGAATGAGGAGGAGTACATCGATGATATGCCAGGAATGCGAGGAACGTGAAGCGACTTTACACCTTAGGCAAGTGATTAATGGGCAGAAAACGGAAATTCATGTTTGTGAGGTGTGTGCAAAGGAAAAAGGGTATAAGATGTATCCGGATGAGGGGTATTCTTTGCACCATCTATTATCAGGGTTGTTCAATTATGATTCGCAACAAAAGAAAAACCAGAATGCATCCTTTCAAGAAAGTACAGAATTACAATGTCCGCAATGCAAATTAACATTTTCCGAATTCAAACGTTATGGTAAGTTCGGGTGTAAACAATGTTATAAAACATTTTCCGAGAGATTGGATCCTGTTTTTCGCCGTGTACATAGCGGTAATAGTCTTCATCAAGGTAAAATCCCCAAACGAAAGGGCGGGGATATGCATATTAAAAAGCAATTGAAATCATATCGTGCAAAACTTCAACAATTGGTTGAAGCAGAGGAATTCGAGGAAGCGGCAAAAGTCCGTGATATCATCAAAGAAATGGAAAGAGATTTGCAGGAAAAAGAGGCAGGTGACGACTCATGAGCCTTGAACAATTTATGGATAAGGCGATAAGCCCATGGATGCGAAAAGAAGGTCCTGACAGTGATATCGTGTTGAGCAGTCGTATTCGCCTGGCCAGGAATTTTTCGGATGTATCGTTTCCTGTATTTGCGGAAAAAGAGGCATTGAAAGATGTCATGCAATATTTGAAAACAGAATATGAACATCAATCATTTGGTGAATATCATGATTTTGAATATTTCCCTATAAAAGACCTTACACCTGTTGAAAGACGCGTTTTAGTGGAAAAACACCTGATCAGCCCGCTTTTGGCTAAACATGCGGAAACCGCTGCAACGTTGATATCGGAAAATGAGCAGGTGTCATTGATGATTAATGAGGAAGATCACATCCGTATGCAATTGTATTTTCCAGGATTCCAATTAAGCAGGGCATTGGAAAAGGCATTTGAATTTGATGATTGGATAGAAGAAAAGGTGAATTATGCCTTCGACGAAAAAAAAGGGTATTTGACAAGTTGTCCGACAAACGTTGGTACGGGGATGCGTGCATCGGTCATGATGCATTTGCCAGCTCTTGCGCTGACAAAACAGATCAACCGTATTATTCCGGCCATCAACCAGCTTGGCCTTGTCGTACGTGGAATTTATGGAGAGGGCAGTGAGGCATCAGGAAATCTATTTCAAATTTCCAACCAAATCACCCTCGGAAAATCGGAACAAGATATTGTCAGTGATCTTGAAAGTGTTGTCTCACAGTTGATCAGACATGAAAGGCATGCTCGGGAAACGTTGATGGAGCAATCGGGTACCAAATTGGAGGACCGTGTATACCGGTCGTATGGTTTATTGAAATACAGTCGGATCATGGAATCAAAAGAGGCGGCAAAATGCCTATCAGATGTCAGGCTTGGAATTGACTTGGGTTTGATTGAGCATGTCAGCCAACATATTTTGCATGAATTGATGGTTCTTACACAACCAGGATTCCTGCAACAGTATGCAAAAACATCACTAACTGCTAATGAACGGGACGTACTGCGGGCATCGTTGATTAGAGAGCGAATAAAATTGGAAAAATAGGTAGGAGGATGATTATATGATGTTTGGTCGATTTACGGAAACAGCACAAAAGGTTTTAGCCTTATCTCAAGAGGAGGCAGTGCGCCTAGGTCATAATAATATCGGTACAGAACATATTTTATTGGGACTTGTACGTGAAGGTGAGGGGATTGCAGCAAAGTCGTTGCAATCGCTTGGCTTGGAAATCGATAAGATCCAAGAAGAAGTTGAGAAATTGATCGGTATTGGAAAACAGCCTATGCAAACCATCCATTATACACCACGTGCTAAGAAAGTCGTTGAATTATCACAGGATGAAGCACGCAAGCTTGGCCATTCGTATGTCGGGACGGAACATATTCTTCTTGGGCTTATCCGGGAAGGTGAAGGTGTTGCGGCACGTGTGTTGAATAATCTGGGTGTCAGTTTGAATAAAGCAAGACAGCAGGTGTTGCAGCTGCTTGGAAGCAATGAATCACGAGCAGGCAGACAAGGGCGTAACCAGGCATCATCCAATGCGAGTACTCCCACACTTGATTCGTTGGCAAGGGACTTGACGGTCAGTGCCAAGGAAGGCAATATCGACCCTGTTATCGGTCGGAGCAAAGAGATCGAGCGTGTCATCCAGGTACTGAGTCGCCGCACGAAAAATAATCCGGTGCTGATCGGTGAACCAGGTGTTGGGAAAACAGCGGTTGCAGAAGGGTTGGCACATCAGATCATCAATAACGAAATACCTGAAATATTGAGAGATAAACGGGTCATGACACTTGATATGGGAACGGTTGTTGCTGGAACCAAATACCGTGGGGAGTTTGAAGATCGACTGAAAAAGGTTATGGAAGAAATCCGCCAAGCCGGAAACATCATTTTATTCATTGATGAACTTCATACATTGATTGGCGCTGGTGGGGCAGAAGGTGCGATTGATGCATCGAATATCCTGAAGCCATCGCTTTCCCGTGGAGAGTTACAATGTATTGGTGCCACAACGCTTGATGAGTACCGGAAATATATCGAAAAAGATGCAGCACTTGAGCGTAGATTCCAGCCCATCCAAGTAGATGAGCCAACTGAAGAAGAAACGGTCCAAATATTAAAAGGATTACGTGACCGTTATGAAGCACATCATCGTGTGACCATTACAGACGAATCGATTGAAGCGGCAGCAAACTTATCCAATCGTTATATATCGGATCGCTTTTTACCCGATAAGGCTATTGATCTTATAGATGAAGCAGGTTCAAAGGTGCGATTGAAATCTTATACCGTCCCACCGAACTTAAAAGAATTGGAACAAAAACTTGAAGAAGTCCGCAAAGAAAAAGATGCGGCCGTTCAGGGACAGGAATTTGAAAAAGCGGCATCACTGAGAGATAATGAGCAGCGCCTTCGTGAAGAACTGGAAGAAACGAAGAATAGCTGGAAAGAAAAGCAAGGAAAAGCTGATTCGAAAGTAACCGTCGAAGATATCGCATCTGTTGTATCGACGTGGACGGGAATTCCAGTGACCAAAATGACCAAAGATGAAAGCGAACGCCTGCTGGATCTGGAAAAGACATTGCATAACCGTGTCATTGGTCAGGATGAAGCGGTAGACGCTGTTTCCAAAGCCATCAGAAGGGCACGGGCGGGCCTGAAAGATCCGAAGCGTCCAATTGGCTCCTTTATCTTTCTTGGGCCAACCGGTGTCGGGAAAACGGAATTGGCAAGGGCTCTTGCAGAAACGATGTTTGCCGATGAAAATGCCATGATTCGTGTTGATATGTCCGAGTATATGGAAAAACATTCGACATCCCGGTTAGTCGGGTCACCCCCAGGGTATGTCGGTTTTGAAGAAGGTGGACAGCTGACGGAAAAGGTACGTCAGAAACCTTATTCGGTCGTGTTGCTTGATGAGGTCGAAAAAGCTCATCCAGAAGTTTTCAATATTTTACTGCAGGTCCTTGAAGATGGGCGCCTGACCGATGCTAAAGGCCGTGTTGTCGACTTCCGAAACACAGTCCTTATTATGACATCCAACGTCGGTGCAAGTGAATTGAGACGTAATAAATATGTCGGTTTCGCATTAGAGGATGAAGGACAGGAATACAAGGATATGAAATCGAAAGTGACGGAAGAAATGAAAAAAGCTTTCCGTCCCGAATTTTTGAATCGAATCGATGAAGTGATTGTTTTCCATTCCTTGGAGAAAAAGCATATGAAGGATATTGTCGTGTTGATGGTCAATCAACTAAAAGAACGCCTCAAAGAACAAGGGATCGAGTTCTCGCTGACGGACAAAACCATAGAAAAGATTGCCAACGAAGGATATGATCCGGAATATGGGGCGCGACCTTTACGTCGTTCCATACAAAAAAATATTGAAGACCTGCTGTCTGAAGAAATGCTCCGGGAAACGATCGCAAAAGGCCATAAAGTGAAAATCGGGTTGAATAATAAAGGTGAATATATTATTTTGCCATGAAGTTGAAACGTGGTCAGGGGGTAAGGAATCCCTCTGACTTTTTCTATATCTACTTTGCCACCTGTTCAAGGGTTCAAATATATGTCATGGTTCGTGCGTCATATACACCAGGAATCATGCTAAAATGAAAGTATGAAAAAAGTGTATAAATATTTAGCGAACTGTAATGTTGGTGTTATGTTATTTGTCGCGTTTTAGATGTACACTAAGGGGGAGAAACTATGTCAAAAAGAAAAATAACATTCATGTGCCAGGAATGTGGCTATGAATCTCCGAAATGGATGGGGAAATGTCCCGCTTGCCATCAATGGAATACATTAGTGGAGGAGTTAGAATCCTCGAAAGGGAGTAAACAAGCTTTTAATAGAGGGATTGGCAATCGAAGCAAACCCGAAAAAATAAATACGATCGTGTCAGAAAAAGAACCCCGGATCACAACGACCATGCAAGAATTTAATCGTGTGTTGGGAGGCGGTATTGTACCTGGATCGCTTATTCTGATTGGTGGGGACCCAGGCATCGGGAAATCAACCTTGTTGTTGCAAATATCGAATCAATTGGCGGAAAAGGATTTATCGGTGTTATATATATCTGGAGAGGAATCTACCAGACAAACCAAATTGAGGGGCGATCGTTTAGGTGTTAAAGGAGATTCATTGTATGTATTGGCGGAAACGAATCTAGCGGATATCACCAACCAGATCGAGCAAATCAAACCCGCTTTCGTCGTTGTCGATTCCATTCAAACGGTATTCCGCGAAGAGGTTACAAGTGCGCCTGGTTCCGTCTCCCAGGTTCGGGAATGCACAAGCGAGCTGATGCGTATTGCCAAAACATATGGTATACCGATTGTGATTGTAGGCCATGTTACAAAAGAAGGTTCCATTGCCGGACCAAGGTTGCTTGAACATATGGTTGATGCTGTTTTGTATTTTGAAGGTGAAAGGCATCATACTTACCGAATGCTCAGAGGTATCAAAAACCGTTTCGGAAGTACAAATGAGATGGGCGTCTTTGAAATGAAAGAGTCTGGGTTGAGAGAAGTCTTGAATCCATCGGAAATATTTTTGGAGGAACGTTCGCAAGGGGCAGCCGGATCGACTGTCGTAGCATCCATGGAAGGGACACGACCAGTGCTTGTGGAAATACAGGCATTGATTTCACCTACCAGTTTTGGGAATCCGCGACGAATGGCTACCGGCATTGATACAAATAGGGTCCCCCTTCTTATGGCTGTCCTGGAAAAGCGAGTCGGTCTTATGCTGCAGAATCAAGATGCTTATATCAAGGTAGCCGGTGGTGTGAAATTAGACGAGCCTGCCATCGACTTAGCAGTCATCATCAGCATCGCATCCAGCTTTCGTGATCAGCCGACAAATCCAGAAGACATTTTTATAGGTGAGGTGGGTCTGACGGGTGAGATCAGACGCGTATCCCGCATTGAACAACGTGTTCAGGAAGCAGCGAAACTCGGCTTTAAGCGTGTCATTTGTCCTGAAAACAATCTCGGAGGATGGACAAAACCGAAAAATATTCAGCTCATAGGTGTCAGTTCTGTACAAGAAGCATTACAAGATGGAATCGTTGGATAGGAATCAGGAGGCTTGGAGATAGGGCATCCTGTTCACGAGGTGTTAAAAGCGGTTTTGAAAGCTTCATATATGTTAAAATTTAAATTATGCCCAATTGACTGATTTTTTCGGGTATGGTAATATTAAAACGGATATTATACTTTTTAAAATGGATACGATTATTTTATATAAAAAGGGCAATAATAAGAATAAGGAGGTGACATTCATGTTAAAAAAGGTTGTTCATTTATTTTTCATCATTACTGGTGGAACACTTGGTTACTTATATGTACCGGAACTTATCAAATACGTGACAGATTTAAAGTGGCTGAGTTCACCATATGTTGGTTTGGTGATCGGTGCTATTATTTTATTTTTAATGTCGTATTGGTTAGTAGATTATATCGTGGATGCACTCAGATGGATTGAAGACGCGCTTATAAAGGTTCCGGTGGGTGACTTGTTTTTTGGCAGTCTGGGCCTTATTATCGGGTTGGTCATAGCTTATTTAATCAATATCACGATACAAGATATTGACATTCGGTTTGTGTCACAGATCATCCCATTATTTATTACGATTTTACTGGGGTATTTTGGATTTCAAGTTGGTTTCAGACGCCGGGAAGAGTTTGTGAACTTGTTGAATCGAAAGGAAAAGGATAAACGGAAATCAATTGAGCCTGAAGCCAAGAGTGAGGTGGCACCGACGCCGAAGATACTTGATACAAGTGTCATCATTGATGGTCGTGTTGCTGATATTTGCCAAACTAGCTTTTTGGAAGGGACAATTGTGATACCTCAGTTTGTCCTAGGTGAATTGCAGCATATTGCTGATTCCTCTGATGCATTAAAGCGAAATCGCGGAAGACGTGGACTTGATGTACTGAACCGTATTCAGAAAGAGCTGCCGGTACCTGTAGAAATTTACGAAGGCGACTTTGAAGATATTCCGGAAGTTGACAGCAAACTTATCAAGCTTGCAAAAGTCATGAATGGTGTTGTTGTGACAAATGACTTTAATTTAAATAAAGTGTGTGATCTGCAAGGTGTCAAGGTGTTGAATATCAATGACTTGGCAAATGCTGTGAAGCCGGTTGTTCTCCCGGGAGAAGAATTGTCCGTTCAAGTCATAAAAGACGGGAAAGAACAAAATCAAGGGATCGCCTATTTGGATGATGGTACGATGATTGTTGTCGAAGAAGGCAGAGATTATATCGGAAAAACGATAGAAGTCTTGATTACGAGTGTTTTGCAAACTTCTGCAGGGCGCATGATTTTTGCAAAACCAAAATTACTTGAAAAAGCACTGTAAAAACGGTATAACATAAAGAGGATACTAAAAAGTGATAACAGTATACTGTTATCGCTTTTTGTTCCCGTGAATAATTTGCTTATCCACGGGATATATATGATTCGTTAAGTTATTCAGGAAGGGGAGCCATCATGACAAATGATGTACGAGTTCGTTATGCGCCGAGCCCGACTGGAGATTTACACATCGGGAATGCGCGTACAGCACTATTTAATTACCTATATGCAAAACACTTCGATGGAAAGTTGGTTATCCGTATCGAGGATACCGATCAGAAGCGGAACGTAGAAGGCGGCGAAGAGAGCCAATTGCAATTTTTGAAATGGCTGGGTATCGATTGGGATGAAGGTGCCGGAATCGGCGGTGACTACGGACCCTACCATCAAATGCAGCGTCTGGATATCTATCAGAAATATGTTGATATGCTGTTGGAAAAAGATCTGGCATTCAAATGCTATATGACCGAAGAGGAACTAGAAGCGGAACGTGAAGAACAACGTGCGAATGGACAAGTTCCTAAATATGCAGGAAAACATGCTCATTTAACAGATGAAGAAATCAAGCAATTTGAAGCAGAGGGTCGTAAACCGAGTATCCGTATGCGAGTTCCGGCCCATCGGACCTATGCTTTCAACGATATCGTCCGGGGTGATATTTCATTTGAATCAAGTGATTTTGGTGATTGGGTAATCGTTAAGAAAAATGGTATTCCGACTTATAATTTTGCTGTTGCGATTGATGACCATTTAATGGCAATCACTCATGTTCTTCGTGGTGAAGAGCATATTTCCAATACACCGAGACAAATGATGGTTTATGATGCATTTGGTTGGGAACCGCCCAAATTCGGACATATGACGTTAATCTTAAATGAAGAACGTAAAAAGTTGAGCAAGCGAGATCAGCATATCGTTCAATTCATTGAGCAATACCATGATCTTGGTTATTTGCCGGGTGCGTTGTTTAACTTCATAACGCTCCTTGGTTGGTCGCCGGTCGGGGAAGAAGAAATTTTTGATAAAGATACATTGATCGACATATTTGATCCAGATCGTTTATCCACTTCGGCGGCGGTTTTTGATCCCCATAAATTGAAATGGATGAACAACGAATATATCAAGCATACCGATATAGATGAGGTGATCGACTTGGCCATGCCACATCTTATCGAAGCTGGACGTCTGCCAAGTGATATGGATGAGGCGACAAGGGAATGGGCTGAGCAAGTCATTGCTTTATACAGGGAACAACTTCGGTACGGAGCGGAAATCGTCGAGTTGACGGATTTGTTTTTCAAAACGTCCATCCATTATGATGAAGCGGCAAAAGAAGTGTTAAACGGTGAGCAAGTCCCTGAAGTTCTGCAAGTCTTTACCGATAAATTGATTCATCTGGATGATTTCAATAAAGACACCATTAAAGGTGAAATCAAGGCAACTCAGAAAGAAACAAAACATCGCGGGAAAAAATTGTTCATGCCGATCAGGGTGGCCACAACCGGTCAGACACATGGCCCGGAATTGCCACTTGCCATCGAGTTGCTCGGAAAAGATGTCATTTTGAAACGATTGGATGAAGTGTTGACCCATTTAGATGCTTAACACAGTTTATAAGTCTTGTTTATTCACATTTTGCCCAAAATGTAATATAGTATCTATACAATAAAGAACGTTGACGAGGAAAAGTAGGAAGCCATTTTCTTATCCAGAGATAATCACCTTGGCTGTGAGTGATTTTAAGATATGCTTCTGAAATGCCCCTCGGAGTCTGTTATGGAAGTTAAGTATATAACAGCGGTTAGCTTGCCGTTACACAAGTTTCCGAGTTGGGAGTGTGATGCTCCAAACAGAGTGGAACCGCGTTATAACGTCTCTGATCAAATATACAGAGGCGTTTTTTATTGGCATCATTCTTATCCTTCAAATGGGGGAGGTTGAATATCTTGGGGATATTTAAACGAATGAAAGAGGATATGGATATTGTGTTTGAGCAAGATCCGGCGGCACGTTCATATATAGAAGTGTTTTTGACGTATTCCGGATTGCATGCGGTATGGTCGCACCGCATCGCGCATGGTTTTTATAAGCGGAAGTTAAGATTCATCGCACGTGTTGTATCCCAGATCAGCCGTTTTCTCACAGGCATTGAAATTCATCCAGGTGCACAAATCGGCAGACGGTTTTTCATCGATCATGGTATGGGTGTCGTCATAGGTGAAACGTGTGAAATCGGTCATAATGTCACCGTGTTTCAAGGCGTGACCCTTGGAGGAACTGGGCATGAAAAAGGGAAGCGTCATCCAACCATCATGGACAATGCTTTGATAGCGACAGGCGCAAAAGTGCTGGGTTCGATTACGATAGGTGAAAGCGCCAAGGTGGGAGCTGGATCGGTCGTTCTCAAAGACGTGCCACATCATTCGACTGTCGTCGGCATACCTGGAAGGGTCGTTAAACAAAATGGGGAAAAAGTTCGTAGAGATCTTGATCATCATAAAATACCTGATCCGGTGAAAGAAGAGTGTTCCAGATTACAAGAGGAAATCGATCGATTGAAACAAGAGTTGGATGAATTAAAAGGAGAATCGAAATGACGATTAAATTGTACAATACGCTTACACGGGAAAAAGAAACGTTTAAATCAATCGAGGAAGGGAAAGTCCGTATGTATGTATGCGGGCCAACCGTTTACAATTATATTCATATCGGGAACGCAAGACCCGCGATTGTATTTGACACTGTACGCAGATACTTGGAGTTCAGAGGATACGATGTGCAATATGTGCTTAATTTTACGGACGTAGATGACAAAATCATCAAGGCCGCCAACGAATCAGGTGAAAATGTCAGCGATGTCGCCAATAAGTATATTGACGCTTATTTGGAAGATGTTAAAAAGCTTGGTGTTAAAGAAGCGACATATAATCCTCGCGTTACCGAAACGATGGATGATATCATTACATTCATTAAAACGTTGATTGAAAGAGACTTTGCCTATGTTGTTGATGGTGATGTATATTTCAAGCCGCGTACGTTTGATGGATACGGGAAACTCTCACATCAATCCATTGATGAATTGCGTTCGGGTGCCCGGATCCAAGTTGGTGAAAAGAAGGCGGATCCGCTTGATTTTGCATTATGGAAACAAGCGAAAGAGGGTGAAATCGCATGGGATTCACCATGGGGCAAAGGGAGGCCCGGTTGGCACATCGAGTGCTCGGCCATGGCCAAAAAGTATTTGGGCGAAACGATTGATATACATGCAGGCGGCCAGGATTTAACATTTCCACACCATGAAAATGAAATCGCCCAGTCGGAAGCAGGGAACGAGCAACCGTTTGCCAATTACTGGATGCACAATGGTTATATTAATATCGAAAATGAAAAAATGTCCAAATCATTGGGGAACTTCGTACTGACGAGAGACATCATTGCCAACCACGACCCACAAGTTATTCGATTTTTCATGCTTAGTGTACACTACCGCCACCCTATCAACTTTTCAGAAGAATTGTTGGAGGCGGCCAAAAATAGTCTTGAACGCGTTAAAACAGCCTATCATAATCTGGAACATCGGAAAAAGTCCAGCTTGAATCTAACGAACGATGTTGATGGGTGGCTGGAAGCGGTAGAAGACAAAAATGAACAATTCCAAGTAGCGATGGATGATGATTTTAATACAGCAAACGGTATTGCGGTGTTATTCGATTTAGCTAAAGAAGCGAATGTTTATATTGAATCAAAACAAACATCTACCCAAGTCATCGATGCTTTCCAAAAAGCGATATACGCTCAATTGGATGTTCTTGGCATTACACTCTTCGAACAGGAAGAACTGCTTGATGAGGATATAGAGGCGTTGATCGATGAGAGAAATCATGCACGAAAAAATCGCGATTTTGCACGTGCCGATGAAATAAGAGATCAATTAAAAGATATGAACATTATTTTGGAGGACACATCACAAGGTGTACGCTGGAAAAGAGGCTAATGATGAAGGCAGATGTAAAACAAATGAAGAGTCTTGCGCTGGCGTATATGGGAGATGCAGTATATGAAGTATATGTTCGGGAGCATTTGCTCGAGACTGGGCAAGTGCGACCGAATACATTGCATCAGACAGCCATTAAATTTGTTTCCGCAAAGGCGCAAGCGTCGGTTATTTTACAATGGCTGGAAGATAACGCTTTAGATCAAACAGAAAAGAGTATTGTGTCCAGAGGGCGTAATGCTAAATCTGGATCTGTCCCCAAAAATACGAGTGTCCAGACTTATCGTTACAGTACAGCGTTTGAAGCACTGATTGGTTATCACTACTTATCGAATAATCATGAACGATTAACGACCCTACTGAAAGCAGCGGTACGTGACATCGAAGGGAGGAATGAAAATGACCCAGACAAGTGAAGAACTGATTATTGGCAAAAACCCGGTTATCGAAGCGTTGAAGTCCGGTAGATCGATTAATAAAGTATTGGTATCTGAACAGTTGAATAAAAATGTCTTACATACTTTGCAAGTTGCCGGTAAAACAGCGAATGCCACGATACAAAAGGTTCCCAAGAAAAAGTTGGATCAACTATCCGGTGGGAATCATCAAGGTATCATAGCTTATGTAGCAGCTTACGAGTATGCCACAATAGATGATCTGTTTCAAAATGCCGAAGAAAAAGATGAGCCCCCCTTTTTTATTGTGTTGGACGAGCTGGAAGATCCGCATAATTTAGGGTCAATTTTACGTACAGCAGATGCAACAGGTGTCCATGGCGTTATCATCCCGAAGCGCCGTTCAGTCGGTTTGACAAGCACAGTTGCCAAGACGGCGGCAGGAGCTTTGGAACACGTATCCGTTGCAAGAGTGACCAATATTGCCAACACGTTGGATATGCTAAAGGATGAAGGTGTGTGGATAGCGGGAACAGCTGCTGATGGCTCAGAGGATTACCGTTACATCGATGGAGAAATCCCCATCGCCATCGTTATAGGAAATGAGGGGAAAGGCATCAGCCGTTTGGTTAAGAAAAAGTGCGATTGGACTGTCAGCCTTCCCATGAAAGGGCATAATTCTTCCTTGAATGCGTCCGTGGCATGCAGCTTGTTGCTGTATGAAGTATACCGAAAAAGACATCCATTGGGACAAATGCCATGAATATTCTGGTTGTCGATGGCTACAACATCATTGGCGCGTGGGAAGATTTAAAGAAGGCTAAGGAGAGAGAAATTGCCCAAGCAAGGGACATGCTTATCGAGTACATGGCTGAATATCAGGCGTTTACAGGTGATCGTGTCATCGTTGTATTCGATGCGTATTATGTCCCCGGAATCGCCAGCAAGTCAAAGCTTTTTAAAATAGAGGTTATCTACACAAAGGAAAAGGAAACGGCAGATGAATGCATTGAACGTATCGTAAGTGATTTGAAAAATGTTCGAAATCAAGTTTATGTTGCTACGTCCGATTATGCGGAACAACGTACGATTTTTGGCAGGGGTGCTTTGAGAAAATCTGCTCGAGAGTTATATATGGAGTGGAAAGATAGTAAACGGCAGATGCAAATCAATATTGAGTATCATAAACGTGTCACACCACAGACAAAAATACCGCTTAACCAAAAAACGTTGGAGATATTCGAGAAGTGGCGCAGGGGAGACCACTAGACGCATATAACCCATAAACGATGCAGCTGATGAACCGTAATATTTGTCATTCACTCCCGAATTCTCTGAAAACCCTGTTGACGCTTGTGTAAGCGTTATTGTATAATGTCTTTAAATGGAACGCTTTTGCAAGCAGGGGGTCATTCATGGTGAGTGTCGGAAAGGTTAAAATCAATAAGTATGTTGCGATGGCAAATGATGAAGAAATTATCCGCGCCATTCATTTAGGTGATAACGTGGCGCTTGATTATATTATCAATAAATATAAGAATTTTGTCAGATTAAAGGCACGGACTTATTTCCTTATCGGCGCAGATAAAGAAGATATTGAACAAGAAGGCATGATTGGTTTATTCAAAGCGATACGTGATTTTGACGAGGACAAGCTATCTTCATTCAAGGCATTTGCGGAAGTGTGTATCATAAGGCAGATTATCACAGCGGTGAAAACCGCGACACGACATAAACATATTCCATTGAATTCGTATGTTTCACTTGATAAACCAATGTATGATGAAGAATCAGAACGGACATTATTGGATGTTATTGCGGGTTCTACAGCTATCGATCCGCAAGAATTATTGGTAGATCGGGAAAAACTGCTTGATACAGAGCTAAAATTATCTGAATTATTGAGTGAGTTTGAAAAAGAAGTACTGCATTTATATATTGGCGGATGCACCTATCAAGAAATATCAGAGGAATTGAATCGTCATGAGAAGTCAATCGATAATGCCATACAGCGCGTAAAGCGGAAATTCGAACAATTGATGTCCGTAAAAGGTGTCGGTGTATAAAGCTGGGCAATTATATTGCTGTCAGAACCAAAATACGTTGACACAATGGAACAGGCATGCTACATTAATAGAAGTATAAATACCCTTTTTATGGGATGATAATGATGCGTAAAAAGATTAACCTTTCTTGTACAGTATGTGCCAATAGAAATTATACCACCTATAAGAGTAGCTCCCAGAACGAACGCTTGGAAGTTCAGAAATTCTGCAAGCGATGCGGGAAACATACGGTGCATAAGGAAACAAAGTAAAACGTTTTTTGGTTGCGGGGGTACTTAAATGATTACGTTTTTTAAAAATGTATCAAGGGAAATGAAGAAGGTAACATGGCCGAAAGGGCGTGAGTTGACGAGCTATACCATCACGGTTATCGTAACGGTAGCTTTTGTCGCACTCTTTTTCACAGTCATCGATCTTGGTATAACACAGATTTTAAATACATTTTTTGAATAAATAAGGTAAACTTATGTTATAATGTATTATAATATATCGTCACATCAAAAACCCAGTCTCTTGGGTTTTTTAATGTTGGGGAAATTATATAGAGTTTATTCGATCATATAGAGGGTAAAAGTTCCATGAATGATGGTACTGTTGTGACGTTTGTGTCATGGATCCGCCTGAAATGACATCAAGGAAAGCGTTTTGTAGATGTTCCCTATGATGATCGTTAGGCGCAATTTTTATAAAAGGAGGGAAGGGCAAAATAGTTGTCCTGACGAAAAAATGGAGAAAAATTGGTATGTCGTACATACGTATTCCGGATATGAGAACAAAGTAAAAATGAATTTGGAAAAACGTTTGGAATCGATGGGAATGGAGGATAAGATCTTTCAGGTTCTGGTTCCCGAAGATGAAGAAACAGAAATGAAAGATGGCAAGAAAAAGGTTACAAAAAAGAAGTTTTTCCCTGGATATGTCCTGGCAGAAATGATCATGACGGATGATTCTTGGTATGTTGTCCGAAACACGCCTGGTGTTACGGGATTTGTGGGATCGAGTGGGCATGGTTCCAAACCGACACCGCTATGGCCTGAAGAGGTGGAGGCGGTCATGAAGCGAATGGGAATGTCTGCTCCGAAAGTTCAAGTTGACTTTGAATTGAAGGAAAATGTTCAGGTGGCGGATGGGCCATTTACCGACTTTACCGGAACCATTGAACATATCGATGCAGACAAACAAAAAGTGAAAGTCCACGTTAACATGTTCGGAAGAGAGACACCTGTCGAATTGGACTTCTCTCAAGTTAAAAAATTGTCATAGGTTTTATATATATGAAAGAAAGTTAAGTGTTGGCGCTTATTTGTCAGGTTTAGATGTTCGGGAAATACGGATGGCTTTGGTGCTACATGACGGGGTTGACGAGGTTAGGCGTCGCCTAGCCTTCCTGGGTCTTAAGTCATTTTTTGACGTGAGCATAAACCGCCACCATCATTTTGCCCAGCTTGCTGGGACTGATCGAGGCGTCCGTTTCTTTTAAGAATTGTGTAAAACCCTTGCATTATTATGTGTTTCATGCTAAAATTTTTTTGTTATTCATCCGCAAATTGAAAGCAATCTGCGGTTTGTGTATACATGAGTGGGAGGGAACCATAGGGAACCCCATTACCACATCACGAACTTAAGGAGGTGTGTTTCGTGGCTAAAAAAGTTATCAAGTTGGTCAAATTGCAGATTCCAGCAGGGAAAGCTAACCCAGCTCCACCGGTAGGACCAGCACTCGGTCAAGCAGGTGTGAACATCATGGGTTTCTGTAAAGAATTTAACGCACGTACACAAGATCAGGCTGGTACAGTTATTCCAGTGGAAATCACTGTGTTTGAAGACCGTTCATTTACGTTTGTTACCAAAACGCCACCGGCTGCGGTGCTATTGAAGCAAGCGGCAGGAATTGACAAGGCGTCTGGAGAACCAAACAAAAATAAAGTTGCTGCAGTTAAGCGTGATAAAGTAAAAGAAATTGCAGAAACGAAAATGGAAGACTTGAATGCTGCAGATGTTGAAGCAGCCATGCGTATGGTTGAAGGCACTGCACGTAGCATGGGTATTTCAATTGAAGATTAATGATACAACCATTATTGAATAATAACGATGGCGATAATGAGCCAGTTAAAAACATATTGAAGGAATTCTTGTATCAGACTTGAATTCCTGAGATGGGTTCACAGAAGTATGCATTACTTCTGCAAGTGGGAGGTAATACCGCTATAACCACAAATAGGAGGGTACAAAAATGGCTAAAAGAGGAAAAAGATACGAAGATGCATTGAAACTCATTGATCGTTCAAAAGCATATGATGCAGAAGAAGCTATTTCTTTATTGAAAGAGACTGCAAAAGCTAAATTTGACGAAACAGTTGAAGTTGCATTTCGTTTAGGTGTTGATCCGAAAAAAGCAGATCAACAAATCAGAGGAGCAATGGTGCTTCCTCATGGTACAGGGAAATCACAAACTGTTCTTGTTTTTGCAAAAGGGGACAAGGTAAAAGAAGCGGAAGAAGCTGGTGCTGACTATGTTGGTGACCAAGACCTTATCAACAAAATCAACCAAGGTTGGTTTGATTTTGATGTTATTGTCGCCACTCCAGATATGATGGCTGAAGTTGGTAAGCTGGGCCGCGTGCTTGGACCAAAAGGGCTTATGCCGAATCCGAAAACAGGTACCGTTACATTTGAAGTTGGAAATGCCGTGAAAGAAATCAAAGCCGGTAAAGTGGAATATCGTGTGGATAAACAATCCAACATTCATGTTCCGATCGGCAAGATGTCTTTTGAAAACGAACAATTACGCGATAACTTTGCGGCAATCGTGGATACGGTTGTAAAAGCAAAACCACAATCTGCTAAAGGGGTTTATGTTCGTAACGTTTCCATTACTTCTACAATGGGTCCTGGCATTAAAGTCGATGTTTCAAGTTATACGAAATAACGTTAAATTATTTTGTGTTGGAAGTTGACTTATTCTACTATGTCAGATATAATTTGATACGTTGAAATTGAATATGTCATACCGTAGACTCAGGTGCATGTGATGCTTAATATCCTGCCGAGGTGTTTTATGCAAATTGTGTGAGAGAGTTTCGAACCATTTTGTTTATAACAGCCTTCATGTCTACATGAAGGCTTTCCTAATGCTTAGGTAATGGTCTGACCCTTTTGATTCCGGTATTTTGACTCGTGAATATATCAGAATATGCCGGTTTATAAAAGGTCCGGACGCTTTATCGCTACGGTATCATATGAAGTTTAAGGAGGTGGATGATTTGTCCAGTGTGATTGAGAAAAAACAAGCACTTGTTGAAGAAATAACAGACAAATTCAAGAATAGCCAATCAACCATTCTAGTGGATTATCGTGGTCTGGATGTTGCTGAGGTGACAGATTTACGTAAACAGCTGCGAGACGCAGGGGTGGACTTCAAAGTATATAAAAATACAATGTCCAAACGTGCTGTAGAAAAAGCAGAATTGAATGACTTGGCGGAAACGTTGGTTGGACCGACGGCAATTGCATTCAGTGATGACGATGTCGTTGCTCCGGCTAAAATTTTGAATGGTTTTGCGAAAGACCACGAGAAATTGGAAATCAAGGGCGGTGTGATTGAGGGGGAAATTGCTTCTCTCGATCAAATCAAAGAGCTAGCGGAACTACCGAACTACGAAGGTATGGTTTCGATGTTGCTCAACGTCTTGCAAGCTCCTGTCAGGAACTTCGCATATGCTGCCAAAGCGATTGCCGAACAAAAAGAAGAACAGGAAGCATAAATATTATATGTGTTATAAATCATGTGCTATCTAGCACGAAATAGGAGGAAATAAATCATGGCTAATGAAAATATTATTGAAGCTATCAAAGAAATGTCCGTTCTTGAATTGAACGACCTTGTAAAAGCGATTGAAGAGGAATTTGGTGTAACTGCTGCTGCACCTGTTGCTGTTGCTGGCGGCGCTGCAGGTGGCGGGGAAGCTGCTGAAGAACAAACTGAATTTGATGTCGTGCTTGAGAGCGCTGGCGATTCTAAAATTAAAGTTGTTAAAGCAGTTCGTGAAATCACTGGCCTAGGCTTGAAAGACGCTAAAGATCTAGTGGATAACGCACCTAAGCCAATTAAAGAGGGCATTTCAAAAGAAGACGCGGAAGAGCTTAAAGGAAAACTTGAAGAAGTAGGCGCAGGCGTAGAAATCAAATAATTTCGCCCCCATTGTGGGGTGATGTACTTCGCCCGAACATAAGTGATAAACATAAAATAGGCTAGCTCGTCGATAAAACGACGGGCTTTCTATTTCTATCCTGCTCAGATCAAATGAAATGGGTGGTATGATGAGTGAGCATTATTATTCAGAGAAGCCAAATGTAGATCGTGCACCGCAAACTTGGCATGCCCGATTACGTGGTAAAACATACACGTTCACAAGTGATCGGGGTGTGTTTTCCAAAAACGCAGTTGATTTTGGATCACAATTGATGATCGAGCAGTTTAGGGAACCACAAGTAGCAGGCGACATCCTGGACCTCGGCTGTGGGTATGGACCGATTGGGATTACCCTAGCCTATACGTATGACACAAGACACGTTGTATTAACGGATGTTAATGAACGTGCACTCCTTTTGACAAAACAAAACATACAACAAAATCATATCAACAATATTTCCATTATACAGAGTAACGGTTTGTCTGAGGTGATGAATCGAACGTTCGCAGCAGTTGTTACCAACCCACCCATCCGGGCGGGGAAGAAGGTCATCTATAAAATGTTCCGCGATGCAAAAGATGTGTTGAAAGATGGAGGGCAGTTATGGGTTGTCATTCAAAAGAAACAAGGTGCACCATCTGCGAAAGCGGAATTGCAAAACATTTTCGGGAATGTAGATATTGTTTCCCGGGATAAAGGTTATTACATTTTACAGGCAACAAAAGTTTGACTTCCATTAATGCTTGTGATAACATTGGAAGATGCTAATATGGGACTTTCTTGTCAAGCATTATTTTTATATAAAATATATGTATATACTATTGACTGTGAGGGAACACTGTTAAAATTAGGGAAAAGTACACATTTAAGGTTTTTACACAAAAAACCTTTTTTCTATTTAACGGAAAGTAATGTTCTTTAACATCATATCCATAGCCAATAAATATATATCAGAAACATTGATGCCGGAAAGTTCCGTTGGGAAGCCAAAATACTTGCAAGAGATAGGATTGCAAGTTTGTTTGTATGTTTTTATGTACAACCACTTTGGTGTTTCCAATAATGAACGAGTCCATTTGAAAAATTATACCGATTTGAGACTTTGAGGTATCGTTTTTCTAATATAATATCATATTTATGTGTATGTGTGTATATGTAAATGTGATGAAAAATACCTGATTTGAGGGGTGAAGCAGTTGACGCATCAGCTAGTTCAGTATGGGCGACACAGTAACCGCAGAAGTTACGCTCGTATCAGTGAAGTATTAGATTTACCAAATCTGATTGAAATCCAAACCGCTTCGTACCAATGGTTTTTGGAACAAGGTTTAAAGGAAATGTTTCATGATATTTCTCCGATTGAGGATTTCACAGGTAATTTGTCTTTGGAATTTATTGATTACAGTTTAGGGGAACCTAAATATCCAGTCGATGAATCCAAGGAAAGAGATGTCACATATAATGCACCTTTGCGCGTCAGGGTTCGATTGATCAATAATGAAACCGGCGAAGTAAAAGAGCAAGAAGTGTTTATGGGTGATTTCCCGCTTATGACGGATACAGGTACATTTATCATTAATGGTGCTGAACGTGTTATCGTTTCGCAACTAGTCCGTTCCCCAAGTGTTTATTACAATGAAAAGATCGATAAAAACGGAAAAAGAGGTATGACCGCAACGGTAATCCCCAATCGTGGTGCATGGCTTGAGTTTGAAACAGATGCGAAAGATGTTGTGCACGTACGGATTGACCGGACACGTAAATTACCTATCACCGTTTTATTACGTGCGCTTGGGTTCAGTGATGATCAGGAAATCATCGACCTCTTAGGTGAAAATGAATATTTGAAAAACACCCTTGACAAAGACAATACAGAGACAACAGATAAAGCGCTGCTTGAAATATACGAGCGTCTGAGACCGGGTGAACCACCAACCGTGGAAAACGCCAGAAGCCTGTTGATTTCTCGTTTCTTTGATCCAAAACGATACGATTTAGCGTATGTGGGTCGTTATAAAATGAACAAAAAACTGCATATCAAAAATAGACTCTTCAATCAAACACTTGCTGAGCCGATCGTCGATCCAGACACCGGTGAAGTGTTAGCGCAAAAAGGTGAAAAGCTTGAGCGTAAATTACTTAATAAGGTGATTCCTTATTTGGATAGGGATGAAAATAAGCCTGGTGAAAAAGTGATTGAAGCACACGAGGGTGTTTTGGAAGATCCGATCACCATCCAGTCGATTAAAGTGGTTGACCCTACAGATCCGGAGGGAGAAAGAGAGCTTAATATTATCGGAAATGCGAAGGTAGATGAAGGCATCAAAAACATTATGCCTGCTGATATTTTGTCATCAATCAGCTATTTCTTCAACTTGCTCCATAGAGTAGGCGATACAGATGATATTGACCACTTAGGAAATCGGAGGCTCCGTTCTGTCGGTGAATTGTTGCAAAACCAATTCCGTATTGGATTGTCGCGTATGGAACGTGTGGTTAGAGAGCGGATGTCGATTCAAGATACATCCAGCATCACGCCACAACAGTTAATCAATATCCGGCCTGTCATAGCGTCGATCAAGGAGTTTTTCGGAAGCTCTCAATTATCGCAGTTTATGGATCAGACGAATCCACTTGCGGAATTGACGCATAAGCGTCGTCTATCTGCGCTTGGGCCAGGTGGTTTGACTAGGGAACGTGCTGGTTTTGAAGTACGTGACGTACACTATTCCCACTATGGCAGAATGTGTCCGATCGAAACACCCGAAGGACCGAACATTGGGTTGATCAACTCATTATCCAGTTATGCAAAAGTCAATCAATTCGGGTTCATTGAAACACCATACCGTAGAATTGATCCGGAAACAGGCAAAGTAACTGCGCAAATCGATTATCTGACAGCTGATGAAGAAGATAGCTATGTTGTTGCACAAGCGAATGCGAAGCTGGATGAAGATGGCTATTTCAGTGATGATGAAGTCATCGCAAGATTCCGTGGTGAAAATACAATCGTTCCTCGAGATAAATTGGATTATATGGACGTGTCACCGAAACAAGTCGTTTCAGCTGCAACTGCATGTATCCCGTTTTTGGAAAACGATGACTCGAACCGAGCGCTTATGGGAGCAAACATGCAACGTCAAGCTGTTCCTTTGATGGAACCAGAATCCCCTATCGTCGGAACGGGTATGGAATATGTAAATGGCAAAGACTCTGGTGCGGCTATCATCTGCCGAAATGAAGGTATTGTCGAACGTATTGAAGCAAACATCGTTCATGTCCGCAGAGTTTCGACGGTTGACGGTAAAGAGGTGCAGGGCGATCTTGATATCTACCGCCTGCAAAAATATATCCGTTCCAACCAAGGTACATGTTACAACCAACGTCCGATTGTATCTGAAGGTGATCGTGTCACAAAAGGTGAAATTCTTGCAGATGGTCCGTCCATGGAAAATGGTGAACTTGCACTAGGTCAAAACGTGCTGGTCGGATTCATGACATGGGAAGGCTATAACTACGAGGATGCCATCATCATGAGTGAACGTCTGGTCAAAGATGATGTGTATACATCCATTCATATTGAAGAATATGAATCAGAAGCACGTGATACGAAACTTGGTCCTGAAGAAATCACCAGGGATATTCCAAACGTTGGTGAAGAAGCACTTAAAAACTTGAATGAAGACGGGATTATCCGTGTAGGGGCTGAAGTTTCAGATGGCGATATCCTAGTCGGTAAAGTCACACCCAAAGGGGTTACGGAACTTTCTGCCGAAGAACGTCTGCTTCACGCTATTTTCGGAGAGAAAGCCCGTGAAGTCAGAGATACGTCGCTAAGAGTTCCACACGGTGCCGGTGGTATCGTGCATGAGGTGAAAATTTTCAACCGTGAAGATGGTGATGAATTGCCACCAGGTGTCAACCAATTGGTCCGTGCCTATATTGCGCAGAAGCGTAAGATTTCCGAAGGGGATAAGATGGCTGGACGTCATGGTAACAAAGGGGTTATATCGAAAATTTTACCAGAAGAAGATATGCCGTATTTACCGGACGGTACACCAGTGGATATTATGTTGAATCCTTTGGGCGTCCCATCGCGAATGAACATCGGGCAAGTATTTGAGCTCCATTTGGGAATGGCTGCCAAAGAATTGGGGATCAAAGTTGCAACGCCGGTATTTGATGGTGCGACTGAAGAAGATGTATGGGAAACATTGGAAGAAGCTGGAATGCCACGCGATGCTAAAACCATTCTGTATGACGGTCGAACGGGTGAACCATTTGACAATCGTGTGTCTGTCGGTATCTCATATATGATCAAACTGGCACACATGGTTGATGACAAATTGCACGCCCGCTCAACTGGTCCATATTCCCTTGTCACACAACAACCATTAGGTGGTAAAGCACAGTTCGGTGGACAGCGTTTCGGGGAAATGGAAGTATGGGCATTGGAAGCTTACGGTGCTGCCTATACACTTCAAGAGATCCTGACAGTCAAATCGGATGATACGATCGGTCGTGTCAAAACGTATGAGTCGATTGTAAAAGGTGATAATGTTTCGGAACCTGGTGTTCCAGAATCATTCAAAGTCTTGATTAAAGAACTGCAAAGCCTTGGTTTAGATGTGAAGATGCTCTCAAGTGATGAGTCGGAAATAGAGATGCGGGAATTGGAAGAAGAAGAAACGCAAGCAGCGAGCAAACTTAACCTTGAGGTTGAAGGAAGCTGACCATTTAAGGTGCTATAGTACTCAGGCGCTTATACGGATTGGGTGTATAAGCTGCCTGGGCTTGATATCGATACGGGTTTAAACGTGATATGTTGGTAAATTAATAAGGGAGGTAGGCCCTTTGCTAGATGTAAATAACTTTGAGTATATGAAAATAGGTTTAGCATCATCGGAAAAAATCCGCTCTTGGTCCTATGGAGAGGTTAAAAAGCCGGAAACAATCAATTATCGGACATTGAAACCCGAAACAGATGGGTTGTTTTGCGAACGGATTTTCGGTCCGCAGAAAGACTGGGAATGTCATTGTGGAAAATATAAACGCGTCCGTTATAAAGGCGTCGTTTGTGATCGGTGTGGCGTTGAGGTTACAAAAGCCAAAGTGCGCCGTGAACGTATGGGGCACTTGGAATTAGCTGCACCGGTATCACACATTTGGTATTTCAAAGGAATTCCAAGTCGTATGGGGCTTGTGTTAGATATGTCACCTCGTGCGCTTGAAGAAGTCATTTACTTTGCTGCTTATATCGTAACGGATCCGGGAGACACACCACTGGAGAAAAAACAGTTGCTTTCGGAAAAAGAATACCGGACATATTATGATAAATACGGTAAAACGTTTAAAGCCGAAATGGGCGCGGAAGCAATCCGTAGACTTCTGGAAGATATTGATCTTGAAAAAGAATCGGAAACATTGAGAGAAGAACTAAAAGTTGCACAGGGTCAGCGCAGGACACGTGCGATCAAGCGGTTGGAAGTGATCGAGGCGTTCCGTCATTCAGGAAATGATGCTTCTTGGATGGTGTTGGATGTCCTTCCTGTCATCCCGCCTGAAATCCGCCCGATGGTGCAATTGGACGGTGGTCGTTTTGCGACATCGGATCTGAACGATTTATATCGCCGTGTCATCAACAGGAACAATCGTTTGAAGCGTCTATTGGATCTTGGTGCACCAAGTATCATTGTGCAAAATGAAAAGCGTATGTTGCAAGAAGCCGTAGATGCATTGATTGATAATGGCCGTCGCGGCAGACCGGTGACAGGTCCAGGGAACAGACCATTGAAGTCACTGTCTCATATGCTGAAAGGAAAGCAAGGGCGCTTCCGTCAGAATCTATTGGGTAAACGTGTTGACTATTCTGGCCGTTCGGTCATCGTTGTAGGTCCTAGTTTGAAAATGTATCAATGTGGACTGCCGAAAGAAATGGCTTTGGAGTTGTTCAAGCCGTTTATCATGAAGGAATTGGTTGAGCAAGGCATTGCACACAATATCAAGTCAGCCAAACGTAAAATCGAGCGTGTGCATCCGGATGTGTGGGGTGTGCTCGAAGAAGTCATCAAGGAACATCCAGTCATGCTGAACCGTGCTCCGACATTGCATAGACTTGGTATCCAGGCTTTTGAACCGAAACTTGTGGAAGGCCGGGCCATTCGCCTGCACCCACTTGTCTGTACTGCCTATAATGCTGACTTTGACGGGGACCAAATGGCTGTCCACGTACCATTATCGGCTGAGGCTCAAGCCGAAGCGCGTATATTGATGCTCGCCGCCCAGAACATATTGAATCCAAAAGATGGAAAACCTGTTGTTACACCTTCACAGGATATGGTGTTGGGGAACTATTATCTCACATTGGAACGTGAAGGTGCCGTCGGTGAAGGAAGTGTGTTCAAGGATACAGACGAGGCACTGCTTGCATATCAAAGCGGCTATGTCCATCTACACACAAGAGTTGCCGTGCAGGCATCGTCATTGAATAAGAAATCATTTACAGACGAACAACAAAACCAAATGTTGTTGACAACCGTCGGGAAATTGATTTTCAATGAAATATTGCCAGAATCATTCCCTTATATTAATGAACCGACAAACAGTAATCTGGAAGTTAAAACACCATCAAAATATTTTGTTGAAAAGGGTACAGATATCAAAGAAGAAATTAAAAAACGTGATATCATCGAACCATTCAAAAAAGGTATCCTTGGCGATATTATTGCTGAAGTGTTTAAACGTTTCAAAATCAGTGAGACTTCCAAGATGCTCGACCGCATGAAGGATCTTGGTTTCAGCTATTCAACAAAAGCTGGAATGACAGTCGGTGTTTCTGATATTGTCGTGTTGAAAGAAAAAGAGGATATACTGCTTGATGCACAAGAAAAAGTCGATAAAGTCCTGAAGCAGTTCCGTAGAGGTTTAATTACCGATGGAGAACGCTATGACCGGGTTATTGCGATTTGGTCACAAGCGAAAGATGATATTCAGGAAAAACTCATTAAATCCTTAAGTGCACGCAACCCTATCTTTATGATGAGTGATTCGGGTGCACGGGGTAATGAATCTAACTTTACGCAACTTGCGGGTATGCGTGGTTTGATGGCCAACCCAGCTGGTGAAATCATCGAACTCCCGATTAAATCAAGTTTCCGTGAAGGGCTAACTGTATTGGAATACTTTATTTCAACACACGGTGCACGTAAAGGACTTGCGGATACAGCTCTGAAAACGGCAGACTCGGGTTACTTGACACGTCGTCTTGTCGATGTGGCTCAAGATGTTATCGTTCGTGAAGAAGATTGTGGAACGGATCGCGGCTTGAAAGTAAGTACCCTGAAGTATGGATCGGAATTGATTGAACCACTGTACGACCGTTTGGTTGGAAGAACATTGTTCGAAACAGTATACCATCCGGAAACAGAGGAAGTTATCGTTGAAAGTGGTGCACTGATAAACGAAGATAAAGCAACGGAAATCGTGAATGCAGGCGTGGAGGAAGTGACCATCCGAAGTGCTTTCACATGTAATACCAAACACGGTGTCTGTAAGGAATGTTATGGCCGAAACTTGGCTACAGGCGATGAAGTCGAAGTTGGTGAGGCTGTCGGTATCATAGCCGCTCAATCTATCGGTGAGCCGGGTACACAGCTCACAATGCGTACATTCCATACCGGTGGTGTTGCTGGTGACGACATCACTCAAGGTCTGCCACGTATCCAAGAATTGTTTGAAGCGCGTAATCCGAAAGGGCAGGCTGTCATCAGTGAAATCAACGGTACAATCAAAGAAGTCAATGAAGTGAAAGACAAACAAGAGATGGTTGTACAAGGCGAGGTTGAAGAACGTTCATATACAATCCCTTATAACGCACGCATGAGTGTGTTCCCAGGCGATGAAGTCATTGCCGGGCAGGAGTTGACGGAAGGTTCAGTTGATCCGAAAGAACTTCTGAAAGTTCAAGGCGTCGAGGGTGTACAGGAATATCTGCTTCGTGAAGTACAGCGTGTATATCGTATGCAAGGCGTTGAAATTGGGGATAAACACGTAGAAGTCATGGTCCGCCAAATGCTTCGTAAAATCCGTGTGATCGAATCCGGAGATACACAAGTTCTCCCAGGTTCTTTACTTGAAATTCACCAATTCAAAGAAGCCAATGCAAAAGTTCTTTCTGAAGGCAATGAACCTGCTGTTGGTGAGCCTGTACTACTTGGGATTACAAAAGCATCCCTTGAAACAGATTCATTCTTGTCAGCTGCATCCTTCCAAGAAACAACGCGTGTGCTTACAGATGCAGCCATCAAAGGAAAACAAGATGACTTACTCGGTTTGAAGGAAAATGTGATTATAGGTAAATTGGTCCCTGCAGGAACAGGCATATCCAAATATCGCCAAATCAAAGCATCCCTTGATGAACCGAAAGAAGTTGAAACTGAACCATCTGAAACAGAAGAGACAGAAGCTATACAATAATAGAACTATACCTGGGTAAGCCACTGTGCTTACTCAGGTGGTTTTATGTTGTCCTGGAAGCTTTTTTCATTGCATTGGACAGGCCTTAAAATAATTGCCCTAAAGTTTTACATTATTGTTGACATTGAAAAACGACAATGATAGTATATCTAAGGTAATGTGTTTAAGATTGTTGCTTTGGAGGATTTGCCGATGTCTTATGAAAAAGTAACAAGAGCGGAGTCTCGGATCGTCATCGGAAAGAGCCAAACGCTTAAAGCGATGCACCAAGGTATCGCATCTGAGGTGTATTATGCTCTAGACGCTGATGAGTATTTGATTCAGGATGTTATTCAGTTGGCGGAAGAACAAAACATTCCATGCATAAGTGTAGATTCCATGAAAAAGCTTGGAAAAGCATGTGGAATTGAAGTTGGTGCTTCTACCGTTGCTCTTACACGGTGAACATTGTTGTGCGTTTTCATCTGAACTCGTTTTGTTTTTTTGCAAAAAAATGAACCACCTGGATGTGTGGTATTATAAAACGTTATCGTTGATGTCCTCAAATGCTTGTAGACTCGAATGATATTAAAAGAAAAAGAAAGGAGGCAGCAGCCATGCCTACAATTAATCAGTTAGTACGAAAAGGCCGTGTGAACAAACCTAAAAAATATGACTCTCCAGCACTTAATAGAGGTTATAATAGTTATAAAAAGAAATTCACGAAGCTGAATTCACCACAGAAACGTGGCGTATGTACCCGTGTTGGAACATTGACTCCAAAAAAACCGAACTCGGCACTCAGAAAATATGCGCGTGTTCGTTTGTCGAACAACATGGAAGTGACAGCATATATTCCTGGAATTGGACATAATTTGCAAGAACACAGCGTCGTATTATTACGTGGTGGTCGTGTGAAAGACTTACCAGGTGTCCGTTATCACGTTGTCCGTGGGGCACTTGATACAGCTGGTGTGGAAGGACGTGCGAAAGGCCGTTCCAAATATGGCACCAAAAAACCTAAAGAAAAGAAATAAATGAACATATTCATTGATGTTATCAGAAAGGAGGGGGACATATGCCACGTAAAGGACCGATACCTAAACGCGATGTCTTGCCAGATCCATTGTACAACTCTAAATTAGTGACACGTCTCATTAATCAAATCATGATTGATGGAAAAAGAGGTGTTGCTCAAAAAATTCTATATAAAGCATTTTCACTCGTTAATGAACGAAGCGGCAAAGAGCCGATGGAAGTGTTTGAACAAGCCATGAAAAACGTTATGCCAGTACTTGAAGTCCGTGCACGTCGTGTTGGGGGATCCAACTATCAAGTGCCAATGGAAGTGCGTCCAGAACGTCGTCAAGCGTTGGGACTCCGTTACATTGTAAATTACTCACGTCTTCGTGGTGAGAAAACAATGGAAGAACGTCTGGCGAATGAAATTTTGGATGCTTCCAATAATACAGGTGCATCAGTAAAACGACGCGAAGAGCTTCATAAGATGGCAGAGGCCAACAAAGCATTTGCGCATTATCGCTGGTAATTATACAAACTATAAATAACGAAAACTTTTTTGCAAGGAAGGAGAAGAATACATGGCGAGAGAGTTCTCCTTAGAAAAGACGCGAAATATTGGTATTATGGCACACATTGATGCCGGAAAAACTACTACTACTGAGCGTATTCTTTTCTACACAGGACGTATTCATAAAATAGGTGAAACACATGAAGGTGCTTCACAAATGGACTGGATGGAGCAGGAACAAGAACGCGGGATCACGATTACTTCCGCGGCAACAACTGCCCAGTGGAACGATCATCGAATTAACATTATCGACACACCAGGTCACGTGGACTTCACAGTTGAAGTGGAAAGATCATTACGTGTGCTTGATGGTGCGGTAACTGTTCTGGATGCGCAGTCAGGCGTGGAGCCACAAACTGAAA
>DATGUN010000032.1:0-3343 GCA_035301285.1 Virgibacillus sp.
GTCAGCCCGAAATATTCCTTGAACATCCAAAATCCTGCATCATTCACATGGGATGCAATCAAACTACCTGCACCTGTTGCAAGGACGATTAAAGCGAGGTTCACATCGGACGTTTCCATCATCGGAACAACCAGACCGACCGTCGTCAGAGCTGCAACTGTCGCTGAACCTAGGGCAATACGCAACATCGCAGCAATGATCCATGCCAATAACAATGGGGACATATTCGATCCGGAAAACAAATCAGCCACAGCATCCCCGACACCCCCATCAATCAGCACTTGTTTGAAAACACCGCCACCGCCGATGATAAGGAGCATCATGGCAATTGCGCGAATCGATTCTTCGGTTGATTTACCAATCTCTTTCATCGAAATACCACGTGCAAATCCCATCGTATACATTGCCAGCAAGATGGAAATCAACAGGGCAATCGTCGGGCTCCCGATGACTTGGATCACATCGAAAACAATATGTCCATCCATGTTTGCTATTTCTTGCAGTAAGTCGGTAATCGTCGCGACGAACATCAATATAACTGGGAATAAAGCCGTGAAAACACTGATTTCAAACCCAGGTGTATCCTCGATTTTAAATGTCTTGATTTCACCAAGTGATGCAATGCTGCCCGACTTGGAGAAAGCTTCCGGCACCAATTTCTTGGACAAAACCGTAAACAGTGGCCCAGCAATGATCACTGCCGGAATAGCAATGATGAAACCATACACCAGCACCATACCGATATTAGCCCCGTACTGCTGGGCAATCACTGTCGGTCCTGGATGTGGCGGTAAAAACCCGTGTGTAACCGATAATGCTGCCGACATTGAAATCCCCAGATATAAAATCGAAATGTTTAAGCGACGCGAAATTTGATACATAATCGGTATCAACAGGACAAGCCCCACTTCGAAAAACAGAGCGATACCAATAATAAAAGACGCAAGCACAACCGCCCATTGAATATATTTTTCCCCGAATCGATCAATCAAGGTGACCGCAATCCGCTGCGCTCCACCTGCATCGGCAACCAACCTACCCAAAATAGCTCCGAAGCCGAAAATGAGCGCGATACTGCCCAAGGTGTCGCCCATCCCGTCCTGAATCGAGTCCACAATTTTATCCAGTGGCATCCCTAAAGCAAGTGCTGATAGGAATGACACAATGACCAACGACAGGAATGTATTGAGATTCCATTTCATGATCAGCAACAGTAAAAGAACGACAGCAATAACGACAATCACGAGCGGCAAAATATTTTCGAACACACTTATCACTCCAATCTATTCCGTTTGAAAATCAGCTATATTTTCATATTCCGCTTGTAGCGCCCGGGAAATCCGGATGAAAATCGGAATAAGCTCCCGATATATCGCAACATGCTCATCGACAGGCTCATGATGGTTGGTTCCCCCAACCAGGTCACTCACAATTTCAAATGAGTCCACTTTCCTCGTCGCATACAAACCAAGGATCACAGCGCCAAGACACGATGATTCATAACTTTCCGGCACGATGACATCGGCATCGAAAATATCTGCCATCATTTGCCGCCATACGTCCGACTTCGCAAATCCGCCAGTCGCCTTGATCGATGAAACCGGTGTATCCATCACTTCAACCAATGCAAGGAAAACTGTATATAGATTGAATATAACCCCTTCGAGCGCAGCCCGGATCATATGCTCCTTTTTATGATTCAATGTAAGTCCGATAAATGATCCGCGTGAGGATGCATTCCATAACGGGGCACGTTCACCTGCCAGATACGGATGGAACAACAACCCATTTGCCCCTGGCTCAACTTTTTCCGCAATCCGTGTCAAAACGTCATACGCTTCAATTCCAAGCCGTTTTGCCGTCTCCACTTCGCTGGCAGCGAGCTCATCGCGGATCCAACGGAACACAATCCCCCCATTATTGACCGGACCACCAATAACCCAATGATCCTCGGTCAACGCATAACAAAAAATACGCCCTTTCGGATCAGTATGTGGTTTCGGAATCACCGTCCGGATGGCACCACTCGTCCCGATGGTAACGGCGATATCCCCTTTGCGGAATGCATTCACACCTATATTCGAGAGCACCCCATCACTTGCCCCGATCACAAATTTTGTTTTCGGTGAAATTCCCATTTCTTTACAGTACTCTGAAGCGCATCCGGTAAAAATCTCTTGCGTTGACACAAGACGTGATAATTTATCCGCATTGATTCCAGCTACGTCAAGGGCAGAGTCTTCCCACTCCAGTTTTTCCAGATTCATCAGTCCAGTCGCCGACGCTATCGAATGATCGACAACGTACTCCCCGAACAAACGCTGGAATACAAACTCCTTGATCCCGATATATTTTTTCGTTTCCCGAGCAATTTCCGGATGGTCATGTTCAAGCCACGTTATTTTAGAAAACGGCGACATCGGATGGATGGGAGTGCCTGTTTTTAAATATATGTCATGGCCATCCAGTTCTTCCTTGATTTTATTAGCCCAGTCCCGGCTTCGGTTATCTGCCCATGTTATACATTTCGTAATCGGCTCATCCACCTTGTTCATCGCTATCACACTATGCATGGCACTGCTGAATGAAATGAACGACAATGCCTCCGCATCAATCCCGGACTTCCGCATCACATTGCCAATCGACAATAACACTGCGTGAAAAATTTCAACCGGATCCTCTTCAGCCGTCAAAAAAGTCGGCGTATGGAGCGGGTAACCATTATTCTCCTCCGCCACAATCGTACCGGTTTCCGTGTACAGAACCGCCTTTGTACTCGTCGTACCAATATCCACGCCTAGCATATAACGCGCTGCATCCAAATCTTTCATCGCTTTTCTTCTCCTTTCCCAACAGTCCAGAACCCACTATGATCATTCAACACATCATTGAAATTTTGATAGAATGCCTGTTCAGCGATTTTCCTGTCCTTTTTCTCAATCGCCTCCACCAGCAAATCATGATTCTTGAGCACACGATCAAAGTCCGCTACATCATCCCGCATCCTTTTCCGCATCGACAGCAAAATCAGACATTCCATCACCGGCCGCAAATTCGTCCACAGCATCAAAATATATTGATGATCAATCGACTTCACAATCGCCTCATGAAACGCCACATCCTTAAGCGAAAACGCATCCGCATCTTCATATTTCACCGCAATCCGCATCATTTCGGAAATCTGGCGGAGCTCACGAACAAGCCCTTCGTTATCACGATGCAACACCCGTTCAAACACAAACGACTCGATCATCAACCGAATATCATAGATCTCATCAATACCTGCTGCCGACATTCCGACAACAACCGCCCCCATCCGCTCTAACCGAATAAGCCCTTCCTT
>DATGUN010000033.1:0-12055 GCA_035301285.1 Virgibacillus sp.
CTCATACAGTCCGCCCGCATTTGATCGACATTGATAAATAGTATATTTGGTTTCATCATAAACCTCCTCATACGAACAGTATACGGATTTCATTCAAATAAAAAAAGGATTCAGGGTAACTCCACCTCGAAATCGCGCGACCTCACTCTGGAATCGCGCAGCTTCACCCCAGAATCGCGCAGCACCTCACCTAAATTGCGCGGGGCCAACCCAGAATCGCGCAGCTCCAACCCAGAATCGCGCAGCTCCAACCCAGGAATCGCGCAGCTTCATCGTTGCGCGATATCGAAACCGGAGCGATCGGTTCTTCTACATCTTGATTGAAAAACGAGGGTTCGAGAGGGCCGAAATTGCATCAAGGGTGGTCCTTGATTGAAAAACGTGGGTGCGAGTGGGTCATAATTCAATCAAGGATGGTTCTTGATTGAAAAACAAGGGTGCAGGAGGGCCAAAATTCAATCAAGGGTGGTTCTTGATTGAAAAACAAGGGTGCAAGTGGGTCATAATTCAATCAAGGATGGTTCTTGATTGAAAAACGGGTGCTCGAGAGGGTCAAAATTGCATCAAGGATGGTTCTTGATTGAAAAATACGGGTGCGAGTGGGTCATAATTCAATCAAGGGTGGTTCTTGATTGAAAAACGGGTGCTCGAGAGGGTCAAAATTGCATCAAGAATGGTTCTTGATTGAAAAATACGGGTGCAAGTGGGTCATAATTAAATCAAGGGTGGTTCTTGATTGAAAAATGGGTGCTCCAGAAGATCGAAATTGCATCAAGGATTGATTGAATACTAAAGGCGGACTGGCTTTGTCCGGGTTTGCAAATTTCATGTTTTGTTGCAGGAATCCGGTGTTAAGTTGTCTGACTTAAAAGAGAAATCGCGCGACCTCAACCCAAAATCACGCGGATTCTCCCCAAAACCGCGCAGCTCCACCACATAACCGCGCAAATCCCGCCCGAAATCGTGCGGATTCTCCCCAAAATCGCGCGGCTCCACCACATAACCGCGCAACCCAACCACATAATCGCGCGACCTCAACCCAAAATCGCGCGGCTCCTCCCCCGAATCACGCAGCCCAACCCCTTAATCGCGTAGCCCAAACCCAAAACCGCGCAGCTCCACCACAAAATCGCATAGTGCCTCCCCAAAGCGACCCCCTATTAAATGTCACAAATTATTACTTGGAATGCCACCATTTCGTCATTTCATACGGTTCAATATGTGATGCCTATCACTTATAATAGAATAAGGAAATGTTTTATGTACTTGGAACACCGTTGTTCATTATTTCACATAAGGTAATCACAAACAAATCACCCATAAAGGTAATCATAAATTATTCATGAAGATAAACATGAAGATAAATGGGTATGAATACAGTAAGGGTCTTTTACAGTCTTCATTTTTTGCATGGTCAAATTTACTGTTCAGGAGGGTCTATCATATGAATTTAGATCCAGTTATCATGAGTCGCCTTTTAACGACGATGACATTGGGTTTCCATATTATTTTTGCGACGCTCGGTGTTGGGGTGCCGTTGATGATTTCGATTGCGGAATTCATCGGGATTAAAAAGAAAGATCCACATTATCTTTTGATGGCGAAACGGTGGGCGCGTGGCTTTGTCATTACCGTTGCCATTGGAGTTGTGACGGGAACTGCCATCGGGTTGCAATTATCGCTGTTATGGCCAAGCTTTATGCAAGTGGCTGGTAATGTCATCAGCTTGCCGTTGTTCATGGAAGTATTTGCGTTTTTCTTTGAAGCCATTTTTCTTGGGATCTATCTCTATACGTGGGATCGGTTCAAAAATCCATATATCCATTGGTCCTTTTCGCTTCCGGTCATTATTGGCGGTGGGATGTCGGCGGTGTTCATCACAACCGTGAATGCGTTCATGAATACGCCCGAGGGATTTTCAGTCGAGGATGGCGGATTTGCATCGATCAATCCGCTTCAAGCGATGTTGAACCCGGCAACACCGACGAAGGTTTTTCACGTTGTCATGACCGCTTACGTCACAGTCGCGGCAATTTTGGTAACGATCGCTGCTTTTTCATTACTCAAAAATAAAGCATCGACGTATCATAAGAAAGCATTGAAGTTCACGTTGACGATCACCTTCATATTTGCGCTTCTGTCTGCAGTCGCGGGGGACGTTTCCGCCAAGTTTTTGGCAGAGCATCAACCGGAAAAATTGGCTGCGGCGGAGTGGCATTTTGAAACGGAAGAAAATGCCGATTTGGTGTTGTTGGGGTGGTTGAATAAAGACGGGGAACCAACCGGTGAAATCCGGATTCCGGGATTGTTGAGTTTTCTTGCGCATAACGATTTTTCCGGCGAAGTGACAGGCCTTTCCGAAACACCTGAAGACGAACAGCCCCCTTTATGGATTCATTACATGTTCGATTTCATGGTTCTGATCGGTATGTTCCTTGCTGCGGTTCCGGTGCTTTACTTCATCATCAGCAAGGTGAAAAAATGGAACGCACAAAACAAATGGATGCTCAGACTCCTTGTATTGATGGGACCGCTTGCTGTTGCGGCGATTGAATTTGGTTGGATTTTGGCTGAAGAAGGCAGACAGCCATGGATTTTACGCGGGTTCATGAAAGTCGAAGAAGCTGCCACGACGTCATCACATGTCGGGCTTATGTTCATCTTTTTCTTCTTGCTGTACGCGACACTTGGCACATTGTGTGTTGTCATATTACGCAGGATATTCCGCAAGAAACCTGCCATGGAAGAACTCAAGGAAACATACCCCGAACTTGCAAAGGAGGATGACCAATGAGTTATGAAATCATCGGAATTACGGTTTTATGGCTTTTCCTCTTCGGTTATTTGATTGTCGCATCGGTTGATTTTGGAGCGGGGTTCTTCGCTTATTACGCCAAAAGAACCGGTAAAGACCATATCATCAATAAACTGATTGCGAGATATCTATCGCCTGTCTGGGAAGTGACGAATGTGTTTTTCGTTTTCTTTTTCGTCGGGATTGTCGGTTTTTTCCCCGACACGGCATATTATTACGGGACCGCTTTGCTCGTTCCCGGCAGTATCGCCATCATCTTGCTCGCGATCAGGGGGTCGTTTTACGCATTTGAAAGTTACGGTTCCAAAGAAAGTACCGTTTATATGTTCTTGTATGGTGCGACGGGTCTCTTGATTCCCGCGTCCCTATCAATCGCTCTGACATTGTCGGAGGGTGGCTTCATCACTGAAAAAGGCGGCTCCGTGTCGCTCGAATACTGGACATTGTTCACAAGTCCGTATTCCTGGAGTGTCGTAGGTCTGGCGATTGTATCTGTCTTGTTCATCAGCGCTGTATTCTTGGCGTTTTATGCAAACAGGGCTCGCGACACCAATGCATTGAAACTTTTACGCAAATATGCTTTATTCTGGTCGACACCGACGATTATATTGGCACTTACGACGTTTATCGCACTCGGCGAACATAACCAGCGTCATTATGACAATATGATTGATTTATGGTGGGTATTCGGATTATCAGTCGGCTTTTTCGTCATCGCCACTGGACTGGTATACGTTGGCAAATATTACGGCTTGGCGTTCATCAGTGTGATGATGCAGTTTTTCTTCGCGTTTTTCGGATACGGCGCCAGTCATCTCCCATATATCCTGGATCCGTTCATCACGATTCACGATGGGGCCACATACCCGTCAATGGGGATCGCGCTGATTATCGCATTCATCGCAGGGCTGTTCCTGTTGGTGCCATCTCTTATCCTGTTGATGCGTCTGTTCTTGTTTGATGCCGACTATATAAAAGGAAAAAAATGAGGACATCCGGTGGAGCATTTCACATCATATCGTTGTAGCTGCCATATGGAGGGAGCGCGTTCCAAACTACCTCCTTCAACGAGGAGGCTGCACAAATGTGTGCCATGAGCGTTTTTCAAGCTTCAGACGCTACATGACATGAAATCCACCACCAACGTGTGCAGTCAGCGCATGTCATGTAGCAAACGCTCCACCGTCAGGGATCGGCATCACGGTTTTTCAAGTAGGCATTTTAAATCAATGAGGAGACATACAAATGAACCATGTAACGTCAGATGTTTCCAAACGTAAAAACCATATCATCCTGACCCTTTTTTCACTGCTGATGGGTACGATGATTATCGCACAGGCCTATCTGCTCGTCACCATCATCGACGGGGTCTTTCTCGGGGATAAAACGTTCCGGGACATACTCCCCTTACTGGCGGGACTGCTGATGGTCCTGTTTGCTCGCGTCCTGTTCGGTTATTTGAATGGACGGAAAGGGATCCAGATGGGCGCGCGTCAAAAAGAGACGTACCGGCAACAGTTGGTTGAAAAATATAGCGGGAGCTCCGTTCAATCATCACTGATCGGCCAATCCGGCAAAAAAGTGAGCATGATCATGGATGCAGTCGATGAAGTTGATAGCTATTACAGCGAGTATATCCCGCAAATCATCCAGTCGGCCATCATACCAATGGAGATCATCATCGTCATTTTCATGACCCATGCCAACTCAGGCTGGATTATGCTGATCACGACACCATTCATCCCGATTTTCATGATCATCATCGGCATGCAGACAAAAAAGAAATCCGAAGAACGACTTGATGAACTTGGCGCCTTTTCCGGAAAATTCCTTGACGTGCTGCAAGGCCTTGTCACACTGAAGTTGTTCGGACGGGCCAGGCAACAGCAAGAAACGATCAAAGATAGCAGTCTCGGTTTCCGGGAAGCGACGATGTCCATCTTGAAAGTCGCCTTTACCAACTCGTTTATGCTCGAGCTGATTTCGATGCTCAGTATCGGCATCATCGCACTGGAAGTGGCGCTGCAGCTCATCTTGTTTGACGGAATCACATTTTTCGGCGCGTTCTTCATCCTGCTTCTCGCACCTGAATTTTACACAGCTTTAAAACAACTAGGCAATGCTTTCCATAATGGTAAAAGCAGTATGGGGGCAGTTGAAAAAATAACGGAAGAATTGAACAAACAAGAAAAACCTGTCGAATGGGGAGACATGACACTCGATACAGACCAAACAGCCATTGAAATCAAACTGTCACAGGTCAACTTCCGGTATGGTGAGGAGGAAACATTTGCCCTGCAAAACATCGATGCGATCATTCCACCGTATCATCATATCGCCATCGTCGGTCCGAGTGGTGCAGGGAAATCGACGCTGCTCCACATTTTATCAGGGATCGCCCAACCGACATCGGGACGGGTATATGCGAACAATCAACCATTGACACATTACCGTGAAGACGTATGGTTCAATACGTTAAGCTATATTTCACAGGACCCTTATATCTTTTCCGGTACAATTGCGGAGAATATTGCCATCGGTATGAATGCGACACAAGATGTTTCTCGGGATGCTATTGCCCAGGCTGCAGAAAACGCCGGTCTCGCCCGGCTGATTGAATCACTTGAACATGGCTATGACACGCCCGTCGGTGAAGCAGGAAGAGGTCTATCCGGCGGGGAAAAACAACGTCTGGCACTTGCGCGGGCTTTCTTGAAGAAACCATCGGTCATCTTGTTTGATGAACCGACAACAGGACTCGACCTGAAAACCGAACGCATTCTTGAAGCCAGCATGGAATCATTAGCCGCTGATGCCACTGTCATTACCGTTGCCCACCGGTTGCATACCATCCAAAATGCCGATAAAATCCTCTATCTCGATCATGGACATCTCATCGGCTCGGGAACACATACGGAATTGATGCAGAACATTGCGGCCTACAAGCAAATGGTTGCCTTGCAAGGAGGGGATGCCTCATGAAACAACTGACGATGCTTACCCGGTTCATGTTCAAAGAAAAAAAGGACATCATCCTTTCAATATTAGCCGGATTTATCGCGGGCATGGCGGCTGTCGGACTTTTTTCAGCGAGTGGTTATCTCATTTCCAAAGCAGCCCTTCAGCCCCCTTTATACGCATTGATCGTTCTTACATCAACGGTTAAGCTGCTTGGATTGACACGTGCGCTCACACGATATGCCGAGCGATATGTTTCACATCGGGCAACCTTTACCATTTTAAGTAACTTACGGGTTGCTTTTTTCCGGAAACTGGAACCCATCGCCCCTTCCCTTTTCGGCAGGTTCAGGAGCGGTGATTTATTATCACGGATTACCGCTGATGTGGAAACATTACAACATTACTTTTTACGTGTCGTCTATCCTCCGATTATTTTAATGATGGTGTTTTTAGGAACGATGCTATTGACCGTTTACTTTTCCGTGACAACAGCAATAATTCTGTTCGTCGGTCTTGTCGTGACGACCTTCATCGTTCCCCTGCTCGTCTTTATGAAACAGCGGAAGTCCAGCAGTCGTGTCCGGACACAGAGAAGCACACTGGCAACGCGTACCGCAGAGCTTTTGCATGGATTCCGGGATTTGAAAATCCATCAAAAGATCCGAGGAAAAGAAGCGGCATTAAATAACGCTTCAACCACTTATATTCGTGAACAAGAAAAAGAATCAACCCATATCCTGTTCGGAAAGTCAGTCAACACGTTCATTTCGCTTTTGATTATGTGGACCGTATTGGGGGTCGGGGCTTACCTTGTCACCAGTGGCCAAATGGATGGCATCTTCCTTGCCATGCTCGTCATGATCGCCATTACCGTATTCGAGGAAATTGATAACATGGCGATCCTGCCCATTTATCTGAACGACAGCAAACAGGCGATCGAACGTCTGCAAGATGGGACAGAAGGACAGCACACACATCCAGCTGTCCAGGATACCGAACCCGTCCCAGATGCCCCGCTATCTTTTAAGTTGCAAGGGGTGAATTTCACGTTTCCAGATGAATGGCGACCGACACTGCAACATATCACTCTCGATTTACCAGCTGGTTCGAAGACGGCTATCGTCGGTCCGAGCGGATCCGGAAAATCGGCGCTGTTTCATCTACTTCTGAAAATATATGCAGCCGACTCCGGTTCGATGAACATTGCCGGTAAATCCAGCGACACAATCAAAGATGAAGACTTATGGAAACAGAGCCGAGCCGTCCTGCAGAAAAATCACTTTTTCAACGGGACCATCCGGAGTAACCTGCAACTCGCCGGTGACGATTTAACTGATGCGGACATGTCTACAGCACTAAAACATGTCCAATTACAACATTTTTCATTGTCAGACCCTGTATATGAAAAAGGAGAAAATCTCTCCGGCGGCGAAAAACAACGGCTTGCCATCGCCCGGGCATTATTGAAACACGGCCGAAACTGGTTCCTCGATGAACCAACATCGTCTATTGACGCACTGACCGAAGATGCCATTTACAAACATCTCTTTGAACAGGCAAAAGGCGATACTTTTGTTCTCATCAGCCATCAACTGCGTGGTCTTGAACATATGGATCAGATTATCGTCATGGATCAGGGCCAAATCATGGAATCTGGAACCTATTCCGAACTCATGCAACGAAAAGGCTATTTTTACAGAATGAAAGAAATCGAAAAAGATTTATTTTGAAGCGTGGGAACATACGTGGAATACGCCTGATGCATCGGATGAACATCATACAAAACATTGCTATGCCCCATTAAGTATGGTTAAATATATATAATTTGTCACTTCTTTTTTAGAGTATTCAAGTTCGCAATCAACCCCTATTCTAAAATGAGCCAGTGACATTTTTTATATAAAAGTCATTTTATCCAGAACATCTCAATGAAAACCTTTATGATGGGGTCAAGTATCGAATGTCTTGACTTCCCACTCAAAAAACATAACAAGGGCGGATGATAGGTGAAGAAAACGGTTTTTATCCTGCTTGGACTTATTTTCATGTTATCCCTTTCAGGTTGTTTCAACAAAAAAGAAAAGGCAGCGGAATTAGCTGATTATCTGAATGATTATATGGAAGTCGAAGAAGCGTATTCAATAAGCACACTGTCCATGATTGGTTTTCGCTTGGACAAAGACGATAAAATAGATGAGGATCAACTAAAAGATAAGCTAACAGAAGACATATTGCCTGGTTTGGAAAAACGATTGGAATATCTTGAAAACGTCGATTTGGAGTATAAAAGCATCCAAGAATTGAACGAATCCATGATCCAACACGTCAAAAACGGGGTAGATGTGTATGAAAACCTAAACGAAACACTGCAAAAGGGAACCGAAGATGAAATCGGTGAGGCAAAAGATGAATTGAAAAGCTTTATCTCCGACTCGGATCGTGAAGGGGAAGATATATTTAATGAAACGGAGGATTTGATAGAGAAATACGATGTGCTTGTCGTAACGGATTATGACGAGGATGGAGAAGAGTATGAACGGTTCGACAAAGGAAAATAGAGCCAGAACAGCGGACTGTTCTTTCATCCTACTATTCATCCGAACCATGAGCACATCCAACGATTTACCGGGATAGTGGACCCGTCCCTTTGCCCCGGCCCTGTTTCCACGCATGAAAAGGCAACTTTTACACACACTATGCGCAACATGAAAAACAGGGGTTGACACACATGACCGAATTTTGTCCAATTACACTCCCTGAAGATCCTGTTCCACACCAGCAAACTGGATGTAAAGAATGCGGACTGTACGAACATGGATCACGGATGATTTGGGGCGAAGGCAATCCAGAAGCCAAAATGATGGTTGTTCTCGATAATCCGGGAGAAAGAGAAGACCGTGACGGGGTTCCATATCTATGCGGAACCCGACAAACCATGCAAAAAACAGCATATCAAGCAGGGTTCAATCTTCATGATCTATATATAACCTATATTTTAAAACGACGTCCCAGAAAAAAGTATGACAAACCAGCAACACGGACCATTTGCATGCGCCACTTAAAGCATCAAATAGAGGAAAAACGCCCGGCGTTGATATTGTGCCTCGGAAATGTAGCAGTCCAAAGTTTCTTCAATGATGAAGAGAAAGATGTAAAATCACTCCGAGGCACCATCCATGAAGTAAACGGAATACCCACGACAGTTGCATATCATCCCTTAGCCATAAGAAGACGACCACAGCTAGCGACCAAATTCCTGGAAGATTGGCAAACCGCAGCAACGTATTTTCGGGACGGAGGGAACGTTCACACAACATCCATGACACCCAAACCGTGAACACACCCTGCTTTCACGCTGATTACCCAGACAGTGTGCCTGTCTTTACGTCCCTTTCTTTTTCAAATAAGCGAGACTTGATGCCACACTGGTGAAAAGAGAGCCTTTCGCATCATCTTGCTCAACAATCCACCAATCCACAGTTGATGTCCTGCCCCATTTCAAAACAGAATCAATATCGACACCGCCTGTACCCAGCTCAGCGAAAAACTTCTCGCCGTCGGTCGTCATATCTTTCAAGTGTACCAATGGTGTACGGCCACGATATTTATGAAGCCATTCAACAGGTGATTCCCCACGTTTGGCCAGCCAGTAAACATCAAATTCGGCTTGTACATTGGCAGCATCCGTGTCATCAAGAATTGTCTCCAGAGCTGTGCGACCATCACTCAACCGAGCCAGTTCAAAATCGTGATTATGGTAACATAAGCTAATGCCTTTCTCACGACACACCGCACCAATCTCATCCAATCTCGGAATCAATGTGCGGTAAAATGTTTCATTCCGTTCCTCCGCTGTCAAAAACGGACAGACAACATATTTCGACCCGAGCACTTTCATGTCATCAAGCACCCCATCCAACCTACGCGTTAAATCATGAAGGGGGACGTGACATGCCGCGGCACGCAATCCATATGTATCAAGCAACTCACGGACCTCAAGTGCCGTCAAGCCACCATATCCGGCAAGCTCAACACCATCATAGCCCATTTCCGCTACACGCCGAAGTGTACCCGCAAAATCTTTCTCGCTTGCTTCCCGCAACGTATACATCTGAAGTGCAATCGGTATTCGCTTCACATCAATTCCTCCATTCGGGACAATTCACGCCCCATCTCACTTTTTACCCAAACCGTGAACACACCCTGCTTTCACACTGATTATCGGGACAGTGAACCCGTCCCTACGTCTCTTTTCATTTTCTATGCCCACCACATATCTGTGGCGGGTTCATTGATATTGACGGCTTTCAAGTTTTTGACCGCTTGACTGAACCCTTCATCCACCGACATAATCGGATCTTCATGCTCAATACTGACCACATAATCATAGCCATAAATCCGAAGCGCACTGATGATATCCGACCACACCTGTGTATCATGACCATACCCGACCGAACGGAACGTCCACGCGCGTGTCGGCACATTGCTATACGGCTGCATATCTGTCAGACCATACATATTCACATTGTCCTGATCGATATACGTATCTTTCGCATGAAAATGGTGGATCGCATTTGCACGGCCCAAAATTTTAACCGCTGCAACCGGATCGATGCCTTGCCACCACAAATGACTCGGATCCAAGTTCGCACCCACCGCATCACACGTCGCCTCACGCAATTTCAACATCGTATAAGGCGTATGCACAAGAAATCCCGCGTGCAGCTCAATACCAACCTTGATGCCATGATCCTCCGCAAATTTACCCGCCTTTTTCCAATATGGAATCAACTTTTCATCCCATTGCCATTTTAAAATGTCCGAATAAGCATCTGGCCACGGCGTCACCGGCCAGTTCGGGTACTTAGCACCTTCATCAGAGCCCGGGGTACCCGAAAATGTATTGACAACGGGCACATTCATCAAGGATGCCAATTTTACTGTTTTTTCAAATGTTTCATGTGCTTTTCGCGCATGCTCCTTATCCGGCGAAACCGGGTTATCATGGCAGCTGAACGCGCTGATCGTCAACCCGCGCGAATGAACTTTTTCCAAGTATTCCTGACGTTTATCCTCACTTTCCAAAAGCCCATCCAAATCACAGAAATCATTGCCTGGATTACCGCCGGTACCGATTTCCACTGCATCCAAACCTGCATTCTTCACATGATCAAGCATGTCTTCAAATGTTTTTCCACCGAATAATACCGTAAATACACCTATTTTCATGATCATTCACTCCCTTTAATTGTATATTCATTGTCCATTAAACCACCGTCACAAGTCTACTTATCTATTCCCACCATCATATTCAGAACAGTAGCGTCCACACAAACACACTGACTTACAGCTTAATGCTCACACCTTCCGCACTGCTTTGATAAATCGCATCCATGATTTGGTTGACCTGCAGGGCTTCCGCAGGTTTCACAATCAATTCCGAGCGTCCGAGACAACTGTCGACAAATTTTTTCATTTGCTCAAAGCCCGCAGCATCTTCATCATGTTCAGCATCACGTTCCGTCATGACCATACTGCCATTGTCAGGCTTGTAAAGTTCATACGGGTACACATTCATCCCGCCATTGACACCAGACAGACTCAAGGCCATCTTATCTTCCTTAATATTCGCAGCCCAGGAACACTCCAACATGAGCGACGATCCATCGGAAAATGTGATATATCCGGTCACATGATCATCCACATCAAACGTTTCATGATCAAGAACGCCCCATTCATTAATCTGACCCGGCATCTTACTGAGACGATTATATGCCCGGCCCATGACTTCCACCGGTTTCGGATTTCCCAAAAGCCACAAGGACAAATCAAGCATATGACAGCCGTAATCTATTAAACTGCCGCCACCTTGCAATGCCTTATTTGTAAAGACGCCCCAGCCAGGCACTTTCCGCTGGCGCAACGCTTGAACCCTCGTCACAAGGACATCCCCCAATTCACCTGCATCAACCGTTTCTTTAGCCAGCCGAGCCGCTTCGGTATACCGATAATGGTAGGCAACCGACAGCTTTTTCCCTGATTTATCCGCTGCCTGAACCATCCCTTCACACTCAGCAACATTCATCGCCATCGGTTTTTCACACAAAACATGCACACCCGCTTCAAGCGCGGCAATGGCTATGTCCGCATGAAATTTATTCGGCGTACAGATCACGACACTATCCACATACGCAAATATATCCTTATAATCAGTCGATAGATGAGGTATCTGATATTTCTCCGCCACCTCATATAACCTTTTTTCATTCAAATCACTCA
>DATGUN010000034.1:0-14723 GCA_035301285.1 Virgibacillus sp.
ACCTCATACTAAATATCTTTCCGTATGTATCGGCCTGGTCGGACCCAGAGCAGATAGGTAGAAACCGTCCAATCCTGGAATGCACCGTTCACAAACTTTTTAGTTCCAATCAAACGGAAATCATGCCAAACGCTTTTAGACAGGTTTGGCTCTCGGCTTTGGAAACATTATACCCTCTGTTCTTTTACGTTCCCCCGATTGCTACAGGACACTCCTTGAAAACCGTCTTTCTCCACCTCCATTCATAAAACTGTATTGCTGTCATACGTTGTATCATACACCATTGATTCATTCTATATCTGAAGGGGTGGGATACTCACTTTTAATTTAGCATGGTCACATCTTGAAATAACTGAAATTTTAAAATTGTTCTTGTCCTTTCTCTTGAATAACGTAAATTTAATCATAAACGTTATGTTGAGGTAATAAAATATACAAACCAAGCAATCAGTTATGTCTGAGGTGAAGGCTTGTGTAGCTGTTTTATATGTCGTCAGCATTTTTAATTTGGATAAACATACCTTGAAACAAAACCGTCGCAGAGTGTGGAAATGAGCCAACGTATACATAATTGCCGTCGTATCATCACATTTCATAGGCACCCGGATCACCATATAATCTTGCCATTATCCGTATTTTAAAAGGTATACACATTTATCATCAGACAACCAGAGCTACACAATGACTCGCGAAATTAGATAAGTGATTTGTATATACTTTTATCCCTTGTCCATAAACATACACCTCGGAAATATCCAACACAGGGAGGCGAATGGTGTGCACGATTACATCAAAGAAAGGACTATCAGGATAGGAAACTATGTCGTCGAGACAAGGAAAACCGTCCGTGTGATAGCGAAAGAATTTGGTGTTTCCAAAAGCACCGTCCACAAAGATTTGACCGAAAGACTTCCGGACATCAACCCCGCATTGGCGCGTGACGTCAAAGACATTCTCGATTACCACAAGTCAATCCGCCATTTACGTGGAGGGGAAGCAACACGGAATAAGTATCGTGATGAAGCGAGCAAGTCATCTGATGATCTTTCTGAAGGAAAGCCAGTCGGGTAATGAGCTGTCAGTAAGGACAATACGGATCTATGAACAAAATATCTGCTGACACTAAGGGAGGTGGTCATTCGGGAAAATGACTCGATGTCAATCCTGTAGGTGATGCGGTGCGAGAATGCACCGAGCAGTGGAAAATGGGAAGTAGGATCATTTGAAAATGACGCAAGCTCAAAAATGCGGAGGGGAAATCCTCTCCGTGTTTTTGGTTTTTGTCCAGATATTCACCTCGAAAAGCCCGTATTCCAACAGGGCGCAAGCATCACCTTACAGACTCGGAAATAAGATGTTGGATAGGGAAATAGCATCATGATAATCGTCACGATAAAAGAAGGTGGAAAATTCATGGGAAGTCATTATTTTTTTCACATATATGCAGTTAAAAAACGAATTTTGTGGTAAAATGTAATATTAGGAGCGTTTTGTCCGCCGCTAAGAATTATATAAGAGTCAGGGAGGATACGAAACATGTTTTCTAGGGATATAGGAATTGACCTCGGGACAGCCAATGTGCTTATTCACGTTAAAAATAAAGGGATTGTTTTGGATGAGCCATCCGTTGTTGCGATGGACCGGAACACAGGAAAGGTACTTGAAGTCGGGGAAGAAGCCTGGCGGATGGTTGGACGAACACCAGGAAATATTGAAGCGATCCGTCCATTGAAAGATGGCGTGATAGCTGATTTTGACATAACGGAAGCGATGCTTAAATATTTTATAAGTAAAATCAATGTGCGCGGATTTCTATCAAAGCCGAAGATGCTGATTTGCTGTCCGACGAATATTACAAAAGTTGAGCAGAAGGCGATTAAAGAGGCGGCTGAAAAATCCGGCGGCAAAAAGATCTATCTGGAAGAAGAGCCGAAAGTGGCTTCGATTGGTGCGGGAATGGAAATATATCAACCGAGCGGAAATATGGTTGTTGATATCGGTGGAGGTACGACTGATGTCGCTGTATTGTCCATGGGTGATATTGTAACGGCAGAATCCATCCGAATGGCCGGTGATGAATTTGACATCGAGATCCTTCAATATATAAAACGCGAATATAAACTTCTTATCGGCGAACGGACGGCGGAAAATATCAAAATGGAAGTGGCGACAGTATTCCCTGGTGCCAGGGACGAGGAAATGGATATACGCGGACGTGACATGGTGTCTGGGTTACCACGGACGATTACCATCCGTTCCGAAGAAATTGAAAAAGCATTACGTGAAGCTGTCTCATTGATTACACAGTCGGCAAGAACGGTATTGGAACGTACACCACCGGAATTATCAGCGGATATCATCGATCGCGGTGTGATTTTGACAGGTGGCGGTGCCCTTATCCATGGAATCGACCAGTTGCTGGCCGAAGAGTTGAAGGTACCAGTTTTCGTTTCGGAAGAGCCGATGAACTGTGTGGCAAAAGGGACGGGCATCATGCTCGAGAATATAGATAAAATCGAACGTAAAAGCGCGATTTAATACAAGGCTAGAGCTGCTGCCAAATGCAAACGTGCGTGTGTTGATATCACGATATGAATGGGTATGACGATATAGATGTAAATATGATATGGCTGCATATGACCAAAGTTATGATGCATATGGTCAATAAGCGGGACTTTATCAATGGGACCCGGAATCCGTATAACCCTCGTTAAAAAGTGAAGCTGTTGAATGGCCCGGTGCCAACGTCAGTAAAATGTCGAAAGGACTGGGATGGTTGAAGAAGGCGGCAGAGTCTTGAAACGGTCGGCATGGCTGGTGTCGATCCGTGTGGCTGAAGTCGTCGAGCTTAAAAACATATCTTTCCACAAACTGATACGATTGTCATTGTAAAAGGTCGATAAAAGGATTCGATTGACGAATGATATGAATATGGCTATAGTAATCCTGTGGTTTATTTCAGTTGGGAATGTGTGAATTTTTAAGAGGGAATAAGGAGAACAAACTATGTCAACAAAACAGACAGTGACATCTGAACAATCAAAAGGGAAAGCCAAACCGTCACGTAAAGAATACAAAGAAACAAAAAAGACAGGCTTATTTAAAACGTTGACGAAGAAAAAATCGAGTGATGGCGCATCCCGTAAAAAGAAAAACACTGCTTCCAGTCCACAGGAACGTTCAAAACATACGGGAAAAACAAGCGAACCAGCCCCATCAAAAAAGAAAGACGATTCCGAAAAGCGCACCCGACATGAACAAAAGAAACGTCAAAAGGAAGAAAAGAAAGCCAACAAGCGCCCCATACGGCGCATATTCCCAATTTGGCTACGTCTCATTGTCATTCCGATTTTATGTATCGTTGCCCTATTGTTGGGCATGATGGTCGGATATGGTGTCATAGGTGACGGAAGCCCTTTCGATGCCTTGCATAAAGAAACATGGCAACATATCATTGATATCGTTAAATCAAAATAAAATAGCTTAAGCATATATTCAAAAAGCATGCTGCAGGGTATATCCACTTCGAAAGCCAGATTCAGCTTTCAGGGTTATCACTGTGAGACATGCTTTTTATATTTTCAGGCATTCTGGGAATGAGTCAGCAAATATTCCTGCGAATCATTTCCTGCAATTAACCATTGAAATATGACGGACAATACATATTGCGTTAAATGATTGGATTTAAGTGGCCCATATGGTTAATGGTTCCGTGGTGAAGATGCTGTTGATTCAAACAGTCGTTGTGGTAGATCTATCACGTGATCGGTGGGGTGGCGGGAATGGATCGTAAGGATGGCCCTATATGGACAGCAAATGGAACAGCTCTTAAACAGCTTTCGAAGACTCAATCATGATACATTGAGATGGGAATCAATCGTTTCACGCTACGATTCTCGTCCACTTCTCACCAATTTGATGATCAGGATAACCAATGCCGCAACAAGCAGTAAATGGATCAGTCCACCGGAGACGATTTTCAGTGAAAAACCAAGAATCCATAAAATGATCAGTACAGCGATAATCGTCCAAAGCATTTTACTCACCCTCCTTTTTACATACCTTGCTCCATTTCAACATTATTTATCCAATTAAATTGTAAATAGAATGAATGGCATAGAATGATGATGTGGAATGGATGGTATAAAAAAAGAAAGCGGGTATTCGGAAAAATGCTATGGGTTAGGAAGTAACTGATCTTGGTTATAGCATAAATGTTCTATGTTATCGTCCGAATACCCAAAAAAGATAAAGGGGATATCCTTATCATAATTATATTGTTAAGGGGGAGGACAATATATATGATAACCGGATACTTATTCAATACCACAATAAAGAAAAATAAAACATTTTTTTGGCAAATGACCCAAAAATAGTTCGCCCATGCAGAAAAGTCGGGTATTTGGTAGAATGAAATGGATATCGATACGATTTCTATGATGGATTTTACGATCATGCTAAACTGTACATAAATAAAGGATCGCTGATCAGATAAAAGTAACTTAAATAAAAATGAAGAGGAGAATTCAAATGGACGTCAAACAAATCAAAGAAACCATCCCACACAGATACCCGTTTTTATTGGTCGATAAAGTCATTGAAATGGAGGAAGGACAACGCGTTGTAGCGATCAAAAACGTAACGGTCAATGAACCCTTCTTCCAAGGACATTTCCCGGATTACCCTGTCATGCCGGGAGTGCTCATCATCGAGGCACTTGCACAAACAGGCGCAATGGCAGTCTTGGGAAAAGAGCAGAATAAAGGAAAAATCGGATTCCTGGCAGGCGTCGATAAATGTCGCTTCAAAAAACAGGTTACCCCTGGCGATCAATTAAAGCTGGAAGTGGAAATCATTCGTGAAAAAGGACCGATTGGAAAAGGGAAAGGAACCGCAACAGTTGACGGCAAACTTGCCTGTGAAGCAGAAATCACCTTTGCCATCCAAGATGCGAATTAAGAAAGATGGGTGATGACCAGCTGTGAGTCAGTGGAGGAGAGCGTATTTGTCAGAGTATGAGTGGGCTTTTTCGGGAGAGATTTTCAGGTATCGGTGGTGCTCTTGAGAAAGCCCTCCGCTGTTGGCGAGCGCTCTCTTATAGGTTTCGCGACTATGCCCGAAGTGCTGGTCGATCTTTGAAAACAACCATTTTCCGATGGAACGTTGATAGGCAACGAACTGTCGTGTGAACATTTTTCGATGAGACTTTTTAACACCATAAAAAACAGGCTTTACATAGTAAAAAAAACGATCATGAACCTCAGAATGAAAACACCTCCAATTTCCACTCTCCTAGTCATCCTTTCCCTAGTTCTTACTCCAACAGAAACCATTCAAATCCATATTTAAAAACCAATATCAACAAGAATATAAGGTAATCCAATGCTGACTCATTCCATATCCCGTCTCAAAACGTATCCTCGTTCTTAAATTGATTCGTGAGTGATCCAGCCGGATTAATCACCTTGTCATAAGGAAAAAATTGTAAGGGGGAAATTATTCAATCACTTTTTGTATGACTTTACAAATACTGGTTAAGATAAGGGGCGATAAAGAAATGAATTAACAAGGAGGAAAAAATCATGAACAAGAAATGGTTGCTGAAATTGGGTGCGCCGTTACTTGCCTTGGCGTTGGTCAGTGCATGTGGTACGGGAAATGACAATGATAATGCGCCCGACAATAATGCGCCGGATAACAATGCACCGGAAAATGAAGCACCGGATAACAATGCCCCTGAAAATGAGGCGCCAGATAATAATGCCCCTGAAAATGAGGCACCTGAAGATGACAACCTCAATGAGAATGATGGGGAGCCAACCGCACCAGAAGATGGCGAGAATGATCAAAAACAAGATGAAAATCTTGAGTAAGTCCGACAGGCATAACGAGTATGCTTAATCAATCGATCACTGAACCTTCTCTATATAAAACACCAACCCCCTGTCACTATTGACAGGGGGTTTGGTATGGCAAAAATATGCCCACCATTCTTAGCAATACATCCTCCCATAAATCCCAAGGAAAATAGACCGATATATCGACAGCGTTGCCCCAGAATCGCGCGACCTGGGCTCGAAATCGCGCATTCCTGATCTGAAATCGCGCGGCTTTGGCTCGTAATCGTGCGTCTCGATCTGGGAGTCGCGCAACCCATCCCTGAAATCGCCCAGCTCACGCCCCTGGAATCGCTCGACTCCCTCCTGAGAATCGCGCACCCCACCCCGAAATCGCGTAGTCCAAAAGCCTGCTTTTAGTTGTCATAGTTTTGTCAAGAATGAAGTGGTTTTTAAATGATTATTCTAGAATTGTTTATATGTATATTGATTTCTTGTATGTCGTATGGTACAAATGAAATGGGTACAAAGAACTATTGCTCTGAAAAGGAGGTGGCCCCGAAACGTTGGTGGCAAATTATATTGTTTCAATTCATACGAAGGCGATCTTGAATAAGGACAATGCTTATTATAAAACGCGTATTTATGAAAAGAAACAAATTTGGAACCATGTACATAAAGCAGACTATATCCTTAAGCAGAATTGCATTGAAAACGGTTCCACTGTGGAAGGGAGAAGGGAATTTGCAAGGAAGATTTTAAATAGCCCCATCAAATTACCAATTGCAATCTGCCCTCAACTTGATGTTTACATGCTACCTACATCCTCACCTAAAAGCCTGGAATGTGTATGGGTTGCTTATTATCATGTAAAAAAATACGAGGAGCGTGATGATAAAACATATATTTTTTTCCGGGATGGCACAGGGATGTATGTCGATATTTCCGCATCCACCTTTCATAATCAAATGATACGCACCGCTCACCTGATCGCTCAACTTAATAAGCCGATTCATTATTAAGGATGGAGGGAAATACCTACATATTTTGGTATTTCCCTTTTCTTTTTTTCCTTGTTCTTTTTCCTTCCCTTTCTCTTTCCTGTACTTGTCCCTATCCTTTCCAATGTTCAGTCTCTCCGGCTCTCCTCGCCCTATTGGTCTTCTCTGTTTTCCCAATCCTCCTCCCCCTATCATTTCCAAGAGTCCGTGTTCGTTTCTTTCAACTCAGGTCCATCCCCGCATAAAATCCTTACCAGGCACCTGATGCACCACCTTATACGCAGTCCTTTTAAAATTCACTAAAAAGTATCTATTTCAATCTGAAAGTATGCTAAAATAGGGTTCATTGGAGCATTATAATAATGTACATAGAACGTCTGGAGTAGGAGTACCCAAATGGGAGGAAAACGCTGATGACATTTAGAAATATAACTGGTTTTTTGTTGTTGATCGTCATTGGGGGAACACTTGTGGCATGCCAGGATTCCGCTGATGATCAAGAAAATGAGGAAGAAAAGGCTGTGCCGGTTGAAACGACTGAGGTGGAAAAAGGCGATATGACCATCACGAAATCGATATATGGTCGTCTGGAACCTTCTTCGACGACTCCTGTCATCCTTCAAAATCCCGGTGAGATTGATTCATTGGAAGTAGCGGAAGGGGATCATGTGGAGGAGGATGACATGCTTGCGACGATAATGACACCGGCAGGGGAAGAGTCGGTTCGTGCGGAAGCGGACGGTATGATCACGGATTTGGATGCGTCTGAAGGGAGTCAGGTATCCAATGAGGATCCGCTTGCCGTCATAGTGGATGTCGATAAAATGAAAATCACGTTGAATGTAACGGCCAATGTACGCGATCTTTTTGCCAAAGATGATGAATTACAAACGGTTATTGAGGATGATGAATATGATGCGACGATTAAAAGCGTGAAGGAGATGCCTGATGACACCGGTTTATATCCGATTGAGGCGGATGTTGAAAATGATGACGGTGATATCCTTTCAGGCATGATTGGTCGTGTGGAAGTACCGGAGAAAAAAGTGAAAGATACGCTTATTGTTCCAACAGCCGCAGTCATCACGGAGCAAGATGACACATTCATTTTCATTGCGCATGATGATAAAGCGGAAAAAGTGGATGTGACCATCGCGGAAATGCAATCGGATCAAACAGCCATCGAAGGAGATGTAGAGCCTGGAGATCAGGTCATCATTGATGGGCAGACGATGTTGGAGGATGGCGGTAAAATAGATGTCACAGCTGAGGAGAATGCATCGTGAAGCTCGTCAACACATCTGTCAAACGTCCCGTCGGCGTGATCATGATTGTTCTTGCTGTGATTGCGCTCGGTGTCGTATCCATGAAGAACCTCGTCATTGATTTGATGCCAAAAATTGACTTGCCGGTTGCCGTCGTTGCGACAACATATGAAGACGCCGCACCGCAGGAAGTCGAAAATTTGATCAGTGAACCGATTGAATCATCCGTCAGTTCGGTCGAAGGGATTGAAGCTGTCCAAACTCAGTCTGAATCGGGTTCATCGCTTGTGTTGATGACATTTAAAAACGGTGTCGACCTTGATCAATCATTGCTGGACGTCCGTGAAAAAGTCGACCAAGTGAAAGGGTCGCTTCCAGATCGGTCTGGTGATCCAAACGTCCTCAGATTCAGTCCTGATCAACTGCCGGTTGTATGGATCAGTGTGTCAGGTGAAGACGCTGCAGAACTGACAGATTTGGCTGATGATCAGATTGTCCCGTTTTTTGAAAAGCAAAGTGGTGTCGCTTCTGTCACCGTTGAAGGAGAAAAAGAACGTGAAATCCAGCTTGAACTCGACCAAGCGCATATGGAACAGTATGGTGTCACGGCTGATACAGTCATACAAGCCTTAAATGGAACGAACGAATCTGCGTCTGTCGGGAAAGTTGAAAAAGGCAATAAGGATCTACAACTCAGGATAACCGGTGAATTTGATTCCATCGATGATATTGAACAAACGCTTGTCCAAACCGAATCAGGGGCGACGATCCATGTAGAGGATGTTGCAACGGTAAACGATACATACGAAGACCCAAGCTCCGAGACACTTGTCAATGGTGAGCCGTCCGTCGTATTATCCATCATGAAAAAAACCGACAGCAATACCGTGGAAGTGGCCAATAATGTGACGGATGCACTTGATGATATCCGTGCTGACTTGCCAAAAGACGTTCACTTGAAAACAGTGATCGACACTTCGGAGTTCATTCAAATGTCGATTGACTCCGTCGTGCAAAATATCTTGATCGGTGGAGCTATCTCTATATTTGTTCTGCTTTTATTCTTGAAAAGCGTCCGAGCAACGATTGTCATCGGTGTGTCCATTCCAATCGCGATTATTTCAACGTTTGCCTTGCTTTATTTCACAGGAGAAACGTTGAATATCCTGACCCTTGGGGGATTGGCGCTTGGGCTCGGGATGATGGTCGACAGTTCTATCGTCATTTTGGAAAATATCTATTCATACAGACAGCGTGGGCATAGTCTTTTCGAATCGGCGACAAAAGGAGCGTCCGAGTTGGCCCCGGCGGTCATCGCTTCGACAACGACGACATTGGTTGTATTCATACCAATCGTTTTTGTCGAAGGGATCGCATCTGACATGTTCACACCACTGGCACTGGCTGTATCTTTTTCATTGATTGCATCGCTCGTTGTTGCTGTGACATTGGTGCCGATGCTCTCATCAAAAATTCTCAGACAGGCAATGGAAGATGATGAAAAAGGGAGACGTTATTGGTTCAACCGTTTTCTTGAACGTGTCAAAAATGGCTATCAACACGTCCTTGATTGGGTATTGACATTTCGCAAGACGACGATTTTGGCCACCATTCTCGCAATTGGCGGTAGTCTCGCGCTCGTACCCTTCATCGGAACGGAATTCATTCCCGAGTCAGATCAGGGTCAGATCAGCATCGATGTTGAAACAGATCCAGGAAGCTCCCTCGCACATACGAGTGATGTCGCGGGAGAAATCAATGATCGACTAGATGCTTACCATGAATTCATTGAAACGAACTATGTCAATATCGGCGGCGATGACATGATGGGGGGAGGCAGTGCCGATTCAGCATCCTATACCATTCAACTCACGCCTTCAACAGACAGGGATAAGTCGACGGAAGAGATCGTAAGGGAGATGGATGATGACTTGCAGGAGATTCCAGGGGCAGACATTCAAGTCAATGCCATGGATACCGGCATGAATATGGGAGACCCGATTGAAATCAAGTTGAGTGGCCCGGAACATGAGGTGTTGGATGAACTTGCCGATCAAGTCGTCACCGAAATAGAATCGGTGGACGGTATTTTCAATCCGGAATCCGCCCAAGAAGCGGGACGGCCTCAGATGATTATCCAAGTGGACAAAGAAAAAGCGGCGCAATACGGATTGACAGAAGAACAAATCAAAGGGCAGATTGAATTGAAGTTTACCGGTCAAGTTGCCAGTGTCTACCGTGAAAAAGGCCATGAAATGAATGTGACATTGGTTTATCCGGAAGACGAACGCCGTACCATCAATGACTTGAACGACATGAAAATCCAGTCTGCGGAAGGGGCATCCATACCACTTGAGGAAGTGGCGACATTCGAGGAGTCAGAAGGACCGGTTGCGCTTATGCGTGAAAACCAGCAGCCGCAAATGAATATCACCTCCGAACTATCCGGACGCGATTTAGGAAGCGTGGTGTCGGATGTGGAAAATAAACTGGACCATATGAGCTTTCCGGAAGGCTATCAATACTCAATCGGTGGGCAGGCGGAAGATATGGCTGAGTCCTTTTCCGATTTGGCGATTGCACTGATATTCTCGGTGTTCTTGGTCTATGCGGTCATGGCAGTCCAGTTTGAAAATTTCCTGTTTCCATTCATCATCATGTTTTCCATGCCAGCTACCGTTGTCGGAGTGTTGCTCGGCCTATTTGTGACCGATTTGCCACTGAGCATCCCAGCATTCATCGGAATCATCATGCTCGCCGGAATTGTCGTCAATAACTCCATTGTCCTTGTCGATTACATCAATATATTACGAGGATATGGCTACAATCGTTATGAAGCGATCATCGAAGCGGGCAGGAGCCGGTTGCGTCCCATTTTGATGACAACACTAACGACTGTCTTGGCGATGATCCCGCTCGGACTTGCATTAGGTGAAGGCGCCGAAATGCAGCAGCCACTCGCAGTGACGATCATTTTCGGTCTATCGGTTTCAAGCCTATTCACACTCTTATTGATTCCGGTCGTCTATACGCTATTTGATGATTTCACCGTAAAAATACTCGGCAAAAAGAAAAAAGAGCGAACGGAAGAGAAATAATCAGATTCAATAAGCCAAGGGAGAAGGAGCAGCACAACGTTCTTTCTTGAATGCGGGAGACGGGTAAAAACGGTTTTAGATCCGCTCCCTTTAGAAAGAGGGAAAGGACCGATGTGACGCTCTTCCTCCCGATTGAAGATGGAAAAGGGATACGTTTTTAGCGTCCGTTCGGTGAATGGACTTGTCACCATACACTCTTTTTCGATATAATAAACTCCAATCATGTCGTTTTTTGTCTCATGATGGAGATGCATAACGTACATTTTCCATAACATGAATGACGTGATTTGCTTATTAAATGACGATACCTTTAAAAGTGTATGCAAATAATGGTCCATAACCATATTAAGAAGAGACTGGTTTGATCGCCGTGGAATGATGGATTAGAGACCTATTCCGAAACAGGATCCACAGGTATATGGCGAATGCCGGAGGGCGTTTCCAGTATATGTTTAATTGGAGGCATACGCACCTTATGCGCGTTCCTTGAGTATCATCTTAGGGTAAGTGCCTACGTTATAACGCGCGATAAGGGATCATCGATGTTTGAATCACAGATGTCATATAACATCCTGTTTATGTCATTCGCGTGCGAGCCACAAGTCATCCGCAACCCTGCTGAAGCAGGATTTTCATCTATCTTGGAAATGAAAATAATAAGGGTTCACTAGGAGTATTCCATGTTTGATTATATTGATTTTATCATAGCTTTTTTAATCGCAGGAATCACAACGTATTTGGCGACGTTCCTCGTTAAAAAATTTGCGGTTAAAATTGGCGCGGTTGATTTTCCCAATCACCGTAAAATACATAAGATTGTTAAGCCGAGACTTGGCGGTATTGCCATCTTCATCGGTGCTTTTTTAGGTGTGCTTTATTTACATCCCTATCATGAACATTTGCCGGAAATCTTGCTTGGAGCCATTGTTATCTTATTGACTGGTGCACTTGACGACCGCTTTGGCATCAGACCAGTCATCAAATTGAGTGGGCAGCTCATTGCAGCATCATTCCTCATTTCCGATGGACTGATCATCGAGCGTTTAACCCTTCCAATCTTCGGCATGGTCGACCTTGGATTTATCAGCGTCCTCATCACCGTGTTGTGGGTGGTTGGCATCACCAACGCCATCAATCTCATCGATGGCCTGGATGGACTGGCTACCGGAGTGACCGCGATTGCGTTTATGAGTATGCTCGTCATGGCAGTGATCGATGGGCAGTATGTCGCCGCGGTATTATGTATTGTTTTTATTGGTGCAAATGTCGGCTTTCTATTCCACAATTTTTATCCAGCCAAAATTTACATGGGTGATGCCGGATCGAATCTATTAGGCTATATGATTGCGGTCGTATCCATGCTCGGCCTGTTTAAAAACATCGCACTGCTCGGTTTCATCATTCCGATTATAGTACTGGCCGTGCCGATTTTTGATACATTATACGCCATTTTACGCCGCGCATATAAAAAAGGAAGCATCATGGCAGCCGATAATAAACACATTCATTACCGACTGATGGAAAATGGCTACAGTCACCGAAAATCAGTACTGATCATTTATGCATTCAGTGCCCTATTCGGTGCCATGGCCGTTCTGTTTTCCAATTCATCTTTCATGCTTTCCATTATCATCACATTATTTATCCTCATTCTATTTCATTTGCTGGCAGAAGTAACCGGCCTCGTATTGAATGGTAAACGCCCCGTGATAGACATGCTCGGACGAATATTTTTGAGGAAAAAACGGGACAGAGAATAGACTGGGTCGACACGTTTTCGCGTGGAACTGCTCGATTTCTGAGTGGATCCGCGCGATGTTGATGTAAGGCCGCCCGGATTTCGGCTCGGCCCGCGCGATTCCTGATCGAGAATTGGAATGTTGCGGGGGAGTTTGAGCGTTAAACAGTGTCCGCTGCGGAAACAGTTCTTGATATGGAGATTCATACAGGAGGAAATACCCTTGTTAATCTGAAAATAAGTCGCTATAATAAGGGCGTATAAATATTGATATATCATGCAACATGAAGATGGCGTGCGAGGTGCTGTTTTTATTTTGGTGTTGCAATAATTGGAGAGGATTTTATGGCAAAGAAGAAGGTGGGAATAGGCATCGGTGTGCTTGTCGGTATCATCATTTTGGCTGGACTTATATATTTAAGTATCGTCAAGAAGCCTATGCAAGAGGAAGATGTATCAAAAAATGAAAATTCCCCCACTACCGATGAGGTGTTTGATCCGCCCGAAGATCCTGATGCACAGCAGGTTACTTTTTCGGATGACCGGGAAATGAATCGCCAGCGCATGAAGGAACAGAAAATGACTGCTGAATATGAAGAAGGGGATTATACATTTGATTCACCGTTTATCAAGGTGGACCCGTATGATGTGATGCCACTTTCGGCTATTTTGATGTTCGAAACGGAAAAGCCAGCTCGCATCCGAGTTCGAGTAGAAGGTAAAGATGAGAATTCATCGATTGAACGTGTATATGAAAATTTTGAGACAGAGCATTATGTTCCGGTTTTGGGACTTTATCCCGGTGAAGAAAACACGGTTAGTATTGATTATATTACAGAAGACGGTGAGGATACCGGAGAAAATGATATAACGATTAAAACAGATCCACTTCCGGATGACTTTTTACAGCCTGAACTTGTGGAAGCACATCCAGAAAAAATGGAAACGGGTTTGACATTCATGATTCCGACAGAAAAATACATGTATGCTGTCGATGATAATGCGGATGTCAGATGGTTTACGTCCTTACCTATGAAACTCGCATTTAATCGATTGGAAAACGGCCATATTTTATTTGCCAGTCAAGATGAAGCACATGATACATATAACCAATTGCTGGAAATGGATATGCTTGGCAAAATCTATAACGCGTACATTGTGGAAATTGACGGCTATGACAGAGGCGATATCGTTCATCATGACATCATTGAATTGCCGAGTGGAAATCTTCTTGCTACAGCTCATGAGCCGGATTCAAAATATGTCATGGATCAGATGATTGAAATTGATCGGGAAACAGGCAAAACATTACGGTTTATCAATGAACGTGATTTATTCCCGGCCGAGGCGTATGAAGAATATGATGGTAAAAATGCAGAAGATAACGATTGGATCCATCAAAATGCAATCTGGTTTGATAACCGCAGTGAAAGCATTTTAATTTCCGGACGCAGTCAAGATGCGATTATGAAAGTATCTTATCCTGATGCCGATATAGAATGGATTTTGGCCGCGCATGAAGATTGGCCGGAATCGTATGATGACTATCTATTGGAACCGATCGGCGATGTAAAGTTTCCTGCCGGACAGCATGCCATGAAAATATTGCCAACACAAGACGGAAATCCTGATACAGTGGATGTGCTCCTTTTTGATAATAATACCGTCATTACGAGAGGTGACGAGGAAGTGAGCGATACTTACAGCCGCGCCGTCCAATACCGTATCAATGAGAAAGAAAAGACAGTTGAAGAGGTGTGGGCATACGGTGAAGACCGTGGAAC
>DATGUN010000035.1:0-23796 GCA_035301285.1 Virgibacillus sp.
GCCAGTACTTGAAGTACGGGCCCGCCGTGTCGGTGGTTCAAACTATCAAGTGCCAATGGAAGTTCGACCGGAACGACGCCAAGCATTTGGCCTGCGTTATATCGTGAACTATTCACGCCTTCGCGGTGAAAAAACAATGGAAGAACGGTTGGCGAACGAAATCCTGGATGCTTCCAATAACACAGGTGCTTCAGTCAGAAGACGTGAAGAACTGCATAAAATGGCAGAAGCCAACAAAGCATTTGCGCATTATCGTTGGTAATTTCAATAAAAACTGATGAAAACTTTAATGTAAGGAAGGAGAAGAATACATGGCGAGAGAGTTCTCCTTAGAAAAGACGCGAAATATTGGTATTATGGCACATATTGATGCTGGAAAAACCACTACTACTGAGCGTATTCTTTTCTACACAGGACGCATTCATAAATTAGGTGAAACACATGAAGGTGCTTCACAGATGGACTGGATGGAGCAGGAACAAGAGCGCGGGATAACAATCACTTCCGCTGCTACAACTGCCCAGTGGAATGATCACCGTATCAACATTATCGACACACCAGGCCACGTGGACTTCACCGTTGAGGTGGAAAGATCCCTGCGTGTGCTTGATGGCGCGGTAACTGTTCTGGATGCGCAGTCAGGCGTGGAGCCACAAACTGAAACCGTATGGCGTCAAGCGACAACATATGGTGTACCAAGAATTGTATTCATCAATAAAATGGATAAGGTTGGAGCGGACTTCATGTATGCAACTGGTACGTTGAAAGAACGGTTAGGTGCAAATGCACATCCTGTCCAACTTCCAATTGGTGCCGAAGATAATTTTGAAGGTATCATCGACCTTATTTCCATGGAAGCTCACTTCTACGAGGATGATCTGGGTACACGTTCAGTGGCCAAAGAAATTCCGGATGACTACAAGGAAAGAGCTGAGGAATTGCGCAATTCATTAGTGGAAGCTGTGGCTGAAGTTAATGAAGACCTTATGATGAAATATCTCGAAGGTGAAGACATTTCCGAAGCAGAATTGAAGGCAGCCATCCGTCAAGCGACATTGGATGTTGAGTTTTATCCTGTATTTGGTGGATCTGCATTCAAGAATAAAGGGGTACAATTAATGCTGGATGGTGTCATTGATTATTTGCCAGCACCAACAGATGTACCACCGATTGAAGGGATTCTCCCTGGTACAGAGGAAACAGTTGAACGTCCTTCAGATGACAATGCATCATTCTCGGCATTGGCATTTAAGGTTATGACAGATCCATATGTAGGTAAACTGACTTTCTTCCGTGTCTATTCCGGTACACTTAACGCCGGATCATATGTCAAAAACTCGGTGAAAGATAAACGTGAACGTGTCGGACGTATCCTACAGATGCACGCCAATTCACGTGAAGAGATCTCCACGGTATATGCAGGAGAAATTGCAGCGGGGATCGGTCTGAAAGATACAAGTACAGGGGATACATTGTGTGCTGAAAACGATTTGGTCGTTCTTGAATCCATGGACTTCCCTGATCCAGTTATTTCAGTTGCCATCGAGCCAAAAACAAAGGCCGACCAAGATAAAATGGGTATCGCTCTTGGTAAATTAGCCGAAGAGGACCCGACATTCAAAACTGAAACAAATGCTGAAACAGGCCAAACGATTATTTCTGGAATGGGTGAACTTCACCTGGATGTTATCGTTAACCGTCTGAAAGCTGAATTCAAAGTGGAAGCAAACGTTGGTGCTCCACAAGTTGCATATCGTGAAACGATCCGCGGTTCCGCACAAGCTGAAGGTAAATTTATCCGCCAGTCTGGTGGACGTGGTCAATATGGTCACGTATATGTTGAGTTTGAACCGAATGAAGAAGGTGCAGGTTTTGAATTCATCGATAAAATCGTCGGTGGTGTTGTACCACGCGAATACATCGGTTCTGTTGAGCAAGGTATAGTTGAGGCTGCCGAAAACGGTTTGCTTGCAGGCTACCCGCTCATCGATTTCAAGGCGACACTATATGACGGTTCATACCATGATGTAGACTCAAACGAGATGGCATTTAAAGTTGCTGGTTCAATGGCACTCAAGGAAGCAAAAAATAAATGTCAACCCGTACTTCTTGAACCGATGATGAAAGTTGAAATTGTCATTCCTGAAGAATATATGGGAGATATCATGGGTGATGTTACAAGCCGCCGTGGCCGTGTGGAAGGTATGGAAGCCCGCGGTACAGCACAACTTGTGAAAGGCTTTGTTCCTCTAGCAGAAATGTTCGGTTATGCAACTGCATTACGTTCGAACACACAAGGCCGTGGAACATATACAATGTACTTTGACCATTATGAAGAAGTACCGAAAAGCATCTCTGAGGAAATTATCAAGAAAAATGCCGGTGAATAATTGCATTTTTCACCAAACTACAGTATAACTTTTAGTGAAGGCATATAAATGGTAGAATTTAATTGACTTCAGCAAATAAAGGTTCGTTGTATAAGCATTTTTCATCTATAGGTTTGTATTGGGTTCAGCACCAATATAAAAAGCTGAAACTATCAAATAAAACTTTAATTATTTAAGGAGGACTAGCAAATGGCTAAAGAAAAATTTGATCGCTCGAAAAGTCACGTAAATATTGGAACATTAGGTCACGTTGACCATGGTAAAACAACATTGACAGCTGCAATCACTACTGTGATGCATAAGAAAAATGGTTCTGGAGAGGCACAAGCTTACGACCAGATCGATGGTGCACCAGAGGAAAAAGAACGTGGTATCACAATTGCGACGTCTCACGTAGAGTATGAAACAGAAAATCGTCACTATGCACACGTTGACTGCCCTGGACACGCAGACTATGTTAAAAACATGATCACTGGAGCAGCACAAATGGATGGCGCTATTCTTGTGGTATCAGCTGCTGATGGCCCAATGCCGCAAACACGTGAACATATCTTGCTTTCACGTAACGTAGGTGTTCCTGCATTCGTTGTATTCCTTAACAAAACAGATATGGTTGATGACGAAGAATTATTGGAACTTGTTGAAATGGAAGTTCGCGATCTATTGACAGAATATGACTTCCCAGGTGATGAAGTGCCAGTTATCAAAGGCTCTGCACTAAAAGCACTTGAAGGTGACGAAGAATATGAAGAAAAAATTGTTGAACTGATGGCTGCAGTTGATGAATACATCCCGACTCCAGAACGTGATACAGATAAACCATTCATGATGCCTGTAGAGGACGTTTTCTCTATTACAGGTCGTGGTACTGTAGCAACTGGCCGTGTTGAACGTGGTCAAGTAAAAGTTGGGGAAGAAGTGGAAATCGTTGGTCTAAGTGACGATGGATCTACAAAAACAACTGTTACAGGTGTTGAAATGTTCCGTAAGCTTCTTGATTATGCTGAAGCTGGTGACAACATCGGTGCCCTACTTCGTGGTGTAAACCGTGAAGATATCAATAGAGGTCAAGTTTTGGCTAAACCAGGTTCCATTACACCACATACTTCTTTTAAAGCAGAAGTTTATGTATTGTCGAAAGAAGAAGGTGGACGTCATACACCATTTTTCGCAAACTACCGTCCACAATTCTATTTCCGTACAACTGACGTAACCGGCGTTATTCAACTACCAGAAGGTGTTGAAATGGTAATGCCTGGGGATAACGTTGAAATGGAAGTAGAACTTATTTCATCAGTCGCTATTGAAGATGGTACACGCTTCTCAGTTCGTGAAGGTGGCCGTACAGTAGGATCTGGTGTTGTAACTTCCATCAATAAATAAAAATATAATGAAAAAAACAGGGGCGTGACGACGTTCCCTGTTTTTTTATGGGAAACGATAGAAGCGAATGGGGTATCTTGCTGAAGAAAACAGGTTCTTGCGCCAGGTGTGTTTCACTATGAAACATCGGGTCTTCGGAATACTTCTCAACGCATATCAGAGACTTCGGCCACCCCGTAGTTCGATAATGACACATAAAGACTTTCTCTTCATGGTGCACATATAAAATGCGTAAACGTGCCGATCGTTATATCATATTCATCAACTCTTTTGAAACAAGTGATAAAACGCATAAATTTTTGTGGAAAACTTTTATAAACCACTTGCATTCTGGTTAATATGTTTGTATAATACATAGATGTGCAAATAAATCGTAGTATGCTGATTTATGCTTGCATATGTCAATGATGTTCTATATAATAGAAATGTTGACGATAAAAGGCGATGAAGCGGAAGGTTGTTGAAACACCCGGCCCCTTTGCCATGGTCGGTGGTCAAGAAATTTCCGTGGAGAATGTCTATTTTAAAAATGGGCGAAAGGGAGGGAACATAATGGCAAAAGAAAAGATTCGAATCCGATTGAAAGCATACGATCATCGTATTTTAGATCAAGCAGCTGAGAAAATCGTAGATACTGCGAAACGTTCGGGTGCAGGCGTATCCGGGCCGATTCCGTTACCAACGGAAAAAGCTGTTTATACTGTTTTACGTGCAGTACACAAGTACAAAGATGCTCGTGAACAATTCGAAATGCGCACACATAAGCGTTTGATCGATATAGTCAATCCGACACCACAGACAGTTGATTCGCTGATGCGTCTTGATTTGGCTTCTGGTGTGGATATTGAAATTAAATTATAAAATGATGTTTATTATTAGGAGGTGTAACGGATGACGAAAGGAATCTTAGGTCGCAAAATCGGCATGACTCAGCTTTTTTCCGAAGAAGGAGAATTAGTTCCTGTAACGGTTATTCAGGCTGAGAATAATGTAGTGTTGCAAAAGAAAACAGTTGAAAGTGATGGCTATACTGCATTGCAAATCGGTTTTAGTGATAAAAAGGACTCACGTTCAAATAAAGCGGGAAAAGGCCATGCTGAAAAAGCAAGCACAACCCCTAAGCGCTACGTTCGTGAAATCCGTAATGCTGATCTTGATCAATATGAAGTGGGTCAAGAAGTAAGCGTTGATGTTTTTCAGGCTGGTGACAAAATAGATGTAACTGGCACGTCGAAAGGGAAAGGCTACCAAGGGGCTATCAAGCGTCATAATTTTGCGCGTGGTCCAGAAAGCCATGGTTCGCATTTCCATAGAAGCGCTGGTTCAATGGGAATGGCTGCTGACCCTGCCCGTGTTTTCAAAGGTACCAAACTACCAGGTCAAATGGGTGGAGAACAAGTAACCATTCAAAATCTTGATGTCGTTAAAGTGGATACAGACCGTAATCTGCTATTGATAAAAGGTAATGTCCCAGGTGCGAAAAAGTCAGTTGTTAAAGTCACGAGTGCTATCAAGGCACAATCGTAATATACACGAAGGGAGGATATGTCATGCCTAAAGTAACACTTTTTAAACAGGATGGAGCACAAGCAGGGGATTTCGAGCTGGAAGCATCTGTATTTGGCATTGAGCCGAACGAACCTGTCATGCGTGATGTTGTCAACATGCAACGTGCTTCTTTAAGACAAGGAACACATAAAGTCAAGAATCGTTCTGAAGTACGTGGTGGTGGAATCAAACCTTGGCGTCAGAAAGGCACAGGACGTGCACGTCAAGGATCGATCCGTTCACCGCAATGGGTAGGCGGAGGAACCGTCTTCGGCCCTACACCACGGACTTACAGCTACAAACTACCTAAAAAGGTACGTCGTCTGGCGCTGAAATCCGCCTTGTCTTCCAAAGTAGCTGAAGAGAACGTGGTCGTTTTGGATGATCTTCAATTTGAAGAACCAAAAACAAAAGATGCCGTAAAAATGCTTGAAGCTTTGAAAGTCGATTCAAATGCACTCATCGTTACGACAGCGAAAGAAGACAATGTCGTTCGTTCGACAAATAACCTACAAAATGTCACTGTACGTACAGTAGGGAATGTGAATGTACTAGACTTGCTTATGCATGACAAGCTGATCATAACAAAAGATGCAGCTGAAAAAGCAGGGGAGGTGCTTGTATAATGAATGAACCACGTGATATCATTAAGCGCCCTGTCATTACGGAAAATACTGCTGACTTAATGGCAGATAAGAAATATACGTTTGAAGTTTCGCCAAAAGCGAATAAAACGGAAATCAAACATGCAGTGGAAGTAGCATTTAACGTGAAAGTCGACAAAGTGAACACAATGAATCTTAAAGGTAAATTCAAGCGAATGGGAAGATATGGTGGATATCGCCCAGATCGCAAAAAAGCGATTGTGCAGCTTTCCGAAGACAGTAAAGAACTTGAGTTTTTCGAAGCTTAAATCCATATAAGATGTGAAGGAGGGAAAAAAGATGGCGATTAAAAAATTCCGGCCGACTACGAATGGAAGAAGGACGATGTCTGTTTCTGATTTTGCTGAGATAACAACAGATAAAAAAGAAAAGTCATTGGTGACTTCCATTTCCAAACGTGGCGGCAGAAATAATCAAGGTAGAACAACATCTCGTCATCAAGGCGGAGGACATAAGCGCGGATACCGTTTGATTGATTTCAAGCGAGATAAAGATGGCATACCAGGACGCGTTGCCACTATCGAATATGATCCGAACCGTACAGCGAACATTGCGTTGATTCATTACGCAGATGGGGAGAAACGTTACATCCTTGCTCCAAAAGGGTTGAAAAAAGGACAGGAAATCCAATCCGGTGCTGAAGCGGATATCAAAGTGGGGAATGCACTGACGTTAGGGGATATCCCAGTCGGTACAATCATCCATAATATCGAGTTGAAACCTGGACGTGGCGGTCAATTGGCACGCTCTGCAGGTGCGGAAGGGCAGATTCTTGGCCGTGAAGGAAAATATAGCTTGGTCCGTCTTTCCTCAGGAGAGGTTCGTTTGATTCTGACGACTTGCCGTGCAACAGTTGGACAGGTTGGAAATGTAGAACATGAACTTCTTACAGTAGGTAAAGCAGGACGCTCCCGTTGGTTGGGCAAAAGATCCCATGTACGTGGTTCCGCGATGAACCCAATCGATCACCCACATGGTGGTGGGGAAGGACGTACGCCAATCGGTCGTAAGTCTCCTGTATCGCCTTGGGGTAAACCGACAATCGGGTACAAAACACGTCACCGTAATAAATCGACCAATAAGTATATTGTTCGTGAACGTAAAAGATAAACGCTAAGTTGACAGGGAAACAATACCGTTTCCCCTAAATGCGAAAGGAGGTTTATCCATGGGTCGTAGTTTGAAAAAGGGACCTTTTGCAGATGACCATCTAATGAAAAAAGTCGAAGCATTGAATGAATCCGATAAAAAACAAGTGATCAAAACATGGTCACGCCGTTCAACAATCTTCCCTAATTTTGTAGGTCATACCATTGCTGTGCATGATGGAAGAAAACATGTTCCAGTATACGTTACAGAAGATATGGTCGGACACAAACTAGGTGAATTCGCGCCAACCCGTACGTTTAAAGGGCATTCCGGCGACGATAGACAGACAAAACGCTAATGAGAGGAGGGCACTCTAAATGCAAGCAAAGGCCGTTGCAAAATCCGTTCGTATAGCTCCTCGTAAAGTACGATTAGTGGTTGATTTAATTCGAGGAAAAGATGTAGGTGAAGCTGTAGGTGTTTTACGCCTAACTCGCAGAGGCGCTTCTCCGGCAGTGGAAAAAGTTTTGAATTCTGCTATTGCAAACGCAGAGCACAATTATGAGATGGATACGGATAACCTTGTCGTATCTGAGGTATATGTTGATGAAGGTGCTACATTGAAACGTTTCCGTCCACGTGCACAAGGACGTGCAAGCAAAATTAACAAACGCACAAGTCACATTACAGTGATTGTATCAGAGAAGAAGGAGGGATAGTTTTGGGTCAAAAAATAAATCCAACGGGTCTGCGTGTCGGGATCATTAAAGACTGGCAGTCAAAATGGTATGCTGGCAAAGACTATGCAGACTTACTACATGAAGATATTAAAATAAGAGAATATCTAGAAGATCGACTGGAAACCGCTGCTGTCTCTTCAATTGATGTTGAAAGAGCAGCTAATCGCGTTAATATCACAATTCATACTGGCAAACCAGGCATGGTTATCGGTAAAGGTGGATCCGAAGTAGAAGCGCTCCGTAAGTCGTTAAGCAGTTTGACCGGTAAACGAATCCACATTAACATTGTTGAAATCAAAAAAATCGATTTAGATGCAAAACTGGTTGCAGAAAACATTGCACGTCAACTGGAAAGCCGTATTTCATTCCGTCGTGCACAAAAGCAAGTCATACAACGGACAATGCGTGCTGGAGCAAAGGGTATTCGGACACAAGTTTCCGGCCGCCTAGGTGGAGCAGATATTGCCCGTGCAGAATCTTATAGTGAAGGAACAGTACCACTACACACATTGCGTGCAGATATTGATTATGGTGCAGCAGAAGCTGATACAACATATGGTAAATTGGGTGTCAAAGTGTGGATTTATCGTGGAGAAGTCCTTCCAACCAAATCTGAAAAATAAGGAGGGGGGCAAAATTTTATGTTAATGCCTAAACGTGTTAAATATCGTAGACAACATCGTGGACGTATGAAAGGTCGTGCCAAAGGTGGTACATCGGTAGCTTTTGGTGAATATGGGCTACAAGCACTTGAATCGTCATGGATTACCAGTCGTCAAATTGAGGCTTCTCGTATCGCAATGACAAGATATATGAAACGTGGCGGTAAAGTGTGGATCAAGATTTTCCCTGATAAGCCGTACACTGCAAAACCCCTCGAAGTACGTATGGGTTCTGGTAAAGGTGCTCTAGAAGGATGGGTAGCAGTTGTCAAACCAGGAAAAATCCTATTTGAAATCGCTGGTGTAGAAGAAGAAGTTGCACGTGAAGCTTTAAGACTTGCTTCTCACAAATTGCCGATCAAGACCAAATTTGTAAAACGTGAAGAAATTGGTGGTGAAAGCAATGAAGGCTAATGAAATCAGAGAGTTAACCACTGCCGAAATTGAACAAAAAGTAAAGTCGTTGAAAGAAGAACTATTTAATTTACGTTTTCAACTCGCTACAGGTCAGCTTGAAAACACTGCACGCCTAAGTGAAGTGAGAAAAACGATTGCGCGTATGAAAACTGTTGCGCGTCAACGTGAATTAAGTTAAATAATATGAAACTTAAGAGGAGGGAAGCCTCAAATGAGTGAACGTAATAATCGTAAAGAGTATACCGGTCGTGTTATTTCCGATAAAATGGATAAAACAATTACCGTTGTCGTTGAAACGTATAAGTTCCACAAGTTATACGGAAAACGTGTTAAATATTCAAAGAAAATGAAAACACATGATGAACATAATCAAGCTAAAACTGGCGATATCGTTCGTATCATGGAAACGCGTCCGCTATCAGCTACAAAACGCTTCCGTTTGGTCGAAGTCGTAAAAGAAGCGGTCATTATATAATTTATTTGACGAGGTAGGTATGCGAAGGGAGGTCCCAGGTTTATGATTCAACAAGAAACACGTATGAAGGTTGCAGATAACTCTGGCGCACGTGAAGTCAAAACGATTAAAGTGTTGGGTGGGTCAGGAAGAAAGACTGCCAACATCGGTGATGTCGTTGTTTGTTCTGTACAACACGCAACACCAGGAGGCGTTGTTAAGAAAAACGAAGTAGTCAAAGCTGTTATTGTCCGCTCTAAGACAGGAGCGCGTCGAAAAGATGGCTCATTTATCCGATTTGATGAAAATGCAGCGGTCATTGTTCGTGACGACAAAAGTCCAAGAGGAACACGTATTTTTGGGCCGGTTGCACGCGAATTACGTGATGCAAAATTCATGAAAATCGTATCTCTAGCACCAGAAGTACTATAAGGTACCAAATAGACACTGCGAGAACTTTTCGAGCAGCTGTCGCCCTTGTGCTGTGAGGAAGTGCAAAGTAGACACTGCGGGGTCCCATTGAGCAGCTGTCATTACTGTACTGTTATGAAGGAAAAAAGTTAAGCCTTAGGGAGGTGCGCCAAGCATGCATGTAAAAAAAGGTGATAAAGTAAAAGTATTATCAGGTAAAGACCGCGGAAAACAAGGCACCATCTTAGAAGCATTTCCGAAAAACGAACGTGTCCTGGTAGAAGGAGTCAACATGACAAGAAAGCATGCGAAACCTTCACAGGATAACCCTCAAGGTGGAATTCTAAATCAGGAAGCTCCTATACATGTTTCTAATGTACTGCCTATCGATCCGAAAAGCGGTGAACCTACTCGAATCGGGTATGACGTTCAAGGTGGAAAAAAAGTCCGCATCGCTAAAAAATCCGGTGAAGCATTAGATAAATAGTCGTAAGCGAAAGGAGGGCTCGTAAATGAATCAACTTAAACAAAAATACAATGATGATGTGACACCATCACTCGTGAAAAAATTTAATTATAAATCGGTTATGGAAGCACCACGCATCGAAAAGATCGTTCTTAATATGGGTGTCGGTGATGCTGTTCAGAATTCCAAAGCGTTGGACAATGCTGTTGAAGAACTCACTTTGATTTCTGGTCAAAAACCAATGATCACACGTGCAAAGAAATCAATTGCGGGATTCAGGTTGCGTGAAGGGATGCCTATCGGTGCCAAAGTAACGCTTCGTGGTGAGCGTATGTATGATTTCTTGCAAAAGTTAATTGATGTTTCTCTTCCAAGAGTCCGAGATTTCCGCGGGATTTCAAAGAATGCCTTTGATGGTCGTGGAAACTACACTTTAGGTGTGAAGGAGCAATTGATTTTTCCAGAAATCAATTATGACAAAGTAAACAAAATTCGCGGTTTGGATATTGTTATCGTAACGACATCTGAAACAGACGAAGAAGCACGCACGCTATTAGCCGGTCTTGGTATGCCATTCCAAAAATAAATCTTTAATATAAACCGGACAAATCATCCGTGTTCATCATTCGGTTGTTTCAATCCAGATATGACAACCTTTGAGAAACAGATTGATTTGTAAGGTCGACTAAAAGAGCTAATACAAGGAGGTAAACAATAGTGGCTAAAAAATCAATGATAGCTAAGCAACAACGCCCGCAAAAGTTTAAGGTACGGGAATACACACGTTGTGAACGCTGTGGCCGTCCACATTCTGTGATTCGCAAATTTAGACTTTGCCGTATTTGTTTCCGCGAACTTGCCTATAAAGGTCAAATTCCTGGTGTTAAAAAAGCAAGCTGGTAAACCCCGATTCGGGAAGGAGGTAATGAGTAATGGTTATGACAGATCCAGTCGCAGATATGCTGACTCGTATACGCAACGCTAACATGGTTAAACATGAAAAATTAGAGCTCCCTGCTTCAAAGCTTAAAAAGGAAATTGCTGACATCCTCAAACGTGAAGGATTTGTACGTGATTATGAATTCATTGAAGATGACAAACAAGGTATCTTGCGTATTTTCCTTAAATATGGAGTCAATAAAGAACAAGTGATTACCGGAATCAAACGTATCAGCCGACCTGGTTTGCGCGTATATGCAAAAGCCCAGGAAGTGCCACGTGTCTTGAATGGTTTGGGAATCGCGATCGTATCGACATCAAGTGGTGTATTATCTGATCGTGAAGCACGCACACAAGCAGTTGGTGGCGAAGTATTGGCGTATGTTTGGTAATTTCAATTTTTGTGGAAAGTAGAAAGGTAAAATCTTTTCATTTGATAAGGGTGACTATGGTTGTTACCTGACATTTGGTGACAATCAAGTTTTCCAAGATATAGGAGGTGCATGGAATGTCTCGTGTAGGACTGAAACAAATTGAAGTTCCTGAAGGTGTAGAGGTCACTTTCAAGGGCCATACAGTAACTGTAAAAGGTCCAAAAGGTGAGTTGAGCAAGGAACTAAACAGCACGATTAAAATCAATCAGGACGGTAATATCATAACATTTGAACGTCCAAATGATCATAAAGAAAACCGTTCCCTTCACGGAACCACTCGTAGCCTTGTCAGTAACATGATTGAAGGTGTTCACAAAGGGTTTGAAAAAAGTCTTGAAATTATCGGTGTTGGTTATAGAGCGCAAAAACAAGGCAATAAAGCCGTTATCAATGCAGGTTACTCACATCCGGTAGAAATTGAACAACCTGAAGGCATCGAAATCGAAGTCCCCAAAAACACACAAATTACTGTTAAAGGTATTGATAAAGAATTGGTAGGCGCGGTTGCTGCAAACATCAGATCTGTACGTTCACCGGAGCCATATAAAGGCAAAGGGATTCGTTACCAAGGTGAAGCAGTACGTCAAAAAGAAGGTAAGACTGCCAAGTAAAGAGAGTAAGAAAGGAGTGACCTAAATGATCGCAAAACCTGATAAGAACATTGCCAGAAAAAAACGTCATGCGCGCATTCGTCGTAATATTTCAGGGACGGAACAAAAGCCACGCTTAAACGTATACCGCTCCAATAAACATATCTATGCACAACTCATCAATGATGAAAATGGCACGACTGTAGCCAGTGCATCAACAAAAGATAAATCAGCAAACATTGAATCGACTGGTACTGTTCAAGCAGCGGCAGAAGTTGGCAAATTGATTGCAGAACGTGCACAGGATAAAGGCTATAAATCAGTCGTTTTTGATCGTGGAGGCTATCTGTATCACGGACGTGTCAAAGAATTAGCAGAGGCTGCAAGAGAAAAAGGTCTTGAATTTTAATAGATAAAGGAGGGAACTCTTTCATGCAAAATATTGATCCAAATAAGCTAGAACTTGAAGAACGTGTCGTAACAATCAACCGTGTGGCAAAAGTGGTGAAAGGTGGACGTCGTTTCCGTTTTGCAGCACTTGTCGTTGTCGGTGATAAAAATGGTCATGTAGGATTCGGTACGGGAAAAGCGCTTGAAGTACCTGAAGCGATTAAAAAGGCAATCGATGATGCTAAAAATAACCTGATCGAAGTACCTATCGTAGGAACGACCATCCCACATGAAATCAATGGACGTTTTGCATCCGGTAATGTTTTAATGAAACCAGCTGTAGAAGGTACCGGAGTTATTTCCGGCGGTCCTGTCCGTGCGGTATTAGAACTGGCTGGTGTCGGTGATATTGTAACGAAATCACTCGGTGCAAATACGCCAATCAACATGATCCGTGCTACCTTGCAAGGTCTGACAAATCTAAAACGTGCGGAAGACGTTGCAAAACTACGCGGAAAATCTGTCGAGGAACTGTTAGGATAAGGAGGGAAACACTATGACCAAGCAATTAGAAATCACCCTCAAACGCAGTGTTATTGGTAAAAAAGACAACCAAATCAATGTTGTTCGCACATTGGGACTTAAAAGGGTTAATGATTCTGTCGTACGTGATGACAATCCTGCAGTTCGCGGAATGATTAATAAAGTATCCCATATGGTTGCAGTAAAAGAATTATAAACAAACATTAGCGTGTATAGGAGGTGCTCTAAAAATGAAACTTCATGAATTGAAGTCCCAGGAAGGCCGTAAAGAAAGAAATCGTGTAGGTCGCGGCATGTCCAGCGGAAATGGTAAAACATCCGGACGTGGGCATAAAGGACAGAAAGCACGTTCCGGCGGCGGTAACCGTCTTGGCTTTGAAGGTGGACAAATGCCACTATTTCAGCGTTTGCCAAAAAGAGGTTTTACGAACATCAACCGCAAGGAATATGCGATTGTGAACTTAGAGGCACTCGTTCGTTTTGAAGACGGCACAGAAATCACACCTGAGCTATTACTTGAAGAAGGTGTCGTATCTAATCTTAAATCAGGTATCAAAATTCTTGGTAAAGGGTCAGTTGAAAATAAACTTACCGTAAAAGCTCACAAGTTTTCTCAAACTGCAAAAGATGCTATCGAAGCGGCAGGCGGTAAAACAGAGGTGATTTAATGTTCCGTACGCTCTCCAACTTTTTTCGTGTGGGAGACATCAGACGAAAAATCATTTTCACATTACTTATGTTGGTGATTTTCCGTCTAGGCACTTTTATTCCAGTACCGTTCACAAATAAAGAAGCGATTGATTTCATGAATCAACAGAATGTGTTCGGATTCTTGAATACATTCGGTGGTGGGGCATTGCAGAACTTTTCCATCCTAGCAATGGGTATTATGCCTTACATCACAGCATCCATCATCATGCAGCTTTTGCAAATGGATGTCGTACCAAGATTTACTGAATGGAAGAAACAAGGGGAAATGGGCCGGAAGAAGCTAGCCCAGGTTACCCGTTATGGAACAGTCGTACTTGCTTTTATCCAGGCGATTGCGATGTCAGTAGGATTTAATGCGATGGCGGGGGGAGCATTGATTACCAATCCGAGCATCTATAAATTCCTGATTATTGCTATTGTCTTGACTGGCGGAACGACATTCTTGATGTGGCTCGGTGAACAGATCACCGCAAATGGTGTCGGAAATGGGATATCCATTCTCATATTCGCGGGGATTGTTGCAGCGGTGCCGAATGGTATCAAGCAATTATACAGCCAGTACTTCATAGATCCAGGCGATGACTTGTTCATCAACATTGTCATTGTGGCTCTAATCGCAATTGTGGTTGTCGCAGTGATTGTCGGTGTCATCTTTATCCAACAAGCACTTCGTAAAATACCTGTTCAGTATGCGAAAAAGCTTGTTAATCGCTCACCTGTTGGTGGGCACTCGACACATTTACCGTTGAAAGTGAATGCTGCGGGAGTTATTCCAGTTATTTTTGCGATTGCATTTATAATTGCGCCACGAACAGTTGCTGGTTTTTTTGAAGATAATAAAATAGCAGGAACCATTGAATATATCTTTGATTATACAAACCCACCCGGTATGGTCATTTACGTCGCGCTGATTATTGCATTTACGTATTTTTATACATTTGTTCAGGTCAACCCGGAACAGATGGCGGAGAATTTGCAAAAGCAAGGCGGATATATTCCGGGGATCAGACCCGGCAAAACAACAGAAACGTATCTGACACGCGTTATGTATCGCTTGACATTTGTTGGTTCAATCTTTCTGGCAGCCGTTTCTGTCTTACCTATAGTTCTGGGTGGTCTTGCAGATTTACCGCAAGCAGTACGAATCGGCGGCACAAGTTTACTGATTGTTGTAGGGGTTGCCTTGCAGACAATGAAACAATTGGAAAGCCAGTTGGTAAAACGTCACTATAAAGGCTTCATTAAGTAAAACCTGCTGCCAATGAGAGCGAGGGAAACGTGTTGAATATAATATTGATGGGTCTGCCTGGGGCCGGAAAGGGTACACAGGCGGAAAAGATTAAAGAGAAGTATCAGATTCCACATATTTCGACCGGAGATATGTTCCGCTCAAGCATCAAAGAGGGAACAGTGCTTGGAAAGAAAGCTCAATCGTTTATGGATCAAGGGGCCCTTGTTCCAGATGAAGTGACTATAGGAATCGTTGAGGAACGTCTGCAAAAAGACGATTGTCAACGTGGATTCTTATTGGACGGTTTTCCAAGGACCATTGCACAAGCAGAAGCACTCCAGGAAATCTTGAATAAACTGGATACAACGCTTGACTATGTATTACATGTGAATGTACCGGACGAAAATCTGGTGGAACGTCTTTCTGGAAGAAGAACGTGTCCAACATGCGGCAGAACGTACCATATCATTTATAATCCTCCTGTAAAAGAGGGAGTGTGTGATAAGGACGGTACCGAACTGATCCAACGGACAGACGATGAACCCGATATGGTGAAAAAGCGTCTGGATGTGAATAAGGAACAGACAAAGCCGTTATTGGACTTTTATGAGGAAAAAGGATATCTTGTGACAGTAAACGGTGATCAGGACATTGATAACGTCTTTCAGGATATTGTCGAAATCCTAAAGTAAGTTCACATAAGCCCATGATTAGATGCATTTTTATGCCGTTAACGATATAATATATCGTAGTAACCTGCACCCCCTGTAATGATTGATCAGGGAAAAAGTGACACATGAAGATAATGTGAAATTAGGAATGTAGGGCTTTATGAAAAAGCTATTGATAAAAAATGCCTAAGTGAAGGTGATCGCTGTTGAACGAAACGGATTCGATTCCAAGACTAGGTCAAGTTGTTCGTATATTGCAAGGTCGTGAGCAGGGGCAATACGCGGTTGTCATCAAACTGTTGGAGAATCGCTTCGTACTCTTGGCAGATGGAGAAAAGCGTAAATATGATCGACCCAAGAAGAAGAACCTGCATCATATTGAAGTGATGGATTTCATCTCTCCTGAAGTTCAAGACAGCCTTCTAAAAACGGGTCGTGTCACAAACGGGAAATTACGATTTGCGATAGATAAATTCATGCGTGAGATTGTGACTGATTTGAAGAAGGGAGTCGGGCACGATGGCTAAAGAAGATGTAATTGAAGTAGAAGGCACCGTTAATGAAACATTGCCTAATGCGATGTTCAAAGTAGAGCTCGAAAATGGGCATACGATATTGGCACATGTTTCCGGTAAAATCCGAATGCATTTCATCCGTATTTTACCCGGTGATAAAGTGACGGTAGAACTTTCACCTTATGATTTGACAAGAGGAAGAATTACGTACCGTTATAAATAACTAAAACTCCGATTCAGGAGGAGGTATAACGATGAAAGTAAGAGCATCTGTAAAACCTATTTGCGAAAAATGCAAGGTTATCAAACGTAATGGAAAAGTAATGGTTATCTGTGAAAATCCAAAACATAAGCAAAAACAAGGTTAAACTTAAGGAGGTGCATGACACTTATGGCACGTATTGCTGGTATCGATATTCCACGTGATAAACGCGTCGTCATTTCATTGACGTATGTATATGGAGTCGGAAAATCAACCGCTCAGGAAATCTTGAAGGAAGCTGGTGTGTCCGAGGATACACGTGTAAGAGACTTGACAGAAGACGAACTAAGCAACATCCGTAAAGCTGTTGAGAACTACACAATTGAAGGTGACCTTCGTCGTGAGGTTTCATTGAACGTTAAACGATTAACTGAAATTGGATCATATAGAGGGCTAAGGCATCGTCGTGGCTTACCTGTTCGTGGTCAAAAGACAAAGAACAACGCCCGTACACGCAAAGGTCCAAAAACTGCAATTGCAGGCAAGAAGAAATAAGGAGGGAAGTTAGTATATGGCACGTAATACAAGTACACGTAAACGCCGTGTGAAAAAGCAAGTTGATACAGGTGTGGCACATATCCGCTCTACATTCAACAACACCATTGTTACGATAACGGATGTTAAAGGGAATGTAATCGGCTGGAGTTCAGCAGGTGCTTTAGGATTTAAAGGTTCTAAAAAATCGACTCCTTTCGCTGCACAAATGGCTGCTGAAACAGCTGCAAAATCAGCTGTTGAACATGGCATGAAATCACTTGAAGTCACTGTAAAAGGCCCTGGTGCTGGACGTGAAGCGGCTATTCGTTCACTTCAGGCAGCTGGATTGGAAGTGACGGCCATCCTTGACGCAACACCTGTTCCACATAATGGTTGTCGCCCGCCAAAACGTCGCCGTGTATAGAATTTGTCACCCTGTCTATAATGGGTATGATGGCTGAATGTGTAAGGTGTCATTTTTCTGTACAAAATCAATCTGAAAAACGGAAAAGTGAATAGGGTAAAAGTGTGGCTTCTTCATCACATGTGAAGTTACGCTTTTATTGGAAATTGACATATAACATCTTATGAAAGTCAGGCAAAAAGTACGATTGCAATATAATAGTGCAGCAATGCCAACTGCCTATTTGAGGAATTTCGGTTAAAAATGATTTTTAATCGGGGTTTCGACGTTTTTAAGGAGGGTTTTGTGGAATGATCGAAATTGAGAAGCCAAAAATTGAAACGGTAGAAATTTCAAAGGATGCTACGTTTGGAAAGTTTGTTGTTGAACCACTTGAACGTGGATATGGCACAACTCTAGGAAACTCCCTGCGTCGTATCCTGTTATCCTCACTTCCTGGTGCCGCTGTTACATCTGTCCAAATCGATGGGGCCCTTCATGAGTTTTCGACCATTGAAGGCGTGATGGAAGATGTTACAACAATCATTTTGAATTTGAAAAAGATTGCTTTGAAAATTTATTCAGATGATGAGAAGACATTGGAGATCGATGTACAGGGTGAGGGAAAAGTAACCGCAGCAGATTTATTATTCGATAGTGATGTGGAAGTGCTCAATCCGGAATTGCCGATTGCAACGCTTAACAAAAATGGCCGTTTATATATGCGAATTACAGCTGAACGGGGACGTGGCTATCGTCCAGCTGAATCAAACAAGCGAGATGAACAGGCAATAGGTGTCATTCCGATAGATTCCATCTTCACACCTGTATCGCGTGTATCCTATCAAGTTGAAAATACACGGGTAGGACAAATCACAAACTTTGATAAATTGACATTGGATGTTTGGACGGATGGCAGTATCCGCCCAGAAGAGGCAATCTCTTACGGCGCCAAAATTTTCTCCGAGCATTTAAATATTTTCATTGGTTTGACTGATGAGGCACAAAATGCAGAAATCATGGTTGAAAAAGAGGAAGACCAAAAAGAAAAAGTAATGGAAATGACGATTGAAGAACTTGATCTATCTGTCAGGTCCTATAACTGCCTGAAGCGCGCAGGGATCAATACTGTCCAAGAGCTTTCAAATAAGTCGGAAGAAGACATGATGAAAGTGCGTAATTTAGGTCGTAAGTCACTTGAAGAAGTTAAATCGAAACTAGATGATCTTGGATTAGGGTTGCGTAACGACGACTGATCAATATAAATACGCTCTTATGGGCGTTAAAGTTATTTATATGAGTAGTAGTCATCACGTAACAATCGTATATTCCGACGAATGAAGCACCATGCAAAAAGGAGGTATTATCCATGGCTAGAAAACTAGGTCGCAAAACGGAAACGCGAATGGCGTTGCTCCGTAATCTTGCTTCTGATTTGATCATTCACGAACGTCTGGAAACAACAGAAGCAAAAGCAAAAGAGTTGAAATCCGTCGCTGAAAAGATGGTGACACTTGGAAAACGTGGAGATCTACATGCACGTCGCCAAGCAGCATCATTTTTATATAATCAAGAAGCTAATGAAGATGATAGTGTTGTTCAAAAATTGTTTGATGATATTGCTGGGCGCTATGAAGACCGTCAAGGTGGATATACGCGTGTTCTGAAATTAGGAGCTCGTCAAGGTGACGGTGCACCAATGGCAATTATTGAATTCGTATAACACAAAAAAGTGAGCGTGAAGGGGCGGGACTCCAATCTCTGATGAGTGGATCCAAGCCCTTTTTTGTTTTTAGGACAGAAACGATATTTCTGCCAAAAGCCTCTCGCAAACGCGTCGTGTATCAACGAAAACGTTTTTCCGTGCTTCTGGTATTTTGTTAGGAGTGGGGAGAGGTTTTTTTCACGTTGACCCCCGGCGCAGATGTCTATTCAGTGGTGTGTTATTCATTCACGCCTTTTGTAAATACCCTGAAGTCTACATCCCATTTAAGTAGAATGGGCACGTAGACAAATGATATAATACATAATAGTGTTCCCAAGGCGAGCAGAGCCTGAGATGAGGAGGATTTCCAATGAGAAAGACGTTTATAGAGTTTCGAAATGTGTCGTTTCGATATAGTGAAGAAAAGCCTTGGGTGTTAAAGGATTGTTCGTTTGAAATATATGAAAATGAATGGGTGGCTATTATTGGCCATAATGGTTCAGGGAAGTCTACCATCGCCAAACTGACAAATGGATTGTTATTCCCAGAGAAAGGCGATATTTTTATAAATGGAAAACGTCTGGATGAATCATCTGTATGGGATATACGTAAAGAGGTTGGGATGGTGTTCCAGAATCCGGATAATCAATTCGTCGGGACGACTGTCCAAGATGATGTCGCCTTTGGAATGGAAAACCGTGGTATTCCCAGAGAAGAGATGATCAAGCGGATCGATCAAACGTTACATGCCGTCGGAATGAATGATTACCTGTTGACTGAGCCGCACAAACTTTCCGGTGGGCAGAAGCAACGGGTTGCCATAGCGAGTGTGCTGGCTATCTCCCCAAGTGTCCTGATTATGGATGAGGCGACAGCCATGCTTGATCCCCTTGGCCGTCATGAAATCATGAATACCGTTTCAGACGTCCAGGAACAAAATGATATCTCGCTTATTACGATCACGCATGATCTGAATGAAGTTGTTCAGGCAGATCGTGTCATTGTATTGAATGATGGCGAAATATGGAGTGAAGCAACACCAAGGGAAATCTTTGCACAAAAAGATGACTTGCGTGAAATCGGCTTGGACGTTCCGTTTATTGCCACGTTAGCTGCTGCACTCAAAGAAGAAGGGATTCCTGTTACAAATGAGCCGCTTAATCATGAAGAATTGCTGGAGGATCTATGGACATTACATTCAAGAATGTGAGTTTCACATACCAACCAAATACGCCATTTGCACATCAGGCGATTGATGATTTGTCTTTATCGATTCCTTCAGGCTCATTTGTAGCGATCATCGGTCATACTGGTTCGGGCAAGTCGACGCTGATACGCCATTTAAATGGTTTGGAAATACCGACGACTGGCGAAGTGACGATAGGTGACTTTCATTTAACCAAAGATAAGAAAGTGAAAAACATGAAAGAACTACGAAGTAAAGTGGGTGTCGTTTTCCAATATCCTGAACACCAGCTATTTGAAGAAACCGTTCAAAAAGATATTGCGTTCGGTCCGGAAAACTTCGGCACGTCGGATGTTGATATCAACGAACGTATTGAAGACTTGATACCGAAAGTTGGGTTATCCAACGACATATTGGATCGATCTCCTTTCGAATTAAGTGGTGGACAGATGCGACGAGTGGCAATCGCGGGGGTACTCGCCATCAAACCGGAGGTCCTGGTTTTGGACGAGCCTACTGCTGGACTTGACCCACGTGGCCAAAAAGATATGATGGATATGTTTTATAATTTGCACAAAGCGGAAAATCTGACGACGATTCTTGTGACACATAGTATGGAAGATGCCATGACATATGCAGATCACGTCGTTATATTGAATCATGGGACCGTTTATATGGAAGGAAAACCGGAAGAGGTTTTTGTCCAAGATGAAGCATTGAAAAAGGTTCAGTTGGATGTACCAGAAGCGGTGCGTTTTTTGCATTCATTTTCGGACCGATTCGGGATACAGGTTCCCTATAAACGCCAGTCGACCACAGAATTGGCAAAAGATATCCAACGTGCCATGAAGGGAGATGGGCCCTCATGAGCAGTTCTTTGATCATCGGCCAATATGTACCTGGCAGATCGATCGTGCACCGATTGGATCCACGTACAAAAATAACCATCATTTTCTTTTTTGTGTTTATCGTTTTTTTCGCCAACACATGGCCGAGTTATAGTATATTAACTGTGTTTGCGCTTCTTAGCATGTTTGCAACACGTATTAAAATCCGTTTTATTCTAAAAGGTTTGACACCCATCTGGTTTTTGATTGCTTTTACGTTTTTATTGCATTTATTTGTCACAAAAGAAGGTCCGATCCTGTTCGAAGTATTTTCAATAAAGGTTCACCTTGGTGGTATTATGCAAGGGTTTGCCATTTCTATGCGCTTTTTCCTTTTGATACTCGTTACGTCATTATTGACACTTACAACCACACCAATTGAGATCACGGATGCCATTGAGGATATGTTGCATCCTTTGAAAAAGATTCGATTTCCGGTTCATGAGCTTGCACTCATGATGTCCATTTCATTACGGTTCATTCCGACACTTATGCAAGAAACCGGTAAAATCTCCAATGCGCAAGCCTCCCGTGGGGTCGATTTCAAAACGGGCCCGCTTAAAGAGCGTTTGAAGGCTGTTGTTCCGCTTCTTGTCCCATTATTTGTGAGTGCCTTTAAACGTGCAGAAGAATTAGCAATGGCCATGGAAGCGCGCGGGTACCGTGGTGGTGAGGGCAGGACAAAACTACGGGAATTGAAACTGCAGAAACGGGACGCTTTTATATTTATATTGTTTATTGCTGTAGTGACAGGTTTATTTTTGATGCGCGATTATTAAGCTGGGGGATTCGGTCATCATGGAGAAAATCAAATGTACGATAAGCTATGATGGGAGCCGCTTTTCAGGTTTCCAGATCCAACCGAAGCAGCGCACGGTTCATGGTGAATTGGAACGGGCCTTGAAAAAGATGCACAAGGGTGAACATATCCGTCTTCAAGCATCTGGGCGAACAGATACTGGCGTCCATGCTAAAGGGCAAGTCATTCATTTTGCAAGCCCATTCCATCTTCCGGAAGCCAATTGGAAGAAAGCACTGAATACATTATTGCCAAATGATTTATATGTCCAAAAAGTGGAACATGTTCCGATGGCATTTCATGCACGCTATGATGCAGTGGAGAAAGAATATCGTTATTTTGTCCTGAATAAACAGGGAATCGATGTTTTCCAGCAAAATTACGTTTATCAATTTCCTTATACATTGGATATTCACCGTATCCAGGACGCTTGTCGTTACTTCGAGGGAAAGCATGATTTCACGACTTTTTCATCGGCAAAAACGACGATTAAAGGTGAGAAAGTGCGTACCCTTTACGATGTTCTCTGTACGGAGGAAGGGGAATATCTGATGTTTACATTTCGTGGTGACGGATTTTTGTATCATATGATCCGGACGATTGTCGGTGTCCTCCTCGATGTGGGACAAGGACGTCTCGAAGCGGATACCATACCATCGTTATTCGACAGCCGTGACAGACAGAAAATCGGGGCGACAATCCCTCCTCAGGGCCTTTATTTGTGGAACGTTTTGTATGGCGAAAAAAATGGTGATGGCCGCTAAGGGAAAGGATTCTGTCAGATAGCTTGAAGGACCTGTGACTGCGGTTGTGAGTGGCAGAATTAAAAACAGTGAAACACTTGACATCCACTGTCATTATAGTATATTATGATGAGTGGCATTTTATTTCTAATACCACGATTAGCCCCGGAATCTAATTGTGTTGACTATAGAAATATCGATAATATATGAAAGAACTTTGGAGGGAAAACGTATCATGCGCACAACTTTCATGGCTAATGAAAATAACATTGAACGTAAATGGCTTGTTGTGGATGCAGAAGGACAAAGACTTGGCCGCTTGGCAAGTGAAGTCGCAAAAATCCTTCGCGGTAAGCATAAACCAACATATACGCCACATGCTGACACTGGCGATAATGTCATTGTCATCAACGCGGAGAAAATTGAATTAACGGGAAACAAAATGACAGATAAAATGTATTATCGTCATTCAAATCACCCAGGTGGTCTGAAAGCACGCAATGCAGAACAAATGCGTGACAAGCACCCAACAAAAATGATTGAACTTGCTGTAAAAGGAATGCTTCCAAATGGTCCACTAGGCCGTAAAATGGGTAAAAAAATGCATGTCTTTGCAGGCGCAGAGCACAATCATCAAGCACAAAAACCAGAAGTATACGAGCTTCGTGGATAATTAAGAGGAGGTTAAATAATGGCACAAGTACAATATTATGGTACAGGCCGTCGTAAGCGTTCGACTGCACGTGTACGTCTCGTTCCAGGGAACGGCCGTATTGTCATCAATAATCGTGAAGCAAAAGATTATTTCCCATATGAAACACAACTATTGATCTTAAATCAACCATTAGCAGCAACTGAAACACAAGGCACATATGACGTCTTGGTTAATGTGCATGGTGGTGGGTTTACCGGCCAAGCAGGCGCAATCCGTCACGGCATTGCCCGTGCACTATTAGGTGCTGATCCTGAATACCGGAATATCTTGAAGCGTGACGGTTACCTCACACGTGACCCACGTATGACTGAGCGTAAGAAATACGGTCTTAAATCCGCTCGTCGTGCACCACAATTCTCAAAACGTTAAT
>DATGUN010000036.1:0-38537 GCA_035301285.1 Virgibacillus sp.
TTCTCATGTCCTGGATGCAATATAACCCAAGAGAAGATATACAGGCACTTGATAAGCCAACATTGATTGTAAATGGGACACGCGACTTGCAAGTGACCGAAAGTGAAGCTGATAAACTGCATGAAGCAAAAAGTGATGCAGAGATGCTTATCGTTGATGATATGAACCATGTGTTGAAGAAAGCACCAGCGGATAGGGGCGGGAACCTGGAAACATATTGGGACTCGGACTTACCATTGGCAGACGGTTTAATGGAAGGTATTTTTGATTTTTTGGATGAGACAGGATTCCGGAAATAACATGTGACGTCCATCTTAAAATCAGATTGTTGAGAATGACCGATATAGAAGGTAAAATGGATATATGAAAGGAGAATGATGCAAAGATGAACGAAGAGCAGATTTTCAAACAAATCAACTTGGTCAGACAAAGTACTTTGGGTGAATTGGAAGGGTTATCGGAAGAACAAGCCGATCAAATACCGGACGGGTTCCGTAATAACATTCGTTGGAATCTAGGACATATTTATGTTGTCCAAAATGTGCTGCTCACGAAGTTTGGTGGCAAAAAAATCGATACGCCAGAACGTTATCTTGAATTATTCGCTCCAGGGACAAAACCCGCCGATTGGGAAGGCGATGTTCCAAAGCTAGCTGAATTGAAGGAACAGCTTGAAAAACAGCCAGAAAAGTTAAAAGAAACATTGACCGGGCAGCTGGATGATAAAGCCGCTGAGGCATTTAATACATTATCGACCGTTGGCGAAATCCTTAATTTCACACTATATCATGAAGGGCTACATGCGGGAACCATTAAAGGGTTGAAACACGCAGCCAACGCAACGAAGTAAACATCCAAAAGGACGTACAAGCATCAAAGTGCGTCCTTTTTTTGCTGTCATGATCGGGACAGGGTGGTTATGTGGTAAAATAGGGATTGTGCACAACCGGTATCAAATAGTACAGCCTTTCATATAAATGGGTTGTTGATTCAAAACGTGTTTGTCTATAAAAACAAAGGGGATGTAGTATATGGTGCAAAAGGAGAATTCAAAATATTTAAGTATTGAAGAAGTGATTGGTTTACCTGATTATCAGGATACCGCTGTCAGTGAAGATGGCGAGCGTGTTGCTTATGTGAGGAAGACGCCTGACTGGAACAATAATACATACCGCAGTCACATCTGGATTTATGATGTAAAGGCAGAGAAAAGCTATCCATTAACGGTAGGTGAGCAGGAAAGCCTGCATCCATGCTGGTCTCCGGATTCACAGTATTTGGCTTACCTCAGTCCGTCAAAGAAAAAGGGAGAAGCGAAGAAAGATATTTTTCTTCATTCACCGTCAGAAGCAGATACCATCCAAATTTCATACGAAAATGAACCCATTGAAAGCTTTAAGTGGACACCGGATGGCAAAGGCTTTATTTATCTTACCCATCGTTCAGACGCGAAGATGAAGCAACGTAAAGACGTATATGGAGATTTCACTTATATCGATAAAGATTTCCAATATAACAGTTTATATTTTTTACCGCTGGAAAAAGGGAATAAAGGGGTATATGAATTGTTTCAATTACCTGGAGAGTTAAAGGATGCGGATGATGAACATGCCATTCCTTTGGTGGATTCCGGTCATTTGTATATCAAATCCTATGATGTGGCTCCAGACGGAAAGAAAATTGTTGTCAGTGCCACACCTACACCAAATTTCGATGACTTTTTTGATCAGGAAATCTATCTAGTTGATATTGGGACGAAGGAACAAAGCAAGTTGGATGTGAATCCGCTTCACGTCGGAGAGGTCATGTTTTCCCACGACGGTTCGAAATTGTGTTATAGGCGTTTTGAAACAGAGCAGAGCATTTTTAATAATACGACAGTGGAAACTTATAACCTGGAAACGAAGCAAACAACTCTTCTGGCTTCCGATATTGATGAAAATGTTCTCCCTGTGCGCTGGACGGAAAAGGGGATTTTAGTCACTTGGCAGGATAAAACGAATGTTCGAGTAGGAATCCTTGAAGAAAACGGGAATATGGAATCACTTTTCGACTCAAATGATATTGTTGTTACCCATGCGTCCATAACAGCTGATGGCCGTCATATGGCCTATGTCAAAGCGACATCCGAAGACCCCCTAAATGTTTATATCAATGATAAGCGGATGACGAATCAATCCACATATTATGAAGGAAAAGCAACAAGTCAAAAAGAAATAATAAATTGGAGGACGAGTGACGGTTTGAACATCGAAGGCATTCTTTCCAAACCAACCGATTTTGATCCTTCCCGGACATATCCGCTTGTCTTGGTTGTCCATGGTGGTCCGGTCGGTACATCTTTTACCACCCGGACAATGCATAAATATCAGCCGGTTGAACAATTTGTGGAGAAAGGCTTTCTTGTCCTGGAACCGAATTACCGAGGGAGCGCAGGGTATGGAGAAGCATTCCGCAAAGCCAATTACAGGAAGCTTGGGTTGGGTGATTATGAAGATGTTATAACTGGAGTCGACTCCTTGATTGAGAAGGGATGGGTGGATTCGAAACAAGTCGGGATTATGGGATGGAGCCAAGGGGGCTATATTTCAGCTTTCTGTGCCACCTACAGTCATCGCTTTAAGGCGACTTCGGTTGGTGCCGGGATAACCAACTGGGTCACGTATTATACGAATACCGATATTACGCATTTTACGCGGTTTTATCTTGGGGATACACCTTGGAATGATCAAGAAATTTATGATAAAACATCTCCTATGACATATATCAATAATGCATCGACACCAACTTTAATCCAACATGGCGAAAAAGATCATCGGGTCCCTGTTCCGAATGCCTTTGAGCTTTATCGTGGATTGAAAGATGTGGGTGTGAAAACGGAATTGGTGATTTTCAAAGGAATGAAGCATGGTTCAGATCAACCAGGTATCCACAGGGCTATCCTCAAACAAAATCTGGATTGGTTTTCTTATCATATATTAGGCGAGAAAAATAGAGACGATTCCATATATTAATGCATGGAGAGAGTCCGCAAAATGGTTTTTCTTTGATTGAATAGAAGAATAGACGTTATTATAATGGATTTAGACGAAACAAAGAACGGAGGTTGTATAATGGATGAGAAATTACCGATTCGTATCGACGACCGTATCGAATTGATAGATGGTTTTGATCTCGGTTTGCCCGAGAGGACAGGGACGTATGTGATTAAGGAGGAGGCTTTGACACTTATTGAAACAGGTCCAAGCCCCTCTGTTGAACATATCAAACAAGGATTGACATCACTTGGTTTTTCTCTTGATGAGGTGCACTATATCATTGTTACACATGTGCATCTGGACCATGCCGGTGGGGTAGGTCTCCTTTTGGAAGAGTGTCCGAATGCACAGGTTGTCATCCATCCAAGAGGGTCCAGACATCTAGCCGACCCTTCCAAATTGATTAAAGGTGCCCAAGCGGTATATGGTGAAAGTTTTTCTGATTTGTTCGACCCCATCGTCCCGATTCCTGAAGAGCGTTTATTGGAGAAAGGCGAAGGCGATACACTCGCAATCGGGGAAAATTGTACGCTTGAGTTTCTGGATACACCAGGCCATGCGAAACACCATTTCAGCATTTATGATCCTATAAGCAATGGCTTGTTTACAGGTGATACCGTCGGAATCAAATATGAACCACTCATTGATGATGGCGTGAATTTCTATTTACCATCCACATCCCCGAATCACTTTGATCCAGAGGCGATGCATGCCTCAATCAAGCGAGTGCGTCATATGAATGTCAGCCGGATTTACTTTGGACATTTCGGTATGACCTTGACAGTTGATGAAGCTCTTGACCAAGTTTCTGAGTGGCTGGATGTATTCGTTGCAGAAGGTGAAAAAGTCATGCGTCAAGGAAAAACCCATGTTGAACTGGCCAGAGATCTTTTAGACCACGTCCAGTCCTATTTACAAAGTCTCGGTGTGGATGATGACCATGAGGTTTATACCTTTTTGAAACTTGATATGGAGGTCAGTTCAATGGGCATCATCGATTATTTGCAAAAGACAGATGAATGGCTTTAGGAGGATCGTCCATTCGGGATTTTTTGATAAGGTTAGGAGAAAAAGCCCGAGATTAGGTGCCACCTAAAGAAGGAGCGGTTTCTTCTGCAGTTGGTTATTAAATAGATTATTCAAGCCCACTAAACTGGGAGCTATAATTTATGGAAAACAAAATGCATTCAAATCTACGAATGTATCTGTGTTTGATCAGCAAATAGGCAATTGTGTTCTATGCTGAACGACTTGAAATATCGTCATTTCACTGTATTACATCGCAAAAGTAATATGGATGCCCAGAGCAGTATGAGACGGGAAGAATTGGACGATATTGTTAGTGAACGGCTATCCCATAATAAGTGGAGGTATTTCCATGCGACAACTTATCGTCATGACGATTATCATATTAGTCATTGCTGCAGGTGTGCTCTTGTACTATAAGGGAACTGTAAGTGAAGGACAAGATACACATCATGCGGATAACCAAGCAAATCATCCAAAACAAGAAAATGTCAAAAAAGACAACCAGGCCACGGGAGACGATAACACATCAGGTGATGGAAATCGTGATGAAGAGGGGGAATTGGAAAAAATGAATCTTGATGAAAAAATCGGGCAACTGATTTTCAGTGGCGTAGAGGGGACGGAAATGACCGCTGATACAGAAAAAATGATACAGAACGCTCATGTAGGGGGTGTTATTTTATTCGGTGATAATATCGAGAGTGGATCGCAAACCGTTGAATTTTTAAATGATATCAAAAAAGCCAATACGGCAAATCCTTCACCGTTACTTTTAGGAGTGGATGAAGAAGGTGGCAGTGTTACGCGGATGCCCGATGATGTGAGAAGTTTGCCAAAGAATCAGGCCATCGGAAAGCTGGATGATGCAGACTTATCCCATCAAGTCGGAACATTGCTCGGCAAGCAGATGAGTACGCTTGGATTCAATCTGGATTTTGCTCCTGTCATGGATGTGAACAGCAACCCAGACAATCCGTTCATAGGCGACCGTTCATTTGGTGATGATCCTGATATGGTCAGTGATCTTGGTATTCAAACAATGAAGGGGATTCAAGAACAAGGCATCATATCTGTCATAAAACACTTTCCTGGACATGGAGATACGGGGACCGATTCTCATCTTGAACTTCCCGAAATCGATAAAAGTTACGATGACCTGAATCGTCTGGAACTGATCCCTTTTCAAAATGGCATTAAAAATGGGGCCGATGTCACCATGATTGCTCATATTCTCCTCCCCCAGATCGATCCTGATCATCCTGCGTCCATATCGGAGGAAGTGATAACGAATATGTTGCGAGATGATCTTTCCTTCGATGGGGTTGTCATTACTGATGATTTGACGATGCAAGCCATTACAGATCATGTTGATATTGGGGACGCGGCCCTCAAATCCGTCCAAGCAGGGAGCGATCTGTTACTCGTTGCCCATGAGTACGATAACGTTGAAACAGTTTTCGACAGACTGAAAGAGGCTGTCCAAGACGGTGATTTGTCGGAAGAACGGATCGATGAAAGTGTGAAGCGGATCCAAGCTTTAAAGAAAAAATACGATATAGCGGATGACGAAACCGGTTCACCTGACCTTGAAAAGATCAATGAAGAAATAGATGCGATATCCAAGAAAGTGCAATAAATCAGATCGATTATGAGTCGGGCATTGATTGTGGTAAATGAATGTGTGTTTTTTTAAAAAAGAGACTCACGGATCATAGAATCGATGGGGAATCGGGTGTTTTCTATCGTATGGTGTTGTTACTCTATCGATCATCCGCTATACTCAGGAAAATGCTGTTAAACGTTCGGTAATGACATTTTGAAGGGATGGTTTTATGAGGCAAATCGATGCCTATTTTAACAGACTGGAAAAGGAACGAATCTTGTTTTACGAGGATATGGGCATTTCGCCAAATGAGGCTTGGCGTCAACCTTGGCCAGGGAAATGGTCTGTCGGTGAAACGGTTTATCATCTTTATCTCCTGGCACGTCTGTTGCGGAAGACGTCGGCGGTATATATTCCGATAGCGATGCCAATGGCATATATAAGACGTAAAAAACCGTATGTATCGACCATTCATGATATTTATAAAACATACAAAAAAGAAAAGGGAAAGTCGATGCCTGCCCCATCTGCATTAGTGCCACCTGCTGGTCTAAAAGATAAATACAATTTCACCGAGGTACAAAATTTGCTTGATGTTGAAACAGGAAGATTGAAACGACAACTGGCAAACATATCGGATGATGTTGCCGGTCATATCAGATTCCCGGATCCCGTTGCGAATTTTCCCAATGTCATACAAAGTGTGCAACTATTAGGCATCCATGAAAAGCATCATTTCGATATCGTGAAAGCATATGAGTATTCATAGCTCGTGAGTGCCATGTTTTGCTTGTATAGGGTCGGTTTAAAACACATATCCAACCTTATTCACTTTGGGAAAAAAGAGGAGTTGAATCCATTGAATTTATTCAATATCATCAAAAATGACCAGAAATACTGGTTGGTGGATCAGGTCAAACAGGATGGGGCAAGCGAAGAGATATATAAAGAACACTTCGACCACATTTTAACGAAGTGGAAGGAGGGGAACATCGGTTATCTATCGTTGTTGATGACTGAGGATTACCATGATTGGCTGATTGCAAACGGCCTGCGCCAAGTATCGAAAACAGTGGAATACACAAGAGATATAACGAATTTGCCACAGGTCAACAGTGACATACAGTGGCACGCGCTTTCCGAGCAGTTAATCTCAGATGCAGCATACGGCAATTTATACGAACGTTCAAGTGCAGGATCCGCCAATAAAAATGCACCACAGAAAAAGGAACAGTTTCTGGATTCACTGAAGAGAGAATTGGGTGAACAGTGGCGAGAGCATTGCTTTTATTTTATAAATGATAGAGACTATGCAGGCATTGCGATTCCACATATTGAAATGGGAACAATGGATGAAGGCAGATTGTTTTATTTTGGGGTCGTCCCTGAATGGCGTGGAAAAGGAATGGGATCCGCCATCCATAAGATTGCCTTGACATTGTTACGTAAGTGGAATGCAACAACTTATGTCGGAAGCACAGGCAGTGAAAACGAACCGATGATCCGCATTTTTGAACAAAATGGGTGTATGCTTCTTGAAGAAAAGGGGATGTACCATATCGAGTCCAGGTACATCTAGTTTTTAATGCATCCAATGAGGCAGGTTTGTCCTCACGAGTTCTGATTTAATCATCAATCAGAACCATATGATCCAGAAACAAGACACTAAATGCATGATCTTTTCCCATTCTTGAAACCGATCGTTTACTCGATTCTTCCCGTCACAACCTCCTACAATCCAAATTCTTCACATAGAAGTCTGACGGCCTTTTCGCCATCTTCAGCACTTACAACGTGTGAAATGCTGATTTCCGAAGTAGTCACTTGGTGAAAGCGGATGTTTCCTTCTATCAATTTGCGAAATACCTTCGAGGCAACACCAGAAACATCGCGCATACCCGAACCGATCACGGATACTTTCACAAATTTATTTTCCGTTTTCAGAACCAGATTTGGATAAAGTGATTCCATTTCAGATAAAACCTGTTGGATATGATGGTTTTCAGTGTCTTTTAATGTGAAGGATAGTTGAAGTCCTTCATTGTTTGTAATTTGTGAAATCATATCGACGTTCAGGTCATGTTGTTCCAGTTTTTTAAATATGTCGTTAATCAACTTGGCATCATAATAAGGATAAATCAATGTCACATGCAACATATCCTTGTCCAAAGTGACCCCCGTCACTACTTTTTTCTCTATCATTTCTGTTGTTGGCATAATCCATGTTCCTTCCTCTTCCGATAGTGTGCGTGCTAGATAAATCGGGACGTTATGATTATTGGCAATTTCAATGCTCCTTGAAACGAGCACACCCGCCCCCAGTGCACTCATTTCCATCATTTCTTCATAGGAAACGGTGTTCAACCTTTTTGCGTCCGGATAGATTCTTGGGTCGGTACTGTAAACCCCGGAAACATCCGTATAAATTTCACAAGGACATTCCTGTGTCGCAGATAAGGCTACTGCTGTCGTATCCGAACCTCCGCGTCCAAGCGTTGTGATTTCATTGTCAGAATTGAATCCTTGAAAGCCTGCAACAATGATCAAAGAAAACGATTGAAAAAGTTGCTCGAATCGATCGGCATCGATATTTGCTATTTTGCTTTTCAGATGGCTTCCTTCTGTATGCACACCGGCTTGATAACCGGTCAATGTTTTCGATTTCACCCCGATATCATTCAGGATAATGGATAAGTATGCAATTGTCTGCTGTTCACCGGTCGTTAACAGAACAGCTAAATCTTCACTTTTAGGATTGTCTGTGATCGAATGAACAGAGTCCATCAGCCGGTCCGTCGTTTTACCCATAGCGCTGACGACGACAATCAACTGTTCTCCCTGCTCAATCCGTTTCTTTAAAAATAATGCGATTTCCTTTATTTTTTCAATGTTGCTCACACTTGAACCACCAAATTTAAGAACACTTCTTTTCATGCAGTTACCCTCTTTCTGGAAGTACAGGAGTGCTATAAAGATTTCCATTAAAAAACAAGCCGGACATGCCGACTTGTCTATATTTCATCTATTTACAAGTGGAAGCACTCCATTATTTTGAACATAATGACAGATGGCATATTGTTAATAGACCATCCAACGGTATCTCATCTGCAAATCGATATCGTTTCGGCAAAAGTCCCTTTCACTCATTAAAAGTTGCAGCTTTAAATAATAAGCTAATCATGACGTTTGCACCTCGACCAAATATTATTCACTTTTCTATTTATCGATTATACTGAAGTCCCTATCGATTGTAAATGATTTTATCCCCGAACCTATCATCTTCAGATTTTGGTGGGATTTTGACAAGGTCAAAGATGTATCCCAACGGAGATGCTTACTGATCTTTTTCCATTTTCATAAACGTCAGGATAAAGAATAAAAAGAAACTGATCAATAAAATCGTTCCACCGACGATAAAGAAAATGGTTGGAAATGCCCCTGCAATATCAAACGGTTTGACATAATATAGCCACATGCCAATCGTCAATCCAAAGACTCCGATAATGGCACTATAAACATGCAGGACGGCAATCATGTTTTTGACCGGTGTGAAGATTTTGTAGAACACCGCCCAGGCAAATAAGGATAACCAGCCAACGACTAGGATATGTGCATGCAGTGTCCGGAATTCATAACTGCCTGATCCAGCCATATGTGATCCTAAAAATGCCCCTATCAAACCAAATAATGCCGCAAATCGCAAAAGGACTGTACTATATTTTCGCATATCAATTCTCCTCTATCTTTCATGATCTGTATTAAGAATAAAGGATGTATGTGAATGGGGTATGAATAGTTGTTTACAAATAGCGGCGGAGCCATACAAATGAAAGAAGAAAGCCACAGAGGTTAAAAATGAACTTTCTTCTTATCACGGAGTCGTTAGGGGGTTATTGTGTTTGTACGATCTAATGGATACATATGTTGGATTTGACGGAATGCATCATCGATATTTCCAGCATGTATGGTTGTTCGCTGATCTTGATCGATGCTATGTTTATAGCGCGGATCATAGTAATACCTTAATAGCAATTGGACAGCGATTGCATAATCCTTCTTGGTCAAGGCCTCATCAATTTCCTTCCCAATGGGTGTATGAATCCGTTTTTTGATGATCTGGAACGCTTCATTGACTTGTTCCGGATATTTCCAAGGCTGATAGTCGTCAAGTATATTCCGTATGCGTTCTTCCATTGGCAACTGAATGAAAATGTGGGTACCTTGCTCTTTTTTTTCATAAAGGAAGTCGGGCATGACGGCGCGCCCGATGCGTTTACTTTCGCCTTCTATGAAAACAAACGGAGCGTTCCGGTAGCGGAGGATCTTTTCGCTTAATAGCGAATCAAACCGTTTTTGATTGCTGGGAGTTTTTCCAATTTGACCGAAAATGGATCCCCGATGATTTGCCATATCCTCTAAATCGATAACTGGATAGCCATCTTGCTCAAGTCGATTGAGGATTTCGGTTTTTCCTGTACCGGTAAAACCATCTAAAACAATCATTTTGGGTGAAAAAGCGGGATTTTTTAAAAAATCGACAACCCATCTCCGATATGTTCGGATACCACCACTGAGACGGTTGACGGGTACTCCCATTAAATCAACAACGGTTGCAGCTGTTTTACTGCGCATGCCTCCCCGCCAACAAAATACGGTTTTCGGTGTTTGGATGTTTTTGAACTTCTCGATGAAGTCGGGAAGCTTTGCGGAGAAGATCGCCAGACCGCGCTCTTTGGCCGCTTCTTTTCCCTTTTGCCTGTATATTGTGCCGACTTCGGCCCGTTCATCGTTCGTGAACACCGGAATATTGATGCTGCCGGGAATGGTGGCATTTTCATATTCGATAGGTGAACGGACATCGATGATGGTATGGTTTTCCGTTTTTCGTAAATGGAGTAATTCTTCTAATGTAATATCTTGAAACATGTTTGCACCTTCTTAGTTAAAGCGTAAAGTCATTTGCCATTCATTGATTGACTTTCTCTGTTGCTTTTCATTCGATGGTAACCTTCCCTTTGTTATCTGCCGTCACTACCCCGATCTGTTTGGCTTCAACACCCTTTTCTTGCAGTGATGTGACGATGTCATCTGCTTCATCGGCTTGTACTGAAACAAGTAAACCGCCTGATGTTACGGCATCGCAGAGGATCCATCTATCGACTTGATCCATTTCCTCTGGATAAGTGACCGTATCCAGTAAATGGTTATAGTTATTTTTGGTGCCGCCCGGAACAGCTCCATTCTGGGCAAGTTCTTTCACACGTGGCAAGACAGGTACTGATTGATGGTCGATGGTTATACCGACATCACTTCCAGTAGCCATTTCACTGGCATGTCCTAATAAGCCAAATCCTGTTACATCTGTGGAAGCGTGGACGTGATAGTCTTTTAATGTTTCGGATGCTGTTTTATTCAATGTCGTCATCACGTTTGTTACACGCTTGGTTTCGTCGCTTGTCAGAAGGTTGTTTTTAATCGATGTTGTCAGAATGCCGACACCGATCGGTTTTGTCAAAATAAGTTTGTCGCCTGGTTTTGCTCCTGTGTTGGTCCAGATTTTATCTGGATGGACTGTCCCTGTAACAGCAAGACCGAATTTGGGTTCTGGATCATCGATGGAATGTCCACCGACAAGACTAGCACCTGCTTCATCCAGTTTGTCCCCGGCGCCCTTTAAAATATCGGAAAGAATGTGATTGTCCAATGTTGAAATCGGAAACGCAACGATATTCAATGCTGTAATCGGTGTTCCCCCCATGGCATACACATCACTGATGGCGTTCGCAGCAGCGACTTGTCCGAAATCATACGGGTCGTCTACAATCGGCGTAAAAAAATCGGTCGTCTGCACGATGGCTGTATCGTCGTTCAATTTGTATACACCTGCATCATCATTTGTATCAAGCCCAACCAAAACATTCGGATTGGCTGTTCGATTTGGGAGTTGCTTTAGCACATTTGCAAGATCGGTCGGGCCGATTTTACATCCGCAACCTCCTTTTGATGATAGAGATGTCAGTTTTATGGATTGATTTTCCGTCATTTCGCTCGATCCTTTCTTAATTGAAGCATGTTTCCATTTTATCATAAATGATGTTCTGACCCATGCAAAAGCATTTATTCATGGGTGGAAACATATTCAATCACCATTGGTCTATACACAAAAAATGTCATAGCAGCATAAAAATGACTGAGATATTGTTTGAAATCAAAACCATGACTGATTTCAAAAAATTTGATAAACTAGAGATAGAAAGGAGGGAGAGAAATTGGCTGGCCGCAAAAAACCTAGTATAAAAATAGATCGGAAAAATGAAACACGGACGAAAGAAATCTCGCAAATGATCAATGAAGGTGGATTGGGCTCAGATTTTTATTATGACATTAAAAAAACAACGTCCTCACGTGAGGATAACCGAAAACAAAAAGATAGCTAAAACAAATAAAAATAGGACTTATACAAGCAATTGATCTGCTATTATTGCATGTATCAAGTCCTTTTTTGTATATTTATCGGAGTATCAGAAAAGAGTGCATGTAATGGAGGGATGAAATGTATATCTATACAGCTGAGGATGTTCGTGATATAGATGGCCAAGCTGAACGTCAGGGATTCAGTTTATTTGCGCTGATGGAAAATGCGGGAAGGCAAGTGGCAGAGACATTCATTCAATGGATCGAAAAGGATACATATATCTTGATTTTGGCGGGACGTGGCAATAATGGGGGTGATGGAATTGTTTTAGCACGCTATCTCAAACAGGCAGGTTACCAGGTAGAGCTTCATTTTCCCTTGGGTGGGCCCAAGACGGAAACGGCCCAAGCGCACCTTGATTATTATAGGAAGCAGGGCTTTGATATTTCAGAGACGTTGACTGGAATACAACAACCAGCCGTCATCATAGATGCGCTCCTTGGTATCGGCAGTCATCCGCCATTGCGGCAAGACGTAGCGGATGTTGTCCGTTGGGCGAATGAACAATCTGGTTTGCGGTATGCGATTGATATCCCAACGGGTGTAAGTGCCGATCATGGGTCAGTGGAAGCGGGCCCTTCAAAAGATGGTGGAACGGTTTTTCAAGCAGATGTAACGTTTGTCTTGCACGGAGCAAAACCATCCACTTATCTACTCCCTTCAAGTCAATATTACGGTCAGGTCATTCATGTCGATATCGGCCTGAAACAGGACAGCCCCATCAAACAGACGACAGAAGAAAATGTCCAAGCATCGATGCCAAAGCGACATGCGTTTGCACATAAAGGAAGTTTTGGAACAACCCTTTTATTTGCCGGATCGGATAATATGCCTGGAAGTGCCCTTTTAACGGCAATAGGAGCAATCCGGAGTGGGACTGGTAAACTCGTCATGGGAACGACGACACTTGTGTCTTCTGTCATAGCTGCTCGGATACCTGAAGCAACTTTTATGGTGGATGGCATAAATCGTTTTAATGAGCAAGGAACTCTTCCTCCTAAAACACGTGCCATTGGAATTGGTCCTGGGCTTGAAGATACATATACTGTTGAACAGGTACTGGACCAATTGATGCAGATGGAAAGGCCACTTGTGGTCGATGCGGGTGCGCTGATAGAGGACTATGTCTGGAAAAGAAAAGCCCCCACTGTTCTGACACCTCATCCAGGTGAGTTCAGCAGACTGACTGGTTTGACGGTGAAAGAGATACAGGCCAATCGAATAACTGTTGCACGGGAATATGCCCAAAAACACGATGTCATTCTTGTACTTAAGGGTCAATATACAGTGATTGCCTTTCCGAATGGTGATGTGAACATCAACCCAACTGGAAATTCCGGTCTTGCTAAGGGAGGCAGTGGTGATGTGCTTACAGGCATGATCACAAGCATGTTGAGTTATTATGATGATTTTCATGCTGCCGTAATCAATGCCGTGTATTTACATGGGTTGTGTGCTGATATATGGGCGGAGACTAATAGTGAAACCACTTTGACAGCGAGCGACTTCCATTCACTCCTGCCAAAAGTGTTCCGCAGGTTGGAATAACGGAATAGCATGGGAGTCAATCAGGTAGCTGGCCGCATATCGTTTATGATTAAAAAGTTTTTAAAATAGCATGCCTTTTTCACGGAACCGGATTCGTCAAGCCCTTAATATAAAGATAACAGTGAGGTGAGGGAATGAAAAAGTTATCGATGCTCATGTTGATCGGCATCATGTTTTTGGTCGGTTGTCAATCGAGTGATCAGACCGCTTCATACATCAATATCGAAGCAACAGAAAAATTTTTGAATCAGGAAAAAGAAGAGAGCCATTATCCTGATATCGAGGATGAAGACATTTTCGATTTTTCATATATCAAGGTTGCGCCGGAAGCTGAGAAAGATCATAAGGTTGATGACATCATCAAAATGTATGCGACGACATGGTCAATTGATGAATTAAACGATCCGATCGTCATTGATATTGAAAACAGTGAGATTTATGTTGAACCATCTGTCGATCATTTAGGTGTTCAATTTGAGACTGAACGTAAAAAAGTGGATGATATCGATGATGTTGTCGCTTTATTCGATACATATGACGTATTGGATTGGCAACATTACTATTCGAATGTAAAAGATCACCATTCTTATGAAGATGGTGCATCATGGTCTCTCGTTGTTCAGTATAGTGATGGCACTGTTGATAAATTCCGTGGGGAAGGGACATCTTTTAAAGAAATCATACCTGACAATTACTATGATTTTATGGATGCACTGGGAGTCTACGTGGTTGATCATATTGGGTAAATGAGCGCGGAATGGGGGAATGTCTATATGTGGCGTTTATTGAGTATGGGGTATATCCTTGTCGTCGGTTTGGTCATCGCTGGTTGTGAAAACCCTGAGAAAGGGGCAATCCCAACAACAGATTCTGGCCAAAAACTGTATCACGAAATAGGGGATACATTTGAATTTGAAGGTCCGGAAAGTGGTCTGCCATTTGAAGTGACGGTCGAGGATATTTGGATGGAGGACTTCGAAGACCATGAAGATTATATTTCTGCGCACGTCAAGAAACCAAATGAGGATGATGATGCGGTGATATTTGTGTCTTATACCATCAAAAATAAGGGTGACGAAACATATACATTCAAGGATGACCGGTTCTATCCTAATAATGATGTGTTGCCGAATCTGATTCATCCAGCAAATTATATTCTTGATGTGGATATTGCCTATCCTGAAGACGGGCCGGTTGATGATATGGAAGATGTAACCGATTTGACATTGGATCCCGGGGAATCGATGGAGATTACGGGTTCAGTGTTAACCAATCCAAGAAACAAAGACGAAGGTGCATTTGTATGGGACTATGATGCAGATATCCCACAAGTTCTTTTTACAAGACCACAATCGGAACGTAGGGATCAAGTCGGTGTGTATGACATCGGTGAACCCATCTATGTAGAGGATTATAAGGATACGCGCTTTAATGTAACGATCGATGATGTGGACGATATAGAAAGCGACGAAGATGTTGAAGTGATAGACCGTGAATATGATGATAGTGCATTTTTGGTCGTTGACATGACCGTTGAAAATGATGGTAATGAAGATATTGTCGTACCGGACGCACTTCCGGAAATCAATGATGTCCATTCGGTTGATACACGTCGTTATTTTATTAAAAAGGGTGAGACGGAACCGATTGACGATGTCTATATCAATCCGGGTGAACAACCAACAGACGGTCGGGTTGAAGCAGGTGAAACATTGGAAGGCACATTGTATTATGAAGTCCGCAACACGTCATATGGAGAAGTATTGAAACTTGATGCCCAAATATATTTCCCGTATGTTGGTTTTGAAGATTATCCTTATTACCAGCAATGGGTGAATTATCATTTAGATTAGGCTGGTTATTGGTTTAAAGGTCGTCTGCCATTTAATCATTTGCTCATTTTTGTTTCATCGATCTCAAGACGTATCGGGCAATGGTCACTTCCCATGACAGATGGTAGTGCAATAGAATTTTCGATGCTTTCTATGATTCGTTCAGACACGATGAAATAATCGATCCGCCAGCCGATATTCCGTTCCCTTACTGTCTTCATATAAGACCACCAAGTATAGATGTCCTCCGTATCCGGGTGGAAGTATCTTAAGGTATCGACAAAGCCAGCATCCAGGAGGCGGGTCATTTTTCCCCGTTCTTCTTTGGTGAATCCCGAATTCCCATGATTCGTTTTATGGTTTTTTAGATCGATCGTTTGATGAGCAACATTAAGATCCCCACACAAGATGACCGGTTTTTTTGCATCCAAAGTCTGTATATGGTTTAAAAAGGCATCTTCCCATTCAAGTCGGACATCAAGCTTGGCCAAACTCCGCTGTGAGTTCGGCGTATAAACATTCACCAAATAAAAATCGTCGTATTCCAATGTCAGTATCCGGCCTTCTTCCTGTTTTGATGCATCACCGAGCCCGTATGAAACAGTCAATGGTTTTCGTTTTGTGAAAACAGCTGTTCCGGAATAACCTTTTCGTTCGGCATAATTCCAGTATTGATAATGCCCGTCCATATCCAGGTCGATTTGTCCTTCTTGCAGTTTGATTTCCTGCACACAAAAAATATCGGCATCGATGTTATCGAAGAAATCCATAAAACCTTTACGTACACAGGCACGTAGTCCATTCACATTCCAAGATACCATTCGCATTATTTTTCCCCCTTGTGTCATTTCACTGGCAAACGTCCAGCATCATCAAATCTTCATCGTAATAGCGTTCGCCATCAAATAATGCCCGAGGTTCGGTTCCATATTTAACAAAACCGAAACGGCGATAAAACGTTTTGGCCCGTTCATTTTCGGATAATACCATTAAAAGTAGTGTCTCTATATCATTTAACTTTTTGACTTCTGTTATGAAGTATTGTACTAAGTCTTTGGCAATGCCTGTACCGCGGTAATCCGGTTTGCAAAACATTGATAGGAGCATGCCTTTATGCTTCATTTTGGGTCCGGAATGTCTTAAGAAAGATGCGACACACACAAGTGTGGCGTCATCAAACGCTCCGACAACAAACTGTGAATCCGTATGTTTTAATCGTTTCTTGTATGTATCATAAGGTTGATTCAATTCCCTTTCATATGTCGTTGCAAATGCGGAAGGGTCATTCTGTAAAGCCTCTAAACGAAGCCTTCGGAATTGTATATCATCATCTTCATTCAATATTCTACAGTACACGTCGCTCACCCCTGAAATATAATCATACACGTTCCGAACGATCAGGAGCAAGTACGGGGCTTGATTCAAAAAATAGTTGGATAAGTCGGTAAAAAATAGCCGATCAATCTGTTATAATTCATATAATGAATTTTTTAAACCTTTTGCTCAATTGAAAATTTGATGAACAAGAGCATCGTGTAAAGTCATGGATACACAACATCGAAAGACTGAAAATGCATTCAAATCATGTCTGAGAGGTGATGAGGTTGAAAATTTTAGTGACGGAAATCATGTGGAATGACGGCATTGAAGACTTAAGAAAAAAAGGCTATAAAGTTGATTATGATATGGAATTATCTCGAAAACGCGACGAATTATTAAAGATACTTCCTGATTATGATGCCGTCATTGTAAGAAATGAAACAAAGGTGGACACGGCTTTTCTAGATGCAGCCGAGCAAACGCGTGTCATCGGCCGCCTTGGTGTAGGGCTCGATAACATACATGTGGAGGAAGCTAGGGCCCGAAACATTCCTGTGATTACAGCCCGGAATGCAAATGCCACCTCTGTTAGTGAATATGTCATGGCAGCTATGCTTGATGCCTCAAGACCATTGACGGAAGCAGATCAAGACGTCAAGCAAGGAAATTGGAACCGGAAGTTATTCACGGGAAATGAATTGAATGGACGTGTGCTTGGCCTTATCGGGATGGGGGAGATCGCCCATCGCGTCGCTAAACGTGCAAAAGTGTTTGGAATGGAAGTGATAGGGTATGATCCGTTTGTGGCTCCGTTTGATCATGTCGTACAAGAAACGGGAATAGAGAAGGTGGATCAGTTGGAAGAATTATTAAGAGCTTCAGATTTTATCTCTATCCATGTTCCACTAACGTCCCAGACAAAATATATGATGAATCATAAAACATTTGAGTTGATGAAGCCGGGAGCCTATCTGATCAATTCCGCACGTGGCGGTCTTATCAATGAACAGGCTATTGTAGATGCCGTCACCGAAAAGAAGATTGCCGGTGCTTATTTGGATGTACTTGAAAAAGAACCCATTGATAAGCATTCTGCCCTTGCCAACATCGAAGCGATTAAATTATCGCCGCATATTGCCGGATCGACAGTGGAAGCACAATCCAGGACGGCTATGTTGATTGCAGCAGAAGTGGATAAGGTTCTGAATGGGCAGGCGTCGTTATGTCGGGTCAATTAGGGTGTTCATTCGGGGATTTCAATCCCAGTCATATTAAAAATGTCCAAAACGGGAATGAATAAGGTAGGAACATCACTTACGACAAGATGGAGGGATAAACATGCCTTACCGGGAGGAATTACCATATGATAAAGGATTGGATAACACGCTCGCTTTTATGAACGAAGGGTATCTGTATATGACCAACCGGCGACGAAAGTTCAACCGGGATATGTTCAGAACCCGTCTCATGGGTGGCAGACGAGTGATATGCATGGCAGGAAAAGAAGCAGCGGAAGTCTTTTATGACAATGATAAATTCAAGCGACAGGGTGCAGCGCCTGCGCGTGTGTTAAATACACTGTTCGGGCAGGATGGTGTCCAGACATTGGATGGGGAAGCACATGACCATCGGAAAAGCATGTTCATGCGTTTCATGACTGATGACCGTTTGAAAGAAATGACGGACCTTTTCGAGGAAGAATGGATGCAGGTATTGGAAGAATGGGAAAAACGAGACAACGTTATTTTGTATGACGAGGTGAAAAAAATCCTTGCCATGGCGGTTTGTCGATGGGTAGGGGTCCCAATCGATGACAAGGCAATCGATAACTTCAGTCAAGAACTTGCCGATATGTTCGAATCAGCCGAAAAAATCGGCATGAAGCATATAAAAGGCAAAAGGTCCCGTAAAAAAATGGAAGATTGGCTCGGGAAATTGATTGATGCAATCCGGACAGGGAAAATTGATATATCGGAACAGAAACCGTTTTATCAAATCGCCACACACCGTGATTTGGAAGGGAATTTGCTCGACAAGCAGATCGCATCCGTGGAAGTGCTTAATTTATTGCGACCCACTGTTGCTATTTCCGTTTATATTGCGTTGCTTGCGTTGGCACTGGAGGATTTTCCCGAAGAAAGGGAGAAATTGAAATCAGCAGATGATGCGTATTACAAAATGTTTGTCCAAGAAACGCGTCGGTATTATCCATTCTTTCCGGTGGTTCCCGCTATTGTAAAAAAGGACTTTCTGTGGGGTGGCCATGATTTCAAAGAAGGAACGCTTGTGTTATTGGATTTGTATGGCAATAATCATCATCCGGACTTGTGGGAGAATCCGGATGCTTTTGACCCTGAACGTTTTCAGGAGTGGGACGGCAGTCTATATGATCTTGTCCCCCAAGGAGGCGGGGAATATATCACTGGTCACCGTTGTCCCGGGGAGTGGTTGACGATTGCTGTGATGCAACGAACCCTGGATATCATGGTGAACAAAATGGATTATGCTGTGCCGGAGCAAGATCTTAGCTTAAGCATGACAAAAATGCCAAGTGTCCCGAAAAGTGGCATGGTGTTGAATGATGTGAAGCAAATATAAGCAGGAGTCCATTCTATTTGTTGCCTGTTTTGGGTAAAAAAATCGTTACCACGAGTGTCACTGCAGCAAATGCGAACAATCCCCAATGAACACCATGCAAGGAATGAGTCAAACCGTCTTTCAAAATATGCAATGTTTGTTCAGACATGTCTTTTGATGTTGAATGATTAAGAATGGTGTTCGTGGTATTAATGGAAATCGGCTCATTGAGTTGTTCGCCGTTATCAGCTAGATACTGTTTTAATCTTGAATTCAAAATGCCACCTAAGAGTGCTGCTCCAAGTGCACTCCCGATCATGCGCATGAACATATTGGATGCTGTTGCGACTCCGCGCATTTTCCAGTCGACATGATTTTGAATTGAAACGATAAACGTCGTCGTGGTCAAACCCATACCGATTCCTGTGATAAAGGATCCGACAGCGGCCCAAATGGGTCCTTTTGACGGGTCCATCAAAACAAAAAACGAGGATCCTATGAGAAGGGAGATACTTCCCAGCATGGCGGTTGTGCGGTAACCGATTTTCAAGAAAATGTATCCCGCAAAAGTGGAGGCGAGTGGCCAGCCAACTGACATCATCGTCAGTGTAAATCCGGCAATGACAGCTGAATATCCCATAACACCTTGAACATATGTCGGCAGGAAACTGGACAGGCCAATCATGATGGCGCCTGAGGTTAATGTTGCCACATTGGCCAAAGCAATCAGCGGCTCACGCCAAATTCTGAGTGGCATCATCGGTGAAGGTGTTTTTGTTTCATGCCACAGAAAAGCGAACATGGTGAGTGCAAAAATACCGATGATTACAAAAGTGGGTGATGACAGCCAATGCCAGTTGACGCCGCCTTCAATCAATAAAATCATCAACGCGGATACAGACATAAAGAATAGCCCAGAACCGACATAATCAATTTTGTGTCGCTGTTTTTCCACTTCTTCGTGGAGAAACAACCATACACCGATCATGCCGACAATTCCGAGTGGCACGTTCATCCAGAAAATCCATGCCCAATCGGAAAAGCGCACAATCAATCCTCCTGCGAGTGGCCCGATGATGGCTGAAATTCCCCAAACACTGGCCAGATAACCTTGGACTTTCGCGCGTTCTTCAACGGTGTACATGTCCCCGACAATCGTTGTGGTGATGGGTTGGACGGCACCTGCGCCAACGCCTTGTATGAACCGGAATATCACAAGCATCAACATAGATGTTGCAAATCCACATAATATTGATCCTGTTAAAAAAATCACGATCCCAATCATGAAAATAGGTTTGCGTCCAAACAAGTCTGCTAGTTTGCCATAAATTAGAGTTGTGACGGCATTCATTAATAGAAAAGACGAAAATACCCAGCTATATAAGGAAAAACCACCAAGATCACTGACGATATTTGGCATAGCAGTCGCGACAATTGTTCCTTCGATGGCAGACATGAACATCGCAATAATCAAAGATATGAGAACAAGTGGACGACGTGTTTTTTTGTTGATGGTTGTAGCGATATCGAAAACCCCATCGATCGTATCCCCCTGCAGAAACGTTTGAAAATGCTGTGCGCGATCATTTACGGCCAACTGTAGTTACTTGTTTTTCAAAAACTCGCTGCCGGCAATGCCAGGAGTCGTCATTTCGCGTGGATCAAGGATGATATTCAGTTCTTTTTCAGATAATAGATCATGTACTTTGCATATTTCTTTGATGGTAAGTCCTGTCTCAATGGCTTGTTTGACAACCCTTGACGCTGTTTCGTATCCCAAATGCGGATTCAAAGCGGTGATGATGCCATAACTTTCCTCAACATATTCACGGCACCGTTTGACATTCGCTTCCATGCCGCTGATCGCATAACGGGTAAATACGTCCAGACCATTACGCATGATTTTCAACGATTGCAGTAAATTTAAGATGAATACCGGCCCCATGACATTCAGTTCAAATTGACCCGCTTCCGATGCCATGCAGATTGATTGGTCATTCCCAGCAACTTGAAAAGCTACTTGATTGACGGTTTCGATCATAACCGGGTTTACTTTTCCAGGCATGATGGAAGAACCCGGTTGTTTGGCCGGAAGTGTCACTTCACGAAAGCCTGCCATCGGACCGGAAGCCATCAATCGGATGTCGTTGCACATTTTTGATATATTCATCGCTGATACTTTGAGTGCTGCAGATAATGCCGTATAGCCATCTGTATTTTGTGTGTCATCAACCAGGTTTTTAACGGTATGTACTTTAAATCCAAGTTGTGCAGATAACTGGGCGACGATTTTTTCGATGTATTCTGGCTTGGCATTCAGTCCTGTCCCGACAGCTGTCGCGCCCATGTTGATTTTCAGCATTTCTTTTGCGGCTTCGGTAATCCGTTTTATATCGCGTCCGATGACCTCGGAATAAGCGCTGAATTCTTGGCTTAACCGGATGGGAACGGCATCCTGCAAATGGGTTCGTCCCATTTTCAAAACGTCATGGAATTCATTTTCCTTTTTGGTTATTTCGGTTTTTAAATGGGTCATCGTTGTGATCAGATCTTCTGTCATCCGGTACGACGCTATCTTGATGGAAGTCGGGATCGTATCGTTTGTCGATTGTGACATGTTGACGTGCGTGTTGGGTGAACAGAAATCATAGTCTCCTTTTTTCCGTCCCAATATTTCCAAAGCCCGATTGGCCAAAACTTCATTCATGTTCATGTTGATGGATGTTCCTGCACCCCCTTGGATGGAATCGACGACAAATTGATCATCGTGTTTTCCAGCGATAACCTCATCTGAGGCAGCTACAATCGCTTCTCCGATGCCGTCGGATAGCATATCTGTATGCATGTTTGATATGGCGGCGGCTTTTTTGACCTCGGCAAGTGCACGGATCAATTCGGTATGTACGGGAATTTCGGTTATCGGGAAGTTTTCCAGTGCACGCATTGTCTGTACACCATAATAAACGTCTTCAGGTACTTGTTTGACTCCTAAGCTATCTTTTTCTTCACGTGTTCCCATGTACTGATGCTCCTTTTATATGTCATTTTCATTATATCCTCGGAACACTTTTTCTACAAGAAAAGGGGGGATTTCCGACTGACTCAGAAAATAAACGAATATGATCCGAAAAATCGTTTGAAAGGATGAAGATGATAGACAAAGAATAGAGAGGTTTCATGGTTTGGATAAGTTGAAAGTGACGATTCATGAGATAACGATGATTGAGCAGGGTGTTGATTTAAGATATATTTCGTATATATGAGGAAGTTGGATGTATGGGAATGTGTGGTAATAAGAATCGATTACAGAAGTTGCCTGTTACAACTTCTGTAATCGATCTGTTGAAGGAGCTTGAATATGCCTAGTTGCGCTTATGACTTCTACTTTATTGTCTGTGTTTTCGATCCATTTTATCGATGCCGTTCCGATCGAGATATCGATTTTGTTCATGGCGATTGTTTCTATCCCGGTTTGGTCTGTTCATTCCGCCATCGATATTCCGTTTATTATTGTTGTCGGTATTTTCGTATTTCGTGTTTTCATAATTGGTATTTTCCGGGTTGTTGTCTTCTTGTGGAACATCATTATTATTATCCGTAGGGCCACAAGCACCCACTAGTGATAAAGCAAGAATGGGCGCACCTAATTTGAACATCCATTTTTTTCTCACTGTGTTACCCTCCTTCATTGTTAGTTTAACCAGCATGGATAAAGTCATGCATGAAGTGATGGTATACAAATCGCACCGGATGAAAATGCGTTGTCCTTTATATCAAATCATAATATTGATGCAGGTTTACAAAATGGTATTTGATTTGGTTAATGTGATGCTTGCCGAAACAACCGTTGAACAAGGCCCAATCATTCATGAAAACGGCCAATACATCGGAATCACAAACATCCATTAATCGTATTCGGGTTCGATACTATTCATCCTTGTATACATGTTCCGCATCAGTTGATTCATCTGTCAGCACTTCATTTGTGGACTTTTTGAATTCTTTTAGTGTTTGGCCGAAAGCTTTTCCGATTTCCGGCAACTTCTTGGGTCCGAAAATGATGAGTGCAATGATCATAATCAAAATCATGCTTGGAATACCGATACTGCCTAATCCCATAGGGTTCACCCCGCTTTTGTCAAAGTATGCTAAACATGTTGCTGTTTGCGTTTGGCGGTTGCGAGCTGACCGCCTTCATCAAGATATTTTTCAACGCCTTCAGCGGCTCGGTATGATAACGCACAAATCGTTGGGGTTGGATGATGGCCACCGTGTTGTGGGAAGGCTGACCCACCGACAACAAACAAATTGTCTACATCCCACATTTGCAGGTAAGTGTTGACGGCTGATGTATCTGGATCATCTCCCATAACAACACCACCGGTATAATGACCACCGGTAAAGGCGTTGTCGAATTCTTCCGGCGCTTCGTCATCATCGATGATATCCGCACCCATTTCTTCCATGATTTCATGACATTTTTCGATGCCGAATTTCGCAATGTTTCTTTCGTTATCACCAAATGAATAGGTTACACGGATAAGTGGGTCGCCGTATTCATCTTTATATGTCGGATCCAGATCCAGATAGTTATGCCAGTACGACATCACAACGGGGGTATACCAAAGAACAAGGCTTCTGTACGCATAATATAAGGAATCCTTTTTGTATTCCTTACCCCATGTTGGTGTGTCATCAGGGATGATGGTGCTGCTTTTGATAGGAGCATCACCGTATTGTCTCAGTTCAATGGCGCCACCGCCGATAAAGTCAACGTCAGAATGGTCGAAATTATCCGCTTGATAGTCATTGAGCGCCGCTCCTAATGCACCTGCACCCATATATAGATTAAAGCGTTTATCTTTGAAAAATCCGCGCGCACCGTTGAAAGCGGAATTATATTGTCCGTTGAAATTCCGGCCGATGATGCCCTTGCGTGTTTCTGGATCATATGGTTCACCGATTCCAGATAACATCAATAAGCGGTTGTTCGTAAATGCCATCGCGGATAGGACAACGACATCTGCCGGCTGCTCATATTCTTCCCCGGTTTTTTCGTCGACATACATGACGCCGGTTGCTTTGGAATTGTCTTTATCGTATAAAACACGACGGACGTATGATTCAGTCCGTAGTTCAAAATTATCATGTTCCATTGCTGTCGGGACTACTGTCGCGAGTGGATCTGATTTGGCAGTGAAGTCACAGCCGTTTCGGGTGCAGAAAGAACAGTACATGCAAGGATTGAGCTTTTGCCCATCCGGATTCTCATAAGACTCCGACATATTTCCAGCAGCAATTTGGAAGGGATGCAAGTCCATTTTTTTTGCTGCATCCTTAAATAGTTTTAATGCTGGTGTTTCCTTGAGTGGGGGGTTCGGCCATTCATTTTTACGTTCAGGTGCGAGCGGATCTTGCTCTCCAGAAATACCAGCCGTTTTCTCCCATTTATCATAATACTTTTCCATTTCGTCATAGGTTATCCCCCAGTCTTGCAAGTTCATATCTTCGGGGATTTTATCTTTTCCGTACTTTTCGACTGTTTTAGAGTAGATTTCAAAGTCGTAAGGCCAGTAACGGTATGTAGCTCCTGCCCAGTGCACACCGCCGCCACCCAAATCGGTTCCGGTTTCCAGGAAATCCCTGGTTCGTGCTGGTAAAGCTGTTTCGTCCATTTTTGTCCTGGACGTAATGGTTTCCGGGGAAAGATTTTGCATCATTTTATCACGGATGCTGAATTTCAATTCATCTTTGACACCGACATAATCATCACGTTCTCTGTAACCGCCACGTTCGAGGGCAACGACCTTCTTGCCTGCTTTGGCCATTTCTGCACTCATAATGCCACCTGCCCAGCCGACACCGACAACCACGACATCAACTTTATCTAATTTCTTAGCCATCTCAAACATCTCCTCCTTGATATTCACGTAAGCTTTGTGGTGCTTTGGATAGAAAATCATCATTCTCAACTTCATCTACCCAACCCATGCGGGGACCGGGATATTCAATCATTTCCCAAGCTTGCATATCTTTATTTCCTCCGTAGGCCGGGTCTGCATAAACACCTTCCAATGTTGTATGGCGAAGGAGCTCAAAGAAAGTATCGGATCGCATACCTTTGATATCCACATCACCCGACTCGAAGTTTTTGAGAATGTTATCCTGATTGTCTCCATCCAGATCGAAAAACTTTTCATCATGTTTCTTTTGACTGATTTCTTGCATACGATGGATGCCATTCAGAAACATCTGTCCGCGATTCAGTTTGGACTGTGGGCCATGTGTATCCGCTTCCTGTGGCTTATATGGGCCTTTCATATAATCTTCATGGTTGGTTCCCCAAAATCCCGACAGCTGTTTGTCGATAAAGTAAGGAACCCCAAGCGCAATAGCACCTGGTCCTGCATCATCTTCAGGGAAAATACGCTCTGTTGCCGCAGCTAACGTTTCGAAATCATCACTCCGGTTGAAAAAGGTTCGAGCATCTTGCAATAATGCTTTGGATTGATCTGTTTCTATTTCTTTTTCTTCAGTGGGTGTCATGAACTGGTTGGTCAGAAGTCCTCCAAGTAGCGATCCACCTGCAACGCCACCAATCGCAAATCCTGCGTTTTTAACGAAGCGACGCCTCCCAGGGTCGAAACCGTTTTCTTTTGCATCATTATGATTGTCATTATCAGCCAATTTTGCTACCTCCTATCGATATGACGTTCAATAATTTTTTTGGCTTGGTAAGTAAAGGAAGTTTATTCACTCTCCCGTCAATCGGCATCCTTAGGAATGTTGAAATAATAAATATGACAAGTGTGAATTCCGATTGTTTGTGTATCGTTATATCAGTCCGTCATATACTGACAACATTTCACATTATTTCCTGCTTTAGTTTATTTATGTATCATTCTCAATATATTTATGCGATTCGGGATTATAGAGTTTGTTTTTAGGATTGGAAAGAGGTGGGGGTGAATATCATGGTTAGGTTGAATAGGACGTACTGTAGAAACATCCAAACATACAAAATACCTCCGGAAATATGATGTTCCGGAGGTATCACGTTTTATCAGATCGATTATTTTAAATAAATCCTAATTCCTTCGCTTCCTCAGTCAACTCAGGGCGGAATTTAGGATGGGCAATTGAAATGAGTGCCTTCGTCCGTTCTCGGATTGATTTTCCTTTCAAGTTGACGGCACCATATTCAGTTACGACATAATGGACATCGTTTTTGGAAGTGGTCACCGCTGAACCAGGTGACAAGCGTGGTTTGATACGGGATATTGTTCCATTTTTTGCTGTGGAGTGAAGGCAAATGAATCCGACACCGAAATGAGACAGTGCTACACCCCGTGCAAAGTCCGATTGGCCACCTGTCGAACTATAATATTTACCTTGGATCGTTTCCGATGCGCATTCACCGTAGAAATCAACCTCAGTCGCTGAATTGATGGACACCATATAGTTTTCTTGGGCAATGAGTCGCGGATCATTGACGGCATCAACGGGCAGCATTGAAATGGCTGGATTCATATGAATGAAATCGTATAATTTCTGGGTTCCTAAAGCAAAGGTTCCGACAATCCGACCAGGATAGGTTTGTTTGAAACTGCCGTCGACTGCACCGGACTGAACGAGATCGACAATTCCGTTTGTAAGCATTTCCGTATGGATTCCAAGATGCTTGTAGCTTTTCAGATATTCCATAATAGCATTCGGGACGCCGCCGATACCGATTTGAATGGTGTATCCGTCATGAATATGATCAACAATATATGAAGCGATTTGTTGATCGAGTTCGTTCGGTTCAGGCGATTCCGTTATATAGTTTGTTGTATCAGACTTGATGAATCCTTTCACCTGACTGACATGAAGCTGGTTTTGACCGATTGTACGCGGCATGTCTTCACGGACTTCGAGAATGAAAGGTGCTCTTCCAATAAAAGACGTAATATATTCCGCATTGGTTCCCAAGGAAAAGTAACCATACTTATCCATTGGGGACGCACTTGCAAGTACAAGGTTATGTCTTGTTCTTTCCAGCATCAAGCGTGGTACCTCGTGGAAGTGATTCGGGACCAAGTCGATGGTTCCTTGACGAAATGCTTCCCGGGTTGCTGAACTTAAGAAATAGCTGACATGATGCAAATGCCCTTTATATTCACCATTGATGTAAGGCCTGTTTTTTCGGGCGTGCATTTGGTGTACCTTGACATCACGGAATTGTCTGGCGTGGCCTTCCAATTCATCCAGTAACCTTACAGGCTCTCCGTTTGCCATGGCGACAATGAGATCGTCCCTGTCATGGATATGATATAATAAGTCTTCCGGTTCCATTTGTTTTTCCTTATGCAACCTATGAATATCCTTCAATCTAAACATCCTCCCTCATGAATTGTTTGGAATGTCGCATGATATCGGTATCCATTCCTGTTTCAAAGAATTTGCACCATGTGTATGTGTTGACTATGCAACATCAAAATGTTTGCATTTCAATTTCAATATACTTCATAGTTCATCCCTGTTTGCAGCCCGTAAACACTTTTTTTGTATGCAAGGGCAACACGTTTGGCTGGCACGGCTTCGAATCCTTCAAAGAAGGTGTGCAGCTTTTCCCAGGATTCTTCGACAATGTTAGGGCTGACACTGTTGATACGGATTCCGCGTGGCATTTCAATAGCTGAAGATTTGACAAATGCTTTGACACCGCCGTTGGCCATGGCCGCGGATGTTCCTTTTGCAATCGGGTCATCCATCATGACACCAGTCGTGAGTGTGAAACTACCGCCCTCATTCATATAATCCAAGCCCAAGAGAACCAAATTGACTTGTCCTTTCAGTTTACTTTGTATGCCTTTTTCATTTTTCTCGGGAGTCAGTTCAGTGATGGATGCAAAAGTCGCACCACCGGAAGCATTGATGACGGCATCGACATTTCCTACTTGTTTATACATCTCCGCAATGCTTGTTTCTGATGTGATGTCGACTTGCACATCTGCACCATTTCTACCTGCACGGATGACTTCATTTTCTTCTTCCAATAACTTGGTCACTTCACTGCCAATTGTTCCGGTTGCACCGATCATAAGTATTTTCATGTCATAACCTCATTTCTATAAATAGGATCCTACCTATAGGATATGTGAATACGATCCTTTCGTAAACTATTTCAACGAGCCAAAAAAGGTAATATCGTATGTGTTTATTTGGAAAGAAGTGTAGAAGGGTGATGGGAAGAGGGCAGTAGAGTTTTTGAACAAAGACTGACTTTTGTGTCATAATATAAAAGCTTATTTTTTACTGAAATATGGATAGGATGTGGTTGAAATGGTTCAACAATCGGTAACGGCTATGTGGCAACATTTTTTAGACTCACTTGGAGACAATGCGGATCAACATATGACTTATACAGCATGGCCCTTCGGTGGGAATCGAAACCAAGCACGTGAACTTGCCAGTCTTGTCAAATCAGGTGAAAAGACAGCGACAAGCTCACTGCATCTTTTGTATGAAATGGATCATGAGCCAGTCCCAAAGGTGGATGAATACAGCATTATCACCGATTGGGATGGGGAGGCGGAAGCTATTATCCAAAATGTCGATGTTAAAATCATTCCATTTCATGAAGCGGACCAGGTGCTTGCCCGGAAAGAAGGCGAAGGAGATAAGAGTTTGACATATTGGCGGCGTGTGCATATCGACTTCTTTACAGAAGAGTTGGAGCAATTGGGAAAAGTTTTCAATGAGGATATGTTGATTGTATGTGAGACATTTCGGGTTGTTTATCAGTAGTGAGCTTGAATTCTGTGGTGGGCGTCATATTCATTCTTTGATGGAATCAATGGGATTCAGGCATCTTTCATAAACATAGCCATGATGTAAAAATGCCGGGCACTCCCTGAAACAGTGTAGTGCCCGGCATATATTTATTTATCTTCATATTCCAATTCACTGCCATCGTTAAATGTAATTTCAATCTCGAACTTCTCATAATCTTCGTCTAAATCGAATGTTTCAAGGGCGTCTTTGATTGCATCATCTTTATCGGTGTCTTTATCGATTGATAATGCCTTCACTTTAGGATAGAGTTCATCGAATGCTTCTTCACCTTTTAAATAGACGTCGTTCACTTCATCTTCAATTTCAGCCTCGATTGGCCGACCTTCATCTTGTTCGATTTCAGCTTCATATTCGTTGTTTTTTCCATAATCCACTTCCAACTCAATTTCCGCGTATGGCAGTTCATCCATTTTCTTCTGCATATCGTCATTGGCGTCGGTGTCTTCATTATTGGCATTATTGTTGTCATTGACTGCATTGTCATTGTCCGCATTCGAATTGTCGTTTTGATCAGCGTCTGATTGATCATTTATATTTCCATTGTCGTTTTCGGCTGCAGATTGATCATCGTTTGCATTATTATCATCACAAGCTGTCATGAATAGTGCAATCGATATCGCCCCGAGGAACATCATTATTTTTTTCATGTTTAGCCTCCTTCTGTAACCTATATTTTCCCTGTGAATCGAATTTTAAACGGACAGGGAAACATTTATTTATAACACATTCATTTTTGGGGTATGGGAATGTTTCGTATAGACGTTTTCGTGATATCACTTTTTACGTGGCAATTTAAAGCTGCATTTATTGCTGGAAACATGATGGATACGCTATGATGGATATAGAAATCTTTTCGGGGAATGGGTGAACCATCAATGGAAGCGTACGGAAACTTGAATGGAGATTTTTTTGCGATTGTATGGCTTGTTGTTTTTCTGATTATCATCATTGCATCGATATGGCTCGTAAAATTAAAAAAGAAAAAAACGAAAAGAGAACTGGCAGTTATAAAGAAGCAATTTGACAATGGTGAACTGAATGAAATAGAATATGAAACCAAAAAAAGAAAGATACTGGAAGATTGATCATGCGCGATATATTCTGCTGGAATGGGCAAAATAAAGGAAAATCAATATGAAAACAGGAGGCAAAATGATGTTTACGGAAGAGGTTATCAGAACGATCTTGTCCGTTGTCGTTGTGGCTGTATTGATTATCATCCTTATCCGTTTTACAGTGGGGTCAAGCAAACAGAAAGATTCACTGACGATCCTTCGGGAAAAATATGAAAATGGGGACATCACAAAAGAAGATTATGAGAGAGCTCTCAGGAAACGCGGGAAGGAATGAGATAGCCCGTGGCATCCCCTTTTTGCATCATGTATTGTAACGATTTGATCAATCGTTGAAACGGCTTATATCCGCTCCACCTTGTCATTCATACAATGCACAAGGTGGTTTCGTTTTTTAAAAGTTTGATCATTGTACAAAAAAGGAAAAGTGAAGCAGCCAACCATTTCATGATCTTTTTGGCGATGTATATCTTTTTTCTCTGTTAGAAACATACCCATTTATGCTATTTTATATATAAGTACATTTTAACGAAAAGGGGCCTGAGCATGTCTAAAATAAAAGTTGGAATTGTTTTTGGCGGAAAATCAGCTGAACATGAAGTTTCATTGCAGTCTGCTAAAAATATAGTTGATGCCATCGATAAAGATAAATATGATGTTACATTGATTGGAATTGATAAAGAAGGTAAATGGCATCTGAATGATACGTCATCCTATTTATTAAATGATAAAAACCCAAAATTAATCAGTTTGAATAAATCAAATAAACATATTGCGTTTACGCCGGGCGATCCTGATAATCCATTGATCCATGCAGATAATGCAACAAAAATGGATCAGTTGGATGTTATTTTCCCGATTGTCCACGGGACGTTAGGGGAAGACGGGAGTTTACAGGGATTGATGCGTGTGGCTGATGTCCCATTCGTGGGTTCCAATGTACTGGGATCTGCTGTCTGTATGGATAAAGAAATTGCGAAAAAGCTTCTGCAGTCTTCAGGTATCCGTGTAGCTGAAGGACTTACATTTACCCGGGCAGAAAAAGATACAATCGATTTTGAAAAAGCTAAGGAGAAACTAGGCATCCCGATGTTCATCAAACCAGCCAATCAAGGTTCTTCAGTGGGTGTCAGCAAAGTGTCGACCAAAGCAGAGTTTGATACGGGGATTCGGATGGCATTTCAATTCGATCACAAGATCATCATTGAAGAGACGCTTGTTGGACGGGAAGTTGAGTGTTCGGTACTTGGTAATGATGAGCCGGTTGCTTCATTACCAGGGGAAATTTTACCGCAAACGGAATTCTATTCATATGAATCGAAATACATTGATGAAAAAGGCGCAGAATTGGCCATACCGGCGGAATTGGATGATGAAACAGTGAAACATATCCAAAAAGTGGCTGTTGATGCATTTATGGCCTTGCAATGTCTTGGACTGGCCAGGGTGGATTTCTTTTTGACGCCGGATAATGAAGTGTATGTCAACGAAGTCAATACATTGCCGGGATTCACTAAAATAAGTATGTATCCCAAGTTATGGGAAGTCAGTGGATTGCCGTATGCCGATTTGATTGATCGTTTGATTGAACTGGCTATCGAGCGGCATCAAAATGAAAAGATGCTTAAGGATACTGTATGGAACGATATATAATGTCCTTGATCCATGGATAAGACAGATATTGGAAGAGACCCACATGACGTGGGTCTTTTTTAAATCATGCCTTGAATCGGGTGAATTTTTCCGCGGCGGAAATACGATCCTTCACAGCTGGTTTGGTATCAAAATAACCTAAATGAATGAATCCGACGATTTTTTCATCATTTTGCACATTTAAAAGGTCACGTACTCTGGGGTGATAGATATGGGAATTTGTTTTCCAGACGGCGCCAAGGCCCTGTTCCCATGCCAATAGCCAGAAGTTCTGTATCATACAGGCGGTCGCGCCGAAGTTTTCATCCCACTTCTTCTGTTCGTCTGGGGCATCCATGATGACAATCAAGAATGCGCTTGGTTCACGTAATACTTTTTCCCGATTTTCCTGTCTTTCCGGTGGGTAAGTAGCGGCAACTTTTTTGGCGAAAGAATCTTTTTGTGTGCCATCGACAAAGATAAATCGCCATGGTTGTCGCATTTTATGTGTGGGTGCGTATTTGGCATCTTCCAATAGATCCAGAACCGTTTCTTCTTCTACAGGCCTATTATTGTATTTTTTCTTGACTGCCCTACGATCTCGGATGATGTTCGCAAGCGCTGTCTTTTCTTTTGTATGTGTCATGTCCATTCTCCTTTATGTATATCGTTGTAAAGTTGAGTCCTCTCTTTAAAACATCCTGTTGATATAAAAGGTCTTCGTGGAGCTATTTTCCCTATGTATGTGATGAAGCTGATTGGATGGTTGCTTCTCGTCCTCATTAATGGGTGGGACATTTTTCCTGAAGGGTTGTTCGATTGTTGAATCGTACATGGCTAACATATAGCTGATAATCATTATCATTTAAAGTATAACGAACTTTATATGGTATAGCAACTGCCATATGGAAGGGAGAGGTGAACACTGTCAAAAGCATGTACATGACAATTCGTGTTCAATATATTATCCTTGGGGTAATCATTAAATATGGAGGGGTCGGATTTGGATCAATTCATGGAACGTGCGGTTGAACTCTCGCGTATGAATGTGGAACAAGGTGGACAGCCTTTTGGAGCTGTTTTAGTGTATGATGGAAAAATCGTTTCGGAAGGTGTCAATGAGATTCATAAAGTATATGATGTCAGTGGACATGCAGAACTTTTGGCTATACGGAAAGCCCAAAGCGAACACAAAACGCATGACTTGACGGGTATGACAATGTATGCCAGTGGTGAGCCCTGTCCAATGTGCCTGACCGCTATGTATTATGCCGGTATCAAGGATATATATTACTGTGCTTCCATAGAAGATGCTGCGGAAGTTGGTTTGGGCGCGTCTGTGGATTTGTATGCCGACTTAAAAAAGCCAAGGTCGGAACGCATCCACTTCAATATGACGCATATGCCATTACAAGAAAAGATGCTGGATCCGCTACAAGAATGGAAGAAGCATGTTTAAAATAATTGTGGACCGATTTGGAAGAATCGGCATGTAGAAAGGCAGTCAATCGGCATGGATATCATTGAAAAAGCGCTAAAGCAAGCTGGGGACCATTCCAGTCCCCAGCAGATCAAAAGGCTGAACGGTGGGCAAATTAATGAATGCTATTATGTGCTAACGAAAAAACAAGCATATACAATAAAATATCATAAGCACGCACCGGAAGGTTTCTTCGGTAAGGAAGCATCTGGGTTGGAACGAATCAAGTCAACGAGTACTGTTGCAACGCCAGAAGTATACGTATTTCATGATCAACCAGGTGCTTCCTTTATCGTCATGGAGTGGATTGATGGAGAGCGGGGCAGAGCAGCGGAGATGACATTGGCCGAACAAATAGCGGCCATGCATCAAACATACGCTTCTTCGCACGGTTTTACGGAAGACACGTATGTCGGTATACTGAGGCAACCTAATGGTTTGTATACATCCTGGCTGGAATATTATCGCGACAGACGGCTCATGAACCAACGGGATATCGGTATACAGCGTGGTCATATTACTGGCATGCGCAGAGCGCGTTTGGAAAAATTGCTGTCGGATATCGAACGATGGGTCCCTTCCGAAGTACCGGCTTCTTTTTTGCACGGGGATTTATGGGCGGAAAATTGGTTGCAGAACAAAGAAGGCAAGCCTTATGTCATCGATCCGTCTTTTTTATATGGGGATCGGCATTTTGAATTGGCTTATATGGAGTTATTTGGCGGTTTCTCGAGTCGTTTCTTTGACGCCTATGAAAGTTGTTTACCACCTTCAGATACATATGGTGATGTGAAGGATATCTATCAACTTTATTATTTGCTTGTTCATTTAAACATATTTGGAGAAATATATGGACCGCGAGTAGACGATATACTGGAGAGATATGTTTTGGTTTAATGTGTTAAAATAGGAAGGCTGTGTGAAAAATCACTGACAAGTACCCCAGTTCTTGTATATGATGTTTTTGCACCTAGAATAGTCGGAGGGACATAAGATGTCGTTTTACAATATACTCGTATTTATTCATATATTTTCTGCTATATTGGGATTGGGTCCTGGTTTTGTTATGATTTACATCGTCACAAAGGCATCGAATATGATGGAGTTGAGACACGCCTACTTGATCCGGAACCGTATCCATATTTTTGTAATGGTTGGTGGAACATTGTTGCTTGTTACGGGGTTATTGATGGGATGGATGCACCCGTACCTATTTCGTGCTGGGTGGTATGTGTTGAGCCTGGTTTTGTTTTTAGTGGCGCTTGCTTTCGGTCCGGTTGTTCTTTCGCCGAGATCCAAGCCAATCAAGGCATTGTTGAAAAACCACCAAGGTGAAGAAATCCCGGAGGAATACTATGTATTGGCAAGGAAGCTGTTTTTCTTTGAACGCATTGAAAATGTGATATTTCTTATCGTGATCGCTTTAATGATTTTAAAACCTTTTTAAAGCAACGGAAATCATGCTGGTTTCTGTCGTTATTCTAGTTACCATTTTCGCAACAACAAAAACATAACCCCTGACCACTTGGCCAGAGGTTGTCAGTGAAGTTATGTTTTAATTATTCACGCCACGGCTCCTATGGTTCCAAAAAACACCTGCCTTTATCGGGGCAGGTGCTTCCTTTAATTCTCCAAATATTCCTCTAGGCTCAATCCGTTTTCGGTTATTTCTTTCGCCGCCTTTTCTCCGACATACCTGAGATGCCACGGTTCATATTGGTATTCGGTTATATCTTCTTTATCTTCTGGATAGCGTATGATGAAGCCAAATTCAGAGGCATGTTCTTTGATCCATTGCCCTTCATCGGTATCCTCAAACGCGATGGTCAAATCATAATTGATATCAGCGGATGTGACGTCCATCGTGAGCCCCGATTGGTGCTCACTTTCCCCGGGGCGGGCACTGTAATTATTGGCCGCCTTCTCGCCATCTTTTTCAACATTCGCAGTGAAAATGGCATCTTGTCTATCATAAGAGCGAAAGCCGGATTGTGCATATAAATCCACTCCCGCTTCATCCCCTGCAGCAAACATTTCTTCCAATGCGTTTGCTGCAACTTTCCTTAACTGTTTTTTAGGCAGGTCTTCGGTAAACGGGAAACGGACATCCGGCTCAACTAGGTCCTCAGGGTCAAAATCATCCGGCAGGGCATGGTGTTTATTGACAAGGACCAATACCTCATACGGATTATTGGTAATGGGGTTTCCTGCCTCATTTGTTTGTTCATCTTCCTCCCAAGGCAGCCCTTTTCCGGCTTCGATTTCTTTTTTATCCTCCAGAAATTGTCGGGTCGCTTCTTTCGTTTCGCTATTGTATATGCCTGTTGCCTGCAATGACTGTTGAAATTGAAAATCGGTGATAGCCCACGTTGTTTCCTCATCATAAGTACCGCTTGTGGAAATATCATATCCGATTTCATTTAATGCTGTTTGGAGTGCTTTGACCGATTTACCTTCATCCTTTTTCTGTAGGGTTTCGTCGGGAAATGCAATATCTTGATGGGTTGATGCTGGTGTTTCCTTTTCTTCATTGTTCTCCTGGGTTGTATTATTATTGTTATGATTGGTCGATTTTTGAACGTTATCGAAATCACATGCTGTAAAGAGGCATGTAATGGTTATGAAAGTAAAGGTTATTTTCAGTAATTTCCCCATGATGTTAACTCTCCCTAATATTGCATTTTCAATTGAAGCAAAACCGATTATCTCATGAAGGATAAGCAGAAGGCAACAGTATTAATTACCTATTAGCGAAAAGTCGGCTGATTTCTACAATGGTTTTAGTTGCCAGTTCCATATGATCGACTGAAACGTATTCGTATTTTCCGTGGAAGTTTTCACCACCGGTAAATAAGTTTGGTGTCGGCAATCCTTTATATGAAAGTTGTGAACCATCCGTACCACCACGAACCGGCACGACGGCGGGTGTGATATCAAGGTTTTCCATTGCTTGATATGCAATGTCGACAATGTGCTTGACTGGTTCGATCTTGTCACGCATATTATAATACTGATCGTTCATGTCGAGTATGATATTGTTTTCGCCGTACGCATCCTGCATGTCTTGGACAAATTTTGCGACAGTCTCTTTTCTGGCTCCAAATCGGTCTTTGTCAAAATCACGAATGATGTAGCTGACTTCCGCTGTTTCTGCATTACCTGAGACGGAAATCAAATGGTAGAATCCCTCATAGCCTTCTGTATGTTCCGGTGCTTCTTTCTCCGGAAACTGACTGATGAAAGCAGCCGCCATTTTACCGGCGTTGACCATTTTGTCCTTGGCTGTCCCCGGATGGACGCTATTCCCCTTAAAGGTGACTCTTGCAGCGGCAGCATTGAAACTTTCATATTGCAGCTCACCAAGTGGTCCCCCGTCGACCGTATATGCAAATGAAGCGTCAAAGCGGGACACATCAAACTTATGTGGTCCACGACCGATTTCTTCATCCGGGGTGAATGCTACTCGGATACGACCGTGCTCAATATCGGGGTTTTTGATCAAATGTTCCATGGCGGTCATGATTTCGGCGATTCCGGCTTTATTATCTGCTCCCAGTAAGGTTGTGCCATCTGTCGTGATGAGTGTTTGGCCTTTATATTGACTTAATTCCGGAAAGTCATCCGTCGATAACGTCACTTCTTCATTTAATGCAATATCATTTCCATCATAGTTTTCCACGACTTGTGGTTGAACATTTTTGCCGGTAAAATCAGTCGCTGTATCTACATGAGCTAAAAATCCGATGGTCGGGACTTCTTTGTTAGTATTGGCGGGCAGTGTTGCCATAACATAACCATTGTCATCGACACCGACATCATCCATCCCTATAGATTTCAATTCATCCACCAGTAAATGGGCGAGTTCCATTTGTCCCGGTGTGGAGGGGGTGCTGTCATTTTCCTCGTTGGATTGTGTATCCATCTTTGCGTATGTAGTCAATCGTTTGATTAAATCGTGTTTCATTGGATGATCACTCCTGCAGTTATTTTTTATTATCGTATCATATGTGGCGTGATACTGTGTAATAAACGCCTTTATATAACCAGATTCATTTGCTTTTTTAAAAAAGAAGTTCGATATGTGCCATGTAACTTTTTTCATGATACGATGAAGAGAGAAGAAATGATATTCGAGGAGGTTTGGCTTATGGATTATTTAGTGACATGTGATTGGTTGAAGAAGAAACAACACGAAGAGAATATCGTTGTGATTGATGTCCGTTTTCAATTGAAAGATTCCGATGCGGGACGGAAGGCATATTTGGAAGGACATATCCCAGGGGCTGTCTATCTCGATTTGAATAAAGATTTATCGTCAAAACCAGTCAAACACGGGGGGAGTCATCCGCTTCCAGAAATGGATGTATTCGCGGCGAAACTCGGCTCCATCGGTATTACCGATGATACGACGGTTGTCATTTATGATGAGAACAACGACATGTTCGCAGCAAGAATGTGGTGGCTATTATATTATGTCGGTCACGAAAATACGTATCTATTGGATGGTGGCTTGAAGGCATGGGTTGAAGACGGAAATGAACTCACAACGGAAGTGCCTGCTCTTCACGCCAGGACATTTGAACCTCGCATCCGTGAAAACGAAACAGTTGATATGGAAACAGTTAGGGATCGCGGTGAAAAGGTTGTTCTAATCGATTCCCGTTCACCGGATCGTTATTCCGGAAAAACGGAACCGATGTATAAGAAAGCGGGTCACATCCCCGGCGCTATCAATTATTTCTGGAAAGATGTCCTCAGAGAAAATGGGGGTTGGAAAAATACCGACGAACTGTCTGACCATTTCAATGCGTTAGATAAAGATGATGAGATTATCGTTTCGTGCGGGTCGGGTGTTTCAGCCTGTCCGAACGTCATCGCATTGAAATCGGCCGGCTTTAAAAATGTTAAGCTTTATCCGGGAAGCTACAGTGACTGGATTTCATATGATGAAAATGAGACGGAAACAGAGGAAGGAAAGTCATAATGGTGCAGCGATGTGCATGGGTTACGGCTGATCACGTGTATATTGACTACCATGATCATGAATGGGGTCGCCCGACGTATGATGACCGGATGTTATTCGAGTTGCTTTC
>DATGUN010000037.1:0-72613 GCA_035301285.1 Virgibacillus sp.
TTGAAGATATCTATGGCTTTTCTGTTTCCCACGACATGGTTTCGGATATTACCGATAATGTATTGCCTGACTTAGAAGAATGGCAGACCCGGCCATTAGAAAGCTGTTATGCATTTGTATTTGTGGATTGTATGTATACAACGATTCGCAATCAGTATGAAACGAAGAAGTATGCCGTCTACACCATTCTCGGTTATACCATGGAAGGGACAAAGGAAATACTCGGATTATGGTTGAATGAGACCGAAAGCAAACATAAATGGATGCAAATATTTGATGAAATCAAGGCAAGAGGTGTAGAAGATATCTTCTTTATTTCCATGGATGGCGTCAGTGGATTGGAACAAGGAGCACAAGCTATTTTCCCAGACGTTATCGTCCAACGGTGTATGGTCCATTTAATCCGTAATTCAGTCAAGTATGTTCCAAGCAAGGATTACAAAGCCTTTACGAAGGCTCTAAGAAAAGTATATGGTGCACCAAGCCTGAAGGCTTGCCACAGTGCTTTTGAATCTTTTAAACAACAATGGGGGGACTATCCTGGCGCCGTTGATGTTTGGACACGAAACTTCAATCATGTCGAACAACTTTATGATTATGGAAGTGCCATACGAAAAATAATGTATACCACAAACGCTGTGGAAAGTATCCACTCCAGCTTTCGTAAGGTAACCAAAAAAGGAGCATTCCCCAATGAGAATGCCCTGTTAAAAGTTTTATTTTTGCGTATCCAAGAACTAGAAGATAAGTGGAAAGGTGGTCATATCCAAAACTGGGCTATGGTTATGAACCAATTTCTTGTCCACGATCAATTAAAAGATAGAGCTATAAAATATCTAGAATAAATAATAACTTACACACTTAGCTTGACAAACCCGTTTTAATTATGTTGAGTTGGCTTGTTTGAGTCTTGTATTCTACCGGACTTAAACCAGCCAATTTTTCTTTTGCCTTTTCGTGATTTTACGGGTAAATATATTCTGCAATTCTATTTCATTTTCGTTGCGAAATTCCCATTCCTTCTTCCATTAATATTTATAGGATGAAAGAAAAATGAATATAAAATTTACAAACCCTTAGGTAAATCAAATGCAAGGATCTAGTCTATATTTTTAAACGAAAGAATCGAACTTTTAGACTGTCTCCTTTATTTAATGACACCATCGAATTGATAAACTGGTAAGATCTTAAAAAGCATATGCCGTGTGTTTCCATACAAGCGCTACTGTTCTTTTTTTGAGCATCCATTGTCTTCTTCTAAATAATCTTCCTCTTCTTGTTCTGTTAGCTTTCTTTTTGCCTTTCCGGTTTTTCCACCTCGCATTTCCCATACAATATTATGTGCTTCTACCACATTGGAAAAATCCCCTTTTTTCCACTCTTTCAATATATTCAGATATATATCCGCATATTCCATGGAGTCACTATTTTCAACCCCATCTATTAACCATTCGATCCGTTTATCTGTAATTGTATAACAGAACCACTTATCATCTGCTTTAACTTTTTGATGTGACATTCCATGAATATAATTTTGCACATTTTTATCTGTTAATCCGTCTTGTTTTTTTGTAGTTTCATCAAATGGATTCGGTTCTCCCCCCTGATGCTTCATATTATAATCTGGAATATCTGGTACATCGTCTATAAGTTCTGCGGTTGCAACTTTCTCATCTCCACTATCCAAAAAGTAATCCTTGAAAATCATTACTGTAAATACACATATTGCCAGTAACAGAGCACTTGATAAAAGCCATAGGGTTTTTTTATACACATGCTCCCTCCTCTCTTTATACAGTAAAATCGGTGTTGCAAAGCCATATATAAACTAATAAAAATTTAATCCATCCGCACCCACGCAAGTTTAATATTACATTCTTTTACTTTTTGTTCATCTATGGACTGACTTGAGCAGGTCAACTATAACAGAATTTTTACTTAATTTGTTATCCTTTTAAAAACAATCAGGGTATACTAGATTAACAATAGGCGATTGCCTGAAATCCAGTGCTTGTAGTCAATTTTTAGAAATGGTTTCATAATCACTCTTTTAAATTTCATCAATGTCAAAAGATATGTGGTTCGATGGCTTCATTAATACATGCATCATTGTAACGTCAAATTAATTGTGTTAATGTAAACAACAAACGGATAATTCTAACGATTCAATGAACGTAAAGGCGTTTACTTGCTTCCAATCATTGCAGAAGGTACAAGGGAGTGCAGAATATGGCAAATGTTTTCACTCGTTTACTACTTAAATTCTTATTGACGGCGGTAGGGATAGTCCTAGTTGCCGGTGTTCCAGCGCTTTTTGATGGAATGGCGCTTGACTTCCCAGCTTACATCACATCGATTGGTTCACTATTCACTAATATATTCGACCTTGATGCGTTGAACTATACTGTTAATGAACGTGATTTCCCTTTGTTCCCGAAGTTATGGAGTAAATGGGGATATTCCATGATCCTTTTAATAGTGGCTTTTTTCATGGCTTTTATAGTATCACTGTTATTGACATACGGAACGATGCTTTTGCCACAAAAAGTACGCGATAAGATTTCCTTTATGCTTCTGCTCCTTGAATCGATACCAGATGTTCTTATCATTGGACTTTTCACAATAATATTTTTATCGATTTATAAAAGTACAGGCGTCAGAATTTTTAATATTGTAGCGTTCGGCGACGACCGTATTTATGTTCTGCCCATTGTTGTGCTGACTATTTTGCCGATACTGTTGTTTTATCGGATCATGATGCATGATTTCGAGGATGAACTGAATAAATCGTATGTCGATCTGGCCAAGTCACGGGGGTTGAATGATAGTGAATTGTTGTTCAATCACGTGTTACGCAATGCAATCATTAGCATTTTTGCCCATTCCAAATCGATACTTTGGTTCATGTTATCGAATTTATTATTAATTGAATATGTGTTTAATTTGGCGGGGCTCATGCGGTTTATGTTTGATTTCTATTCACCCGAGGTCTTAACTGTTGGATTGCTGTTAATTTTCGTGCCGATATATATGATGCAGGCTGTGGGACAGATCTTGATTGAAAAGGTAACTGAACAGCGGATAGAAATTTGATGAACGGGGTGAACATCGGATGACATGGGCGGTTAAAGTGAAACAATTATTCAAGCATCCTTTGTTTATATGCGGATTTTCATTTCTTTTTTTGTTGTTTTTGGCAAGTGTTATCCATGCCATATTTTTTAACGGGGTGGTTCCGGAGACGCCGTATCTTTATGAAGATGGTGTTATTGCCAAAAAGGCACCTTTTTCCCCTTTAGAAGTACCGCCACTCGGAACTGAACAAACTGGTAAGCAATTGATATTCATGCTTTTGCAAGGGGCGAAATTCACAATAGGCATTGCTGTGGTTGTTGCAGCTTTCCGAATGCTTTTCTCATCAATTATCGGCTTATGTTTTGCTGACTTTCTTTCCAAGTTCAATAAATGGATCACTGGGCTTGTGAATGGATTTTATTATATACCTATTGCACTTATTTGTTTTGTCCTTTTAAATGATATCCTTGTCATTCATGGCTATGCAGATGAATCGCCGTATACATTTTTTCAAAGATCTGTATTTGAGTTTGCTGTATTAACAGTTGTTGCACTACCTACAACCTCACTGTTGATCGGAAATCAAATTCGTCAAGTTTATAATCAAGAATTCATAACAGCTGCCAGATTACTCGGCGGAAGACGCTGGCATGTTCTAAAAAGACATGTTCTTCCCCACATGTGGCCACGGTTAATCATTCAATTTGTACAGGAGATTGTCCAAGTACTCGTATTATTGATTCATCTGGGTTTTTTTCGTTTGTTATTTGGGGGAACTCTTAAAATCGAAAGTGGAAGTGATACCATACCGGATATATTTATATCTTTATCGAGTGAATGGTCCGGGTTGATTGGTAATGCATTTAGGTCATTGGAGAACTATCCGTGGCTTTTTTTGTCGCCAATTATTGCCTTCATGCTTACCATTCTTGCATTTAATTTAATAGTTAAAGGAATGGAAAATGTGTTTTTTGGAAATTATCCCAAACGTAAGCATAAGTCCAGTAAACAAACCAAAGATAAATCATTGCAGGAAAATATAAGTTTTGAATTTATCCATGAGAAATAAGATTCATTTTAATGATATTTTATTAGTCATTTTCCAAAAGACTACACAAACATAAATTCTGATACGTTTTTAAATTAAGCCGATAAGTTGCATGCTGTATTTAGGGCGCTTATATTGGAAGTATAATAAGTGTGGAGGGATTTCAGATGGAAACACCTGATTTATTGATAACACTGACGGCGCATGAGCGTGATGCGAACAACGTGACGATAGCTTTCACTATGGCAAATAAAGCACTTGAAAAAGGTCATCAGCCGGAAATCATGTTGCTTTCAGATGCAGTGCATATCGCTGAGAAAGGCTATTCTGACAAAATTGATATCGGGTCTCCGTTTAAACCGGTGAATGAGCTCATGTTATCCTATCTGGAACAAGGTGGACGTTTATCAGTATGCGGTGCCTGTATGGAGCACAACGGCGTCGAAGAATCGAATCTTGTTGATGGTGCCGAAAAGATCAATGCTGATTATGTAGTGGATTCACTGATGGAAGCAAAAAGAACATTACAATTGAATTGAAAAGGAATGTATATGGCGGTGATGGAAAAGTTTCACCGCCATTCCTGTTTAACTTGCTTTGTCGATACACCATTTACTTTACTCCGCCTTTTTTCGTTTCATCCCAAGAGAAGCTTCCTCCAAGCACATCACGCACATCATAGATGACCACAAACGCATTTTCATCAACTGAAGAGATAATGTTTTTAAGACGCATCAATTGAAATTTGTTGATAATGACATAGGTCATATCCGTATCTTCTTTTAAATAGCCACCATATCCTTTGAAAACGGTGACACTGATATTCATTTTTTCGATGATTTCATCGGCAATTTCAGGCGCCTTCGCGGAAACAATGCTGACGGCTTTACGTGGATCCAACCCTTCAATCATGAGGTCAGTCCCTTTTTTGGCCACAAACAGTGTAATGATGGTATACATTGTATTCAACGGTCCGATAACGACAAGACCGGAAAGCACAATCAACATGTCAAGTACAAAAATAGTGCGGACCAAGTCCCAACCGAGTTTATCATGACACATTCTGGCGATCAGGCTTGTCCCGCCCATCGTGCTGCCGGTACGGAATATCATGCCAGACCCGGCCCCGATGAATACACCGGCAAAAATGGCGGATGTGAGAGGGTCACCGAGTGATTCCACCAGACCTTCTGTGCTGTACATGAAAAATGAAATAAGCGGTACGGTCAGAATGGAAAAAAGGAGCGCCCGCTTTGGCAAGTATTTGTAACCGATGACCATGATGATGGTTGTCAATACAAACGTCACAATGCCGGGTGATACATCAAATGCGAAATGCAGTATAACCGCTGCACCAGGAACCCCGCCTTCTGCCAGGTTATTGGGGATGGCCAGTAACGTTAATGCCAGCGCATAGGATAAACAGCCGATGACGACCATCGATAGATCCCTGAAAAATGTCGTCATAAAAAAACCTCCTTATGATGTAAGTTTGGTTTGAGGTGGCATTCATCGGACTGTATCGTCATTTTTTCAAAGACAGTTATGAATGATACCGTTAATGTTTAAATGATTCATTGAACGATATTTATAATAACAAACAATTTGCTTGATGCATAGCTCAATCAGTTGGCACTGAATCATATTACTTGTAACATAGGTCCGTCAGGAAAAACAATAAGGAATTTAAGTCTGTTAAATATATATCCATATATGGAGGACGTAAAACGTTACTTTGGGACGATACCGTTTGGATAGGGCTGTTATGGCAGTTGTCTTTTACGTAGAATGAGTTGCTTCCTGCTGAAAATGTAGTTGAGATAATGAGATTTTATCTTTCATATGTAAAGGCTCTTTAAATTACTTGTGAAGCATTATTCAAGGGATGATAAACGAGAAGAAGCTGTTGATTGATGGATTGCGAGGCCCCATTAAAGGGATGGAGTCATACGTTCATGTTTGCTATATTATCAATAGTGTGACAGGGTTTCCAAGGGTGGTGGCTCGCTTTCTTTCCTTTTAGAAGTAAAGGGAAGGAGGTAATGCCTATGACAGTGTTTGAGTCACTTCTTATCATGCTCACGTTTGGAGCATTAGTTTTATACCTAAATAATCGATGGAAATGCTTCTTAATTAAGTACAAATCTATTTTATACGTAAATAATCGAATGAAACGCTTCCCATTTAAGTACAAATCTATTTTATACGTAAATAATCGATGGAAGTACTTCTTAATTAAGTACAAATCTATTTTATACGTAAATAATCGAATGAAACGCTTCTCATTTAAGTACAAATCTATTTTATACCTAAATAATCGATGGAAATACTTCTTAATTAAGTACAAATCACATTTACAACATATATTCCCTCTAAATATCATCATGCTGGATATAGTTAAATGGCATGGTTTTAGTTTCCGCTGTTTATCATTGGATGGCAAGATGTTCAGACGTTTCATATGAAGTGTCGGGTATGATAGCATGAGATACGTGGGCAATATATTGATATTCGCGGATCCCGGCTTGTGAGTTATGCTCGCAGCCTCATGTTAAACAGACTATGATATTATCTTTTTATTCCTGTCCTCGCCTTAAGAAACGAGGACTCTCAAAGTTTTCAATTTGCCCATCCAAAACAGAGAATGAGGTGTTAAAGAACATGGCTGTTGTGACTGTTGATTTTGATGGGACACTGTTCAAAGGCGATTCTTTTAAGGTGATGTTTCAAACGGCTAAACAGGACTTCACATGGAAAGAATGGGGCGTTGTTGGGTTGGGTCTTGTGAAAGCTGCAGGAAAAGGATTGGTAAAGGGAAAAGAAGCGTTTAAACATGGGTTTTTCAAAGCATTTGCCCGTTCATTCAAAGGAAAGACAAAAGCTGAATTGGACATATTTTTCCGAAAGCTTGTCGATATGGGGATAGAAGAAGTTAACGAAGGGCTTGTAAATTACATTCGTGAGCATCAGCAAAAAGGCGACACCGTTATTGTGCTGTCGGGCGCATTACATCCTTTTTTGGAAGCATTCATCGATACAGTCGGAATTGACGTACATATCATCAGTACCAAGCTTCTATTCGATTCATCAGGATTATGTACCGGAGAAATCGATCAGCTTGTAAATGGTTCCGTTAAAGTGGACAAATTGAAGCAGTGGCTCGGACAGGATTATTCCAATAAAGATTCCTTGCCTAATGCGGAAACATGGGCATATGCCGACAGTTTGAGTGATGTGCCACTACTACAATTTGTTGACCACCCGGTAGTCGTTAATCCGAAAGAAGATATGTTGCAAGAGGCCAAGCGCCATGCATGGCCAATTTTTCCTGAGACAACCTAGATGATTCTTCATGGTAGACGGGGGTATTTCCGCTTAGAAATCAGTGTGCGCACTATGCCCGGATGTGCGCTATTATCATGACATCCGTCGGAAGTATTTTCGTGCCAACGCCGCAATATCTTCCGGTTTTTTATATGACAAGGGCTCATGGTGCATGGCTTGGAAAAAGTTGATGTCACTCGTGTTTGTCTGTCCTAATGTGATGCGCGGAATCAGTCTGGCATATGCCGGTGAACCGTCATGCTGAAAGGTGAGAGACATATTGAAACTGGCCATTTGCTGTTCGTTTAAAGTGGTGAAGATTTGTTTCAAGCCGGTGGCGAAATGCTTCCAATCTTCAGCGCTGATATCATATACTTTGGATTTCTTCCGGAAGATAGCCAGATAGTCATTATGGCTTTTCGGTGCGAAAGCATGCATCCAAGCGACGTGCCCATGTTCGCCGATCCAGCGCTCTTTTTCATGAAATTCATGTTTATAAAGGAAATCCAGATAATGTTCACCATGTTTGGCACGAAATGATTGATTGGATTGTTCGAACATACGCTGTTCATTTGTCGGTGATTCGGACACGATGACATGTAAGTGCGGATGCAAGATACTGCCGCCTGAATAAGGCAGGTAATTCCAGTTGATGGACACAAATGATTCATGAGGCTCATGTTTCATGACGTTCTGAATATATTTCTGGGCTGCTACAAAGGCGTTCTGGATCATCTCAACGGTGAAATCATCCAAATGGAGATAATGGGCTTTTGACATAACCACGACGCCATTATGTTTACTGTATGGGAATAAATTCGGGGCGACGACTGCTTCACCTTGTGTGATGCGGCCGTCATCCGTGATTTCTTCCGGGAATCTAGGTGTCAGCTGATGAACATTGTCCGGACAGAATGGGCAGTTTTTGCCGCCTGTTTGATCAGCTACGTCGGTATAATCGGGTATGGATAGTTTCAATCCAGGATCAACGACAAGACGCGATGACTCCCTCGTCAATGGGTCAAAACGTATTTCCGTTTCCCGTTCAATTCGCTCGCCGTCTTCAGTGAAAAAGGTGTTGATCTCTTTTTTTCTGTGAAATAAGTGCTGTCGCATGGTAGCCACTCCCCCTATCTAACGTATTCAACCCTAGTATAGATGAATGTGGTTCGTTTGATAAGATGGCAATGCTAAATCTGCAATAGTTGATGGTGTCTTTTTTCTTTCATCACAATACAAAGATCCTCGATCATGGCACTTGCGGTTGGAAATGCACCTGCACCAGGTCCAGTCAACGTGAGTCCGCCGATGATATCCGTCTGGACATGGACAGCATTCTCGACACCTTCAATACTATATAATGGGTGGTTATTGTGGATGCTTTCCGGTCTGACGTGCGCATGGATCCCTTTATTTGATCGGTATAAAGTAGCAATTTGCTTGATTTTTTCATGTTTGTCACCCCGTTTTTTTGCCGTATGGCCACTTGTGTCTGCAATTCCTTTTATTTCAACGTTTTCCCAGTTTGGTTGGTCGCCGTAAATCAGGTCGCTTAAAATCATAATCTTGAAAAAGGCGTCATATCCACCAATATCGTTGGTAGGGTCTGCTTCTGCATAGCCCAGCTGTTGTGCTTCTTCTAAAGCAGCATCAAAAGAGATGCCCTTATCGCGCATCGATGTCAAAATATAGTTACTCGTGCCGTTTAGAATAGCCTCCACTTTTTGGATGCTATTCATATTGAGAAGTTCCTGGATGGTTTGGATGATCGGGATTCCGCCAGCCGTTGTGGCATCATATTTCAGCGCTACATGGTGTTCATCAGCAAGTGATTTCAGCGTTTTCCCATGATGGGCGAACATTTCCTTGTTGGCGGTGATGACGCTTTTCCCCTTCTGGATGCATTGTTTTGTATATGTGAAGGCAGGCTCTTTTCCGACAATCGCCTCAAATACGATATCAATATCCGGATTCTCTAAAATAGCGTTGATGTCGGACGTTATATGTGTCCTGGGAATATAATCGCGATGTTTTTCCGGGTGCTGGATAACGATGGTGGATACATTGATGTCTGCATCAATACTCCGTTCAATCCGTTGTTTATACGTTTGCAATGTTTCAAAGACCCCTTTTCCGACCGTGCCGAATCCAAGCAATGCGATATTAACGTTACACATGAAACATTCCTCCTGTCATTTTGTCCCCGTCACAAAAAATCGGCAATCAGGCTTCCCCATTTTTCAAATTCAGTTAAAAATCCATCGTGTCCGAAATCCGTTTGTATGTGATGGTAGGTTGCGTGTGGTACTGTACTTGCAAATGTTTTGATCGTTTCAGGTTCATAGATCAGGTCGTTTTCAAAACTCAGTATCAGGATGGGACGTTGAAATGACGATGCCGCCTGTTTCCACCCGCCACGTTCCAAGCCGATATCATGCAAGTTCATGGTTTCCAGCAAAGAAAGGTAACTGTTCGGATCAAAGCGATTGCTTAATTTTTTGCCTTGATAATTCAAATAGGACATGACATCGGATTGTTCCGGAGTTCCATTGTTATCGAAACGTTTCCTGAATAGTTCTGGCGTCCGGTAGGTCACCATGCCGACCATCCGTGCCATTTCCAGCCCTTTTAAAGGGAGGTCATCCCGCTTGTAATAGCCACCTTTCCAATCTGGGTCGTGTTTGATGTTGGAAGCGGCTATATGGTTAAAAGCGATGCCGTAACTTGAAAATACCGGTGTTGCGGCAAGGATGACCAATTTCTCCATGAATGTTGGATAAAGGAGTCCCCACTCCATGACTTGCATGCCTCCGAGCGATCCACCGATGACGGCTTTCAATTCCGTGATGCCCAATTTTTTTAAAGCCATATGCTGTGCGTGGACCATATCCCTGACAGTGATGGCTGGGAAATCGGCTTGATAGGGTGTACGGGTGCCAGGGATCGTGGACGTAGGCCCGGTTGATCCATCACATCCCCCGAGAGCATTGAAAGTCAGTATCTGATAGTCATTCGTATCAATATATTGGCTGGGACCAACCAGACCATCCCACCAGCCTGATTCACTTTGACTGGCTGTTGTATGATGGTTCCCTGTCAAGGCATGGCATACTAAAATGACCGGTGCGTCAGGTGGCCCCGTCAGCTGATAACGCAAAGTGACGTTTTCCAGTCGATCCCCAGATGTTAAAAGGAGCGGGCCAAACGATATATCATATATGGTTGTTGGGTGGTAGGCCGTTTGTGACATGATACCCTCTCCCTTTTTCTTGATTAAGCGTAGGTTTCTACCTTCACGTTCAATGGTTTGTTTTCACGCAATGCCGTGTATGCCACATATGGATTTTGATTTGCAATGACAGTAATACCCGCTGCTTTGGTGTTTTCCAAAGTTGGATTGGAATCTGCCGCATGTTCTATCCATAGGATGTTGATTTGTTTATTGATCAGTTGCTCGGTTATTTCTGATGTAATGGCACCATCGTCCTTTACCCAAACGGCATCAACGTCAAAGGGAATATCTTTGAGCGTTTGATAGGTTCCTTCCTGTGATGTTGATTGTTTTCCTGTGACGGGTACAATCCGGTAGCCCAATTGCTCCAGTTTTAGCGCTTGCTTGTAAAAATCGTCTTCAGGATTTTCCGGACCGATCAATGCAACTGTTTTCTGCCGTATAGCCTCTTCGTTTCGATCAAATGGGGATGTTAACAGCCACTTGATGGTATCTTCATTGCTTGGTTGATGGATGCTTTGTGATCCGACACCCTTGGAGATGGCCAGATCCAGGTCATGTAAAAGATCTTTGGTTGCCTCCAGTCCGACAGACAAACGGATCAATTCTTCGGAAACACCGCTTTTTTCAAGTTCCTCCGCGCTTAATTGTTGGTGTGTTGTTGAAGCGGGGTGGATAATGAGCGATTTGGCATCCCCGACATTGGCGACATGGGACCAGAGAGTCACTTGATCAATAACCTGTTTACCTGCATGACGGTCTCCTTTTATCCCGAATGTGATGACCGACCCGAATTGATCTTGAAAGTACTTCCGAGCTAACGCGTGTGATGGGTGATCGCTGAGTCCGGGATAATTCACCCATTCCACTGCTGGATGGTCATGTAAAAAGTGTGCCACTTCCTGTGCGTTTTGATTATGACGCTCTATCCGTAAATGTAATGTTTCCAATCCTTGTAACAATAGAAATGCGCTATTCGCATCCAAACATGCCCCAATATCCCGGATCAGTTGAACGCGCAGTTTCGTGGCAAATGCAGCGGGACTGACATCAATGTAGCGAAGTCCATTATAGCTTTCATCGGGTTCTGTGAATTCAGGGAACTTTCCGTTACCCCAATTGAAACGTCCACCATCTACGACAACGCCACCGACAACGGTCCCATGGCCCCCTATCCATTTTGTTGCGGAATGCACAACGATATCCGCTCCCCATTGAAGTGGCTTGGTGACATATGGTGTTGCAAATGTGTTGTCGATGATAAGCGGAATGTCATTTTCATGGGCAACCTCCGCCACGGATTCAACATCGAATACATTAAGGCTTGGATTCGTGATGATTTCACCGTATATTGCTTTGGTTCGGTCGGTAATGGCTGTTTTTATGGCTGCTGGATCTGTTCCGTCGACGAACGTGACATGGATGCCATACTTTGGCAGTGTGTTGGCGAATAAGTTGTATGTGCCACCGTATAGGTTGGCATCAGCGATTATTTCATCACCCGCACCTGCAATATTCAGGATAGTCAGTGTAATGGCCGCCATTCCAGATGACGTAGCGACCGCAGCTGTCCCATCTTCCAGCAGTGCGATGCGTTGTTCAAAAGCGTCAACGGTCGGGTTCCCGATTCGGCTGTAGATGTTCCCGCCTTTTTTCAGCCCGAATACATCTTGGGCATGTTTTGTATCGGGAAAGACATATGCAGTTGTTTGATAGATTGGAACAGCACGTGCGCCGGTAGTGGGATCCGGCTTTTGACCTCCGTGAAGCAGTGATGTTTCTTGTTCGTGGAAATGAAATTGTGACATGTTGACTCCTCCTTTGATATGGTATCCGGATGGATGAAGGAAGAGGTGGTATAAGAAAACCCCCTTCCTAAGAAGAGGGTGTATATGTAACCTGTCCTCCCCTTATCTTCCAGATTTGAATTAAACCTGTAGGATGTAGCACCTTTGAAGTGATTAATCACTCCATGGTTGCCGGGCTTCATCGGGCCTATTCCCTCCACCGCTCTTGATAAGAGATATAACGTGTTCTTGCTATGAAATTGATAAAATCAAACCGGTTCCTTTTCTGTTTCAAAAGGCGTGTTTGAAATTTAATGAATAGTATATATCGTTTATAACTCGTTTGTCAACCGGATCTTTAGAAAAAGTTGTTTTTGTGCGAAGTTTATGTAAGAAAGTACATATCCTATCTCCTGAAAAATGATTGAATCTGTATCTGTGTAAGGGTTTTGAATTAGCCAAGCTAATCGATAAAGGTCAATCAATTCATTGATATCCTTTTTCCAAGCGTATATTGAAAGTAAAAAATAGGACACTCGAGCGTTGTCCTATTTTTTCGATGGATTTTATTTTTTTAAAAGGCGAGGATTCCATGTGACATTACTCAAGTTTCGTAATCGTGAAGTTATCCGAAAGCAACAGCCAATTTTGCGGGAAAGCAAGCCCCAATTTCCAGTAGCTGATGCCAAGCAAATCCAGTTCTTTGATCAGATCGAATTTTGCTTGAATGGAGCGGGCGTCTTCAAACCAAACCTCGTGCTCATTTCCGTTTGCATCAACATAATTGAAAAACGGTGCCTGTGCCGTGTCGTCATATTCAATCGCAACACCCTGTTCACGTGCAAGTGCGATGGCTTGTTGCGGGCTAAGGGCGCGCGCTTGAGTACCTGGTTCGAATGGAAGTGTCCAGTCGTATCCATATAGGTTTTGTCCGAGAAGGATTTTATCCGCTGGTATTTCAGTCAATGCATATTCAACAACGCCACGTACAAGATTTACAGGTGATACGGCTCGGGCAGGACCACCGCTATATCCCCATTCATAAGTCATGAGAACGACCATGTCGACGATTTCCCCGTGTGCACGGTAATCATGTGCTTCATATAAAACTCCTTGTTGTTCGGCACTCGTTTTGGGAGCGAGTGCTGTTGATATTTTCAAGCCTTCTTGATGGAAACGATCCCTAGCCTTCCTAAGAAAATCGTTATAGGCTTCTCTGTCTTCGGGTGGGAGAAACTCGAAATCGAAATGGATATCTGTAAAACCAATTTCCCCAGCTATGTGAACGATATTGTCCAATAATGTATTTTGCACCGCTTGCACACTCAGTATGATATGGCCTAGTTCCGTACTGAACGAAGGGCCTTCCAAATTGGTAATGGTCATCATCAATGCTGTATCGTTTGCGCTTGCTATATCTTGAAAGTTATCCAATGGTGGTGGGTCCAGAGTACCATCACGGTTCACCCGGTAGCTGAACGGAGCGAGATACGTCAAAAAGGGCGTTGTTTTAGTTGCGGCATTGATCAGTGTTTCAGAAACGGTGTCCCCAGTTGGTTCGATATAAGCATTGGAAGTGATCGGTGGCCTGGGCTCTTCCGGAATATACAATTTTAAGCCAATCGGTAGCACAACACCGATGGTAAGGTTGTTGATCCTTGCGAGTTCTTCTACGGATATATCAAACATCTCCGCGATTTTGTATAGGGAATCGCCTTGTTGGATAATATAGAATTCGCCCTCTATGGGGATGACCAGCGCTTGACCGACGACAAGATTGTCCGGTGCATCCAACTCATTCGCTGCGATGAGTCGATCGATTGTCGTTTCATACGTATTGGCTATGTGATACAACGTATCCCCCGGAGAAACAACATAAATTTGCATGATGCCCGCCTCCTCATAAATAAAAAACCGCTCTTTACACTTTATGTCGGGAGATTACGTTATATGCTGGAGGAACGTTGTTTTTTGATTTCAAAGATGCCTCATCTGTTGGTTCTATCGTGTCATCACCCGAAAACAGGTCTAAGGCATGATCACAATAAAATACGTTCATGTTATACTTGGAAATATGAAGGAGAGACCGCATATGACCAAAAAAATGTACAAGAATATCAATCAACATTATATTCAACCCTCTTTTAAAATGGTCTGGCACTGGCAAAAGGAACGACAAACCAAAAAGAAGGATTTTTCATATCAAGTTCCTGTAACGGCCACCCCAGAAATTGATTTCATACATTCAAATCAATCCAAGCCAACCATTACATGGATCGGCCACTCCACTTTTTTTATCCAGATAAATGGGAAAAATATTTTAACGGATCCCGTATGGGCAAAACGGCTTTCTTTTTTCAAACGACTTTCACCTCCAGGAATCAATCTGGACGAGCTTCCACCCATCGATTATATCCTGATTTCCCATAACCACTATGATCACCTCCACCTCGCCTCAATCAAGAAATTGAAAGGCAATCCGATATTTCTTGTGCCCGCGGGGCTGGGTAGATGGTTTGTACGGAGAGGCTTTAAGGACACGGCCATGTTTGATTGGTGGGGTTCGCTAAATCAGGACGGAATGCGTTTGACGTTTGTCCCTGCTGAACATTGGTCCAGACGTACAATGACAGATACCAACCGATCACACTGGGGTGGCTGGGTTATCGAATGTGACGGTCAGCCGACGATTTATTTTGCCGGTGATAGTGGTTATTTCGAAGGATTCAGGAGCATAGGGGAACATTTCGACATTGATTACAGCCTGATGCCGATCGGTTCCTACGAGCCGGAATGGTTCATGGGGCCACAACACGTGACACCTAGAGACGCGGTGCGTGCCTATTTGGAGTCAGGTGGAAAATTTATGATACCCATGCACTATGGTGCCTTTTACTTATCAGACGAAACACCGAAAGAAGCCTTGGACGCCATGTATACCGCATGGTCGGAAGAAAGACTGGATCCAGGTCGGCTGCTCGTTCCAAAACTAGGCGAAACCATTCGTATATGAGCATAAGTTCAAGACATTCCGGGAAAAGGAAATGGGTCCGTCTTAGCCTTCATGACTGACCGCATCAGATATAATGCATAGTCATTACCACGTTTTTCATTGGAGGCGATACAGTTTTCCGGAATGTGTAGGGTATACCCGGATATATAAGCATCCTGTGCGGTGAAAAGAATGCAGATATCCCCCGCCACGCCTGCTAAGATGAGCTGTGTGATCTCCAGGTCTTGCAGTAAAGATTTGAGTGGTGTTTGATAAAATGCGGAGTGGTGTGGTTTAATGAGAAAATAATCCTTCTCATCAGGCTGGACAGTCTTGATGACTTCGTTGCTCCTATCATTTCTGCAATAATCCATCAACTGCCTGGGTCCAGCTTGCCATAAACCAAAGTGGTCATTAATATAAATGATAGGCAGCGCGTGGTGTTTGGCGAATCTTTTTAGCTGCATGATGTGGGGTAAAATATTTTCTGTATGGATGATTAACTTATCCCCTCTATCGAAATGAAAGTCATTGATTAAATCGATGAAGAGAACAGCGGTATTTTCATTAAACGCTCTATACATGGTGGGCTCCTTTTTTAAGAATTTATGGTTATTATTTATTTCCTAATGATATGTTTTTTATGACAGACAGGATGGTTATTATGAACGATGAACAATTTATGCAGGAAGCAATTGAAGAAGCAAAGAAAGCACGTGCACTGAAAGAAGTGCCGATCGGAGCCGTCATTGTATATCAGGGCGAGATTATTGCCCGTGGTTACAATGTGCGGGAAACAACGCAAGAAACGTTATCTCATGCAGAATTGATCGCCATGAAAAAGGCAAATGAACACATCGGCAGCTGGCGTCTGGAAGATTGCACATTGTACGTGACACTGGAACCGTGCCCGATGTGTGCGGGAGCGATTGTCCAATCCCGAGTGAAGCGAGTTGTATTCGGTGCATCCGATCCGAAAGCGGGTGCATGTGGGACATTGATGAATCTGCTGGACGATACGAGGCTTAATCATCAAGTGGAGTCCACGGGCGGTGTGCTGGGAAAGGTGTGCAGTCAGATGCTGACGGATTTTTTCAAAGAGCTGCGTGGATAAAGCGAATAGGAACAAAAAAGTGTTATACTATACATGGGTTGCCCCGTTAAAAAGGGCATCATGTTTGGAGGGATACTTATGTCAATCGATTATAAAAACAGATTGGAACATTTAAGCCATTATTTTAAAGAGAATGGTCTGACCATCGGAATGGTGATGGATCCTGCTAACGTGTTCTATTACACGGGCTTTGACTCGGATCCACATGAACGATTCATGGCTCTTGTATGGGATGTTGAAGAAGACGGATTCCGTTTGTTCGTCCCGGCGTTGGACAAGGATATTGCCGCAGAAGATTCGGTGATAAAAAGCATCATTCCTATTTCTGATGAAGAAGATCCGTTTGCCATATTGAAGCGTGAAATTGAAACAGGCGGAAGTGGCCGGATCGGTCTGGAGATGAAAGTCGTCAGTATGTTTCACCACCAACGTCTAGAAGAGGTGTTTCCTGGGTTTACATATGCCGATATTCAGGAAGGGATCAACCAACAACGTCTGAAAAAATCAAGAGACGAAATTGTTTATATGCAAGAAGCGGTTGATATCATCGAAAAAGTGCTGGAAGAAGGCATCAAAAAAGTAAAGCCGGGAATGACTGAGGCGGAACTGACTGCCGAATTGGAATACTTGATGAAAACATTCGGTGCAGAGGGACCATCCTTTTCAACGATTGTGCTTGGCGGGGAAAAATCTGCTTGGCCGCACGGAGTGCCTGGAGAACGTAAACTTCAGAACGGTGACTTTTTATTGATTGATTTTGGCGTGAAAACGCGTGCCGGGTATTGCTCTGATACAACACGTACATTTGTTATCGGGGAAGCGTCCGAAAAACAAAAGGAAATCTACAATATTGTCAAAGAAGCCAATGAAGCAGGCATACAGGCTGTGAAAGCAGGGAAAGCACTCAAACATTTTGATATCGCTGCCCGTGAGGTCATCAATAAAAGTGGCTATGGGGAATATTACAACAACCGTGTCGGGCATGGACTTGGCATTGAAGTACATGAGGAGCCGTCCGTTCATGAAAATAACGAACAGATTGCCGAAAGTGGATTTTTATTCACGATTGAACCGGGTATTTATATTCCTGACTTCGGCGGCGTACGGATCGAGGATGAGGTATACATCGATGAAAATGGCGAAGCGGAAGTATTGACGTCGTTCCCGAAAGAGCTGCAAGTGTTATAAGGCGCATGTTCATTACATGGATCGATTTCAGGATGACCTGATCGTTGTTTTTTTAAAGAATGCGAATGGCAATGGTTTTTAGGCTGAGCGTATGGCTCACACAAACTGCCAATAAATGATGATTGCATTCTCATGCCATAGCCGTTATAATAAATAGTGCCGTGCTAGACGGGGAGGTAGCGGTGCCTTGTAACTTGCAATCCGCTATAGCAAGGTTGAATCCCCATCTGCGGTGATGTTTTTTTATGGTTTGCCTTACGGGAGTGGTGTTGACGCCTCAGGTCCTGCGCAATAGGAACCCATGAATCCTGTCAGGTCCGGAAGGAAGCAGCAGTAAGTGGTGCTTTCTATGTGCCGCGGGGAAGCCTGGGCCGAGCCATGAACGTGAGTAACACATAGGATGACATCATCAATGATGGGTGCACGGTGTACATAATGTAAAACCCCTTGCCAGTTTGGTAAGGGGTTTTAAATTTCTTTGAACACACGTGCTGTTTCGTAATCTATTACATCCACACCATACAACCTCCTGCAAATTCATGTATCCTCATGGTTCACATTTACCCCCTATATCGGGTATAATGAAAGGGACTATTTAAAGGGGAACAAATATATGAGCTATCAAGCATTGTACCGTGTCTGGCGGCCTAAACAATTCAGTGATGTCGTTGGTCAAACGCATATCACACAAACACTCAAGCATGCTATAGAACTGCAGAAATTTTCCCATGCGTATGTTTTCTCCGGCCCGCGTGGCACCGGGAAAACGAGTGCTGCGAAGATTTTTGCCAAAACCATCAATTGCGAGAATCAGCAAGATGGTGAACCGTGTAATGAATGTGCGGCCTGCCGTGGCATACAGGATGGGTCTATTTCCGATGTCATTGAGATAGACGCGGCATCGAATACGTCCGTTGAAGATGTCCGCGATATCCGTGATAATGTTAAGTACGCGGCAAGTTCTGTTCCTTATAAAGTGTATATCATCGATGAGGTACATATGATTTCAACGAGTGCTTTCAATGCTTTGCTTAAAACATTGGAAGAGCCGCCGAAACATGTTGTATTCATATTGGCGACGACTGAACCGCATAAAATCCCGTTGACAATCATTTCCAGGTGCCAATGCTTTGATTTCAAGCCGATTACGAATCAGGCAATCGTCGGACGGATGCAAACCATTATTGAAAAAGAGGACATTTCCGTTTCACCAGAGGCACTTGAAGCTGTTGCGCTTGCGGCTGAGGGTGGGATGCGTGATGCACTCAGCATTTTGGACCAAGCCATTTCTTATAGCGATGCGGATGTGTCACTTGAAGATGTGTTGGCGGTAACGGGTGGTGTCTCACAACGCATTCTGACGGAAATGATCCAGACGATATATGATCAGGATCCACAGCATGCTTTAACACTGCTCGATGATTTAATCAAAAACGGGAAGGATCCCGGACGATTTGTCTTTGATTTGATCTACTTCTTGCGCGACTTATTATTATATAAAAGTGCACCGTCCCTTGAGGGGATTTTGGAACGTGCGCTACTGGATACCGCATTTAAAGAACTTTCCGGGGCCGTTTTAGATAAATGGATTAGGGAAGCTATCATGCAATTGAATAAATGTCAGCAAGATATGAAATGGACAAACAATCCGAAAATGTTCATTGAAATTGCTATCCTGACTTTAACCAATGAACCGTCTGATGAAGGATCTGAAACGGGAGCCATTGACAATGCACAGGTCATCAAGCTGACTGAAAAGATTGAACATCTGGAAAAAGAATTGGATCGGATCAAGCAAAACAAACCGCAACAGGCAGAACAGGCCCCAAGTGAACCAAAGCGGAAACAGTCCCGCCCACCTAAAAATGGCTATAAAGTTCCTTATGAAAAGATTCGCGCTGTACTTGGGGAAGCGAAAAGAGACGCACTGAATGATGTGCATAAACAATGGGCAGCTTTTTTAAGTGCCCTAAAAGAGGCGAGCGCCCCGGCACATGCCACCATTCAGGATAGCAAGCCAGCTGCCGCCTCAGACAATGCTTTGGTGGTAGCTTTTAAATATGATATCCATTGTTCGTTATTCCTTGATAACCGTGAGACGGTCGAGTCGGTATTGCACCGGACATTGCAAAAACCACTTACAATCATTCCGATTCCGCAACGTAATTGGCAAGAATTGCGTGAAGAATACATTCAGGGACAGGAACAATCCTCTGCAACGACCGCCGACGAACCTGAAGCAGAAAATCAATTAGTGGAAGAAGCGCGAAAGCTTGTAGGTGATGATCTGTTGCATATTCATGATTGACCATACACGTAACAGATGCAATCGAAGCGAAAATAGTGTTTAATTGGTAGTGGTGAGTGATTACGCTGAACAGAAAGTCACTTTTTAATAAACTCATATTCAAAACGATCATAAAAAATATTGATAGGAGGCGTTTTCCATGAAAGGTAATATGGGAAATATGATGAAGCAAATGCAAAAAATGCAAAAGAAAATGGCCAAGGCTCAAGAAGAGTTGTATGAAATGAGCTTTGAAGCATCTGCAGGAGGCGGCATGGTTACCGTTACCGCCAACGGCAAAAAGGAAATCACCGATATCAAAATCGAGGAAGAAGTCGTCGATCCGGATGATGTGGATATGCTTCAAGACCTCGTGCTTGCAGCGACAAACGATGTGCTGAATCAAATTGATACGAAAACGGAAGAAACAATGGGGCAATTCACCAAAGGGATGAACTTACCGGGTGGAATGTTCTAGGAGGAACGCTAAGTGTATTATCCAGAACCGATTTCCAAGCTAGTGGACAGTTTTACAAAATTGCCGGGAATCGGACCGAAAACAGCAGTCCGACTGGCCTTTTTTGTTATAAATATGAATGACGATGATGTCATGAACTTCGCAAACGCGCTTGTAAATGCAAAACGAGAGCTGACCCATTGTACAATCTGCGGTCATATCACCGACCAGGATCCGTGTTCCATTTGTCAGGATACATCCAGGGATAATTCGGTTATTTGTGTTGTGCAAGATCCCAAAGATGTGATTGCGATGGAGAAAATGAAAGAATATAACGGGAAATATCATGTGCTGCACGGCTCCATTTCACCAATGGATGGAATCGGGCCTGAGGATATCAATGTTCCCGATTTAATCAATCGATTGAAAGAGGAAGATGTAGAGGAATTGATTCTTGCTACAAATCCCAACATCGAAGGAGAAGCGACCGCCATGTATATTTCAAGACTCGTCAAGCCGTCGGGAATCAAAACATCCCGCATTGCGCACGGGTTACCGGTTGGCGGTGATTTGGAATATGCGGATGAAGTCACGTTGTCAAAAGCTTTGGAAGGCAGAAGAGATTTGTAGGAAACAGGTGAGAACATGGCTAAAAAGGTGAAAAAGCGAGATGTGGATGAAGAGTTGCTGGAATCCATTTTCGTATTGGAACGTCGGTGGAAACATATTCACTCTATCATGAGCAAAAGTATAGAACCCCAGGAAGCGGGTATCTATGAAGAACAGATTGCCCGCGCCAATTATATCTTTTTGCTCCGTGAAGCACGCCGCAGGAAGATCAGTGTAATCCGCTATCATTAAATTTACATCATCGCATCGAAAAAACGTGCATCAACGGGTTCTTTTTCTACCAGTCCTGGCATAGATAATAGTAACGGACCGGAAAAAGGAGTTGATGCATTGAATTCGACACTTGTCATAGCCATTATTGTTGCGCTTATCGTCGTATTACTATTTGTAGGGGCACCTATGAAACCTATGCGGTTTATTGCACATACAACGGTGAAATTGGGAATAGGCATATTGTTTTTGTTCTTTGTCAATGTGTTCGGCGGCGCAATCGGATTACATGTACCCATCAATGTTTTTACTGTTGTCATATCCGGTTTTTTAGGTTTATCCGGTGTTGCCTCCTTATCGGCTATACAATATTTTTTATTCGTGTAAATGTGGACCTGCCTGACTTCGGTTATGGTGGGTTTTTTAATGTTTAAGAACGGATTTCTGCCATCTTCTCCTTTCCATGTTCTAGCCGTTCATGTGTCGGTGGTATGTAAAAGTGGGATTACAATTTGGATTCGGGCCGAATCGTGGTGAATCCAAATATTCAATCTGTCAGAGAAACCTTCTTTCATGATGGATTCCAATACTATTATATATTCAATAAAGATTTTCATATTTTCAGGAGTATATATTTTGTGAGATTGGGAGACACTAATGAAACGGAGGTGGAATTGATGAACAAACCATTGATGTATGAGCGTTGTGTAATTTGTGAAGAAGAAAAGGAATTAGGTATTCATCTATACAAACTATTTATTTGTTCGGAATGTGAAAGGAACATGGTTCACACTGAACCGCGTGAAGCAAAATATAATTACTATCTTAAAAAATTAAAGAATATGAATCAACCAACCCTTTATTCATAGGGTGTAGCCCCTTTTCTTGAATGCACATTTTCCTTTTTTTATGAGGTGATGTGTATTTTTTTATGGAGAAAAAATAATCACTTGATAATTTATTAACATTCATACCGTATACATATATAATGGGGATGTGGGAACCTTGGATATACAGCACATCAATTAAACAATACACAAAATAGTGGCCCGCTTATCAATTTGTACTTAAATAAAGGTCTCGTAAGGCACTTATTTTGATACAAATCTAATTTGTACCTAATTAATGCTTCCGTAAGGCGCTTAACTAAATATAAACGTATTTATCATCAGCGTTTCATACATCATTATGATGCCGACACGGATTAGGATTTTATTTAAACAGAAATTCAAGGAAAAGGTGTCCCGAACAACGTTTCTAGTCTTTGTTGATTTTGCCACAAGCCCAGCTATCGTAAAAAATGGATATTCCATACCTTCACTTTGATAAGTTGACCTTTTAAGTTTTCTAACCAATGAGATTATCAAAATCGTCTGTTTACATAGTAATGCAAGTGATTTCAATGGATCGTATGATACGGAAAACCCACTACTGTATGAATCATAGAAGGAGCTATGAAGAATGAAACATTTTCACATCCCTATTTTGCAAAAACTCATTGCATTTCAAGCGCAAAACCCTATTTCCTTCCATGTACCGGGACATAAAAATGGAGCGCTGTTTCCGGATGAAGCTCGTCCCTTTTTTGAATCCATTTTGCCATTGGATTTGACGGAGCTTCCAGGGTTGGATGATTTGCATGCTCCACGCGAAATGATCCGAGAAGCTGAAGAGCTGGCAGCGACTTTTTTCGAAACACAGTACACATTTTTCTTGGTGGGTGGATCGACTGCCGGAAATCTGGCCATGCTGCTTGCAACATGCTCATCTAATGATGATGTCATCGTCCAACGTAATTGTCATAAATCGATTATGAACGGCTTGGAGTTGGCCGGTGCGCGTCCGGTTTTCATCGCGCCTGAATATGATGAGGAAGAACAGCGATACCTGGCTCCGAGTGAAAATACGTTGGAACAGGCACTCCGTCAATATCCCTCTGCCAAAGCGGTTGTTCTTACATATCCCGATTATTTCGGTAAAACATTTAATATAAAAGAAATGATTGACCTCAGTCATGCATATCATATACCAGTGCTCGTCGATGAGGCGCATGGGGTTCATTTTTCGATAAAGGATCGGCATATTCCTGATTCTTCCTTGACCATGGGTGCCGATGTTGTTGTTCAATCTGCTCATAAAATGGCTCCCGCGATGACCATGGCTTCCTATCTACATTTTCAGTCATCTTTAATACAAAAAGAACGGGTGAGCCATTATTTACAGATGGTGCAGTCAAGCAGTCCGTCCTATCCTTTACTGGCTTCATTGGATATAGCGAGGGCATTTTTGCAATCATTGAGTGAGGCTGACGTCCAGGCTATTGTGGAAAGTGCCCGGACGCTAAGAAGAAAGTTCAGCATGTTAACGTGTTCAACCGTTCGAAATCCGGGGAAATTCGATGATCCATTGAAGATAACGTTGCATATGAAAGAAGGATATTCCGGTAAAGAAATCGCGGCGCTGTTTGAAAATGAAGGTGTCTATCCGGAACTCGCAACGGAAACACACGTTTTATTCATCCATGGACTGAAGCCTTTTACACAGATGGAAGAAATGGACCGTGTGATAAAAAATGTGCAGGAAAAATTAAAAAGCATGCCATATCATGCTATAATAGATATAGAAGATATATTGATACAACCTATTGGGGAGTTGGAATTGTCTTATGCAGAAATGAGAAGGATGCCAGTCAAACATGTTTCCTATGATCAGGCAGAAGGATATGTCGCTGCTGAGGCAGTTATCCCATATCCCCCGGGAATACCGATTTTGTTAAGAGGAGAACGCATGACCAAGCGTCATCTTCAACAAATGAAGCAGTTTCTTGAAAATGGTATCTCCATACAGACAAGGAATCAAACAAATATGATAAGTGTTTTTGAAGAAGGGATAGAAGATACGTGAAAGGACATTTTATAACATTGGAAGGTGGTGAAGGTGCCGGAAAAACAACCATTTTACCATCACTTGCCTCAAAACTGGAAGCGAAAGGATATGATGTGCTCGTTACCCGTGAACCTGGCGGGATCGAGATAGCGGAAAAAATCCGGCATATCATCCTTGATGCAACCCATACAGAAATGGATGCACGTACTGAAGCGCTTCTTTTAGCGGCAGCACGGAGGCAACATCTGATAGAAAAGGTATTACCTGCACTGGACCAAGGCAAATTAGTATTATGTGATCGATTTATTGACAGCAGCTTGGCTTACCAAGGGTGTGCACGTGAAATCGGTATGGACGATGTCATGATGATCAACCAGTTTGCGATTCAGGAATGTATGCCTGACTTGACTTTATTGTTCAATATTCGTCCTGAAGATGGGATGAAGCGCATTTCAACCAATAAACGGGAACAAAACCGTTTGGACATGGAGGATATGACGTTCCATGACAAAGTGTATGATGCTTATCAAATACTGGTTGAGCGGTATCCAGAACGTATCCGGGTGGTTGATGCAAACAAACCGATTGAAACAGTGGAGAATGCCGCACTGGAAGTCATCAAAAGCTATTTTCAAAATATAAAGGAGGGTTTAAAATGAAGTTGATTATTGCGGTTGTACAAGATAAAGATTCCAATATTCTTGTCGATGCATTAGCGGAAAAGAATTTCCAAACGACTAAACTAGCGACAACAGGTGGATTTTTGAAAGAAGGTAATACAACCTTGATGATTGGTTGTGAAGACGTCCATGTTGAAGAGGCACTGAATGTGATCCGTGATAATTGTTCACAAAGAGATCAAATGGTCGCGCCGATCTCGCCGATGGGCGGCAATGCGGATTCGTATATTCCTAAGCCTGTCAAAGTGGAAGTTGGCGGCGCTACAGTATTTGTACTGCCAATCGAATCATTCTTTCAATTTTAAACGCGGGGGGCTGCAAAGTGAAAGGATAGGCGCAAACAGCTTGATCATGCACGAAAAATGCATAAAGCAGCGCCGGAAAAACAATCCTTTCAGCATTTAGTGCAGTCCTAGACCCCGCCTGTCTAAAGGATAAAACATTCCGATGTTATCATAAGACGATTGGAAGCCATCGGGGAAGGTAAAAGACAGTTGATTTGAATGGCCTATTGAAAAATCGGGTTGATTTGATGATAGGAGTTTTATGGATTCATGGATTATAACTGCGATATGACGATGTGCGATTAAAATAGATGTGCTAGTACTGTCGTCAATGACCATTGCATAACTTGCATTAGTATGAAAATGGCCTCTGGAGTGGGGGTTGATCCATATGTGTAAAAATATGGCCCAAGATGAAATAAAGGATTGATTGTATGAAAACGTGGGAAGATGTTGCAGAGGTTCAGCCGCTCGCAAGTAAAATCATCACGAATAGTATTTTAAAAGAACGGATGTCACACGCGTATTTGCTGCAAGGCGATAATGGAACCGGAAAAGAGGCCATCGCATTGCTTTTGGCAAAGGCTTTGTTTTGTGAAGAGGGGACCCTCGAACCGTGCAATTCATGTGCCTCATGCAAGCGTATTGATTCTGGCAATCATCCGGATGTCCACTGGATCGCACCTCTTGAACAATCCATCAAAAAAGAACAAATTGACCATCTTCAACGGGAGTTCACTTATTCCGGTTTTGAATCCAATCAAAAAATATATATCATAGAAGAAGCAGAAACGTTAACAACCAATGCCAGCAACCGTATTTTAAAATTCCTCGAGGAACCAGCTGTACAGACGACAGCCATTTTACTGACGGTTAACTCACGGACGATTCTTCCCACCATCCGGTCCAGGTGCCAGGTGATTGATTTGCGTCCGCTTGATACGAAACGACTGCAGGAACAACTGGTCGATCAGGGGATAAGTGAGACCAATGCCGTATTTTTAAGTGCTATCACAAGCCGTCTGGACGAAGCGCTTGCCCTACATGAAGATGAGTGGTTTGCACAAGCTCGAAAGCGAATGGTACAATTGATGGAGCGATTAATAACCAGACCCGAATCCGCTTATTTGTTCATTCATAGCGATTGGATGCCATATTTTAAAGACAGGGAAAAACAATTACTCGGATTGGATATGCTACTGTTAGCCTTTCGCGATCTTTTATACTATCATATAGGCAACAAGGAACAGATGGTTGCGTTCCGGGAAGATGATCCATTGTTGGAAAAAGGAGTGCTCCAATTCAGCGAGAAACACTTATTGACCATTTTACAATCACTTCTTGAGGCCAGACGGAAGGTTATGCAATATGTAAATCCAACCCTTGTGATGGAACAATTAACACTTCAAATAAAGAGGTGATCGGCATGTTGGAAGTTATAGGAATCCGCTTTAAGAAAGTGGGTAAAATATATTATTTCGATCCGGGCGAGTATGACGTTTCCCCTGATGATTATGTCATCGTGGAGACAGTCCGCGGAATCGAATTTGGCAAGGTCGTTCTGACGCACAAGAAAGTAGAAGAAGAGGATGTTGTCCTGCCGTTGAAAAAGATTCTTCGTCTAGCGACAGAAGATGATAAGCAGACGGTTGTGGCGAATCAGGAGCATGCGGATAAAGCATTTCAGACCTGTGGGGAAAAAATAAAAGAACATCGACTCGATATGAAACTAGTAGATGTTGAATATACATTTGACCGGAATAAAATTATCTTCTATTTTACCGCAGATGGACGGATTGATTTCCGCAAACTCGTCAAGGATCTGGCAGCTCAATTCAAGACACGCATAGAATTGCGTCAAATCGGTGTTCGCGATGAGGCGAAACTGCTGGGTGGAATCGGTCCATGTGGTAGAATGTTGTGCTGCTCTACATTTTTGGGCGATTTTGAACCGGTATCTATCAAAATGGCAAAAGACCAGAGTCTCTCATTGAACCCTGCTAAAATATCAGGTTTATGTGGACGCTTGATGTGTTGCCTGAAGTATGAGAATGATGATTATGAGGCAGGTAAACGAGATATGCCAGATTTGGGTGAAACCATTCATACACCCTATGGAGACGGGGAGGTTGTTGGCCTCAACATCTTGGAGCGCTTAATCCAGATTGAAATCCCGGAAATGGAACGAACCATCGAATACACATTGGATGAATTGATGGAAGAAGGTATCATCAGCGCGAAAGCCACCAAATAGTGGGGTGTAAGGATTGAACAAAAGACAGATTTTTGATCAGGTATCAGATATGGAACAACAGATAGGGGAGCTTTATGAACAATTAGGTGATCTGAAGGGGAAAATCAGTCATTTGCTTGAAGAAAATCACCGATTGGAATCCGAGAATCGCCATATCCGTCATCATCTTCATACGGAAGAGAATGAAGAGGGTAATGGGGAATCCGAACAACCTAAATTTTCCATGTCTATACCAGGTGAAGGATATGATAACCTAGCTCGGTTATATGATGAAGGTTTTCATATTTGTAATTTGGAATTTGGAAGTCCAAGGCAAAAAGACTGTATCTTTTGCCTCGACTTTTTAAATAAATCGAAGTAGGTTAGATATAACTACGTGTCAAAAGCTGCCCATTTTGCGGCAGCTTTTCAATTGTTGGGATAAAACGGTTGGGTAGGATCATAAAAGGACGGTATTGTGATGGTAGAATTATACGATGATGAGCGAATCGATTATTTGGTTGCCGATCAAAGCATGCAGATCATTCAAAGTGATACAGCGTTTTCGTTTTCACTTGATGCGGTTTTATTGGCGCAGTTTGCATATGTCCCGATTCGAAAAGGGAATATACTTGATCTATGTACAGGTAACGGGGCAATTCCGCTTTTATTATCTAAACGGACAAATGCATCGATCATCGGTGTCGAAATCCAGGAACGGATAGTGGGTATGGCAAAGCGCAGTGTCCAGTTGAATCACCTTGACAAGCGGATAACGATGATTCATGGTGACTTGAAACATAGGCAAGATGAACTTGGGCAAAGTACATTTGACGTGGTAACATGTAATCCACCGTATTTCCGGCATGTGCGACAAACAGAACATAATCACAATGCCTATCTGACCATTGCACGTCATGAGGTGGCATGTACATTGGAAGATGTTGTGAAAGCATGTAAATTATATGTACGTCCCGGTGGGAAGGTGGCTATGGTCCATAGGCCGAACCGATTGGTGGATATTTTGATGCTGTTTCGTTCTTACGGTATTGAACCGAAGCGTATTCGTTACGTCTATCCTAAAAAAGGAAAAGATGCCAATATGTTGCTCATTGAGGGTATCCGTGACGGAAAAAGCGATTGTAAAGCACTATCGCCACTTTATATTTATAATGAGGATGGAACGTATACCAAAGAGGCAGGTGATATCATCAATGGAAGAAAATAATGAGCATACTGTGTATATTTTACGGTGCCATGACGGTTCGCTGTACACAGGCTATACAAATGATCTGGAACATAGAGTTCGCATGCATGAGTCGGGAAAAGGTGCCAAATATACGCGTGGACGCGGTCCTTTTCAAGTAATGTATGTGGAGACGTTTCCAACCAAGGAAAAGGCCATGCAACGGGAGCATGCCATTAAACAGTTGACACGTAAAGGGAAATTCGAATTGATACGGCAGCAGCTGAAAGAGGTTTTGGCAAATGAACATACAGAATAGTTTTACGGGAACCGAACAAGGGACGTTATATGTTGTCCCGACGCCAATTGGAAATTTGGATGATATGACGTTCCGAGCAGTGAAAACACTAAAAGAAGTGGATATCATTGCGGCGGAGGATACACGTAACACGATGAAACTGCTGCATTATTTTGATATCCAGACGGAACTTATCAGTTACCATGAACATAATAAAGAATCCAGGGGTCAAGCTTTGTTGAAACGGCTGGAGAACGGAGCATCCATTGCCGTTGTCAGTGATGCGGGGATGCCTGCCATATCCGATCCGGGGGAAGATCTGGTTCGCATCGCAGTGGAGGGTGCGCATCCCGTCATCGTCCTTCCTGGTGCCAATGCTGCTTTATGTGCACTGGTCGGCTCCGGTCTTCCATCGAAAGAATTTGTGTTTTATGGATTTTTGCCACGAAAGGCCAAGGAAAAAGAAACGGTTTTAAAACGTTTGGCTGCTTTGCCTGCGACTCTTTTGTTCTATGAATCCCCTTATCGCCTTTTGGATACTTTAGTGGCATTGCATCACCACATGGGCAATCGGAAAGTGACAGTGGCAAGGGAACTGACCAAAAAATTTGAGTCCTATATCAGAGGTTCTATAGAAGATGTCATGGGATGGGCACGGGAAAATAAGGTTAAAGGGGAATGCTCTATTGTAGTGGAAGGTTCGGACCTGATAGAAGAAAAGAATGCCTTCTGGTGGAGTGATCTGACTATTGTACAACATGTCGATCACTACATCGAACATGATGCATTATCAAGCAAAGATGCCATTAAACGGGTAGCACTTGAAAGGCACTTGCCTAAACGGACTGTATATAACGCTTATCATGTGAATGGTCAGTAGGTTGTGGAGAAAATGAAAAAAAGGATCAACACTCTTGATAAGCGTCAATCCCTTCATATATATACGTTTATGCATTTTCAAATCGATCTGTTATCTCTTTGACAAGCTCTTCAGCGCCCTCTTTGCTAAGTACAAGTTTACCGTCTGCAAAGCTTTGATTTTCATCAGATACATCACCCGTCACATGGCATGCCATACCCGGGTTGTATTTCGTCAATACAATCTTGTCGGTATCCACGAATATTTCCAGTGGATCTTTTTCGTGGATGTCCAATGTGCGCCGCAGTTCAATCGGTAAGACAACTCTCCCCAGTTCATCAACCTTTCTTACGATCCCAGTAGATTTCATCCCTATTCTCCCTTCGGAAATTTTTAAAAATGAAGTACCCTTTTGCTGGTGCTTTTTTATTTTTGAGGCACCATAATTTTTCGTCATATTTCGACATTTCTCTCTATGTTCCATATAGTACCAATCTTTACCATAGATGTCAATAATTTTTGTGCAAAATTAGTGATTAATTTGAAAATTTAACAGTCATTCATCGGTGGGTATATGTCATTGATGATAAATGTTGCTGTGAAATATGCCAGATGTGCAGTTCTGGAAATTGTGTGCTAAAATCGCTACAATAGATGTATTGTAAACATATTGGTAGAAAGAGGTGGATTTCCAACATGCCAGATAAGAAAACATTTTATATTACCACCCCGATTTATTATCCAAGCGGGGACTTGCATATTGGACATACGTATTCAACTGTGGCGGGAGATGCCATGGCACGATATAAACGATTGCGCGGATATGATGTGATGTATTTGACCGGAACAGATGAACATGGTCAAAAGATCCAGCGAAAAGCAACTGAAAATGGAATGGATCCCAAAAAATATGTCGATGATATCGTTGACCGTATCCAGGACCTTTGGAAGAAGCTGCATATATCCAATGATGATTTTATCCGTACAACAGAAGATCGGCATAAGATTGTTGTAGAAAAAGTTTTCACTCAATTGCTCAATCAAGGCGACATTTATTTGGATGAATATGAAGGTTGGTATTGTACGTCTTGTGAGTCATTTTTCACGGAGCGGCAGCTGGATGATGGACATTGTCCGGATTGCGGGAAACAAGTCGAGAAGGTGAAGGAAGAATCGTATTTCTTCAAAATGAGTAAATATGTCGATCGGCTTGTTCGATACTATGATGAGCATCCGGACTTTATCCAACCGGAAAGCCGTAAAAACGAAATGCTGCAAAACTTCATCAAACCGGGGCTTGAGGACTTGGCGGTTTCCCGGACAACATTTGATTGGGGCATAAAGATACCCGGCAATCCGAAACATGTCATATATGTGTGGATCGATGCGCTCACGAATTATATTTCTGCACTTGGCTACGGAACAGATAATGACGAGAAGTATCAAACGTATTGGCCTGCCGATGTCCATTTGATGAGTAAGGAAATCGTTCGGTTCCATAGTATATATTGGCCGATCATGCTGATGGCGCTTGATATTCCACTTCCGAAAAAAATCTTTGCACATGGCTGGATTTTGATGAAGGATGGCAAAATGTCCAAATCGAAAGGGAATGTTGTTGCCCCCGGACCATTGATGGATCGTTACGGACTGGACGCACTCCGTTATTATCTGTTGCGTGAAGTTCCATTCGGTTCCGATGGTGTATTTACGCCAGAAGGATTTGTGGAGCGTACGAATTATGATCTGGCGAATGACCTCGGGAATTTGTTGAATCGGACTGTCGCCATGATCGTGAAATATTTTGATGGTGAAATGCCTGCGTATAAAGCTTCCGAAACAAGCGAAGATGAGGTGCTTGAGCAATTTTCGGCAGATACGATCCAAGATGTGGAAGCGGCAATGGAGAATATGCAATTCTCGGTGGCCCTTTCATCACTGTGGAAGTTCATCAGCCGGACAAATAAATATATTGACGAGACAGAACCATGGATTCTGGCGAAGGATGACGGCAAAAGGGATCGTCTGGGGAATGTCATGGCTCATTTGGCCGAATCGCTCAGACAAATCGCCATCCTGCTTAAACCCTTTTTAACAGAAACGCCGGAAGAAATTTTCGTCCAGCTTGGTGTATCAGATGCGTCAATGCAAAACTGGGATAGCCTTTATCAATCCGGACAGATTGAACAAGGGACAAAGGTTCGGAAAAACGCTCCTATTTTCCCACGGCTTGATGTCGAAAAAGAGGTGCAGATCATCAAAGATATGATGCACCAAAATGTACCTGAAGAAAAGCCCGCAGCTAAAATACCAGAGCAGGCAGATGAAATTGTATATGACGATTTCATGAAGGTGGATATGCGCGTTGCTGAGATTTTAAAAGCTGAAAAAGTGAAAAAGACGGATAAATTGATCAAAATGCAACTGGATATCGGTACGGAAAAACGGCAAGTCATTTCTGGAATCGCCCAGTACTATACCCCTGAAGAGCTGGTTGGTCGGAAAGTCATTTGCGTGACGAATTTGAAACCAGTTAAACTTCGCGGAGAAAAGTCAGAAGGCATGATTCTTTCCGGGGAAGATCCAGATGGAAATCTCTCCCTCGCCAAAGCAGATGAATCGCTGCCGAACGGATCTGTCGTGAAATAATTAAGGAAAATGGAGAGGGGTGTCATGTAGGAAGGGCCCCTCTTTTTTTATTGAGAAAGGATGAACATCGTGTTATTTGATACGCATATGCATGTCAATGTCGAGCAGTTCAAAGATGATAAAGAAGAAGTTATCCAGCGTGCATTTGACGCAGGTGTAAACGATATGGTCGTTGTTGGATTTGACAGGGAAACCATACCTCTGGCCATCGAAATCGCCGAACAATATGAGACCATTTATGCTGCAGTCGGCTGGCATCCAGTTGATGCCATCGATATGACCGAAAGTGATCTGGCCTGGATCAAAGAATTGTCGAAACACCCGAAAGTTGTCGCAATCGGTGAAATGGGCTTGGATTATCATTGGGACAAATCTCCCAAAGAAGTCCAGGATGAGGTGTTCCGGAAGCAAATCCGACTTGCGAAAGATGTCGAAATGCCTATTATCATCCATAACCGTGAAGCGACCGAAGATATCATCAAGGTGTTACAAGAAGAAGACGCGGAGGAGGTCGGCGGCATCATGCATTGCTATAACGATGATGTCCGCTATGTTCAGGCTTGCCTGGATATGAATTTTTACATTTCGCTGGGCGGTACGGTGACGTTCAAAAACGCCCCACTCCCGAAAGAAGTCGCTGTACAAGTCCCTATTGACCGGCTGTTGGTTGAAACGGATTCGCCCTTTTTGGCACCACACCCGCATCGCGGCAAACGTAATGAGCCCTCCTATGTCAAGCTTGTCGCTGATAAAGTAGCGGAGTTGAGAGGTTTGTCCGTTGAAGAATTATGTCAAAAGACAACGGAAAATGCTTTTCGGGTATTTAGATTACAAAACAAAGAAATATAACGGGGTTGTCTAAACAGATTTACTCATTTACTTTTGAAAAAATAGGGACTTTTTACTATGGACTGGTTAAAAAACCAGTCCATTTTTAATTGGAATATTACATATGTATAGATTGTGTCTATGCACTTAAACCACCTTATCAATTTCCCGTGAAATACAGTGTAAATGAATTGTAAAGAAAGCGTAATTAAAAAAGCTTTGACTTTGCATAGGAATATTATTACAATCGGACACGATATAAGGAGGCAGATGCATGCGAAAGTCACAGATATTGCCAGCTAAAAAATGGATGCTGGTCATTTCTTGTATTGGTGTTTTAGGTCTTGTTGCTTTTTCCGGATATATCCTGTTTGAAGCTACGAAAGCACAAGTAGAAGTCATGGATAACGGTGAAACACAAACTGTTCAAACACACGCAAATACGGTAGCACAGCTGCTTGACGAACTAGATATTACAGTTGGGGAACATGATGACATATCACCGGATATGGATGCAGCGATTGAAGATGAGATGAAAGTCAATCACAAAACAGCAAAAGAAGTAACCGTATCAATCAACAAAGATGAAGAGACGTATTATACCACCGTTGACACCATCGGGGAGTTTCTGGAAAAAGAGAACATCGAGGCGGGGAAGCATGATGATGTGTCCGTTGATCCAAGCGATGACATATCAGATGGCTTGGAAATCGAAATTGACAGAGCGTTTCAGGTCATGATTAACGATGGCGGTGACAAATCCAAGGTTTGGACGACTGGTGCAACAATCGAGCAATTATTAAGCAATCATGATATATCATTGAAAGATGCCGATAAAGTCAAGCCAGCCCTTGATGAGCAAGCCGAAAAAGATACAGCCATCAAAATCGTCCGTGTTGACACAGATACAGATAAGGTAGAGGAATCGGTTGCATTCGATACGATTACAGAAGAGGATGATTCTCTCAAAAAAGGCGAGGAAAAAGTCGTATCAGAAGGTAAAAAAGGAACAAAAGTAATGAAATATGAAATCACCATGGAAAATGGTGAGGAAGTTGATCGAGAACTTGTCGATGAAGAGGTCACAAAAGAAAGCAAGGATCGAGTCGTTGCAATCGGCACCAAAGAACCTGAACCAGAACCCAAGTCTGAACCCGAAAAATCAGAATCAGATTTGGTCACTCTTTCGGATGACAAAAAAGACGATCAACACGATGAAAAAAGTGACAACAAAACGGATAATAGTGATGAATCCAGCTCAGATAATAACGAAGAGCCCAGCTCGGACAGTGGTGAAGTATTATATATGATGGCAACAGGCTATACAGCAGATTGCAGTGGTTGTTCAGGTGTCACATCGACGGGAATCGACCTGAACAACAATCCCAATGCCAAAGTGGTTGCTGTTGACCCCTCTGTTATCCCACTGGGATCAAAGGTTTGGGTAGAAGGCTATGGAGAGGCGATCGCGGGTGACACTGGCGGTGCCATCAAAGGAAATCGAATTGACATCCATGTTCCCGATAAAGCGGATGCTGATAAATATAACGGCAAGGATGTCAAAGTTAAAATATTGGATTGAACCCAGAAACTGAATATTCGTGAATCAATCTTCAGAAGGTGTCAACATGTCATATAACAGCACTCTTTAACCGATAGGTTGACTAAAACACAGCTGGATGTACGTTTTGACTGTTGTAGGTTCTTTTGATTGAAGTTTCGCTTTATTGAAAAGCTCTTACCATGATATGATGGTAAGAGCTTTTAATAATCGATAAGGTGGCACCGTGATGCAGATAAAAGAAGTGATCGTTGTTGAGGGCAGGGATGATACAGCGAAAGTGAAGCAAGCTGTCAATGCTGATACAATTGAGACGAATGGCTCGGCCATCAACAAAGAAACGTTAAAGCAAATACAACATGCGAAAGAAAAACGCGGTGTGATCATTTTTACCGATCCTGATTATCCGGGCGAACGGATTCGTCACATCATAGATGATGCCGTTCCAGGTTGTAAACATGCGTTTCTGACTGAAAAACAAGCTGAGCCGCAAAAAGCAAAATACCATAGTCTGGGCATAGAACACGCCTCTATTACGGCCATTAAACAAGCGTTGGCACAAGTATATGAACTCAAACAGACCCCAACGAGCGAAATAACACGGGACGATCTGATTACATATGGATTGATTGGGGGTCAATATGCTGCGAGAAGGCGTCATAAAATAGGTGAAAAACTGCATATAGGCCATATGAACGGCAAACAACTACTAAAGCGATTGCAGATGTTTGAAATCACGAAAGAGACATTTACAGACGTCATGTCCGAGATTTTAGAGGAGGAAAAAACAGATGGGTAAAAAATATATTGCCACCCCTGCCAGAACGAAAGAAATTTTACGGAATGAACACTTTTCCTTTAAAAAAAGTCTAGGACAAAATTTTATCATCGATGCGAATATACTCCAAAAAATGATTGGAAAGTCTTCCATCGATCCACAAGCAGGTGTGATTGAAATCGGTCCCGGTATAGGCGCTTTGACCGAACAGTTGGCCCTCCATGCCGATAAGGTGCTTGCGTATGAAATTGATCAACGTTTGCTTCCGCTTTTGAAAACAACCTTGGAAGATTATGATAATATCCAAATTACGCATCAAGATATTTTAAAGGCCGATATCGAAAAAGATATACAGTCTTATTTTAAATCTGGACAAATCATTCATATTGTAGCGAATTTGCCATACTATATAACAACACCTATTTTAATGAAGTTGATACATGATGGGCTTCCGATCGACAGTATTACAGTGATGATTCAAAAAGAGGTCGCTGAACGCATGGCAGCCAAACCGAATACGAAACGGTATGGATCGTTATCGATCGCCGTTCAGTATTACACCTATTCACATGTGACGATGAATGTGCCGAAAACGGTTTTCATGCCCCAGCCAAATGTTGATTCCGCAGTCTTGGAACTGACAAAACGAAAACACCCTCCTGTTACGGTTGTTGACGAGCCTTACTTTTTCAATTTTGTCCGTGCCTGTTTCCAGCAGAGACGGAAAACGTTGCGGAATAATCTGGTGACCCATTATAAAAATGTCTTGGATAAGGATGTGGTATCTGAATTACTTCAAAAAAGTAATATTGACGGCACAAGGCGTGGTGAATCACTGACAATGGAGGAATTTGCCCACTTAGCCAATACGTTTTGGGAGAAGACGCATTAATTTAATTAGATTGTGTTTGATCTGTGATTTTACGCATTATAAAACGTTAAAAGAAAGCCATACATAATTTGTTAACAATTAGTCATAATAATGAACTGAAGCGAAAAGAAACAGTTGACAATAAAAATCATATACTGTTATAATGTATAGTTTTATTTGACGTTTAAACGAGCTGGTGTTATAATAGTATCAGTGAGGTGGAGTATAGTGAAAACATTAGTCGAAATCAAGCAAGCTCTTGAAGGTCAAATTGGCAAGCGGTTAAAGCTGACTGCCAATGGCGGAAGAAGAAAGACGATTATACGGTCAGGCATACTTGCTGAAACGTATCCATCCGTATTTGTTGTTGAATTGGACCAGGAAGAAAATGCATTCGAACGTGTTTCATATAGCTATGCAGACGTTTTAACCGAGACGGTGGAGTTGAGTTTTTCAGATGAACGTACCAAGGTTGCTTTAGAGCAGTAAACATTTGTTTGCTGCTTTTTGTATTTTATGGGGGTTTGTCGTTATTATCCGCATTTTAATTATTTCCTGTCTTACATATAAATCCCGTGTGTTTAATTGTGGCCTGGGCACATACTAATAGTGTCGTAATGATGACTATACTCAAGTGAAGGGGGTTGTTCTTTCGTGGCTGGACGAGGGATGATGTCAGACCATATGAAAGAAGAAATTGCTAAAGAGTTAGGTTTTTACGACACGGTGCAAAAAGAAGGCTGGGGCGGTATCAAAGCGAAAGATGCCGGTAACATGGTGAAACGTGCAATTGAAATAGCCGAAGAAAGCATGCAGCGTAGCCAACCCTAGTTTCTGATCAGAAACGGCATGCTAGGGGAAACGTCTGTTTATAACAGGCGTTTTTCTTTTTGGTCAATCATTTGGCTTTTGTTCTTTTGCGATTTCCTCTAAACGGTCGTCTCCACTTTTTTAATATGATACAATTTGAATAATCAGGTGGTGATGGGATGGTTATTTTGGAGCGGGCCAAGGCTAAAATCACGTTGTCATTGGATGTGCTCGGTAAGCGTGATGACGGTTATCATGATGTGGAAATGGTTATGACGACGATTGATTTTTCCGATCGATTGGAACTATACCCACTGACACAAGATCGGATTGAAGTGACTGCCGATAATCAGTATGTACCGAATGATGAACGGAACTTGGCGTATAAAGCTGCACATGAACTGAAAAAGATATATCAAATTCCTTATGGTGTACGGATCGATATACAGAAAAAGATCCCTGTATCGGCGGGATTGGGTGGTGGAAGCAGTGATGCCGCTGCCGTGCTGAGAGGCTTGAACAGGTTGTGGGGTTTGCAGCTTTCCCTTTATCGATTGGCGGAGATCGGTTCATATATCGGGTCCGACGTCCCGTTTTGCATATACGGCGCGACAGCTTTGGTCAGTGGTCGTGGGGAAAAGGTCCAGAAGTTATCATCACCGCCTTCGTGTTGGGTTGTTTTGGCGAAACCCGATATAGGTGTATCGACACGAAACGTTTTTCGGCATATCGATATGAATATGATTCATCATCCGGATACAGATGGGGTGCTTCGTGCGATTTCTGAAAAGAGCTTTTATAGACTTAGCGACAGTATTGGAAATGCCCTTGAAGAAATTACATTCCAATATTATCCGGAAACGAAACGAGTCAAAGAAAAGATGATGCATTACGGCATATCGGGCGTGTTGATGAGTGGCAGTGGTCCAACGATATTTGGATTGGTGGAGCAGCAATCCAAAGCGCGACGTGTCTATAATGGGTTACGTGGGTTTTGTCGCGAAGTTTATATGGTGCGCATGATAGGTGTATAGCGAATTTCTTGCCGAAACACGTATATTAGTGGTATATTCAGATATAAATATTCGGTTTTAGGGGTGGAAGCATGCGTAGAAGCGATCGTTTGGTTGCGATGACACAGTATTTTTTGGAAAATCCGAGGTATCATACGCCTTTGCCGACTTTCCGGGAGTGGTTTCAATCTGCTAAATCATCGATAAGCGAGGACCTTGTGATCATCGATGACATGTTTAAAAAACAAGGCATCGGTTATTTGGAACGCAATCCGGGTGCCGGTGGCGGTGTAAAATATATTCCGGTTTCTTCCGAAAGAAACAGTCTGGACTTCATAGATGAACTTTGCGAAACGTTGGAAGACCCTGAGCGAATATTGCCGGGGGGCTATTTATATATGAGTGATTTATTGGGAAACCCCAAAACAGTCAGGCAAATCGGTCGTATTCTGGCATCGAAATTTGCAAATGTATCATTGGACGCCGTTGTTACAGTTGCAACAAAGGGTATTCCACTTGCATATGCGGTGGCATCATTCCTGGATGTTCCAGTCATTATTGTCCGCCGTGACCCAAAAGTGACGGAGGGCTCTTCGGTGAGCATCAATTATGTATCGGGTTCATCTCGAAAAATCCAAACAATGGTTTTGCCGAAGAGAAGCCTTCAAGACGGGGCGAACGTTTGTATTATCGATGATTTTATGAAAGCGGGAGGAACGATTACCGGCATGACCAGCCTGTTATCTGAATTTCAGGCAAATGTTAAAGCAATAGGTGTTTTGGCAGAAGCGGATGATGAAGAAGATGAACGTACTGTCCAGGATTATACGTCTCTCATAAAAATAAAAAATGTGGATATGAAAAAAAATAGCATTGAAGTAACGAGAGGAAATCTGCAATGAAATCTAAGGAAAGCATCTTTTTTCCCCATGTCTATCAACTTGGTTGGAAAGTTGATATAGCAGCATTTTCGAAAATAGCGGATCGTTGAAGGGTCACTTTCCAAAAAAACTTTTAACTTTTTTCATCATAAAGCAGGATTTTTCTATCTTTTGTAGAAATAGGTATAATAGAGGCTTTAATGGAAAAAGGTGGTGAAACATCATGGAAGTTACTGACGTACGATTACGCCGCGTCAATTCGGAAGGTAGGATGCGTGCTATAGCATCGATAACATTTGATGCTGAGTTTGTTGTACATGATATCCGCGTGATAGATGGAAACAACGGACTGTTTGTTGCAATGCCGTCAAAAAGAACTCCGGATGGGGAATTTCGCGATATCGCACATCCTATCAATTCTACAACGCGTGCGAAAATCCAGGAAGCTGTTTTGGAAGAATACCGTCGAGCAGGGGAAGATAAAGTTGAGTATGAAGAGGCGGGAGCTTCCTAATTGTATATTAAGGGATATTGGGGGAGGACTAATCATGACGATTAGCCCTCTTTTTATTGTTGTATGAGATTACTGGGCACTTATCGTCATTAATTCTTGAAATCAGACCATATTTAAGATATATTCATAATGGATAAATAATATGGGGGATTTTTATGAAAAAACGTAATGCTGTTATTTTGGCAGCTGGACAAGGGACACGTATGAAGTCCAAGCTATATAAAGTACTTCACCCCGTTTTAGGCCGACCAATGTTAGAGCACGTTTTGGATCAACTAGAAGCTGTCAAGTTGGATAAACGTGTAACCATTGTTGGTCATGGTGCCGAACAAGTGGTGAAACTGATCAATGATAGAAGTGAATGTGTACGACAGGATGAACAGTTGGGAACAGGTCATGCTGTACTCCAAGCTGAGTCATTGTTGAAAGATATAGAAGGCACCACCATTGTTGTGTGTGGAGATACACCCCTGATAACCGAAAAAACATACAAGGAACTATTTGAGCACCATGAAATTACAGGTGCCGCAGCAACTATATTAACTGCTGATGTCCCTGACCCTACTGGCTATGGCAGGGTTATTCGTAATGGGGATAATGAAGTGGAAAAAGTTGTGGAACATAAAGATGCCAATGCCGAGGAACGCAATGTCACCGAAATAAATACCGGAACGTATTGTTTTGATAATCAGGCGCTCTTTGAAGCTTTACATGACGTATCAAACGATAACGTGCAGGGAGAATATTATTTGCCTGATGCAGTAGAGATCATACGTCGTAACGGTGGTAAGGTAAGTGGATTAATGACATCTGATTTTTCGGAAACACTGGGAATCAATGACCGCAAAGCCCTCGCAGAAGCAGAGAAAATCATGCGGAGGCGGGTGAATGAAAAGCACCTGAAAAACGGTGTCACCATGCTTGATGTGGACACGACATATATTGGTATGGATGTTATCATAGAGCAAGATGTTATGATTCATCCGGGGACCCATATTTCAGGTCATACGGTTATAAAAGAAGGTGCAGAAATCGGTCCGTATGCTGACATAAGCGATTCCACAATCGGGCAGGAGAGCACAATACAGCAAAGCGTTGTTGAAAACAGTGTTGTCGGGAACCAAGTGAAAATTGGCCCATATGCTCATATACGTCCGGAAGCTGACATTCAGGATGAGGTAAAAATAGGTAACTTTGTTGAAGTGAAAAAGTCTACGATCGGATCGGGTTCCAAAGTGCCTCATTTAAGCTACATAGGGGATGCGGCTATCGGAAGAAAAGTGAATATGGGTTGTGGTACAATTACAGTAAACTATGATGGCGTTAAAAAACATCGAACCGTCATTGAAGATGATGCGTTCATCGGTTGCAATGCCAATTTGATTGCACCGCTATCGATAGGAAGGGGATCGTTTATCGCAGCAGGCTCAACGATCACAAAAGATGTTCCAGAGGACTCATTATCGGTTGCAAGAGGCAGGCAGACAAACAAAGAAGGTTATGCAAGTCGATTGAAAAACCGTAAAAACAATTAACGGAGGGTTACATCCATGGCGTCCAGCTACAATGATTCGAAGTTTAAAGTTTTTTCATTGAATTCAAATCTCGAACTCGCAAAAGCAATTGCAGATCACATCGGAACATCATTGGGGAAATGTACCGTCAATTCTTTCAGTGATGGCGAAATCCAGATCAATATCGAAGAGAGTGTACGAGGGTGTGATGTTTATGTTGTCCAATCGACATGTTCACCGGTCAACCACCATATAATGGAGTTGCTCATCATGATTGACGCATTGAAACGCGCCTCTGCCAGATCGATCAATATCGTGATGCCGTATTACGGCTATGCCCGGCAGGACCGTAAAGCCCGCTCCAGAGAACCGATTACAGCAAAGCTTGTTGCGGATATCCTGGAAACAGCAGGTGCCGAACGCGTGATTACACTTGATTTACATGCACCACAAATTCAAGCGTTTTTCGACGTGCCGATCGATCATCTACAAGGTGTTCCGATTTTGACAGATTACTTTAAAGGGAAAAATTTGGAGGATGTCATTGTTGTTTCTCCTGACCATGGGGGAGTGACCCGAGCCCGAAGTATGGCCGATCGCCTGAAAGCTCCGATCGGGATTATCGACAAGAGAAGACCCAAACCAAATGTCGCAGAAGTCATGAATATCATAGGCGATATCGAAGGCAAGACAGCGATTTTAATAGATGATATCATAGATACAGCGGGGACGATAACCATTGCTGCCAATGCGCTGGTTGAAAGTGGTGCAAAAGAGGTATATGCCTGTTGTACCCACCCGGTACTATCGGGCCCGGCGTTGAAAAGAATCGATGAGTCTGCCATCAAGGAATTGGTGATTACCAACACCATTCCGTTACCGGAAGAAAAACGCATCGATAAAATCACCGAATTATCGGTCGCATCACTTATCGGGGATGCAATCATTCGTGTGCATGAGCTGAAATCAGTCAGTAAATTATTCGATTGATCTCAGTTTGAATAAGTAATATTTTGTCTTCAGCGTAAACTGTGGTTTAATAGTAAAGGAACGGTCATATCGCGTGACATGAAACCAGAATGCAAATGACAACAAATGAATGAAAACAAATTGATGCCATAAGGTGTTCAAATAATGGAGGATGATAAGAATGACAGTAACATTGAAAGCAACACAAAGAGAAAACCTTAAACATTCCGCTACCAAAAAACTAAGACAGAGTGGACATGTGCCAGCAGTGTTGTATGGTAAAAAAGACGAAGCTTCATCTATCGCAGTCAATAGTATCGAGCTTGTCAAGACAGTTCGTGATGAAGGCCGTAACGCGATTATTTCCTTGGATGTCGAAAACGGAAAAACAGTAGATGTCATGTTGCATGAGTATCAAATGGATCCGATCAAAGATGAATTGATCCATGCCGATTTTTATGTCGTCGATATGAAAGAAGAAATGGATGTTGAAGTACCTCTACGCGTGGAAGGTGAAGCAGTAGGTGCCAAAGAAGGTGGCGTGTTGCAACAGCCACTATATGAACTTCAAGTTCGTGCCAAACCTGCCGATATTCCTGAAGAAATCACAGTCGATGTTTCCGAACTTGAAATTGGTGACACGATCTCATTGACAGATTTGCCGACTTCCGACAAATATGAATTTTTGGATGATGACGATACAACAATCGCTACAGTTGTACCACCAACCGAGGAAGAGCCGTTAGAAGAAGATGAAGAAGAAGACGCCGCTCAAGAGCCGGAACTGGTTAACGCTGAAGAGGACGAAGAAGAAGAAAATTAATATTTTTGATACAGAAAAATAGTGGACATTTGTCTATATACAATCAATTACCCTGCTATCGAAAAGGGTTGGGCATGACTGAAAGACTAAGGTAAAAAGATGCTATGTTCTGCTTAGGTGAATGTATTGTCGCACTTTGAACTGTGATGGACTCGAGCAAAACATAGGATTGGTCTATACGACTATAGCATCTGTCTTCAGCAGTGGTGCCCATCCTCATAGGAGGGGTAATTGGTATCATTGACATTTCTTAAAAAAGGACGTAACAAGATGAAATGCATTGTAGGACTTGGTAATCCTGGGCGGAAATATAAACAAACACGCCATAATATTGGATTTATCATTATCGAGGAATTGTTATACCGCAACAAATGGAAACTGAATAAAAATAAATTCAATGGCCATTATGCATTGGAACAATTCAATGGCGAAAAAGTGCTGCTATTGCAACCACAAACATATATGAACCTCTCCGGTGAAGCAATTAAACCTATTGCTGATTATTATCATATTCCGGCAGAGGATATTTTGGTTATTTTCGATGATTTGGATTTACCCGCCGGCAAGATAAGATTGCGGCAAAAAGGTGGACATGGTGGACATAATGGTGTACGTTCAACCATCTCGCAGCTGGGGACGAAAGACTTTAAACGTCTGAGGTTCGGGATTGGAAGACCGACAACCCCTATTCCGGTTGTCGACTATGTCTTGGGGAAGTTTCCAAAATCGGAGCAAAAAGCCATTACCGATGGAATCGAAAAAGCGGCAGACGCTTGTGAAAAATGGATTGAAACACCCTTTGCCAATGTCATGAATGAATTTAATCAGTAACGTTGAATAAAGTGATACAGAAAAATGATCCATCTCCTTAGATATAACGTATAAAGGTACACTTTTCGGATAAACTTCAAATATCCAACGTTTTATCTTTAGGAGGTTATTCTATGTCTATTGTCTATAAATGTAGACATTGTGGGCATATAATTGGGGAGCTCAATGAAAAAGCACTGGAAACATCCATGAGTGTCTTGGATGGCCTGTCCGTTGAAGATAAGCGACAAATGATTCATTATCAGTATAACGGGGATGTACATGTGCATGTCATCTGTGAGCATTGCGAACAATTATTAGGGCAACACCCCTATTATCATGAACTTGACTATTTTATACAGTAAGAACCCTGAAAATGCTTTGGCACCTGGCCAGAGTATTTTTGCGGTTATGCCGTATACCATTCGGGGGTTACAGAATGAAGGATATACACACATTTTTACAATCAAAAGAAGATATTCAATCGATTATCGGCGGCGTTTCCAGCGGTATGAAAGAACAGTTGGTAGCTGGGTTGACTGGTTCATCACGAAGTTTACTTGCTTCCATCGTGCATGAGTCGGCTGATCGCCCGATTCTATTAATTACACATCAGCTTAATCAAGCTCAACAGTTATATGATGATTTAACAGAGTTTATGGACAGTGATCATGTACATTTGTACCCTGTCAACGAGCTGATTGCTTCTGAAATTGCCATTGCCAGCCCTGAACTGAAAAGTGAACGGATTGAAGCGTTGACATCGTGGATGAATCAAAAGTCAGGCGTTTTAATTGCACCGGTCGCTGCCATGAAACGTATATTGCCGCCAAAAAGCTACTGGGAGAAATACCAATTATCATTTTCTGTCGGGAGCGAAATAGATATCGAAAAAGATTTGCTGTCACTCATTGACATGGGCTATGAACGTGTATCGATGGTCAATACGCCTGGTGAGTTTTCACAGCGGGGCGGAATCATCGATATCTACCCGGTTACCGAGGAACATCCGATACGGATTGAGCTGTTTGATGATGAAGTGGATTCCATCCGCTATTTTGATGCGGGGTCCCAGAGGTCGCTTGACAAACGACAGACAGCCAATGTCGTGCCTGCCACAGAATTATTGCTCAGTGAAGATGATATGGTCTCAGGTGCACAACGATTGGAAGATGCATTGAAAACATCTCTCACCAAGCTTAAAACATCTGAGGAGAAAGAAAAGCTCCTGGAAGTCATTGAATATGATATCGATCGCTTGAATAACATGGAACGTTTTCAGGAAATGTATAAGTATATCGGCTTCTTTTACGAAAACCCCGCTAGTTTATTAGACTACCTTTCCGACTCGGGGATTCTTATGTTGGATGAAATGAGTCGTGTGCAGGAATCGGCGCATCACCTGGATACAGAAGAAGCGGAATGGTATAGCAGCTTATTGGAATCCCATCAAATGGTCCGTGATTCGAAGTTTTCGTTTGATTGGCAGGAAATATGGGAGCATACGAATCATCAACGGATATATATGTCTGTGTTTTTACGGCATATACCGAACACCCAACCTGAAAATATCGTGAATATGTCTTCCCGTGCGATGCAAACGTTCCACGGGCAAATGAACCTGTTCAAAAATGAACTGCAAAGATGGGTAAAAGGCGATTTTTCTGTGGTGATTCTAGCACCTAACCGTGAACGGGCCGAAAAAATCCATTCGATATTCGTGGATTATGACATTAAAGCGAATGTCCAGGAAGAATTGACATTGCCTGTCAAAACGCCTGTCATCACAGTAGGTAACATTACGAATGGCATTGAGCTCCCGATGCATAAACTTGTGCTCATTACGGAAAATGAACTTTTCAAACAACAGACGAAGCGTCCAAGAAAACAACGGAAAATTTCCAATGCCGAGCGTATCAAAAATTATCAGGAATTAAAAATCGGTGATTATGTCGTTCATGCCAACCACGGGATTGGGAAGTATGTCGGCATCGAAACATTAAAAGTCAATCATCTGCATAAAGACTTCCTGCTTATTAAATATTCTGGTGATGACAAATTGTATGTGCCGGTCGATCAAATTGATCTGGTCCAGAAATTCGTTGCGTCTGAAGGAAAAGAACCCCGCCTGTATAAACTGGGTGGCTCGGAATGGACACGAGTCAAGCGAAAGGTACAATCGTCTGTAGAGGATATTGCGGATGATTTGATCAAGTTATATGCAGAAAGAGAAGCAAGAAAAGGGTATGCTTTCTCAGAGGACACTGAGATGCAGCGTGAGTTTGAAGCGGCGTTCCCATATCAGGAAACGGATGATCAATTGAGATGTATTGAAGAAATCAAGGCCGATATGGAAAAACAACGACCCATGGACCGGTTATTATGTGGCGATGTTGGCTACGGAAAAACAGAGGTCGCTATACGTGCGGCTTTTAAAGCAGTGGCCGATGGAAAACAAGTCGCTATATTGGTCCCGACAACCATATTGGGCCAACAACACTATGAGACGATCAGGGAACGGTTCCAGGATCAAGCGGTTAATATTGGTCTGCTCAGCCGCTTCCGTACCAAAAAACAGCAAAAAGAAACGCTTGACGGATTGAAAAAAGGCTTGGTCGATATTGTCATCGGTACACATCGATTATTATCAAAAGATGTTCAATATCATGATTTGGGATTGCTCGTCGTTGATGAAGAACAGCGTTTCGGTGTGAAGCATAAAGAAAAAATAAAGCAGCTGAAATCGAATGTGGATGTTCTGACACTCACAGCAACACCGATACCACGGACATTGCATATGTCGATGCTTGGAGTGAGGGATCTATCGGTCATCGAAACCCCTCCGGAAAATCGTTTTCCGATTCAGACATACGTACTTGAATACAACCCGATATTCATGCGTGAAGCGATTGAACGTGAGATGGCACGGGGTGGGCAAGTATTTTTCTTGTATAATCGCGTGGAGAATATCGAACGTATTGCCCGGGAAATAGGAAGCTTGGTTGGAGATGCCCGTATAGCTGTTGCGCACGGACAAATGAATGAAAATGAGCTGGAAAATATCATGTTTGCTTTTCTTGCGGGAGAGTTCGACGTGCTCGTAAGTACGACAATCATCGAAACCGGTGTCGATATACCGAATGTGAACACATTGATTGTGTATGACGGTGATCGTATGGGGTTAAGTCAGCTTTATCAGCTGCGTGGACGTGTCGGGCGTTCTAATCGCGTTGCATATGCATATTTTACGTACCAAAAAGATAAAGTACTGACAGAGATTGCAGAAAAACGTCTGAACGCCATCAAAGAATTTACTGAACTTGGATCGGGATTTAAAATCGCCATGCGTGATTTGACCATCCGTGGTGCTGGTAATCTTCTTGGGTCGCAACAACACGGGTTCATCGATTCGGTTGGGTTCGATATGTACTCGCAGATGTTGAAAGATGCCATCGATGCTCGTAAGTCAGGAAAAGAACTGGATGACGCCACACCTTTTGAACCGGAATTGACCGTGAAGTTGGATGCTTATATACCGGCATCGTATATTGCTGATGAAAAACAAAAGATTGATATGTATAAGCAATTTCAAACTGCTGAATCAAGAGATGACCTGGATGATCTGAAAGAGGAATTGACCGATCGTTTCGGTGATTATCCAGAAGAAGTACAACAGCTGTTCATTGTTTCGACATTGAAAATGCTTGCCAAACGTGAGCGTGTGGAACACATCCATGAAACCCCCGGCAAGATAGAGTTATTGGTGGAGGCTGATCGTAGCCAGCAGATTGATGGCGGGAAACTATTTGACTTGGCAACCCAATATGGTCGTACGGTACAACTAGGTACAGAAGGCGACAAATTAAAAATCAAATTCGTCATATCACAGGACACAAGAGATAAACGTTATGATGTGGTTTGTGATTTTATGGATAAACTGACAAAAGTCGAACGAGATGGATAAATTTTTACCTTGAATGCATAGTTCTCTCAGGATGATAAATACTAAAGGCATAACTGGTGATGTTTACACATTGAAGTCAATTTATGGAACGGTATGTTCGCTGTGGTCATTCATAAACGGCTCAATGTGAAAATACACAAGTCAATAATCATCATGAGAAAGCGAGGCTCGTAATCAAATGAAAGCAACAGGAATTGTACGACGAATTGATGATTTAGGCAGAGTAGTCATCCCGAAAGAAATAAGAAGGACACTACGTATTCGTGAAGGTGATCCATTGGAGATTTTTGTCGCCAGGGAAGGGGAAGTCATCCTGAAGAAATACTCGCCTATCAACGAACTGAGTCATTTTGCCCAAGAGTATGCTGAGGCACTGTTTGATTCCCTCCAACACCCTGTTTTGATCTGTGACCGTGATGAATTCATTGCGGTGGCCGGAGAATCTAAAAAAGACTACTTAAATAAAAACATCGGTTCCCCCTTGGAAACGATCATGGAGGATAGAACCGTAAGTATGGAGACAAAGGCAAGTACTCTGGAAATCCTGCAAGGTACAGAAAAAGAGCTTGACTCATACTGTATTAGCCCTATCATAGCAAACGGCGATCCGATTGGATGTGTCATGGTATTTTCAAAAGATGGTCAATCGGTTGGAGAGGTAGAAGAAAAAGCGACTGAAACAGCAGCCAGCTTTTTAGCGAGACAGATGGAATAGCCCTATACAATAATGGCCAATGCGTATTGGCGCCATACGCAAAAATGCAACCCTCTTGATGGGGTTGCATTTTTATTGATCATATCAAGGTGTGATGATGAGGTGGTTTGAATGTCATCTGTGCTATAATGGATAAAAATCTACGTTTGATTGGAATGCGTTTAATATGGATGGCAACGATACGAACAAGTTAGTGAAGGGTGCCTTTCTCCTTACGTTGGCGGGATTCATCGGAAAACTATTAAGTGCGGGCTACCGGATTCCGTTGCAAAATCTCACAGGTGATGTAGGCTTTTATATTTATCAGCAAGTTTATCCGATTCTTGGAATGGTCCTTGTTTTAGGGTTATATGGGTTTCCATCAGCCATATCAAGACTGACGGCTGAGATGGAGGAAGCGGGTAAGGGACGGTCGTTTCGCAGTTTTGTCGTTCCGGTTTTCATCATATTATTTGGCTTGGTCACCGTATTATCCTTCTCTATGTATATCAGTGCGCCTTTTTTAAGTGATTGGATTGGAGATCATCAGCTTGAAAGTATATACCGATTGGCTGCACTCACCTTTTTTGTCATCCCATTTCTCGGTGTAGGGCGCGGGGTTTTTCAAGGGTTGGGAGATATGCAGCCGACAGCTTATTCACAAGTGAGCGAACAAATTGTAAGAGTGCTTGTCATTGTTGTCTCAGCCGTGTGGTTCAGTACCATGGGAGGAGACATCTATACGATAGGAAAAGCGGCTGTACTGGCTTCTCTTATGGCTGGTTTTATAGCATTTGCCGTGTTAAGTTACTTTGCTGTGAAGCGACAGCCGTTAACCAGGAATACATATCCCATTCCATGGCGTTATTATATGAAGACGCTCTTCACCTTCGGTTTGTTTTTTGCCTTGAACCATATGGTATTATTGATTATTCAGTTTGCGGATACATTCACGTTATTTCCGAGATTGTTGGACTATGGTTTGGACACTGGGGCGGCTATGGAAGCAAAAGGGATTTTTGACCGTGGACAGCCGTTTATACAGCTAGGGACGGTGTTGGGTTCCGCATTCGCTCTTGCCCTGATTCCACGTATATCACCTGAACGGTTACATCGGGAACCTGACATATTGAGCCGTCATATACGAAGTGCGTTGTCGTTCAGTGTCTACATGGCCTTTGGGGCGACACTTGGGCTTATTCTCATTTTTCCTGAGGCCAATCAATTATTATATAAGAACACCGCTGGGACGGTTAGCCTGCAAGTCCTCGTCATCGCCATTCTGCTCAGTTCACTCGTCATTACCGGTGCCTCCATTTTACAGGGGTTGGGATATATGAAGGTGGCGGGGCTTTCCATTATTTGTGCCTTTTTTGTAAAATGGGGTTTGAATGACATATTGGTTCCATTGTTGGGGATTATGGGAAGTGCGCTGGCGACGACGTGCAGCTTATTGTTTTTAACAGCAGTGCTATTTTATACCTTATACCGGAAATTACCAGAGCTTGCTTTTTTTCGGAACTTGAATTGGCGAGCGCTGATCTTAAGCGGAGCGGGGATGACGATTTATATTATGGTTATCGACTTCATTGTGACGTGGCTCAATCCGACAACACGCCTTGATATGTTGATATATGTTGTATTTATTGTACTGTCCGCAGGGTTTATCTACCTTTACGTGCTTCTGAAGTGCAAGGCATTGTCAGAAGAGGAGTTGGCGATGCTGCCGTTGGGAACACTCTTCATTCGAATCCAGAGAGGGAGGCATTCAAATGGGTCAAATTGAAATTGTGGGACTTGGTGCGGGAACACTTAATCAGTTGCCGCTGGGTATATATAAAAAAATCATACGAACGGAGAAGCCGGTTTATGTTCGTACATTGGATCACCCTGTCATAAGACAGTTGCAGTCGGAAGGGGTGACGTTTTCTTCCTTCGATGTTACATATGAAACATATGAAAGATTTGAAGAAGTCTATAGGGAGATTGTTTCGGACCTTTTGGCTGCCTCAGAAACAGAGTCGATCATGTATGCTGTGCCGGGCCATCCGATGCTTGCTGAGTCGACTGTAAAATTACTGCTGGAGCAAACAGAGCGAGAAGTAAAGATAGCCGGAGGTCAAAGCTACTTGGATGATTTGTTTACAACGCTGGAAATCGATCCAATCGATGGGTTTCAATTCATAGATGCGACGGGGTTTGACCGAAATCAATTGAACTTCCGTAACCATCTTATTTTCTCACAAATATATGATGCGTTCACGGCTTCGAATGTCAAGCTTACACTTCTTGAGGATCTGCCCGCAGACTATCGGGTGACGATTGTCGAGGCTGCCGGAACAGATAACGAGGATGTGCGTGTCATTGCATTGGAAGATTTAGATCGATCCATGGAAATAAGTAATCTGACGACATTATATGTCCCGCCTGTACCACCGACATTACAAAACCATACATTCACCCGGCTGCGTGAAATCATTGCCGCATTACGAGCGCCGGATGGTTGCCCGTGGGATCGGGTGCAAACACATGAGTCGTTACGGGAACACGCAATAGAAGAGGTATATGAATTTGTTGAAGCGGTAGATGAGGAAGATGATGAAGGGATGATCGAAGAACTCGGCGATGTTCTCCTTCAAGTGATGCTCCATAGTCAAATTGGCGAAGATGACGGATATTTTTCAGTTGAGGACGTCATTCAAACCCTTACCGAAAAAATGATCCATCGCCATCCGCATGTGTTTAAAGATATAGTGGTTGACTCTGTTGACGATGTTTATAAAAATTGGGATGAATTGAAGAAAGAAGAAAAAGGAGCTACAAGAACATCTATTTTCGATGGTATTCCGAAACACTTGCCATCTCTATTGAAATCATATAAGGTGCAGAAAAAAGTAGCCAAAGAGACAGCTGAAATGGGTATAGATAGATTATGGGAAACAATCGATGAAAAACTGACATTATTACGTTCTCTGGATGTCGATCCAGGTGATATCGAACCGATACTGGGTCAATTATTATTTGAAGTTGTCCACCTGTCAAGGTATCATGAAATAAACCCTGAACTTGCTCTGTCACAAGCCGTTAATCGGTATATGGAAAAATACGAGAAACAATAGAGTGAACGTTTGATGTGTCAATAGCAACAATAAAAAAAGAAAGAGTGATTCCATCCGTCTGGACAAATTTTTAAAAGTTTCCCGTCTGATTAAACGTCGCACACTTGCTAAGGAAGTGGCTGATAAAGGGCGGATTACAATCAATGGGAACCAGGCCAAAGCATCATCCAATGTCAATGTCGGTGATGAAGTGAGCATTCAATTCGGCCAAAAGATGGTTACCATCCGGATCAATGATTTAAAAGAGGTAACGCGCAAGGATGATGCGGACATGTTGTATTCTGTCATCAGCGAAGAAAAAATTTAATAGAAAGAATCGTTCTATACTTGTCCTCCTTTTCATATAGTGATATTGATAAGGAGGAATAGCTAATGAACTATTATGAAAAAAGTTCGATCAGTACTGTTGGTACACCTGAAAAAGATCATACATTAAAGGTGAATAATCGTAAAGGCGTAGAATTAACAGGTGTAAAAGAAGTTGATAGCTTTGATAACGAAGAGTTTTTGTTGGAGACAACACTCGGGTATCTAATCGTTCGTGGCCAAAACCTTCAATTGAAAAACCTGGATGTCAATGAAGGGAAGGTATCCATCAAAGGTCGTATCTACGAATTATCATATGTTGATGAAGAGCATCAGGAGAAAGCTAAGGGATTCTTTAGCAAGCTATTCAGATGACGCTGCATGTACAGTTCATGACCATAATCATGATGGTTTCAGGCGGTTTTTATCTAGGTATGGCATTGGATACGTTCCGTCGTTTTTCCTGGCATTGGAAAAAGCGTGCATTTTTAAAATACTTCCTTGAAATCGGTTTTTGGCTTGTGCAAAGTTTGATTTTGTTTTATGTATTATACCGGGTGAACAACGGTGAGTTACGGTTATATGTTTTCCTGAGCTGTTTATTGGGGTTTGCAACGTATCAAGCGCTTGCTTCTAACATCTATAAACAGCTTCTGGAATCGATTGTTCGTATCTTGCGTACGATATATCGCTTTTTTGAGCGCCTCATCCAAGTTTTGGTCATTACACCTATTGTATGGATTCTAAAAACGATATATATGATGGTTTTATGGGTGATACGATTAGTCATGACTGTATTATTATGGGTTTTAAGCATCCTTTTCTACCCGATAAGACGACTTGTCGGTTTCATCTATCAAAGATCCCCAAAAAAAATTCATCATTTTTTATACAAATTTGTGAGGATTTATAGTACAATAAAACATACATGTATTAAATGGCTTCAATTTATCACATTCAAAAGGAGGTAATCGGTTGTCGGACAAAGATAAAGTTTCCAACTTGCATCCAGGTTATATCGGTCAACACCATGCGTACATACAGCGTCAGAAAAGGCGTAAGAAAAGATTGACGCGCCGGCTTGTTTTCTTTTTCGTTATAGCTATTTTTGCTTTTGGAGCGATGGTTACCTATCACTTGAAACAACGTGATCTACAAGCCGATAAGAAACAGGAATATGAAGAAATGCAAGAAAAGTTGACATCTCTGAAACAACAGGAGGAGGATCTTACGGAAGAAATCAATTTACTTCAAGATGATGATTATGTGCTGGAAATCGCCCGTACGAATTACTTTTTCTCGAAAAAAGGTGAATTGATTTTTAAAATCCCGGATGAAGACCCCTCTTATTGACATATTTTCGTTGTAACGGCTATAATGAGTATAGAATGTATTTTAAACTTTAAGGAGGAGCATTTTTTTTATGTCAATCGAAGTAGGCAGTAAGCTGCTGGGAAAGGTAACGGGTATTACTAATTTTGGAGCCTTTGTCGAGCTTGAAGCGGGTAAGACAGGTCTTGTCCATATTAGTGAAGTTGCCGATAATTATGTGAAAGATATTAATGATCACTTGACTGTTGGCGATGAAGTGAAAGTGAAGGTCATTAATGTCGAGGATGATGGTAAAATTGGTTTATCCATTAAGAAAGCAAAAGATAGACCTGTGCGCCAAAGAAGTAGCCGGGAACGGACGGAATCGTTTGAATCCAAAATGAACAAGTTCCTGAAGGACTCGGAAGATCGCTTAGCCTCTTTGAAGAAGCACACGGAATCCAAACGCGGAGGTCGAGGTGCTAAAAGAGGATAGCAACTTGCTGTCTATGAGAATGCTCTATTGATATGATATATAACAAAAGTGGGTGGTGACGATTATGTCGCATCCGCTTTTTATATATGTAACACTTTAATTGCTGTATGGATGCAACCCTTTTGAACGTTTTCTGACTATGAGAGAATCGTGGAATGTGTCATGTTCGAAAGATCGTATATAATAGGTGAATCCAAAAGCCATATCATTTATGAAAAAGTCGATTAAAAAAGAGGGAGCCTGATAGTCCAGGTTCCCTCTTTTACTATATTTGTATCGGGTATAGCGGCGGTAGGGTTCGAACCTACGACCTCACGGGTATGAACCGTACGCTCTCGCCAGCTGAGCTACGCCGCCAAATAAGTCACAAGAGATATCATACAATAGAGGCCCTGTTCATGTCAATAGAAAACATTATTTTTGATAAATCATCATTTGCGTTACTTCTTGTAGAATATGTGCGAGAAGGGATGGGTGTGCGATTTGGAAGCTTTTAACCGAACAGATGATTTATAGGAGGAGGCGCAACAGGAATCGATTACCCGACTTTTATCAAGAAAGCAGTCGAACGATTTATTGATATCGCTCTCTTGTTTTGACAAAAAATAAACACACTCTATGTTTTAATAGCGATTAAGATGGGAGTGGGTAAAAAATGATAGATTCTGCCTCAGGTATCAGAACAAAGCTATTGTCCGTGGAAAAAGGAGCGGTGAACAAAGTGCAAAATAGTATTCTATCACGGGCAAAAACACTTTTGATGGAGAGGGGATGGATATTTTATATTGTCGGTTTTCTGTTGGGACGAGCTGTCATCCTGTCTCAAGTGTCACCTTTTGCCATAGCATTTTTGGCGACAACGTGGTTTATACATAAAAAACAGGCAACAAAGGTGATGTTAGCTGTTATAGCAGGTGCCCTGACGTATGATATACGTCATGGATTGTTTATAATCATTTCCATGATTGTATTTACCTTTTTGGCAGGACTGTATAAGTCCATGAAGCAAAAACAATGGATGATTCCATTGCTTGTTTTTCTCTCGACAAGTATTCCGCGGATGTTCTTCCACTCTTTAAGTGGAACATTGTCACCCTATGAGTGGATGCTTTTATCGGTTGAAGGGATCATGGGAGCGGTTTTAGTCCTTATTTTTATGCAAAGTGTTCCGATTCTCGCCCATGGCAAGTATAAACCAACATTAAAAAACGAAGAGATCATTTGTATGATCATCCTGATTTCCTCTATTTTGACTGGAACCATTGGTTGGGTCCTTTTTGATGCATCCATGGAACAGGTTTTTTCACGATATATTGTGCTTGTGCTAGCATTCGTCGGAGGTGCCGCGATTGGATCGACTGTCGGTGTTGTAGCGGGATTGATATTGTCGTTGGCCGATGTAAGCAATCTTTATCAAATGAGTTTACTTGCTTTTTCGGGGTTGTTGGGAGGATTGTTGAAAGAAGGTAAGAAGCTTGGAGTCGTCGCAGGATTGATTGTCGGAACGGTGTTGGTAGGGATATACAGTGATTCGGGCGTACTCCTTCCTTCTCTCACGGAATCACTCATGGCTTCTGTGCTCTTCTTTCTGACACCGAGTGGTCTGTTTCGAAAAGTATCCCGTTTTATTCCGGGAACAGAAGAATATTCAAATGAGCAGGAAATGTACTTACAAAAGGTGCGTAATGTGACCGCCAAAAGGGTAGAGCAATTTTCGAATGTTTTCGAAGCGCTTTCGAAAAGCTTTAACACGGGTGATGAGCGTATTCAGGATAGTGGTGACTCCATCAAGGAAACAGACTACTTCCTAAGCAATGTCACTGAAAAAACGTGTCAATCATGCTTTATGAAAGAGCGTTGTTGGGAGGCGCAGTTCGATAAGACATATTCATTGATGGAGGCATTGAAAGGGGAGCTTGCAAACGGGCAAGACCCAAACCACAAGCTTATGCGTGATTTTGAAAACCATTGTGTGAAATCAAAAAAGGTCATGCATATCATGAAAGAAGAGATGTCTTTTTTCGAAGCCAACCAAAAATTGAAAAAACAGGTCATGGAAAGTAAGCGCTTTGTGGCGGATCAATTACAAGGTGTTTCGGAAGTCATGGAGAATTTTTCACTGGAAATGATGAAAGAGAGGGAGCATCACGAGAAACAAGAAGCCGAGATCGTAAGTGCGTTGAAATATATGGGCATTACGTTGGAAAAGCTGGATATTTACCGCCTGGAAAAAGGAAATATCGATATCGAAATGACGGTGTCGTTCTATGATTACCATGGAGAAGGCACCAAGGTGATCGCACCGACTCTATCTGATATTTTGAATGAAAATGTTGTTGTAACGCACGAAGAAAGTTCTCCGTTTTTAAATGGTTATTGTTATCTTGGTTTCGGTTCCCTGAAAGAATTTGTCGTTGAAACAGGTATGGCGAACGCGGCCAGGGGTGGAGGGCTCATATCGGGTGACAGCTATACTTCGATGGAACTGGGAACAGGGAAGTATGCGATGGCTATCTCGGACGGAATGGGGAATGGCAGACGCGCACATGAAGAAAGCGGTGAGACATTAAGGTTGTTGAGACAGATTTTGCAATCTGGCATTGAGGAAAAAGTAGCGATAAAATCAATCAATTCCATTTTAGCGCTTAGGTCTCCCGATGAAATGTTTGCCACCTTGGATTTAGCGGTGATTAATTTGCATAATGCTTTTGTGCGTTTTTTGAAAATAAGTTCCGCACCCAGTTTTGTAAAACGTGGGAAGGATATCCGTAAAATAGAAGCCAGCAATCTTCCTATCGGCATCATTGGCGATGTGGATGTCGATATGGTGACAGAACAATTGAAGTCCGGTGATATTTTGATTATGGTCAGTGACGGTATTTACGATGGTCCGAAACATATTGAAAACACAGATGACTGGCTGAGACGGAAGTTAAGGGATATGCGTACGGATAAACCACAAGAAATCGCCGATTTATTGTTGGAAGAAGTCATCCGGACATCTGGTGACATTGTTGATGACATGACCGTTATCGTTGCAAAGGTGGATAAAAACACGCCAGAGTGGACAGCGATCCCGTTTTCACAAGAAGCACAGTAATGCAATCGCCCTCATCACCGACGTATATGTTTTTCCTGTTTTGGCGATGCTTTTAAGGGAAACGGAGGGATGGTTGTGAAAAAAGGAACCTTAAAACAAATTCTATTGATTACGGATGGCTGTTCAAATAAAGGAGAAGACCCATCTGCAGTCGCGTCTTTGGTCCACGAACAAGGGATCACGGTCAATGTGATCGGTATCTTGGCTGAAGATGAACCCGAAGATTCAGAAGGTCTTGAAGAAGTGGAGGAAATCGCCCTTTCTGGAGGTGGGGTCAGTCAAATCGTCTATAAAGAGGCTTTGAAGCAAACCGTTCAAACAGTGACAAAGCAAGCGATGACACAAACACTAGAAGGTTTTGTGAATAAGGAATTGAAACAAATACTAGGGTCTGACGAGACGTTGGAGGATCTTGATCCCGAAAAACGGGGTGACGTCATGGAAGTCGTTGAGGATATGGGGGAGACATGTGATTTGGAAGTGCTTGTATTAGTTGATACAAGTGCCAGCATGTATGATAAGTTACCAACGGTGAAGGATGCGCTGATTGATCTATCGATAAGCATGAATGCACGGATCGGACGCAATCGCTTCAGTATTTTTAGCTTTCCGGGGAAACGGGAAAGTATGCAAAAGGTGTTTGATTGGTCAAGCCAACTTGATTCGGTGACAACTATATTCCCGAAACTATCAAGTGGTGGGATTACGCCTACCGGCCCAGCCTTGCGTGAAGCGATGTATCAATTCGGAAAGAAAAGCTTACGGAGGAGCTTAAAGTATGAAGATGAATCAGACATTGAAGAATCTTGGGGTTAATATCATCCCAGGGATGGTACTCAAGGGAAAATGGCATAAGAAACGTTATGTTGTTCGGAAGAAGCTAGGAAGCGGCGCAATTGGAAGTGTTTATCTCTGTGACAGGAACAATAAGCCTGTTGCGATCAAGTTAAGCCGGAATGGTTCTTCCATGATGAGCGAGGTCAATGTGCTGAAAGCTTTAGGGAAGGTCCAAGGAAAAAAACTTGGGCCTTCTTTATTGGATGTCGATGATTGGGTTGCCGCGGATGGTACGACAATCACATTTTATGTCATGGAATATGTACATGGGGTATCGATGAGCAGCTATATTCACAAACATGGGCGTGAATGGGTCGGTGTTTTTATTTTGCAGTTATTGGAAGACTTGGAGGCGTTGCACCGATCTGGATGGGTTTTTGGGGATTTGAAGACGGAGAATCTGCTCGTCACATCACCACCTGCACGTGCACGATGGATTGATGTCGGTGGCACAACTCAAATCGGACGGTCCATCAAGGAATATACAGCATTTTATGATCGTGCCTATTGGGAAGCGGGGTCCAGGCGTGCAGATCCGGGTTATGACTTGTTTGCGCTTGTCATGACCATTTTGCATATTCATTACCCGAAACGTTTTTCAAAAGGGACTGATCCGAAACAAACGCTGCTCGGAAAAATGCGAGCTCTCAAACCCCTTCATGTATATTATCGCCCATTCAAAAAAGCCATCGAGGGCGCTTATACGAGCAGTTCAGACATGAAAGAAGATATTAAACAGAGTCTCTATCATGATCAAAAACGAAATCGATATAAACGAAAAGCATCTTCAGGACGCCCGGTGTGGATGGAGAGTGCAGGGATCATCTTGATTGCATCGGGATATTATATGATGTCTATCCTTTTGTAGCAGTGAGAGGAATGAAAGGTTAAAACATAGTCATCAATCTTTTGTTTGATGAATGAGGTATGATAGGATAAAGGTAGTAAACAGATAGGGATGACAAGATATGATAGAATCCAAGTTGATTGAATACATAAAGTGGCATCAATTATTGGAACAAGGAAAAACGGTAGTGGTGGGTGTTTCAGGCGGCCCTGATTCGATGGCTCTCTTATCCTTCCTTAATTCAATCCGCAGCGCATGGGATTTGACTTTAATCGCATTATCGGTTGAACATGGGTTGCGTGGTCAAGTATCATTGGATGATCTGTCATATGTTGAACAGATGTGTGAAGAATGGGGAATTGCATTCGAAGGAACTTCTGTTGATGTCGCATCATATAAAAAGGCACATCAAGTCGGGACACAGGTTGCTGCAAGGGAATTGAGGTATTCTTTTTTCAAGGAACAAATGGAAAAACATCAAGCGGATTATCTCGCACTCGGCCACCATGCAGATGATCAACTGGAGACAATGTTGATGAATCTGGCCCGTTCCAGCACTCCTGAGGCATTATCCGGTATACCAATCAGACGAACATTTGCAACCGGAATGATTATCCGGCCTTTTCTTTGTGTGACGCGGGAAGAAATTGAAGCTTACTGTCAATCAAAAGGGATTGTTCCGCGCAGAGATGCTTCTAATGAAGATATAAAATATACCCGGAATGCCGTTCGTAAAAAGATATCACCACTTATTAAAGAATTGAATCCGAATGTCCACAGAGGCTTACAGCACTTGAGTATGTCTCTAATGGCGGATGCGGAATATTTAGCAGAACGTACCCGGAAGATGGTTGATAGTATCGTGACATTTAACCCTGATAAACAGGAAGCTTTTTTTGATGTAAAAACATTCAAGTCATACCCAAGTGCTTTACAAAGGCGAGCATTTCATCTAATATTGAACCATCTATATCATGAAACACCTAAAAACGTATCTTATATACATGAAGAGAATTTCTTTAATTTGTTAAAACAAAATGGCGGCCATAAAAAGTTGGATTTACCCGAGCAGGTTCAAGTAACCAAATCATACCTGGACGTCACATTCCATATGGCGGATAATGATTCCAACAGCCATCCATTCCGTATGCCACTGACCATACCAGGTGAGACGATCCTTCCGGATGGTTCCAAGTTGATTGCCAAAGAAGTAAGTCATCCGGACTTTAAAGGGAAATATACATATATTTGCAATCATGACCATATAGACTTCCCCTTATATGTCCGCACACGCAAAAGTGGTGACAGGATGGGGTGGAAGGGGCTCCATGGCCATAAGAAGTTGAAAGATATCTTCATCGATTATAAAGTTCCCTTGAGTGACAGGGACGGTTGGCCTATTGTAACGGATGACAATGATCAGATATTATGGCTTATCGGCCTTAAAAAGAACCAGGTTGAACAGTTACCGACAGCGACATCATATATTCAATTGACATATGAAAAAGTAAAGGGGGAGCATCATGCATAGAGATATTGAAAAAGTATTGATTACAGAAGAGGAAATCAGGGAAAAGTGTGAACAGCTTGGACATGAACTGACAGCGGAATATGCAGATAGGTTCCCATTGGCAATTGGTGTTTTGAAAGGCGCCATGCCTTTTATGGCCGATATCCTCCGGAAAATCGAAACCCATTTGGAAATGGATTTCATGGACGTATCGAGCTACGGTGGAAAAATGCATTCATCCGGCGAAGTAAAAATCGTAAAAGATTTGAATACGAAAGTGGAAGGTAGGCATATATTAATCATTGAAGATATTATCGACAGCGGTTCGACGTTGAAGTATCTGGTCGACTTATTCAAATATCGTAAAGCTGCATCCATAAAGATCGTCACTCTGCTTGATAAACCAACCGGCAGAAAAGCTCAGATAAAAGCAGACATCATCGGTTTTGAAGTCCCAGATGAATTTGTGGTCGGATATGGGTTAGACTATGAAGAAAAATACAGGAACTTGCCTTACATCGGTGTATTGAAGCCGGAAGTGTATGAAGGAAAAGAATGAAGAAGCAACATTGACGACTGAAGAAAACCATATTGGATGTTTGGTATCAGGAAAGTCAAAGGTGTTGCTCTGAATAAAAAGCATATACGGGATGAACATGATTGTACTTGAAAGAAGTGTCCAACAGTTTTAGCCAAGAGGAATACATAACCTGAAAATATCCTTTTCTCCAAGGGATGAGAAAGGCAAATGGTGGAGTGGAAGTATATTTCTTTTGCGAGTGAAATTAGTTGTATTTGAACTTTTTCATATGGTACTATTGTTTATAGTTTTTCCCGCTTGGGAGGAGGTAACCAATGAGCCGATTACTTCGGAATGGATTCTTTTATGTCTGCATATTTGTCGTCTTGGCAGGTGTTGTTTCACTGCTGAAAGGGCAAGGTGACGAGGCGAAAGAATTCAATGTACAAGAATTTCAACAAGCATTAGAAAATGATGAAATTGAAGAAATGACAATGCAACCGGTCAATAAAATCATGCGGATTACAGGGACATTGGATGATGAAAAAGAATTTGTAGCCGAAATTCCTGATAATACCGATATTGTTAAAAAAGTCTATGATGACGCACAAGAAAAAAGCGACTTTAATATAAAACCAGAAGAACAGCCAAGCACATGGATGACGATTTTAACGGGTATGATTCCTTTTATATTAATCGGAATAATAATCTTCATATTTCTCAGCCGATCGCAAGGTGGCGGTGGCGGCGGCCGTGTCATGAACTTTGGCAAGAGTAAAGCCAAACTGTATAGTGAAGAAAAAATGAAAGTCCGTTTTAAAGATGTTGCAGGTGCCGACGAGGAAAAACAGGAACTTGTAGAAGTAGTTGAATTCCTGAAAGACCCTCGTAAGTTCTCTGCGGTAGGTGCACGTATTCCTAAAGGGGTACTGCTTGTCGGACCCCCCGGAACAGGTAAAACGTTGCTGGCAAAAGCGGTAGCCGGTGAATCGGGAACACCCTTCTTCTCCATTAGTGGTTCAGATTTCGTGGAGATGTTTGTAGGTGTCGGTGCATCGCGTGTCCGTGATTTATTTGAGAACGCCAAGAAAAACGCACCATGTATCATATTCATCGATGAGATTGATGCCGTGGGACGTCAACGGGGTGCTGGATTGGGTGGAGGTCATGATGAACGTGAACAAACCCTCAACCAATTGCTCGTTGAGATGGATGGTTTTGGGGCCAACGAAGGTATCATCATTGTTGCTGCAACGAACCGTCCTGACATTTTGGACCCTGCCCTTCTCCGTCCGGGACGTTTCGATAGACAGATTCCTGTCAATCGTCCGGATGTAAAAGGTCGTGAGCAAGTCCTTAAAGTACATGCTAGAAACAAACCACTGGATCGTTCAGTGGAATTGAAGACCATTGCAATGCGCACACCTGGTTTTTCCGGAGCCGATCTGGAAAACCTGTTGAACGAGGCTGCATTAGTCGCTGCCCGTCACGATAAAACAACGATCGATATGATTGATATCGATGAAGCAACAGACCGTGTCATAGCTGGCCCGGCCAAGAAAAGTCGTGTCATTTCCGAAAAAGAACGTCGGATTGTGGCATACCATGAAAGTGGACATACCGTTATCGGGATGGTACTGGATGATGCCGACATGGTCCATAAGGTTACGATTGTACCGCGTGGGCAAGCGGGTGGTTATGCCGTCATGCTGCCGAGAGAAGATCGTTATTTCATGACAAAACCGGAATTGTTTGATAAAATTACCGGCTTGTTAGGTGGGCGTGTTTCAGAGGAAATCAATTTTGGTGAAGTCAGTACAGGTGCGTCCAATGACTTCCAACGTGCAACATCCATTGCACATAAAATGATTACCGAATACGGAATGAGTGATAAAATCGGTCCATTGCAGTTCACAAGTGGTGGAGGAGATCCATTCCTCGGCCGTGACCTTCAAAGTGAACAGAGTTACAGTGATGCGATTGCACATGATATCGATACTGAGATGCAGAATTTCATTAATTACTGCTATGATCGTGCCAAAAACATTTTAACAGAGCATAAGGATAAATTGGAGCTTATTGCGAAAACCTTGCTTGAAGTCGAAACGTTGGATGCCAAACAGATCAAATCATTGTTTGAAGATGGGATACTTCCGGAACCCGAAACTCCTGAAGAAAAGGCAATGCCCGTCGAACAGGCAAGCGATGATAAGAAATCCGATGCCGACAGTGAAGACGATAGTTCTGATGACGATGATGTTAAAGTTACCATTAAAGGTAAAGAAGATAATCAACCAGAGTCATTTGAAGAAGCAAAGGCGAAATCAGAAGCTGAATATCAAAAGAAAAAAGAAGCGGAAGAATCTGAAGAAGGTGATGACGATCATTCCCAGGCGACTGAGGATACATCATCATCTGACGACACAGATAAAAACAATGAGTAATTATCCTCATGGGACAGTCTCTCTCTTGATGAACAGGGAGAGACTGTTTTATTGTATGAAATGATTTAGATGGTTGTTGTTTTATCGATTGATTTGGAAACGTGACCTGTATAGGCACCATGTTGAAGCCGCACTGCCGGAAGCGATGTTCTCAAGGGTGACATCGTGTTGACATACGTACCTTCCTGATAGAGGGTTTTGATTTACGGATGCTTGATTGTGTACGGGATTGCAAATTAATTGTGTTAAAATAGGCATTAAAATATGATATATTTATAAACAAGCAATAGAAACTTCACCTTGGAAGGTGTGACATAGAATGATTTTTGTCGTTGATGTAGGCAATACAAACACGGTGCTTGGTATTTTTTCAGATAATGAGCTGACCCATGAATGGCGTATACGGACCGACCGCCATAAAACGGAAGACGAACTTGGAATGCTCATCCGATCACTGTTGCATCATAAAGGATTGACATTTTCAGATATGAGTGGGGTTATCATATCGTCAGTCGTGCCACCAATCATGTTTGCACTGGAAAAAATGTCACAGGATTATTTTAATCTGGACCCGCTGATCATAGGCAAAAAAACAGTGCATACATACCTCTCGATGACTTATCCGCATCCAGAAGAAATTGGGGCGGATCGAATTGTCAATGCGGTTGGGGCTATCAAAGAATATGGCAGTCCGCTTATCATTGTTGATTTTGGAACGGCAACGACACATTGTTATATAAATGAAAACAGTGAATATGTGGGAGGTTCCATATCGCCAGGCATTGATATTTCGATGGAGGCATTGTACGGGAAAGCCTCTAAACTGCCTAAAATCGAAATGAAACGGCCGGATAAAGTTGTCGGCTCTTCGACGATTCAAGCGATGCAGTCGGGTGTGGTATACGGTTTTGTTGGACAAGTTGATGGAATCGTTCGCCGAATGAAGGGAGAAGCAAAACAGGATGCAACCGTTATTGCTACAGGAGGATTGGCCTCTTTGATAGCGAATTCATCTGACACGATTGATTATGCAGATCCATATCTGACGCTAAAAGGACTGAATGAGATTTACAATCGAAATATACGCCCAAACGGGTAAAGGAGATTATATGCATGAATGACTATTTAGTGAAAGCGACTGCCTATGAAGGTAGTGTTCGGGTATATGCGGCTGTCTCGACAGAAACGGTAAAAGAAGCTCAGAGAAGACAGGACTCCTGGGCTACAACAACAGCTGCACTCGGCAGGACCATGACGATTACAGCGATGATGGGCGCCATGTTGAAGGGTGATGATACAATCACTACCAAGGTGGAAGGAAATGGACCCATCGGTGCAATCATTGCAGATGGAGATGCAAAAGGGAATATACGCGGGTATGTGACCAATCCGCATGTCGATTTCCCGCTGAATGCCAAAGGGAAATTGGATGTCGCGCGTGCAGTCGGTACGGAAGGTCATTTAAGTGTTGTAAAAGATGTTGGTTTAAAGGAAAACTTCACCGGACAAGTGCCAATCGTTTCGGGCGAAATCGGCGAAGATTTTACGTATTATTATGCAAACTCGGAACAAATACCATCCGCTGTCGGCGCCGGTGTTATCGTTAATCCCGATCATTCCGTTTTGGCATCGGGCGGATTCATTGTCCAGATGATGCCCGGGGCTGATGAGGAGACGATTACACGTATAGAAGACCAGCTTCAAGCTTTTCCCGCCATTTCCACTTTGGTGCGTGACGGCAAAACACCGGAACAAATAATTGATACTCTATTTGCAGGTGAAAAAGTTCACATCCTTGAAACGATGCCTGTCAATTTCCATTGTAAATGTTCCAGGGACCGTGTTGCGCGAGCGATAACCGGTTTAGGTGTAGAGGAAATAGATAAAATGATCAAAGAAGACAATGGTGCAGAAACAATCTGTCATTTCTGCAATGAAAAGTATATATTTACGCCAGATGAACTGGCAGAGCTGAAAAAGTCCATCCAAGAATAGAAAGGAGCGAGACCTGGTGCCCAGGAGACTACTTTCAAGCATCGTGCTTGTCTTGCTTATTACAAACATCCTTACCTTGTTATTGTGGAACAGGGACAAGCCTAGAGATATCGTTACTGATAACGATGACAATTCAGTGGGTGAAATCGATCCGAATAAACCTGTTGCAACAGTGGAAGGCGAAGATATCTCCTATGACGATTGGTTACATACAATGAGGAAAGATTATGGTGTGAAGGAACTCAAAGGGATGATTGATGAAATCGTCGTAGAAAAACTGGCTGATGAGGAAGATATCGAAATCAACGAAAAAGTCATTGAACGAGAATTGGCATTGCTCCGCATGACGCAAGGTGTCATGACAAAGGATGAAATCGAGAAAAAAGAAGAGAATTGGAAGAAAGATATTACGTATCGTTATCAACTGGAATATTTACTGACGAAAGATGAATCTGTCCCAGAAGAAGAATTGAAAGATTTTTACGATACTTATAAAAACCAATATGATTTCAAGGCTGCAACTCAATTATCCCATATTCTTGTATCCGATTCGAAAACAGCCGAAAAGGTAGAAAACGAACTTGATGAAGGTGCCTCTTTTTCCAACCTAGCTAAAGAATACTCGACTGATGAGGATACACAGGATCAAGGCGGCTACATGGGTTTTTATGTTAATACGAGCCAATTCCTGCCGGATGATTATTTGAATGAGATAAAAGATATGGAAGAACACACATATAGCAGTCCCATCAAAACGGATGAAGGATATGCGATTGTTTATTTGCATAGTAAGCTACCGGAAATAACGTTCGACTATGATGAAATCAAACCCTATATCAAAAGCGAAATGGTTCTTGATGAAACGAAAAGGGACTTGAACGCCGATGAATTGTGGGACCAAGTGGACATTGACTGGATTTATGGAGATAAAAAGAAATGAAAGACCCAACATTTTGGAAAAAGCGGTTGAGACTGTGGCCGGGAATGACTGCGGGGTTATCTTCCAAACACGACCGATAAACTGTTTTAGCGAAGGGAATACATGTACACCCAGCGGGAAAGTAGTCAAAATCATTTTGTGCAATGTATTGCTTTCATAATTCTGGCCAAGAAGTCATTTTCCCTCCGTGCGGCGCCTCATTTTTTAAGCTTGTTATGTGGTGCGAGACTAACATAAAGGTTCTCGTCTCATGACAATGTCGTCTCTAGGCTACCGTGTCTGTCAGAGGGGGTTAGCCGTGGATTGCAAAAGAATTGAATTCTTATTAAGTATTGCCGGTGTATTGCATTGAAACTTTAAAAGAATCAATTTCTAATCAAGAATTGCCGGGGTATTGCTATTGGAGCTTTAAAAGAATCGATTTCTAATCAAGAATTGCTGGTGTATTGCTATTGGAACTTTAAAAGGATTCATTTCTTATTAAGTATTGCCGGTGTATTGTCATTGAAACTTTAAAAGAATCGAATTCTTATTAAGAATTGCTGGTGTATTGCATTGAAACTTTAAAAGGATTCATTTCTTATTAAGTATTGCCAGCTTCTCTTCGCTCAAACTGCAAAACAATCACCATTTCTTGCAGACAAAATTCACAACCTAATGAGTAACCCGTAACTTAACGAGTATAAAGGAATAAAGGTAAAGGAGAGGCGGGGTAAATGCGCACTTACTCGTATCGTCCTGCTTTGACACTTGAGTGGTTAAAGTGTTGTTAGTCCGTGTCATGTTGGGAATTTATTGATATACTTCCAACGTAAACATCTGCAATATTCGTATGATCTGGACAGGAACTTGTGAATGATACAAACAGATTGCCATTTCAGGAATGTAAGCCTAATCTTTTCTTTTTCATTGACAAAATAACCTACAGAGCATATATTATGATTAATTCATATTAAAATACTATGAATTAAAACGAGGAGGTATTCACATGAAAGTCGGTCAAGATATCACTGCTTTAATTGGAAATACGCCTATCGTCAAGTTGAAAAAGACAGATGAAAATCACGCAGATATATATGTTAAATTGGAGTTTATGAATCCCGCAAGTTCCGTGAAGGATCGAATCGCGTTGGCCATGGTGGAGGCGGCGGAAGATTCCGGCGATTTAAAACCGGGTGGCACCATCGTTGAGCCCACAAGTGGAAATACAGGAATTGGTTTGGCTATGGTGGCTGCAGCAAAAGGGTATACATTGGTTGTTGTGATGCCTGACACCATGAGTGTAGAGCGAAGAAACTTATTGCGTGCTTATGGAGCAGAGCTGATTTTGACACCCGGATCCGATGGTATGAACGGTGCCATCAAGCGTGCAGAAGAATTAAAGGATGAACACGGTTATTTTATGCCGCAACAATTTGATAACCCAGCAAACCCGCGTATTCATGGTGAAACAACTGGACAGGAGATTGCAAGCCAGATGCAAGATGGTCTGGATGCGTTTGTTTCTGGTGTTGGGACAGGTGGCACGGTTACCGGAGCGGGTGAAGTTTTGAAGAAGACCTTTCCAGGCATTAAAGTTTATGCAGTGGAACCAACGGATTCAGCCGTTTTATCCGGTGGATCACCTAGTCCACATAAAATTCAAGGACTGGGCGCTGGCTTTGTGCCGAAAGTACTTGATACGAATGTTTATGAAGATGTTATCCAGATTACAAACGAAGAGGCATTTTCCGCGACGAGAAACGTTGCTAAATCTGATGGTGTTCTGGGTGGCATTTCTTCGGGAGCAGCCATAGCAGCCGCTAAAAAAGTGGCCGCTGAACTGGGTTCCGGGAAAAAGGTGTTGGCGATTTTGCCTGATAATGGTGAACGCTATCTTTCAACGCCGCTATTCCAATTTGATGAATAAGTGAACAATCAATATGATTACGAACAAGGCTAGCCTCATTAAAAAGTGTGCTAGCCTTTTTTCATTGGTTTCAAATAAAAAGTGCGAAAGGCCGATATTACCGGAAGGAATTTTCTGTTTTGGCATTCACATCGCATGTATTTTTTCAATAATATGTTAGGATAGAGTATGACTATATTCTGGAAGAAGGAAACACAAATTGAAATTACATACAAAATCACATCATTATGATCTGAATGAACGCACACATATCATGGGTATTTTAAATGTCACACCGGATTCTTTCTCGGATGGCGGAAAGTATGTGTCGTTGGAAAAAGCGGTTGAACAGGCCGTTAAAATGGAAGAAGCGGGTGCAGATATCATTGATATTGGCGGTGAGTCGACACGCCCTCAACATGATGCTGTTCCAGCGGAAGAGGAAATTACACGTGTCGTGCCGATGATCGAAGCGGTGCGAAAAGAAGTGAGCATCCCGATTTCCATCGATACATACAAAGCGCGGACAGCAAAAAAAGCGTTGGAAGCGGGCGCCGATATCATCAATGACATTTGGGGCACCTTGAAAGACCCCAAGATGGCACAAGTCGCAAGCGAATATGATGTACCAATCATTTTAATGCACAACCGGACAGATAAAAATTACACTTCCTTGTTGACCGATATGAAACAAGATCTTGAGAACCAGATATCACGCGTATTGGCAGCCGGTGTGAGGAAAGAAAACATCATCATCGACCCCGGGGTTGGATTTGCCAAAACGAGGCAAGATAATTATGTTGTACTGAATCACTTGGAAACATTTCACGAACTGGGTTATCCGATTTTACTCGGGACATCACGCAAGTCATTCATAGAGGAAGTGCTTCCGAGATTATCCCCTGAGCAACGGGACAATGCAACGGGTGCAACAACATGTTTAGGTATTTCAAAGGGTGTACAACTTGTAAGGGTCCATGACGTCTCATTGACAAAAGAGTTGGCACTCATGATGGACCATATGTTGGCGAGTCGATGATACGGAAGAATGGCGAGCGATGAAAGAGGGTGTGTATATGGATAAAATATTGATCAATAAAATGCAATTCTACGGTTTTCATGGACTTTTTCCTGAAGAAAATAAACTGGGGCAACGATTTTATACAGATGTGACCCTTTACACAGATTTAACGACGGCGGGAAAAACAGATGACATGAACGACTCTATAGATTACGGTGATATATATGAGACTGTGAAGAACATTATGGAAGGAAAGGCTTTTAATCTTTTGGAAGCGGTCGGTGAACAGATTGCGAGCGCCCTATTAACATCTTATCCGCGCATTGATGCGTGTGCGGTAAAAGTCGAGAAGCCAGACCCCCCTATACCGGGGCACTATGATTCTGTGGCGGTGGAAATTTATAGAGAGAGGACGGGTTCGAAATGATCAGCTATGTCGCATTAGGGACCAATATCGAACCTAGGGAAGCGTATTTAAATGATGCCCTTGCGAAGTTATCCGAAACAGATGGCATTACGATAACAAACGAGTCAACCATTTATGAAACTGAACCAGTTGGCTATACCAATCAGGGTGATTTCTTGAATATGATCATCGAGGTGGATACAACCCTCTCACCTCTTGGGATGTTAGACGTTTGCCAGTCAATTGAACAAGAGCTCGGGCGAGAAAGGACCATCAGGGATGGACCCAGGACCATTGATCTTGACATTTTGGTGTATAATCAAGAATATAGGGAAACAAAACGCCTGATGTTACCACACCCAAGAATGCATGAACGTGCATTTGTATTGGTGCCGTTTAGTGAGATTGCACCTGATTTTATGATCGTTGGACACAATGCGCAAGTCAAGGAACTTCTCGAGAATCTTTCAACCGAAGAAAAGAAGGGTGTCAGGAAATGGATGTCAAACAGATCGGTCGGCGAATAAAAGGGTTCAGAAAGTTGAAAGGCTACACACAGGAACAGTTCGCTATCAAGATTCAAACATCACCGTATTTGTTGGGAAACATCGAACGGGGCAAAAAAGAGCCGTCCGAAGCAATGCTTGAAACAATGTGTGATGTACTGCAAGTCTCCCGGGAGGAATTAATCGTCAGCGATGACATGGAAAAAGAATGAAAGATAATGGAGTGATGAAGATGCAAGAAGATTTGAATGAACATATGCGTGTACGCAGAGATAAACTAGAAACGTATTATGAGAAAGGGCTGGACCCTTTTGGTGGCAAATTCGTTCGGACACATCTGGCCAGTGATCTTTTGGAAAAATACGATGGCTATTCCAAAGAAGACCTTGATGAAATGAATGATGAAGTGACCATCGCTGGTCGTATGATGACTAAACGCGGTAAAGGGAAAGCCGGTTTCGCGCACATACAGGACGTGAGTGATCAGATTCAATTATACGTCCGGAAAGATGAAATTGGCGATGAGAGCTATGAAATCTTCAAGTCGACGGATTTGGGTGATATTGTTGGTGTGACAGGCGTCATGTTTAAAACGAAGGTAGGAGAATTGTCTGTCAAGGCACAGGAGTTTCATCTTCTTTCCAAATCGCTTAGACCTTTGCCGGAAAAATACCACGGATTGAAGGATGTGGAACAGCGTTATCGTCAACGTTATCTAGACCTGATTACAAATGTGGATTCAAGGGAGACTTTTGTGCTGAGAAGTAAAATCATCCAATCGATGCGCAAATATTTGGATGGGCTTGATTTCTTGGAAGTGGAAACACCTATGCTACATGGTATAGCCGGTGGAGCATCCGCGCGTCCGTTTGTAACACATCATAATGCGTTGGATATTCCTTTATACATGCGTATAGCAATTGAACTGCACTTGAAGCGGCTGATAATCGGAGGCCTTGAAAAAGTGTATGAAATCGGTCGTGTGTTCCGTAATGAGGGTGTTTCGACCCGGCATAATCCAGAGTTCACTATGATTGAACTGTACGAAGCATACGCTGATTTTTACGATATTATGTCGTTGACAGAGAAAATGATTGCATATATTGCCAAAGATGTTTTAGGCAAAACAACGATTGAATATGGTGACTTTGAGATCGATCTTGAACCGGAATGGAAAAGATGGCATATGGTTGATGCAGTCAAAGAATATACAGGTGTTGATTTTTGGGCTGATGTCAGTGACCAAGAAGCACGTGAGCTTGCGCGTGAACATGACGTCGAGATTACAGATGCGATGACATATGGTCATATTGTCAATGAGTTTTTCGAGCAAAAAGTGGAGGAAGAACTGATCCAGCCGACATTCATTTACGGGCATCCGGTGGAAATCTCGCCGCTGGCTAAAAAATCAAAAGACGATCCACGGTTTACGGATCGGTTTGAATTATTTATTGTTGGGCGTGAACACGCGAATGCATTCAGTGAATTGAATGATCCAATCGATCAGAGAGAACGGTTTGAAGCTCAAGTGAAAGAAAGAGATGCCGGGAACGATGAGGCCCATGAAATGGATGAAGACTTTTTGGAAGCACTTGAGTATGGAATGCCTCCGACCGGTGGGTTAGGCATCGGAATCGATCGCCTTGTTATGTTATTGACGAATTCCCCATCCATCCGTGATGTATTGCTATTTCCGCAAATGCGGCATAAAGAACAGTAATGGTATAAAGGATGTTCAGAATTAAATATCAGTCGGAAGTGTGTTGGGTGCCGGTAGAAAAATGACTGGTGTACAGGCGCTCTTTCCACTTTTATCTGGACATCCTTTTTTTATGGCAAAAAATTGTAGATATGGTTATGTGACCTCCGTTGGTATTATGGCATATGATATTATGCTGTAGTTTGCCGCCACCCCTTTGCCGTTCATCTTTAGGATAGCGCGCTACCTACAAGCGTCATTCAATGGATGCCCATGCAATATTTTGCAGTCTGTGTGTTTCATGATTGAATATGTATTTTCTTAAATGGAACAATAGTGTAAAAAGGTTTTATTAAAGAGACCTTCCTTTTGATAATGCACTCATTCATCATGATAGAACTGGGGAATCATAGCTTATAAAATAATTTATATAATTTTAGAGGATTTGTATTGCTTTTTTATAATAATCATGGTAAATTAATTTACGTTGCATTAAAAAGGGCAACGGAACAGTTGAAGAAACAAACCAGCGGACATTTCATTCCATTTTGGGTTACAAGATCCAACAGAGATGATAACGTTGATTCATTTTAAAAAAATGATAATTAATTGTTGACTTAATTGTTCAAACGTGTTATATTAATAAAGTCGCCAATTTGAGCGACGGAGACGTTTTTGCTCCTTGAAAACTGAACAAAGCAACCAGTATGTCAAAAGGTGAAAGAGCCAATGAATCTGAGGTAGATATAGATATCGGCCGATGATGATTGAGTCTCTGGATCAATTTTTAAAGCTAAGAAGTGATTGATTGGTGTCAATCACATGCAAATTCTATGGAGAGTTTGATCTTGGCTCAGGACGAACGCTGGCGGCGTGCCTAATACATGCAAGTCGAGCGCGGGAAGCAGATAATCACCCTTCGGGGTGTGCATCTGTGGAACGAGCGGCGGACGGGTGAGTAACACGTGGGCAACCTGCCTGTAAGATCGGGATAACTTACGGAAACGTGAGCTAATACCGGATAAGACATCCATCCTCCTGGATGGATGATGAAAGATGGCTTCTCGCTATCACTTACAGATGGGCCCGCGGCGCATTAGCTAGTTGGTGGGATAAAAGCTCACCAAGGCAACGATGCGTAGCCGACCTGAGAGGGTGATCGGCCACACTGGGACTGAGACACGGCCCAGACTCCTACGGGAGGCAGCAGTAGGGAATC
>DATGUN010000038.1:0-198291 GCA_035301285.1 Virgibacillus sp.
AAGGATTCTGCTTGCGCTGTAAGTAGAGATTCCCTTGTGGTGTAATCCCCTTATGGAAACGCTGTGTTTTGATTGATGGGAAAAGAAGGAACCGTTATGATAGTGTTATAAAAGGCATTTCGCAAGTTTGAAATTAAAATGATATATATATTTTTACTGGAGGTCAACATATGTGGAAAGAATTTAAAGAATTTGCAATGCAAGGTAATGTCACCGAACTTGCGATAGCGGTCATAATAGGGGCGGCATTCAGCCAAATCGTTACATCACTGGTGGAAAATATCATTACACCCTTATTGGGGATTTTGTTGAACGGTATCAAGTTTACCCACCTATCCTTTACAGTTGGTCATGCTAAGATTACATATGGTATTTTCATTCAGTCGATTGTTGACTTTTTCATTATTTCATTTTCTATTTTTTTCTTTATTCGTCTGATTATGAAGTTCAGGCGTAAAGAAGAAGAAGAGGAAGAAGAAGTGGATCCGAAAGAGGAGTTGTTGACTGAGATTCGTGATTTGTTAAAACAGCAATCTTAAGGCGATTTTTATTGTTGTTTCTGGGGGGATTCGAGTATGAAAACTGTGCTTTCTTTCAGTGGCGGAAAAGATAGTTGTTTTGCGCTTCATCAGCTCCAAAAAGAAAATATTGATGTCGCTTGTTTACTGACGACGGTTTGGAAAGTAGATAAGACAACGGTGGCACACTCCGAGAGTCTTGCCAAGATGAAGGAACAAGCAAATAGCTTACAGATACCCATTTATTTCATGGAAACGGATTTTAACGAATACGGAACTGATTTTGTAAACAGTCTCAAGGAAATAAAAATGATGTACAGAGTCGACGGGATTGCTTTTGGAGATATTTATCTGCAAGGCCATAGGGAGTGGGGAGAAAATATCGCCGCCCAGGCAAAGCTGAAGCCGTATTATCCATTATGGTCCGAAAAGCAACATGCCTTGTCATTGTTGAGATCGTTTGTTGATTTGAATTTCAAGGCAGTCGTGACGAAGGTGGATGATACGAAGCTTCCTGCCGACTGGGTTGGTCGCCCGCTGGATGCAACGTTTATAACAGATATCTCGCACTATGATGTATGTCCGATGGGTGAGTCGGGAGAGTATCATACATTTGTCCAAGAGGGTCCGATATTCTCTTACCCTGTTCATAAAAGGCTGCCATAATAGAGAATGAAAAACTAAAAAGGATCTGCCTTGACTGTTTGATAATTATATGAGATTCTATTAAAGGATTGTTCAATAATATATCGGGGCATTAGCTCAGTCGGGAGAGCGCTTGCGTGGCACGCAAGAGGTCAGCGGTTCAAGCCCGCTATGCTCCATTATGTAAGAAAGACGTTTGAACTTTTTTAATAAAAAAGGTTTAAGCGTTTTTGTATTTTTGAGTATTTTTAATCCGGATACCTTGGAAATCGATTTGATCGTATCAGTTGTTTAATAGGCGTTAGAGGGGAAGGGTGTTGTTATGCGTCTCATCCATGCGGGGCTTCATTTTTTTCTTGTTGGTATCGTTATTTTGACGTTAGGGATCGCATTGACGATTCAATCGATGTTGGGCACGTCACCATTTGATTCCTTGCTTGTCGGATTAAATCGAACGTTCGGTCTGACTGTGGGGAGCTGGGAGATTGTTGTAGGGGCTTCAATGGTACTATGTAATGCTGTAGCCGAAAGAAAACGACCAGAGTATTTTGCCTTATTGACATCATTTATTACCGGTATTGGCATTGACTCATGGCTATTCATTGTTGGCGATTGGATTGTGCCTGAAACTTGGATTGGACAGTCGATATGCCTGGCAATCGGAATCATTTTCACGTGCATTGGTGTTGCTTTTTATCTGCAATCCAGAATTTCCCCGAATCCAATGGATCGATCCATGCTTGTTGTCTCGGAATTAACCGGATTAAATGTAAGTTATTCGCGTGCGGTGATCAGTATTGTCTTGGTTGGATTAGCTTTCGTATTTAATGGTGCCATAGGGATAGGTACGTTGATTAATGCTTTGTTTTCCGGTATTTTGATCAATCTGTTCCTCCCATTCACCAAGATGTTGAATGACCGAATTGAAAAGCGCGTTCAACAAGCAACGACTTAACTCCATAATCTCATTTATTTTCTGCTTAACAACGCCAAGTCACTTAAATTCTTTGCTATAATGTTACCATGTGAAACTCACGAAAAAATGCAGGACTTTTTCAAATGAAGGCGAATAAATAGTGTAGAAGACTTTCCATTAATAGATATAAAAGGAAGTGTTGCAAATGCTCATACGAAAAGCAATCGTGAGTGATGCCGAAAAAATAGCGTATGTACATGTCAAAAGCTGGCAGACGACCTATGAAAATATTTTACCACAAAAAATGTTGGCTAATCTGTCGTATGAACAGCGTACAAAACAGTGGGTGAATAATATAAAAAACGGGAAAATATATGTTGCCGAGGATACGGATAAAAAGATAGTGGGGTTTTCAACAGGTGGAAAAGAACGGACTGGAAATTATCCTGATTTTACCGGTGAATTGTATGCGATTTATATATTGGAGGAGTTTCAACGGCAAGGCATCGGTCGCCAACTATTAAATCCCGTTTTGAATGATTTATGTGCATTGGAAATGACTTCGATGCTTGTTTGGGTCTTGGAACATAATCCGGCAGCTGAGTTTTATAAAGCAATGGGCGGAGTTTATGTCGATAAAACAAATATAGAAATGGCAGGTAAGTCCTATCAAGAGTTTGCTTATGGCTGGAAAGAACTACCTCGCATCGAATAACAGGCATGATGAATGGCTATTAAGGCATTTGATGAAGCCGATGATTCAATTGGTGTTCAAGAAGTGGTAAACATGATGAGAAAATGGGAGGATCCAACGTGAAAATTTACTCATTTAAAAAAGGTGCGGGTAAACATGTCACTCATTTTGATTCGAATTTTGTCATGACACGGATTGCAGCAATTGATAGCAGTGTACATATAGGGTGTATGTACCTGGATGCGGAAGGGGTTATCGGGTATCATGAAGCGATGGTGCCTCAACTCTTGCTTATAATGGAAGGAGGCGGCAATGCACGTGGTTCCGATCAAGTCCATGTCCCGGTTGAAAAAGGAAACGCTATCTTTTGGAATAAAGGGGAGTGTCATGAGGTAGTGTCCTCCAGTGGACTAACAGCGATTGTAGTTGAGTCGGAATCTTTAGAACCGGAGGCATTTATGAAAGAGCGTAATGAAATATCTAAAGAATAGCTGTCTGTAAGTGTTCGTGATGACTCAGAAAACAGGGGTGGTCTTAATGTGTCACGTTTTCTAAAAATCTTAGGTAATATTTTCGGCATCACCATTTTTGTTAGTATCGTAGTTGGGTTTGTGATGGGTATTTATTTTGTCGGTTTCGCAGGTTTGTTTCAAATATTGGGAGTGGCGTATGATTCAATATGGTCCTTGGCTTTATTTGTGGTCTTCTTTTTCATGATCGGTTTTGTGGTTGATTTGTTGGTTAATCCTTTAACAATCATAATCCGTGAAAAGATACAAGATCGGCCCCATGTGTTCGTGCTGCAATTTGCTATAGAGGTGAGTGCCAATTGGATGATATTACATGCGTTGAATGCCATTATGGATTCCGTACATATTAATGTGTTAACTGAAATCATTATTGCTGTTTTTTTATTTTTTGCAGAGTATATGTTTGGAAGTGAAGATAACAATGCAAATGATAAAACCGATGAATGATGCCGGTCTTTAATAAAATAGATTAATTGTTTATGCCATCAATAAATTGGATAGGAGAAATAAAATGACGAAAATAATTTTACATTTTGAAGGATTCGTTATTTTCATCAGTGCTATAATTGCTTATGGAGTGGCTGGATATAGTTGGTGGTTATTTGTTGTCTTATTATTGGCACCTGATATATCCATGCTTGGATATTTGAAAAACGCGAAAGTCGGCGCATATGTTTATAATATCTTTCACACGTATGTTATTGCATTTTTAATATTGGGATTGGGCTATGTCATAGACTCTGAATCAGTGATAGCAATTGGAGTCATTTGGATAGCACATATTGGCATGGACCGGTTGTTTGGCTTCGGGTTAAAATATACGGATAGTTTTCAATCCACACATCTCGGAACACTTAAAAAGGGGTGAGTTAAATGGAAATCATTTTAGGTTTTATTTTGTCATTTATTCTAGTGGTCTTAACGGTCGTTGTGATTTTCAGGGGTGTTAATCAGCGGATAGAAGGCAGGAACAAAGAAATGGAAGATAAAATAACGGAATTGGAAAATAAGGTAAGAAAACTGGAAGAAAAAGATTCGTAACTCATCATAAAGAGCAATAGCCATCTGATAAGTATCAGAAAGTTATAATATAAGTAATCGCGATATAGTGAATTAGGATGTATCACATATAAAGATATATAATAACGCATGGGTAAGAGGGGGAGACGAATGGAGTATTTCAAGTATCTGAGACAATATGTAGGGCATAAGCCCATCATTTTACCTGGTTCTGTTGTCATTATCGTCAGTGCTCATAATGAGATATTATTGCAGAAAAGACATAATGGAAACTGGGGATTGCCAGGTGGTTTGATGGATCTAGGAGAAAGTTTTGAAGACGTCGCCAAAAGAGAGGTCCTTGAAGAGACGGGATTAGTAGTAAAAAATCTGAAACTATTGAATGTATATTCTGGTTCGAATTATTATTTGAAAGTCTCAAATGGTGATGAATTATATTCAGCAACAGCCGTTTATTATACAAATGATTACACCGGAGACATGACGATAAATTACAGTGAATCTCAAGACATGAGGTATTTTGCAATCAGTCATCTGCCGAATGAATTAGCGGATAATTATAGAAATTTTGTTGAGGATTATGTAAATATAAGCGAGAGCTGTATGGATTACTAGACGAAGATAACTAAAAACAATCTAGGTGGGGATGAAAATAGATATCAGGAAACTTGCACCGGGTGAACAAGCCCCAATGGCATTATTATTGTCTGCAGATCCTTCAAACGAAATGGTTGAAGACTATGTCAATAGAGGTGAATGCTTTATAGTTGAATCGGAGACGGAAATGGTTGGTGTCTTTGTACTGCTTCCAACAAGGCCCGGGACAGTGGAACTCATCAATGTTGCTGTCATTGAAAATCACCAAGGCAAGGGAATCGGTAAATGGTTGGTGCAGGAGGCAATCGGGAAAGCAAAGTCTAAAGGTTATAAGACGATTGAAATGGGTACAGGAAATTCAAGTGTGGGACAATTAGCGCTCTATCAAAAATGCGGTTTCAGAATAACTGGTGTGGATGAGGATTTTTTCGTCAGACATTATCCCGAGGAAATTGTGGAAAATGGGATTCAGTGTCTGGATATGATTCGGTTATCTCAGGATTTATAGTTAAAGAAAAATTTTATCAGATTTACTGGAGGGATCTATTTGAATATCATTATCGAACAGCCATCCTACGCACACATTCCGGAGATTGCACGTATTTGTGCGACAGGGTGGAAGCAAACAGTAGAGGGGCAGTTAAGTGAAGCGTTTCAAGATAAAAATATTGACTATTGGTATAATCACAATAAGGTGCGTGAAGATATAGATTCCGGAAGTTATTCCTATGTTGCACTTATCGGTTCAAAGCTAGTGGGAACGATTGGCGGGATGATGACTACTCAGGAACGTGGAGATATTTTTGTACTATATGTAGATGAAAACTATCGCTATCAAGGGATAGGGCATCAACTTCTGGATGAGTTCACGAAAGAGCAAGTGTCAGCAGGTGTAAAGGAGCAATGGGTTTCGGTGCAAAAGGATAACTGGCGTGGTATTCCCTTTTATGAATCCAATGGATTTGTGCTGCAGGAAGAGAATTCAAGGAAAACGGATACCGGGGAAATACATATCTCATTGAAATATAAAAGAAAGGTAGCATAAAATAATGCACTAGTACCCCAAACGCTATAAGCGCTTTAAAATAGGGGGTTGTGAGCTTAAGACTGCGTTCTTTAATGTGCTGTGATCGCGTTATATATGCAAAGATTGAAGATTGAATGTCATGGGGGAAAGAAAATTGATGAATCTAGGAAACGAAAGTGACATCTTGTCCATCATCCGCACTGATGATTGGATGATGGATGTTCTAAAAACAGTGAAACAATTGAAGTTGCATGATTGGTGGGTGTGTGCCGGTTTTGTTCGATCGAAAATATGGGATACGCTTCATCATTTTAATGATAGAACGCCGCTATCTGATATTGATGTCATCTATTATGATGAAGGAGATATCAAAGAATCGGTGGAGAAAGAATGGGAAGTGTTTTTGAAGAAGATTGCCCCTCATATGCCATGGTCGGTTAAGAATCAAGCACGTATGCATTTGGTGAACAATGCCGAACCATACACTTCCTCGATCGACGCTATGTCCAAATTTCCAGAAACGGCTACGGCATTGGGAGTCAAGTTGGATGACTCTGGTAACTTGGTTTTAGCTGCTCCGCATGGCGTTGATGATGTGATTAATCTGAGGGTGAGACCGACGGATTATTTTACACAATCAAAAGAACGAATGAACATATATGAAAAACGTATGATTGATAAAAATTGGTTGCGCACATGGAACGGTTTAAAGGTGGAGTGGGATTAATGGGAAATAAAAGGAGTTCCATTTATCAGGATCCTTTTCACGCTTGAGATTATATTTATTAGTCCTTGTAACTAGTAGTAAGCCCCCCGCATCAAGGATTCAAATGAAACCTTAATGCGGGGGCAAAATTGAGCTTGATTTCGGAATGATCATCCGTTTATTTCCGGTTTATTGGACAATTTGATGATAGATGGATAACCTCCGATGACACAAGCTGTTATACTTAAGAATATAATGATCATCGGTAAAATAGGTACATTTAAAAATATCTGGATGGGAATAACTATTGGTATAATGAATCCATAGTAGCTGCTCCATTTTTTAGATGTTGCTGTTATGTATTGTTTGTTGCCACAATATGGGCATATCATCCCCATGTTATTGGCGAATGTTAATGTCATTGTTTGTATCCATGTCCATTTTTTATGGCAGTTCTGACAAGTTGGCATCATTCTCACCTCATTTTCCCTTGTTAATGGGAGTTTCAATAAAACAGGATATCCTATCGCCATGTTGGAGGCATCGTAACGCGAAAGATGCCTCCATATTTTTTTAAGGTTCATTTGTCTTTTTCATGACATCATTTTCTTCCAACTTCCATAGCTTCCCGGGCCAAAATGCAAATCTGCCTATGACGGTTGTTATGGCAGGGACGAGCAGCGGTCTGACGATAAAGGTATCTAGCAAAATTCCGATTGCTGTGATGGTTCCGAAATGCACAAGGACTTGCAGCGGTAGAACGGCTAATACTGAAAATGTTCCCGCCAAAATCAAGCCTGCTGAACTGATGACACTTCCTGTCTGACCGACACTTTCGGAAATAGCCTGTTTAAGCGGCATTTCTTTTCGTTTCCGCCAAATGCTGGAGACGAGAAATATATTATAGTCCTCACCAAGTGCCACTAGAAAGACAAATGCGTAAACAGGAATCAAGCCCTGAATTTCCTCGACACCAAGGACATGATGCAATAGGATCCAGCCCAGTCCCAGTGCCGATAAATATGAAAGAATGACGGTTCCGAGCAAGTATATCATGGCAACAATCGACCGCAAATACACAACGAGCAACAGTCCGATGATGATGAGCAGAACGGGGATGATAACCGATTGGTCGCGATCGGTAATTTCCTCTGTATCATATAATGTAGCTGTTTCTCCGCCTATCCACACATTTTCTTCTGGATTGTCAATACCCACATCTGCTAGATTTTTTGTGACGGTTGTTTGAATATCCGGAATATGTTCAACAGCCTCGGATGCGTATGGACTGATCGATAGGGTTACTTCCAGTCGCTCAATCGATTCATTTTCCGATCCAGTATCCGGATCATCCACTGATTCAACATAGTCTAATGCCGTTAAATCATCTTGCAGTGATGCGACATCTTTCCCGTCTGTATCGATAATGACATCAACCGGTGCAATTTCCCCAACCGGGTAATGGTCTTCAATGAGCGTGAAGCCCTCACGCGATGGCATATCATCCGGAAAAGATTCAAGTAACCCGTATGTGAATTGCATTTTAGGAACAAATGAGGCAAGACTGCCAAGTACGATGACACACGCAACGATAATGGTCCACGGTCTCTTTGTAACAATGTGTCCGATTTTTTTGCCGAATCGATGGCTTTCTTTAGGTCGGCGTAATGTTTTGCCTTTTTTCGTTTCAATGTCCTGGATCATTTCCTCGGGTCGCGGTATAAATGGAATAAATGCAAATCTGCCTAGTAACGCCAGTATGGCCGGCAGAACAGATAATGCCGCAATCCCCATGATGAATATAGCTAAACTGAATGGGACAGCAAAGCGGTCATATGAGGCGTAATAAGCAAGACCGAGCGATAAAAGTCCGAGTACTGTTGTCATGGAACTCATCATGATGGCACCACCCGTGCCACTGATAGCTCGCTTCAGTGCAAGATGTTTATCCCGTTCGATCCGTAATTCGTCACGGTAGCGTGAAATGAGGAATAAACAATAATCAGTACCAGCACCAAATAATAAAACGGTCATAATGGATATAGCTTGTGCATCGAATTCAATCCATCCGTCATGAGCCATGTAACCAAGCAACGGACTGATGAGACCATACGCTATTCCAACAGCAACCAGCGGGACAATGGCAAGGATCGGTGAACGGTATAATAATATCAATAAGATGAAAACAAGTAATACAGTTGTAACCAATAATGTGATATCCGCATTGCTGAATAGACTGACGGCATCTGTCTGGATACCGACGGGACCAGAAAAACGAACATGCAGTCCATCATCACTTAAATCACTTTCCACAACGTTTGAATCAATTTTTTCTTCAATAATGGTTTGCAATGCATCGAGAGAAGCATTCAACTCATCTGTTGATGCATCGTCATCGAAAAACACAGGCAACGATAATGCTTCATCGTCCTCTGAGGCACTTCCGAATAATGCGTCAACAGGGGCTTCATCAAGGGGTGGGACAAAGGATTGATGATCTAAGGGATGATCCACCAATTCGGCATAGATCGATTGGACAGCTTCAAGATCAGACTCCTCCAAACCTCCATTCCGATACCATACCAAAAGCAGTGGCACGCCTGAACCGCTTGAAAACTCCACGTTTTTAATTTCACTTGCCTGTACCGACATGGCATCTTCAGGCAGCAATTGGTTGTCGGATGTTTCTTCACCATTCACCTGTGGCCATATGTATGAAAATATACCTATGCAGATTATCCAAATGAAAATGGTAATCCACCGTGTTTTAGAATTGGCAACAATGTCGCCCCATTTACCAAATAATCGCTTCATTTTGTTCATCCTTCCCGGTTAAAAACGTGAATTGAATATGGTATGCCTGAACCACGTTAAAAATAACCCATGACGTCAAAGCATTCTATATCATTATGTTCGTTGTTAAAAGTTAATGCAAATAGGGTTTTACTTTTTTTAACGTATCCTCCGGCAAGGCCTTTTCAATCATTGGGAAAATGACCCGCTCTTCTTTCCGGACATGTTTTTCCAATTGTATACCAAGTGAATGGATCGTATCCAATGTGGGATCTTCCGTTGTTAAAATCGTACCGAATAACGCACGGATTTTCACATGTTCAATAAGCATGTCATGTATTTCGGGAACTTCATCAATAGATACATGCTGTGCATAAGCCGTTAGAAGGATTTCCTCTTCTTCTCTGAAATGGACCAACCCGTCTGGATTCCAAAAAGTATCGATTTCTTTGATAAGTTCCGGTAAAGGGAGCATTTCATCATCTGTGCCTGCTCGGCGCATTTTCAACGAGAGGTGCAAGGCTATCATATGATGACGTGATAGTGGTTGCAGTGCTTCGTGTCGTTTAAGCGACTTGCGTTTTTTATCCATTTAAAAAAACACCCCTTTATCATTAATAGATATATGTAAAGTATAACACCATTTACCCAGTAATAACTGGTGCGACTTGACAAAGCCGTGTCAAATGGCTGGACATGAATAATCAGCCATGACAAAAACATGCACCCCTTTAAAAATGACAGTCGAAATCGATGATGTTCTATCTTGTATTCTGTTATATTGATAGTAATGATAAACTGGGAATCATATTTTTATAGATTGTTCAAAAGCAAAATGTCATTTGAAAGGATGTCGTATCGTGAAAATTTTCCATACCGCTGATTGGCATTTGGGGAAACTTGTTCAAGGTGTTTACATGACAGAAGATCAAGCATATATATTAAAGCAATTTATTCGTAAGGTGGAAGAAGAAAAACCGGATGTGGTCATTATTGCAGGAGACCTATATGACCGTGCCGTCCCGCCGACAGAAGCGGTTCATTTACTTGATGATATATTCGGGCGTATTGTGCTTGAGTTGAAGATTCCGGTTCTGGCTATTGCAGGGAACCATGACAGTCCGAGTCGGGTTAACTTTGGCAGTAAATTGATGAAAGAAAATGGTCTACATATCGTCGGTCATATACACAAGGAACTTGAACCGATTGTGTTGGAGGACGCCTATGGCGAAGTCCATTTTCATCTTGTGCCTTATTGCGATCCTAGCGTTGTCCGCACGGTTTTTGATGATGAAACGATTCGGACACACCAAGATGCCGCACAGAAAATAGTGGATGCAATCACAGCTAAAATGGATCCAACTGCCAGACATGTTTTTGTCGGTCACTCATTTGTGACGCCTTATGGTGAGGAGGAAGGGAATACAAGTGATTCCGAACGGCCGTTATCAATTGGCGGAACGGAACATATCGACGCTCATCTATTTGAACCTTTTCACTACACCGCACTCGGTCACCTTCATCAAGCTCATTATGTCGGGGATGAGACGATTCGCTATGCGGGTTCCATTTTAAAATATTCGATATCCGAGGAACACCATCAAAAAGGATTTCTCAGTTTGAATATAGATGCCAAAGGTGTTGTTACAACAACAAAATGTTCTCTCATTCCCCAACGTGATATGCGTACAGTGGAAGGGACGATTGATGTTCTATTGACACATGAGAAAAATGAGGATTACGTGTTTATCCGTTTGACCGACGAAACACCTGTTCTATCACCAATGGAAAAGATACGATCGGTTTACCCGAATGCTATGCATGTCGAGCGTACCAATTATTTGCTTGCAGCAGGTGATACAGATCGGAAGGCTTCGGTTGATCGCACTAAAATGAGTGATCTGGAATTGTTCCGTGCATTTTATAAAGAAGTAAAAGGCCATTCGCCGGGTGAAGAAACCGAATCGCTTTTTCAAGATGTCTTGGAAGAACGGATGTATAACGATAATGAACAGTCGCAAAAAAATTTCGATAAAATAACACAACGATAAAAAAGGAGGGTTAACGTGCAGCCGTTAAAATTGACCATGACCGCCTTTGGACCATATAAAGAGAGAGAAACAATCGATTTCGAAAAGCTGGGAGATCATAAGCTGTTTGTCATATCCGGCAATACCGGTGCAGGGAAAACAACGATATTTGATGGAATCTGTTTTGCTTTGTTCGGCAGTGCCAGTGGCACGGATCGGGATAATCATGCCATGCTCAGGAGTGATTTTGCTGATGATGATACACATACGTCCGTTGAGTTGACATTTGAGTTGAATCAGCGTACATATCGTATTTTCCGTCAGCTTGGTCATCAAAAACAAGGGAATAAATCCAAAACGGGAGACCGGATTGAATTGTATGAGATTCGGACAGATAAAGAGGTGCCGTGCGTGGACAGGCAAAATGTATCCGATGTAGATAAGAAAGTGGAGGAGTTACTTGGGCTGACAGAGGATCAATTCAAGCAAATTGTCATGCTTCCACAGGGGGAATTCCGGAAATTGTTGACGTCAAAAACGGAAAATAAAGAAGCCATCTTGCGGCGATTATTCAAAACGGAATCCTACCAGGAAATGAATGAACGTTTAAAAATGAAAAAAGATGCTGCGGAGGAAAATTACCGGAGAATAGCACAAACACGGGATATGTATATTCAAAACATTCCAGCCCATTTGCCAGAGCGCGAAAATTCCCTTCTTTTTCAGGTGATAACCGAAGACTATTATAATAGCCATCAAATCATTGCTGGGTTGGAGGAAGAAGTGGCTTTCTATGAAGAACGCATCCAAATCGATGATGCTCATTACAAAAAAGCATATAACATGCATGATGAAAAGCAAACAACGTTTCATAAAGCGCAAATGATCAATCAGAAATTTACGATACGTGATGAAAAACGCAAACAATTGGGAGAGATGAATGATAAGGTTTCAATATTTGATAAAAAAGAACAAACATTGAAATTAGCCGAGCGTGCAAGTCACATAACGTTGTACGAAAAACAAGTCAACGAATGGCAGCATACCGAAAAGGAAAAGAGACAGGAGCTCGTGGATAGTGAAAAAGCAAAACAATTGGCTGACGAACAGTATAGAAAAATGCTGGCCACTTACGAATATGAAAAAAATAACCAAGTAAATCGGGATGACATCAAGAGTCGCATTGAACGTTTGGGACAATTTCTTCCTGTTGTTAAAGATATCGATGCGAAACAAAATGAATTAAACCAACTGAAGACAAATGTAAAACAAGGTCATGCTCGTTTGGAGGACATGACATCCAAACTGCAGGCTAAAACGAAAGAATTGGAAACCTATGAGAAAAAAGTCCAGCAGTTAGAACGCAATGTCGATGCTTTGCCATCAAAAGAAGAAAAGTTGCAAGAAATGCGTGATCAAGCCCGCGTCCTGAGAAACTTTTTGCAACAAAAAGAGAGGCATACGAACCTAAAAAAAGATTTAAAACAAAAGCAAACAATGTATGAAAAGGCCAAAAATGACTATGATGGCTATGAAAAGAAGTGGTTGAATGATCAGGCGAGTGTTTTGGCAAGTCATCTACATGAAGGTGAGGCTTGTCCAGTCTGCGGAAGCACCTCACATCCAGATAAGGTAATAGCAGATCATCAGGCAACGACAAAAGAAATGTTGCAAAAAATGAAAACTGAATTGGAACAGAAAAACAATGCCTATCTTACAGTCAATGCCGATATGAAATCGTGTTTGGGTCAGTTGGAAGAAGCAAGCGAGGAGTTAAAGGCAAACGGCATTTCCCCAGAACAGGCCAATACGACTTATGATCGGCTGATTGAAGAGGGTAAACGGTTAGGTGAAGAAGTCAACCAACTGAAACAAATCCGAAACGAATTGACACAATTTAAAAATTCCATTTATACGTTAAAAGACGAAGAAAAGAAGCTGAAAGTTGCCCAAGAAAAAGAAAATGAAAAGGTGCAATCACAGAATCTTGCGCTGACAAAACAACAAACTATCTTTGAAGAAAACTTGCGGGATGTTCCGGAAAAAGTGAGGAACTTGACTGAACTGGAAAAGCAAATGGACGTTTTAAAGAATCAGCAAGAAAAGATGGAGAAAGCATGGGACAAGGCACAGAAAGATTTACAAGTAGCAAAAGATCATCAAACCACCGTGACATCCAATGTAGCACATGCCCGAAAACAATTGGAGGAGACTGTTTCAAAACGGGAAAAAGCAGACAAGGCATTCCATCAAGCGCTTGAGGATGCGTCATTTTCAACAATTGAACGTTACCAGGAAGCAAAAATGGAGCCGAATGATCAACAAGCATTGAAAAAAGACATTGAAAACTTTAAACAATCTTTGCTCGTTCTGACACAAGAGGTCGAGCAATTGTCAAAAGAGCTTAAAAATGAGTCCCATCATGATTTACAGGTGCTGGAGACAGAACTTGGGCAATTGAAACACAATATGGAAGAGGCATTAAAAAAACGTGATCGATCAAGGAATTATCATGCGGAGGCCAAAAAACTACTTGATAATATCGTAACAGCCAGCGAAAATGTCAAAACACAAGAAGAAACGTTACGTGTCATCGCTGACTTATATGATGTCATGCGGGGACAAAATAGCCAGAAGATTTCTTTTGAACGGTATTTACAAATCGAGTACCTTGAGCAAATCATCGATACCGCCAATCTGCGGCTGAAAAATCTATCGAATGGGCAATTTTTGTTGATGCGGAGTGATCGTCAGGAATCCCATGGCAGACAAAGTGGTCTGGCATTTGATGTGTATGATGCCTATACGGGACAAACACGGGATGTGAAGACATTATCAGGGGGAGAAAAATTTAATACATCTCTATGTTTGGCACTGGGAATGTCAGATGTGATCCAAAGTTTTCAAGGCAATGTGTCCATGAAAACGATGTTCATTGATGAGGGATTCGGATCACTTGATGAAGAGTCTCTGCATAAAGCACTGGATGCACTGATTGAGTTGCAAAAATCAGGCCGGACCATCGGTGTTATTTCCCATGTTGAAGAACTAAAAGCGATTTTGCCGGCTGCCCTAGAAGTGACGAAAACAAAAGAGGGAAGCAGTCGGACAGCGTTTGTATTGAAATAACCAACAGAGGGCCTTGTAGAAGGTCCTTTTTTTGTGCGATTATACGGGGGCGATGCAGGAATCTAATCCAAGAGGTCATTTCATACATAAAAATATTTCACTTGTGTATTCATTTTTGCATGTCATACATTTTATGACCAAAAAACACGCCGCTTTTGTGATAATGGTACTATCTCATGAAAGCGGGTGTTTTTTATGATGGATATAAATAATGTGACGAAGAAGTACGGAAGAGTACAGGCATTGAAAGGAGTCACACTAAGCATTCCAAAAGGTTCCTGCTATGGATTGGTCGGGCCGAACGGTGCCGGTAAATCAACATTGATGAAAATCATGACATCTGTCATACACGACTATACGGGGACATTGGAATTTTCCGGGACCACTGATATGAAACGATTTAAATATCAAATCGGCTATGTGCCACAAGAGGTTTGTCTGGAGGATAGTGTCTCAGCTAAAAGCAATTTAATCTTTTTTGGCAAATTGTATGGTTTAAAGGGAAGTCAGTTGCGCAGACGAGTGAAGGAAGTTCTTGCCGAAATAGGACTGAAAGAACGTGCTGGCGACAAGGTCAAGACTTTTTCCGGTGGGATGAAGCGCCGGTTGAACATCGGCTGCGCCATTATGCATCATCCAACTGTGATTATCATGGATGAGCCGACGGTCGGTATCGATCCACAATCACGCGCATTTATTTTCCAGATGATTGAAAACATGAAACAGCAAGGTCGCACCATAATTTATGCGAGCCATTATATGGAGGAAGTGGAACAGATGTGTGATGAGATTGCATTTCTTGATCAAGGCCGGATTGTCGAAAAAGACAAAACGGATATATTATTGCAGAAGCATGCCATTCCTGCCGTTTATGTAAGAGGAAACGGTGTATCAGAAGCGGATGTGTTCCCGCTTGGTTCGATTGAAAACAAAAACAATGGTTTTTTGATAAAAACAGAAACACCGTTGAAAGCGATGGAAGAGCTCATCATGTTATGTCAAAGCAACACGAACGAAAATGAATTGGAACGTCTGGAGCTTGTCCAACCAAAACTGGAAAATGTGTTCATGGAATTGACTGGCAGTGCGTTACGTGATTGATAGATTGACTAAAGGGAGGAAATTTGTATGCGTTCGCTAACAATACTCGAGTTGAAGAAAAAAGTACAGGATCGAGGACTATTATTTTGGACGATCATCCTGCCGATATTGTTTACTGTTTTGTTCATATCGGTTTTGACGTCAGGTGAAGAGGCTGAAATGCGCGATGCCATCATTGTATCCATCGTACCGGGATATACGGTGATGTTTGTATTCTTTATCATCATTTCCATATGTTCAACCATTTTACAAGATAAAAACCAAGGTATGATTGCGAGACTTGCCAGTACACCGTTAACCCGATTCGAATATTTGATGGGTAAATGGTTTCCTTATATGATTGTCGTCATGATTCAGATTGTTATTTTATTTGTTTTTGGTAAACTTGTCTATAATATACCATTTCAACAACCATTCCAATTATTCTTATTATCTATCTGTCTGACATTTTGTGTGACAGGCGTTGGCATCGCGATAGCCATGCTCATTAAGACAGAGAACATGGGAATTGCGATTACACAGGTGATTGCACTCGGTGGGGCAGTTTTAAGCGGTCTATGGATGCCTATTGATATGATGCCCGATTTCATCCAAACATTGGCTCATTACTTACCGCAATACTGGGCACATCAGGCTTTTCAGGATGGCATGAATGGAACACTGGCCGCAGGGAATCTGCTGAGGACATCATCTATTTTATGTGGATTTGGAGTGGCTGGATTTTTAATCGCACTTATTCGTTATCCGGCATTTTTAAAACGGGCTAAGAATTAATCTGAATGGATCAGGGGGATTGTTGCATGAAGATAAATATAGATATTGATAAACAATATAAAGATTCTTCGGTAACGATACAAGCCCCCGAAATCACACCCGAAATCCAGGAAGTCATCAATGTCCTGCAGAAAAATAAGCAAGAGCGCTTATTTGGAGAAAAGGATGATCAAACGATTTTATTGGATCCAGATGTCATCGATTATATATTTGCCGAGAAGCGCAAAGTGTTCGCGGTGATTAAAAAGGAAAGGTATGAAGTGAGGATGAAGTTGTATGAATTGGAAGAGATGCTAATCCCACATCATTTCAAACGGTTTTCGAAGTCGGTTATCGGGAACTTGAATCATATCGAGCGATTCGAGTTGTCGTTTAATGGGAATTTATGTGTGTATTTTCATACTGGAAATAAAGAATACATCACACGGAAGTATGTTACGGACATTAAGAAGACACTGTCGCTTGGAGGTGGGGGACAATGATCAAGGAAACTCTGAAACGTGCATTATTTGGTATTGCAGGTGGAGGAATTGCAACATTTATTGCGGTAACTGTACTCATGATCAAAGACATCCCTATCTCTCCTACCATGATGTGGTTTCAAATGCTGGGAAGTTTTATTATCGGGATTTATTTCGGTGTCGGTTCATTCATTTTTGAAAATGACAACTGGAGCCGATTGAAACAAATATGTATTCATTTCCCCATGTCTGTCATTGTGTTTTACAGTCTGGCCCTTCCGTTGAGGTGGATACCGATGACAGTTCGGGCTATTTTACTGGGTATCGTGCTGTTTATGGCGTATTATGCGATATTTTGGTGTGGATTTTGGATATATTACAAAATACAGGCAAAAAAATTAAACGAGGAATTAAAGAAATGATGATGTAACTCGACACATCATCACCAAATGTCAGAATGTCATAATTCCGACATAATTGAACGGTGTATATAAAAAACAATCTGCATATGATGTGCGGATTGTTTTTTTATATTGAAAGAAATGTGTGCGTGTTGATATGACAGCGTTTTAATGAAATGTCGGAATAAAAATTTGATGGTTTTTTCAGTGTATGGTCATTTTATGCGTGTTAAATATATCACATTTAGGTATGATTCATCTCACTTAAGATGACCGTATTTTCATCTATCCTTGGATATAGATAACAAAAAGGTGGTGAGTGGGAATGGAAACAACAAACACAAAAGCAAACAATATCGATACGGAAGAGGAGGTATCCTATAAGGGCGCATTTTTTGCGACAACTCTGTTTGTTGGTGGTGATATTCTTTTGTTTATCGTTCTATTATTCACTTTGTATATGACGAGATTTTAGGGAGGGATAAGGAATGAAAATGCATCGATCAGAAGAAATTTGGCTGATATTGGCTGTGATTATCATTGTTGGATCAATGCTTGTGACAGGCTACCAGACGTTCGCACAAGAAATGGGTCCTCCAAGTGGTAAGGATATAATCGATCCTGAAAAGGTTGATGAAACGGAGCCATTTGATGAGCCTGGTGTGTATAAAATAGGGGAAAATGAATATGAAGTTGTTATGGTTTTGCAGGCTTTTTCGTTTACCCCAAATGACATTGAAATACCCAAGGGAGCAACGGTTCATTTTACAATGACCTCCAAAGATGTGATTCATGGTTTCCAAGTGCCTGACACTAATTTGAATGCCATGGTTGTTCCAGGTCATATTCAACATATTACACAAACATTCGATGAAGCAGGAGAGTATTTGGTTTTATGTAATGAATACTGCGGAACCGGACATCAGATGATGAGTACGACAATTACTGTTAAATAAAGGGGTGAGAAAATATGGCAAAAGCACTACCGTTGGAGCGCGATTATTTCAGTGGACACACATATAAAATGCTTGGTGTTGAAACAAAAGATTCGAGGCTTTCTTTAACTTATTTTTCAGCAGCATTCATCGCATTATTTATCGGAGGATTTCTCGGTCTTTTTCAAGGTTTGGAGCGTGCAGGTTTCATTGAATTACCGGCTTTTTTGAATTATTATCAAGTGCTGACAGCACATGGCTTGTTACTCATACTTGTATTTACGGCTACGTTTCTGATTGGTTATTTTTATTCAAGCCTGTCTCATACACTCGGAGGGTTGTTGCCGGCCGTTCGGAAGATGGGGTGGATCGCTTTTGGATTGATGGTGTTTGGTGTCCTGATGGCTGTGACACAAATTGTAAAAGGAGAAGCAACGGTACTATACACGTTTTATCCACCGATGCAAGCATCACCATGGTTTTATATCGGGCTGGTGTTGGTCGTTTTAGGAATTTGGACAGCAGCATTCGGTGCATTCATCAATGTGGCACACTGGCGAAAACAGAATAAGGGTCAACATCTTCCGCTATTGGCTTACTTTGTAACGGGTATTTTCATCTTGCTCTTTTTCGGCACGTTAGGTGTGACGTATGAAGTCTTGACATTGATACCATGGGCGTTCGGCTGGACCGAGACAGTGAATGTGATGTTGAGCAGGACATTATTCTGGAGTTTTGGTCACACGCTTGTAAACGTTTGGTATCTTACTGCCATATCAGCATGGTATGTCGCTGTTCCAAGAATTATCGGGGGAAGATTATTCAGTGATACGTTAGCCCGTGTGGTTGTATTTTTACTCGTCATTTTGAATATTCCTGGTGGATTCCATCATCAAATCGTAGACCCTGGATTTACCCAAGGATTGAAATTCATGCATGTGTTCATGAGTCTATCGATTGCATTTCCTTCATTGATGACAGCATTCGCGATGTTTGCGGTGTTTGAGCGGACTGGTCGCAAACGTGGTGGAAAAGGACTATTCGGTTGGTTCAAGAAATTGCCTTGGAAAGATGTACGTTTCTTGGCACCATTTATAGCAATGGTCGCCTTTATTCCAGCAGGCGCTGGTGGAATCGCCCAGACAAACAACCAATTGAATCAAGTTGTCCATAATACACTGTGGGTCACAGGGCATTTTCACTTAACGGTCGGAACATCGGTTGTATTGACGCTATTCGGTATTTGTTACTGGCTGATTCCATATTTATCGAAGCGGACATTAACACCATTCATCAATAAATTAGGTATCATCCAAACGATAATCTGGACAGTTGGTATGTTGTTTATGTCGGGTTCCATGCATACAGTTGGTTTATTCGGTTCACCGAGAAGAACCTCGTTTACAACCTACGGGGATAAAGCTACCGAACTCGGGTGGGATCCTTATATGATCATGATGGCCATTGGTGCGACATTGCTATTGATCGGGGTTGTTTTGATGGTATATATTGTATTCCATCTTATGTTCCGTGCACCAAAAGGGAAAACGGAATTTCCGATTGCACTTCCTGAAGAGAATGCAGCACCTACACCAAAATGGACAGAACGGTGGAGTCTGTGGATTGTCATCATGCTCATGGTCGTATCGATGGGATATGTCATCCCCGTTGTCGATCTTATCATGAATGCACCACCGGGATCACCGCCTTTCCAAACATTTTAATGGATTGACACACATGATAGGGAGTCCCATTTAGGTTATGGAAAATGATTGAAAGGTGGGGGATGAAACAATGAAACAAGCTATTTATGGGTTGATACTGTTGGTATTCATGGCACTCCCACCTGTCATTACGCTGACGGAATCTATCATGACCATTCATATGCATATGCAAATGCCGCTGCTTGCTGTCGCTGGAATGCTCATGACACCTTTGTCGCAAAAGATGTTCCCTGGACTTTTCGCCAATTGGAATAAAAATGGTGTACCCGGTATTTTAATGGTATTTCTCATCGTCATTTTTTGGCTGATTCCTAGAACAATGGATGAAGCGTTGGAAGAACCGATGATGGAGATCTTTAAATTCATCAGTTGGCCATTTCTCGTCGGTGTTCCGTTACGTGATAGCTGGAGAAAATTGACCGATTTAAAAAAGAATGTTATCTATGTCAGCATCGTCATCATGTACGGATTGATAGGGTGGCTTTATATCGCAACACCTGACCAATTATGCAATAATTACCTCATTGTTGATCAAAGAACACTCGGATGGAGTTTTTTGCTCATTGCATTTTGTATGTTGCTATTTTTTATCCAGTTGCTGTTCATTGATAAATCCGATTATGAATAGTGGCTGAAGGGGGATCCTGAAAGTAGAGGACGGTTATAGATAGAGATCATGAAGGGGCAGTCGATAGGAGATGTCTCCACAAAGATAGATTTCCAGTCTAACTTTTGGGGCACAATTCCTTGAGTCTGCTCCTTTTTAATATGTCATGGAAAGCGTGTGCGCGTGCTAAGAAGCAGGAAACCGCCCGGTCAAAGTAAGGAACCGCGCGACTGTGATGGGGTATCGCGCAATGCTGGGGAGAAACCGCGCGATCAGGAGTAGAAATCTCGCAATAAACGGCTAAAGTCGAGTAACCCTAAGGATTTAATTGGAATGGAAGCTCCGGATGAAATGTAAAGATATCCACACCCGTCACGTAGAGGGCGTGGATAACAGATAATGGCATCAGATTAGTTTGTTTCATAAGTCAATTTGTCAACATGATCCAGGAAGGGACTTTTCTTTCCAATTGTAAATAGATGCAGGGTGTGCATCGCACGTGTACACGAAGTATAAAATAATTTACGTTCCGACTCACGCCTATACACAGCCTCACTGGCATTGTATATGATGACACTGTCAAATTCGATGCCTTTAGCTAGATAGGAGGGAATGATGAGCACGCCTTTTGCATAGGTGTATGTTTCATGGTCCATTTTTTGGACATTGATATATTCTGAAAGCCAGCTATCAATGCCTTCAGCCTCTGCAAGAGATTTAGTGATTATCGCTATTGTTTCCAAGCCAGCTGTTTGTAAAGACTTGATCTTATCATAGATTTGCGTGTGTAATTCATAACGTGATTCTACTGTCGTCAATGTTGGTTTTTGGCCGTCTCGTTGAAAAGGCTCAATCTGTTCGCTCCCCGGTATGAGTTGTTTCGTAAAATTGACTATTGGTTTGGTGGAACGGTAACTTTTCATGAGGGACATCCGTTCCAGCTTTTCATTATCCAGCATTCCCTCTTCCAAAATCGAAGGTGCTCCATACGCATGTGGGTATATAGATTGATTGATATCCCCGAGAATGGTCATTCGACTGTTCGGAAAAAGCCTCTCGATATATTCAAATTGAAATGGTGTGTAATCTTGTGCTTCATCAATGAACAGATAACGTATATGTGAAAATGTCTTCATTCCTTGTATTTGATCGATGCCATACAAAAACAGGGTGACATCCTCCCATAAAAGATAGTTATTTTCAATGGCAACTTGAGTTAATTGGCAAATAGACTGCCATGTTTTTTCCGTGAGCGAAGGGGGTTGGTGATTGGTTGAAAACAGAAATTGATATATTTCAATTGTATTGATGAATTTGAATTGTTCAACCATCGTCCTGATAGGCTTGAAGTGTTCTTCGACAATTTTTTCGCTCAGATATTCCCACTCAGCATCAATATCATCGAACATGTCTGTTTCATTTTGTTGATTTTGTTGTATAGCATGATAAGCATGCATATAGTCTTCTTTATCCAACAATTCCGCCTCAGCCATAACCCAATCTTTGTTCTTTTCCTCAGATGCAATCGTCTGCAATGTCGTCAATAACCAATCTTTTGTCAGATCTATCCGGTTAGGAATGGAAATACTTGAATCCAGACTGTAAAAGTAACTTCCAATGGCTTCTCGGGAAATGATGATTTTATCTTGATGTGTGATGTGATTAAAAGGTATTCCGGTATCTACCAACATCAATATCCGGCTATCTATCATTTCTTTGCAGGCCAGGCTGGCTTTGTATTGAATGGACTGTGAGCGGATAGACCGTTCATGTTCACTTAACGTTGCAAGCATTTTTTCCATCTGTTCCAACGGTCCTTCAAGTTTGAACGTATCACCTAAGCGTTCAGTTGCATATTCCTGAAATGTCGATTGGCGCATGTTGTCTTCGCCGAGTTCGGGAAGAACAGTTGCGACATAACTGTTGAACAGTGGATTGGGTGAAAATAAAAGCATATTTCCTGCCGCTAAAGCCTTTCGGTTAGAATACAGTAAGTAGGCGACCCGCTGAAGAGCTATAGAGGTTTTACCACTTCCTGCAACCCCTTGGACGACTAGATATTTGCTTCCTTTATGACGTATGATCTGATTTTGGTTTTTTTGGATGGTGGAGACGATGGTTTTCATTTTTTCCGAAGCATTCTTTCCGAGTACCTCTTGGAGCAAATGATCACCGATAGTCAAACCTGTATTGAAAAGTCCCTTCAATTTTCCGTTTTTGATGACATATTGTCTTTTCAGGGTGATATCACCTTCAATAGAACCGTCCATCGTCTCATAACTTGCTCGACCCAAAGTGTAGTCGTAATACATGCTTGATATGGGAGCTCGCCAATCATATATTAAAAAGTCGTCATTGTTTTGATCCATGAGAGACCCTACTCCGATATATATTTCCTCTGGATGTTTTTCCATGTCTTCATGAAAGTCAATTCGACCAAAATAGGGTGTCGTTTCCAAACGTCTAAGTGCTTCCAACTGTTTATATATTTGTCCATGAGTCCTTTCTTGATCGGAGAGTAATTCAGCTTGTTGTTTCATGCTTGCTTCAGTTTCAATGACATCATCCGGTTCATCAAGGTTGATGGTTACATCATCCCAGAAGTTTTTCCTCAGTGTTATGATTCTTTTTCTTGTTTGACCGGCTTTTTCGTCCAATGCTGTTTTCTTGGCTTTGATAACGTCGTTTACCTGGCGAATGCGCTGTTCTTCTTGTAACCATTCATTTTGTTTGCTCATGGCACACCCCTAGAAAATAATTTTATGAAATAGTTGACATCATATAATGAATAGTGTAAAATATAAATAAGGACATCTATATTTTACATACATAAATGTTGAGTAACATCTATCGTATCATCCAGAGGATAATTATTCAAGGTTTTTTTATATTAAGATTGCCATTTTTACTCTTAGCAAATCGGGTGCTTTCATTCATAGCATGCGATTTTTTATTGCCAAAAATAGAATGTGTCTCAATTTATAAGGTAGTATACAATTTTTGAAGAAGGACATTGATTGTTCGTGAATAATTCCATTTACTTGTATCAGACTATACCCAACTAAATAGATAGGTGGTATAGAATGGATTTATTACGTGATTTAACACAGGCAGATAGCACATCCGGTTACGAAAATGCTGTACGAAAAATAATGGAAACAGCTTTGGATGAACTAAGTGATGATATTGTTTATGATCATACAGGAAGTATTTTCGGGAAAAAAGAAGGGGATATAGCGGGACCACGAATCATGTTGGCTGGTCATATGGATGAAGTCGGGTTCATGGTCAAAGGTATCAACAAGGATGGGTTCTTGCGATTTACCCCGCTGGGAGGATGGTGGGATCAAGTTCTATTGGCACAACGCGTGACTGTCATCACAGAAAAGAAGAATATCACAGGTGTCATAGGCTCCAAACCACCGCATCTCCTTCAACCTGAGGAAAGATCAAACGTATTTCCGATGCGTGAAATGTATATCGATGTAGGTGCCCATTCTAAAGAGCAGGTTGAGAAGTGGGGAATACGTGTCGGAAATCCAGTTGTTCCGATATGTCCCTTTGAAATCATGCATGATCATGACACGATTTTGGCAAAAGCGCTTGATAATCGTATCGGTTGCTATATGGCGGTAGAAGTCATGCGAAAGTTAAAGGAAGAAACGCATCCGAATGTTCTTTTTGCAGGGGCAGATGTGCAGGAAGAGGTTGGATTACGGGGAGCGCAGACAGCTCCTTATGCGGTTGAACCTGATGTTGCTATCGTACTGGATGTCGGGGTGGCGGAAGATACCCCAGGCATAAGTGGTGCTGATGTTGACCAACCGGCTTTGCGAGAAGGCCCACTTATTACTTTTCTGGATGCTTCCATGATCCCGAATATCCGGTTTCGTGATTTTGTTGCCGATACAGCACAAACTCATAATATTCCTTGTCAAATTGAAGTGATGACTGGCGGCGGAACAGATGCTGGAAAAATTCATTTGCATAAACAAGGTGTGCCGACGATTGTTATCGGTGTCCCTATTCGTTATATGCATAGTCATGTGTCATTTGCAAGCAAACAAGATATTGAAAATGGTGTCAAATTACTGACGGAGATTATCAGAGGCCTTGATACAGAAATGTATGAAACGCTTGTTCATTATGATTAACAAATTTAAACCCGCTCCTTTAATAAGACGAGCGGGTTATTGTTGTTTACTTGATTTTCGCCTGTAGTGATTTTAATGCTTCATCCAAATCAACGGCCATATGATCCATTGCTTCCCTTTTTGGTAAATCGGCTGGCGCGTTTATGGGGTCACCAAAAATAATTTGTGGTTTTTTGCGTTTAAGCAATTCTTTGAAATTAGATGGTCCTGTATAAGCTACAGGTATGATGGGTGCCTTGGACCGATTAGCAATCGTCACTGCCCCTCGTTTTAGCGGTACATCTTCACTTGTGCGAGTGCCACTTGGAAATATCCCAACCACTTTGTCTTCTTTAATCAGACGGTGTGGAATCTTTAACGAGCTTGGTCCGGGATTTTCCCGGTCTACAGGAAAAGCGTTCAATTTTTTCATCAACCATCTCAGAGGAGCAGACTTGAATAATTCTTTTTTTGCCATGTAATGAATTTTCAATGGTCTGATTGCAACTCCAAGCCACAAAATATCAACCCATCCAGTATGTGTACATGCGATGACATACCCACCTGATTGCGGTAGTTTGTTTTTATCATGAATTCGTATTCTACCAAATATACTCAATACAATATAAACGATGAATCGTGCAAAAGTATACATATAAATCCCCTTTACAGTGTTACTTATACAATGTTTATTTTAGCACACTTTTTAATAATATTATATATCATTTTAGCACAAGAGATTAACATCTGGTACTAAAAACTTCAAACTTATTTTCTGAAGTCCGTTTACGAATATTCATGCGTCATTGTATTTGTTATAATGAAACTATGATTATGAATGGGGGGGGCGTGGGCATATGCAGTTTGTATCGATTGATTTTGAAACAGCCAATGAAAAACGTTTCAGTCCGTGCGCGATAGGTGTGGTCATTGCAAACGAAAATGACATCGAGGAGGAATATTATCATTTAATTAATCCGATGACGACATTCAGCCCATTTAATACACGCATACATGGAATAACTGAAGCGGATATAGAGGACGCTCTTACATATGCTGAACTATGGCCAACTTTAAATGAATATATGAATCATAAGCTTGTCGTTGCCCATAATGCTAGTTTTGATATGAGTGTTATGCGACATACATTGGATTATTTCCAACTCCCTTATCCTGAATTAGATTATCTGTGTACAGTTAACATTTCTAAACAAGTCTGGCCAGATTTGATCAATCATAAATTGAATACACTTGCCGCTTATCATCATATTTCGTTTGACCATCATCAGGCATTGGAAGATGCAAGAGTAGCTGCAAAAGTATTTCAAAAAGCCATCCATTCCACTGGAGCCGAATCTGTGGAACAATTATTATCAAAGCTCAATATGACAAAAGGCCACATCGATTCTCATGGTTATATTCCACCGAGAACAAAACGTCGCAAAAAGCGAAAAACCCTTTATTTTTAAAAGATGTCTTGTTATAAAGACGAGATGGTTAAATGGTTTTGTAAATAATAGGGGATTTTTTAAAAAAACGTTGTGACATGTCATCGATCAATGATATAAAAATCGAGACTGTGCTATACGAACTCGATTTTTATATCAAAAATGGGTGTTAAAGGATTTCTTCGATTTCATATCCTTTATCTTCAAGAATGGACCGGACGTGTGGTTCTTGCGTCAAATGCAGCGTGCCGACAATGACGAAGTATGTCACATCATTACCCTCTTCCAAGAAATCATCAATCTGATCGGCCATATCTACATTTCGATCATCATTTATTGCTTCCATGAATGCTACTTCCTCATCTGTCGCATCATCTTCATCTTCTTCAATGCCATCATCCATCAATAAATAATCCAGAAGTTCATCGACATTGCCCTCTTCATAAAGGGAAAGGAGTTCATCCATTTGATCTTCATACGTATCAATATCGATTAATGATTCTTCCAATTGCTCTTCTTGCATTTCTGGGGATAAGTCTGCAAAAATCGAGAGTTGGCTTTCTACTGTCTCCAAACCGATGACATCTTTTCCATCATCTTCTGCCCGGTTTAGGAAATATTGATCCACACCATCAATATAACCGATCTTTTGCCCCATCAATTGCTGTACCGTATTCGCCAACAGCCATGGTTGGAAGTCTTTGACAGATTGTAAAGGAAGTCCCAATTCGTTTAACTTATCTTCAAGTTTTGCATACAATTCTTTTGGGATATGATCACTGACATCTGTTCCGTCATCATACATGCCTAATTTCTGGGTTACCTCTTGTTGTTCTTGCATGGACACATCATTAAGATCGATTTCCGGGACAACGACATCTGATTCTGTGTAAGCATTTTCGATTTTTTCATTCATTGGGAACAAATCTGCTTTACCTACGTGGATGGTCCCTTGTAAGTACACCGTTGTATCTTCGTTTTCAGCTTTCCATAAAAAACCACCGGGACCATCTGGTTCCCCGATCGTTGACTTCACGGTTATGCCTTCGTCGTCAAGACTTTCCAATAAGTCAATCTGGTCTTCATCCGATAGAAATGGATTGCCGATGACATTTACTTCACTTAAATGATCTAAATCATTCAATGGTGTGACATCGTTTATATCATTGTCCTCAAGTGATAATGTTTCAAGGTTTTCCATAGACTCAATACCATCAAGATCTTCAATATCCATGTCAGACAAGTCGAGTTTCACGATGTCTTCTAAATCGGATTCATCAATGTCTCCATCTGGCTTGTCGATTTCTGAACGTATAGCCTCTTCCATATGCTCATCAGAGAAAGAAACGGAATCACCAGACTCACATGCAAATAAAATACATGTTAAAAAAATGAATGCTATACCTAAAAATAACCGTTTCATGTCCACATCTCCCTGTAAAATTTACTTATCATCCATCTTCCACTAAAATCCATCCATCGTCAATAGAAATAGGATGTTTTTTGATTAGGTTGTCTTTCTGATGAAAGATATTGAATAAAAGAAAACGACGCTTTCCATACTAAAACAGGAGGTGTTACAGAATGAGTGAAAAGAATGCAAATTGGAACAAACAAAAAACGGAATCCACTGTAAATAAACAGGGATATACGGAAGACAAAGCAGATCAACGGCCCAAATCACAGCTTGAACAGCGTGCAAAAAAGAAAAACACAAAAATATAAATTTTAACAACAGCGAAGCAAACAGTGTGGCCTAACATGGATGAATCGGAAAAACAAAAGGGGCTAATTTCCATTGCCAATATAAAGTATACGGTGTATGATATACATATAAGCTGCAATGTTCGTAATTCTAATAAGTTTTAACCTCAATCTTTTTATAGGGAGTTTTAAATCGGGACTGGAATGTCGGGCCATCTTTGAATGGAAGACAGGAAGGTTTCCTGCGAACACCCACTTAGTTAAGTGGTGGTTTAAAAACTTTTTATAATACATTACGGCAATTGTGGCTTATATTTTTGGTTTAAAAAACTGAAATTTCAAATTAATATATAAAAGTAACATTCAATGTAAATGCGGTATATCAAGAATAAATATCACATGTGATTCAATATCTGTATTATGATACGTGAACATGTTCATCTATACTGTTGTTTAGGAGGGATGAATGGTGTTTACTTATCAATCAATCGATCATGTTCAATTGGCAGGGCCGAAAAACTGTGAGGATGATGCACGTTCGTTTTACGGGGAACTTCTCGGTTTAGAGGAAATAACAAAACCGCAGGCATTGCAAAAAAATGGTGGTGTTTGGTTTCAGGCGGGTAATGTTCATTTGCATATCGGGATAGACGTGTCTTTTATTCCGGCTCGAAAAGCACATCCGGCAATTGAAGTGCATGATCTAAACGCAATGAAGTCTTATTTGAGTTCAAAATCGATTACATATAAAGTTGATACACAAATCCCTGATATCGACCGGATTTATGTCCATGATCCTTTTGGAAATCGGCTGGAGTTTCTTGAATACATCGGGCCTTTCTGAATGCGGGATATTTGAATGATATATAGGGGTGATTTGGAGCGTTCATTTTTCAATAAATGGACGCTTTTTCAATGGGTACAAACGTTTTTTAATTCCTTTTGACCTGAAATACCAGAATCAAAACTTCTCCAAAAAACAGACAAACAAATTATGGAAGTGGTATACTTACCAAAAAGAGATATTTCGCGGGGGGATTGGATTTGAAAAAACGCATACTGATTATTGTCGGCATTGTTCTTGTGCTTATCATTGCTGGCCTTCTTTTTGCAGGGAATTACTTTTATTCTGAAAGTGTCAAGCGTGGTCAAGAGGTAGAACTATACAGTGGAGAGGAAAACCCTGAAGTCGAGGAAGAGATGATTGCGAGTGAAGAAGATCAAGAAATACTGGCAGAGGCACAAAGCTGGTTTAATCATCAAGAGCTTAAAACCCTTGAACAAACATCGTATGATGATCTTAAATTGAAAGCGAAATTCCTTCCAAATGATACAAAAACGCATAAAGCAGTCATTCTGGCACATGGCTATCGCAAGGAAAGCAGTGATATGGGTGATTTGGTAAAGTATTATCATGATAAAGGGTTTGATGTATTGATGCCGGATGCGCGTGGCCACGGTGAAAGTGAAGGCGATTATATCGGGTACGGGTGGCATGACCGGTTCGATTATATAGATTGGATAGACATGTTGATTGAGGAGTATGATGAGGAATCGATCATCTTGCATGGTAATTCGATGGGCGCCACACTAGTGACGATGACCAGTGGGGAAGATTTGCCTGAAGAAGTGAAAGGAATTATTGCGGATAGTGGCTATACAACGGTAAAAGAGGAGCTCACACATCAATTAAAACACCTTTATAATTTACCAGCTTTTCCACTGCTCGATATAACAAGTGGTATAACGAAAATACGGGCAGGCTATACATTCGGGGAGGCATCAGCTATTGATCAAGTGAAAAACAATACACGACCATTGATGATCATTCATGGTGAAGACGATGAACTTGTGCCAACCGAAATGGCGCACGAGCTCTATGAAGCAGCCCATGGTGAAAAACGAATATGGCTGGTACCAGAGGCGGGGCATATTGAAGCCTATAAGGTTGCAACGAAAGAGTTTGAAGAACGAGTCAGTGATTTTTTGAAGGAAGCTTTAGATGAATGACACTTTTGGATAACATTTGCTGCCAAGAAATTTATCATTCAAAATGGTCTCAAAAGGGGTGAAAGAATTGAGCCATCAGGTAAGACACTCTTTAATCGATGAAAAAGTCATTCAATATTTTTTGCAGGCTTACGGACTGTCTCCATTTTCCGAAGTTCGGTTTTTGACAAGGGGGCTTAATGATACGTATATCATCCGGTCAGAGGGAGGTACATATATTTATCGAATCTATCGTCATGACTGGCGGACTGAGATGGAAATCCTGTTTGAAATAGAAGCGATCCTTCACCTACGGAACAATGGTTTACCCGTCTCGTACCCTATTAAACGGCTGGATGACAAATATATATGTGACATCAATGCGCCAGAAGGAATACGTTACGGCGTAATGTTCTCCTATACGGAAGGGAAACGCCCAGAAATCAATACGGACAATGCATACATGTTCGGGGTTACACTTGGACAGATGCATAATATGTCTCATACGTTTCAACCAACATCCGAACGGGGATTTGAACTTACTTCCTATCATCTTGTTGACGAACCAATGATCTATATAAAACCTGTCTTACATAGGTTTTTTGGAAAAAAAGCCGTCGATGAATTGGTTGAAATAACCGATCATTTAAAGAAACGGATCGGTGATAAAGAATTGGAAACAGGGTTCTGTCACGGCGATTTCCATAATCATAATATGCATATCCGTGATGCCCAAATCGAAGTGTTCGATTTCGACTGCTGTGGATTTGGTTACAGGGGGTATGATGTTGCTGTCACATGGTGGAATCTGCTCCATAATTATAAAAATCAAGAAGTTGAGTGTTGGGATAGCTTTCTAAAGGGGTATTCCTCACAAAGGTCATTGAGTCAGGCGGATATGGACAGTCTTCCTATATTTATAACTATCCGCCGTATTTGGCTGCTTGGTACAATCCTTGCAAACGATGATGTGTGGGGGACGAATTGGATCACTGAAGAAGCGTTTGAAATTTTTATGCTACAAGTGAAATCAGATACAGTGCGTATTGTGAATGACGTCGAATGAGTCCAGTAAAATCGGGAGGTCGTATAAATGAAAATTAAAGTAACAAGCATATTTGTGGAAGATCAAGACGAGGCATTGGATTTTTATACAAATGTTCTTGGCTTTGTTAAGAAAATGGATATGCCGGCAGGAAATTATAAGTGGCTGACGGTTGTATCACCGGAAGACCCAGATGGTGTAGAATTGTTATTGGAACCCAATATTCATGAAGCAGCTAAAACGTATCAGAAGGCTATTTATGATGATGGGATACCTGCAACATCTTTTACGGTAAAAAATCTTGAAGAAATCTACCATGCTTTGACGGAAAAAGGTGTATCTTTTACGGTTGGCCCCACTGAGAGCGGACCGGTAACATATGCTATATTGGATGATACGTGTGGGAATCTGATTCAAATTACAGCAGCACGATAAGCTCAAGACGAATTAAAGGAAGTGTACATTTTTGAAAACTGAAAAAGACAAAATGATTGCCGGTGAACTTTATAATCCATTAAACGAAACATTGATAGAGAACCGCAGGCATGCACGGAATTTGACTTACATGTATAATCAAACTCTAGATGAAGAAAAAACAAAACGTCATCAGTTGTTGACTGAACTTTTTGGGTCTCTTGGTTCGCAAATTGAAGTGGAACCGCATTTTCACTGTGATTATGGATATAATATCCATGTCGGGGAAAACTTTTATGCCAATTTCAATTGTGTCATATTGGATGTTTGTCACGTCCAATTTGGCAGGAACTGTATGTTGGGTCCTGCGGTGCAAATTTATACAGCAACACATCCTTTAGATTCAAAGGAGCGTATTTCGGGTAAAGAATATGGTAAATCCATTTCAATTGGTGATAATGTGTGGATTGGTGGCGGATCTATCATCAATCCTGGGGTACGTATAGGAGATGATGTTGTCATTGCATCCGGTTCGGTTGTCACTAAAGATGTAGATGATCATGTTGTTGTCGCAGGAAACCCTGCAAAGGTCATTTGAAAAAGATAAGAGATAAAAATGATAAGAAAGTTGTTATTTTATAGGTTTTTGAATATAATGAAAAGGGAGTCGCAAGCGGCCACTTACGACTCCGGTTGAACAGGTAGCAAAAAGGTGAAGCAGCTATTTTTATAAAAAGTAATTCTTTGTATGACTTGCCGTCACAGAGTGATTACTTTTTTTCATGGTTGAACGACACGATCAACAACACAAGTGTTGAAAACATGATCATCAACTCTAAAGTTTTATCAATGGGAATCACATTTTCAGCCCCTTTCCGAGAAGCTGCAACGATCCTCATCTTGAGCTACCTGTCCAACTCTATTGTACTCCATTTTATTGGAAAATGTTGTAAATTTACCAAAAATGGTAAAATATTCTTACGAGTTTTTATATTTGAGTAATTTAGTCTATATTATTGAAGCTGTATAGTTCTAAGGGTATAAAGAAATACTGAAAATGTCGAAACATGGCTTTTTATATTGGTGATAGGATGTTATTTAGGTTTGTTTTTGTCGAAAAACCGCAAAGGATAAAGTGCATTTTACTGAAATCCTTGGTATACTGTATTTCTATATAATGAATACATATTCATTTGACATCAAATGGAAAAAGTAAGGACGATAATTGTGAAAAAAACCTTTCAGCTATTTTTAGCAGACATGAAAAATATTGGTATTAACTGGGTGGCGGCTATTTTAATCGGGGGACTTATCATCCTTCCGTCACTGTATGCTTGGTTTAATATTGCTGCATCCTGGGATCCCTATGGCCAAACCGAACAGATTCCTATCGGTGTTGTCAATGAAGACAAAGGGGCAACAGTGCGTGGGGAAGATATTGACGTCGGTAAAGAGCTCGTTGATACCTTAAAAGATAGTGATGATATGGATTGGCAATTTGTTGATCGTAAAAAAGCCATGGACAAGGTCGAATATGGCGATTATTTTGCTGTTATCGTCATTCCTGAGGATTTCTCGGAAAACTTGGGAACGGTTGTTAAAGATGACCCCGAAAAGGCAACCGTTGAATATTATGTGAACGAAAAAATCAACGCCATAGCTCCAAAAATAACGGAAAAAGGGGCAAGTGTCATCGTTGATCAAGTAAGCAGCAATTTTATATCGACTGTGAACGGTGTTATTTTTGATATGTTCAATGAAATCGGGTTGGAAATCGAAAAGGATATGCCGGATATTGAACAATTCGAAGATTATATATTTACACTGGAAGAAGACTTGCCAGATATTCATGAAACCCTAAACGATACATTATCGGATGCAAATGATGCAGAAGATATTATCTCTAAAGCACAGAACATGATGCCGGAAGTAAAAGATACGACTCAATCAGGTCTGGAAACAATCGACGAAACCATGTCATTTCTGAAGGAAGCGGAAGATCGTTTGAATGAAATGGCACCTGAAATCGAAGAAGACCTAAAAACGGCCCAATCCATTGCCGATGATGTCAATTCGTTTATCGATGATATCAAAAATGTTGACATTGACTTTTCGGAAGGCAAAAAAATAAGTGGTAAAATAGATGAACGGATCGAAAAATCATTGGCAGATATCGCTGCCACGAGAGAATTACTGAAAGAAGTGCAGGCCATCAACCAGGAGAATCAAAACCAAAATCCTGGTGCGGATGAAAATGCCGGTGGTGATGGAGCAGGTGACGACAATGAATCAGACGGGAATAGTGAATCAGGTGAAAATGGCATTGATGATTCTGAACTGGAGGAATACTATAATGATCACTCCGAAGACATTGACGATGCAATTGAGAAAGCTTTAAACAAACTCGATGAATTCGAAGCATTGTTGGAAGAGATGCAGCATAATTCAAATGAGATTGATTCGTTTGTGGAAAATAAGAAAGCTGAGGTAGACGATAATATCGATAATCTGCAAAGCTTAGCTTCTAATACATCGCAACGTATCGGAGATTTTTTACAGGAATATAAAGAGACGATTGAACCTAAGGTACTGGGAGAAATAGCGAAAGCGAAAGACACATTGTCAAATGCACGGAATATTTTAAGTGAAATCCAGACGACGATTCCGGAAGTTGAAGATATCCTTTCCAGTACGGATGAAAATCTCGGCGAAGGGAAAGACACCTTGGAAAGTGTCTTGAATGAGTTTCCTTATGTGAGCAGTAAAGTAAATGAATTGGCTGACAAGATAAGGGATGTTCAATCGGAAACGGATATCAATGAAATCATTGAGCTCTTAAAAAATGATCCTGATTCCGAGCGTAATTTCTTCAGTGAGCCGGTTAAGCTGCATGAAAATGAATTGTTCCCGATTGAAAATTACGGGACAGGTATGACGCCGTTTTATACCGTATTGGCGATATGGGTCGGAGCGTTGTTGCTCATTTCTTTACTAGCAGTAGATGTACACCGTGAAGGGGAAGATTTAACCGATAGACAAGTTTACTTCGGGCGTTTCTTTACCTTTATGGTAATCGGTTTGGTCCAGACGATTATCGTTACATTAGGTGATATGTTTATTGTTGGCGTAAATGTGTCATCACCAGTCTGGTTTGTGTTATTTGGATTGTTGATCAGCACCGTGTTTATGCTGATCGTGTATTCACTTGTATCTGTATTTGGTGATGTCGGTAAGGCACTGGCCATTGTTTTACTTGTTCTGCAAATAGCAGGTTCGGGTGGGACATATCCAGTTGTGTTACTGCCTGAGTTCTTCCAGGCAATCAATCCATTCCTGCCATTTACGTATGCTGTTGATCTATTACGTGAAGCCGTCGGGGGAATCGTATGGGAACGTGCATTACGCGATATTGGATTCCTTAGCATGTTCGGTGCGTTTGCTGTAATATTTGGAGCATTCTTGAAGAAACCAATTAATCGACACAGTAATAAACTGGCGGAAAAATCCAAGGAAACAGGTTTATTCCATTGATTACGTCAATGACAAGTGTGAATTAGAACATGATGGGTTCAAATGAAAAAGAGTTCTTGCGATAGGAGCAAGAACTCTTTTCTGTATGTGTAAAATAGTTCCTGGTGGACGTTTTCATGACGTTCCTGGAAAATGAAAAGGTCTTTCTTGGGTAATATGGAAATACAAATCAGATGTGATATAATGATTTGGTTGTAAAGAAGTACCATGCAAATAGATTGAAATATCATTTATAATGGACATAAGGGGGAAGCGTGATGAAAAAGAAAAAATGGTTGAAGATAGCCATTATAATTATAAGCATTTTATTGATCCTCGATATTGTTGCAAGTTTCTACTTTTATAATTTGGCGATAAAACGCGGCCCCAAAGACTTCTTGCAAGGAAATACCGATTTGGATGTTTCTGATGATGCGATGGAAGTATTTATGGATGGTGATTGGCGTTCCTGGACACGCGACCAAGATTTTGAAACATGGGACATGACCTCTGATGATGGTTTGGACCTTAAAGGATATTACTTGGAAGCGGATGAGCCTACAGATAAAACGGTTATTTTAGCGCATGGCTACCTTGGTAATGCAAGTGATATGGGTCTATTTGGACAGTATTATCATGATACGCTTGGCTATAACATATTCATGGCTGATGCACGCGGACATGGGGACAGTGGTGGCGATTATATCGGATTTGGCTGGGACGACCGTCTTGATTATGTGGATTGGGTCGATCGGGTCATTGATGAACTTGGCCCTGATACAGAAATTGTCCTGCATGGTGTGTCCATGGGGGCGGCAACAGTGTTGATGGCAAGCGGGGAAGAGCTACCGGACAATGTAAAAGCCATTGTGGCTGATAGTCCATACACAAGTGTATACGATATGTTTGCTTATCAGATGAAGCGGATGTTCCATATCCCAGATATTCCTGTTTTACCGAGTACAAGTATAGTTACTCAACTGCGGGCGGGTTATTCATTGAAAGAGGCATCGGCACTTGAACAGGTGAAAAAAGCAGATGTTCCGATTTTATATATTCATGGTGAAGCAGATACATTTGTTCCGACTGACATGTCTCAAGAACTCTATGAAAATACGAAAAGTGAAGCCGAACTGATGACGATTCCAAATGCAGGCCATGGGGAAGGCTATGTCATCGCAGAAAATAAATATATCGATAAATTGAACCGGTTTTTGAATAAGTATATAGAATAGGACTCAAAAGGACTTTTAAAATCATAGGAAAACAGCAACCACAGTATATGGAGGGTTGCTGTTTTCTTGATTTGTGTAACTACAGATATGTTTCAAACCAGCGACAAATGTGATTTAACCGCTCAATGCGCATTTTCGGTTTCCCGCTTCTGCTCAGTTCATGATTGGAACCAGGAAAGCGGACGAATTCGGTTTCTTTTTTGAGATGTTTGAGTGCCACGTACATCTGTTCACCTTGTTCGATCGGGCAACGGAAATCAAGTTCACCATGCACAATCAAAAGGGGTGTTTCAATGTTTTCAACATATTTTAAAGGGGAGAATTCCCATAATTTTTTCGGGTCTTCAAGCAGGTTTTTTCCGAGCTCCCATTTTGTGAAGAAGTATCCGATATCACTGACACCATAAAAACTCAGCCAATTGCTGATACACCGTTGTGTGACCGCTGCCTTGAAACGGTTCGTGTGTCCAACGATCCAGTTCGTCATGAAACCACCATAACTGCCACCTGTCACACCTAAGCGGTTCTCGTCGATATAGCTATAGTTTTCAAGTGCGTAATCAACAGCACTCATCAAATCAGTATAATCCTTTCCACCGTAATCGGAGCGGCAAGCATCGACAAACGTCTGTCCATATCCATGACTGCCGCGTGGATTCGTATATAGCACAACATAGCCTTGTGCAGCTAGAAGCTGGATTTCATGGAAAAAAGTCTGTCCATACATCGCATGTGGACCACCATGTACTTCCAGTATAAAAGGATATTTTTTCTCTTCTTCAAATCCATATGGTTGCATTAGCCAACCTTGGATTTCCCAACCATCATCAGCGGTAACGGTTATCGTTTCCGGCTCTTGGAGTTGTACCTCTTCCAAAAATACGGCATTTTCATTCGTCAACCGCCTTAAATCACCTGATTCATCCAATTCATAGAAATTTCCCGGATTGGTAGGTGTACTGATTCCCAGAATAAAGTGACCTGAAGATTCATCATACGAAAAACCAAACACATGATTGTTGTCTTTGTATAATATTTCAAGGCTTCCTTGCAGATTTACCTTATAAAGACCTGTTGCGCCGAAATCAGTAGCAATGAAGTAAATGTCGGTTCCATTTGTAGACCAAATCGGTCCAGTTGTGGATTGACCCAATTGCATATCACCGATCATGGCATCTCCGAGTTGTATGTCCCAATCCTCACTTAAACATGTTTTTTCCTTTGTCTCTATGTCAATGATAAATAAATCATTCAATGTGGCCCCTGCATATTGGAAGTGGTGTCCGAAGCTGACGATTTTATCACCATTCGGTGAAAAAGATGCACCACCATAGGCCCCTTTACCATCTGTTAAACACGTCATTTCCTTGGTGGATATGTCAAGCAGATAGAGGTCGTTTGTTAATTCATAGTCCGCTTCATCACTTGTATTGGCACCAAGAAGGACATGCTTCCCGTCAGGGGAAATATCTTCGAACGCGTGGTCACATTCTCCTGTCGTAAGTTGTGTGAATGCCTCACTCTCCACATCGTAGGAAACAATCTGGCTGTATGTATCGTCTAAAAAGCCTGCTGCATCCGATTTATATTTCAGACGATTGATTACAACGGACTTTTCGCTTTTTTCCGTTTGCTCCTTATCTTTTTCTTCTTTTGTCTGTTCATTTTGATTGTCTACATCTGCATCATTTTCCAATGATGCGGTAAATAGTATGGTGGAACTATCATTGGTCCAATGTGGATCTGTAGCCCCATGTTTGAAATGGGTGACTTGCGTGGCTTCACCGCCATGCATATCCAATATCCATAGTTGTGGAAGTGCACTTCGGTTGGATTGGAAAACCATTTTAGTGCCATCTGGAGATATTTTAGGTTGGCTGTTTTTGTCATTGCCGACGGTCCATTGTTTGGAAAAGTTGTCTGTCAATGATTGCAGCACGATATGTGATTCGTATTCCTTGTCTTCATTGATATGTGTTCTGACAAATGAGTACATCTTACCGTCAGGTGTATGTCTTGGATCGCTTAACAGTGAAATGTTTGATAAGTCGTTTGCTGTTAAAGCTCGTTTTGACATTGTTTTTTTCCCCTTTTTAATAGAATTGTATACAGTGTAAACTACTTCGGGGTTCGAATCAAATATGTATTCCGAAATTATAAAGAAACAACCTCTTGCTCTTTTGCAAAAGGTTGTTCCTGTTATTGGGTTATATTTTCGGTAATGTTCGCATCTTTTTCGTACGCTTTTTGCAGCTTCCGTGTTATTTCACCTGGTCGTCCATCATTTATTTGTTTTCCATCGACTTTAACGATTGGTAAAACTTCAGATGTACTGCTCGTTAAAAACATCTCGTCTGCAAGTGTGATATCTTCAAGAGAGAATGGCTCTTGGATAAAAGGAATGTTCAAATCAGCCACAAACCGTTCGACAGCCATGCGCACACACCCGTGTAAGATCCGTTTGGTGGCAGGGAATGTATATATATTCCCGCTTTTTACAAGATAAACATTCGATGCACTGCATTCGGTCACGACACCATCTTTGTGCAGGATAGCTTCGTAACAATCATTCTCGATAGCTTCTTGTTTGGCCATGACATTGGGAAGGAGATTCAAACTTTTGATATAGCAATTTTCCCAGCGGATGTCGCGTTTTGTGATTGCCGATACACCTGATTCGAGCAGTTCGGTATGTCGAGGTACGTCTTTCGCATAAGCGTATATATTTGGTTCTGTATTTGCTGGAAAGCCGTGATCTCTTGGAGCAGAACCTCTCGTTACCTGTAAATAAACCTTTGCATCCGAAGTGACATTGTTTTTTTCAATGAGTTCCAGCAAAAGATTGGAAATGTCTTGTTTGGAAAAAGGCAACTTTATTTTAATCGCTTCTGCTGAACGGAACAGTCGGTCGATGTGTTCTTCAAAAAGATAATACTTTCCATGATAGATACGTATAACTTCATATATCCCGTCACCAAATTGCAACCCTCGTTCTTCAAATGGGTAGAGCAATTCATCGCGATGGGTAAAATTTTCTTGTGATAGAATAATAGGATAGACAGACATTTGGACCCTCCTTTGTATAAGACTATTTTATATCCTTTTCAATGTAATGTAAATGGGTACATCGCATATGGGGTTTAATGGAAGAATATAAGTTCATTATATGTTTGGCCACTTGTATTATGAATACATATCAAGACTAAATAAAATGGTTCATTGAATAAAAATATCGAAAAAAGTAATATTTTCATTGCTCGTATTAAATAAATTTGTTATATTATAATAGTTGCTGATGAAAAATAATAAAATATGCGGGTGTAGTTTAGTGGTAAAACCTCAGCCTTCCAAGCTGATGTCGTGGGTTCGATTCCCATCACCCGCTCATACATATGTCTGAACGCAGTGTTTCGTACTACCAAATACGAAGCGTTGCGTTTTTATTTTCTCGATTGACATGTAGAACCAAGCTGCTTTTCAGTTGAAAGCAACGCTTCACTTGAAGGGAGTCATTTTTTAGTAGTATCATACAAGTGAGAAATGGAAAGTTAGAGGGATAATATGAAACAATTGATACAACAACTGAACAATATCGATCAAAAAGGCTATAAAGCATATAAAGGCATTCAAGGGACTTACACATTTAACGATTTTCAACTCTGCATTGATTATGTGCAAGGCGACCCTTTCGCAAGCCCATCCCGGATTCGGGTCGTCATCCCGGCAAATAAACGGCCGCTAAAGCGGGAATGGTTAAAAACGCCGTCAAGGATTACTGCAACGGAGGATCGGATAGCAAGAGCTGTAGGAAAAGAAGTATTCGCCAATCCGATATCCATAAAAGGGAGTGGAAAAAGCGGTGCCATTTTGTTTGATGCACCAAAGCAGGAAGTGATCAAACGCAGTGCCGTCATGATTGATACCAAGCGGGATGAAATCGTCGTATGCATATCTGTTGGCCTCCCAGCAAACGGGCGTCGGATAAATGGAAGAGAAGCACGGAAACTTTTCGAAAAGGCCATTCCGTCGATCATTCAAAAATCTGCTTTGTCATTATCGAATGAAGAGATTGAAAGAGCGGTTCAATTACGTGATCAGCAAGACAGGATACGAGAAGAAATGCGACACAATGGTTGGGTTGCTTTCATTGCCAACGGAGCGATTTTACCTCGCCAATCAGGCGTGAGCGACAAACCGTTGAATACGGCAGTCCCTTTTGTAAGCCCCGAGGAAAATGAAGTCAGCATATCTTTGCCTCACAAAGAAGATCCTATAAAAGGTATGGCCATCAAACAAGGGATTACATTAATCGTTGGTGGCGGTTATCATGGAAAAAGTACAGTGCTGGAAGCAATCGAACGAGGTGTCTACCCTCATACAAACGGTGATGGTCGGGAATATGTCTTGACTGATCCGGATGCTGTCAAAATTCGGGCGGAAGATGGCAGGAAAATCAGTGGTGTGGATATTTCGCCATTTATCAACCATCTGCCACATAAACAAGATACACAATCGTTTTCAACTGATAATGCGAGTGGAAGTACTTCTCAAGCAGCGAACGTGATGGAAGCACTGGAAGCTGGGGCTAAAACATTGCTGATCGATGAAGATACAAGTGCCACAAACTTCATGATCCGTGATTACCGGATTGAACAGATTGTCAAACGTGATAAAGAGCCCATTACACCATTTTTGGACAAAATAGATGTGTTGCGTGATGATTTAAATGTTTCCACCATTTTGGTGATGGGTGGGTCGGGTGCATACTTTTCAGTTGCAGATGAAGTCATTATGATGGATGAATATGTCCCTGAAAATGTTACAGATAAAGCGAAACAAATCATGGCAAATTCGCCACTTATTCGTAAAAGCAGTGGGAGTACATCTTTTGGCGCAATCAGGGAACGTTCATTTCAACCCAATAGTCTGCAAACGCGAAAAGGTAAGCGATCCAAAACACAAGCGAAGAGCTTGAAATTGATCTTGATGGGAAAAACGGAGATAAACTTCCACGATACGGAACAATTGGTGGACCCATCGCAAACGAGATTGATAGCTGACATGATTCAATATATGGACCATCATAATATACTTGGATCTGTTACGTTGCCTGAGTTATTGGATAAATTGGAATACCAAATGGATACACAAGGTCTGGCTTCATTTTCACCTTTTCCAAACAAGCATCCGGGTGATATCGCAAGACCACGCAGACATGAAATTGCTGCCGTGTTAAACCGCATTCGTACCGCTAACGTCAAACAAATATAAACATGGCCTGAAAAAGAAAGGAGGGTGCCAATGTTTATCGATGAATTGAAAGAAGATGTGATTGCATTCAGTAAAGAAATCGGTATTGATAAGATTGGTTTTGCCTCCGCTGATGTGTTTGAAGAGTTAAAACAACGGCTGAAGCGACAACAAGAACTATCATATCAATCCGGTTTCGAAAAAGGGACCATTGAAGAACGGACAGAACCAAGGCGATTACTCCCGGAAGCTCAATCCATATTATCTGTGGCGATTGCCTATCCATCTCGCATGAAAGATCCACCAAAAAGTACAAAAGAAAAACGGCGAGGCATTTTTTGCCGGGCATCTTGGGGAACGGATTATCATGTCATCTTACGCAATAAACTAGAGAAACTTGCAGAATATCTACAGAAAAGAGTACCGGATGTCGTGACGAAAGTGATGGTCGACACAGGCGAGCTATCCGATCGCGCCGTTGCTGAACGAGCAGGCGTCGGTTTCAGTGGAAAGAATACATCATTGATCACCCCTGAATTCGGTTCATTTGTTTATCTGGGTGAATTGATGACGAATATCCCTTTTGTGCCAGATGAACCACTGGAAGATAGTTGCGGATCATGTACGAAATGTATGGATGCCTGTCCCACTGGTGCCCTTGTGCAGGGTGGTCAATTAAATACACAGCGTTGCATTGCATTCCTGACACAGACTAAAGATTATCTGGAAGATGAATTCCGTGTTAAAATCGGGACACGGGTTTATGGATGTGATACATGTCAGGTTGTCTGCCCACGAAATAAACAGATCGATTTTCATCTTCACCCAGAATTAGAGCCGGAACCGGAGCTCGTCAAGCCAGAATTAAAACCGATGCTCCGGATGTCCAATCGCGGATTCAAAGAACGTTTTGGCCATATGGCGGGTTCTTGGCGAGGGAAGAAGCCTTTGCAACGTAATGCGATCATTGCACTTTCCCATTATAAAGATCAAAGTGCTTTGGAGGAATTGATTCAAGTGATGTGTCATGATCCCCGCCCGATGATACGTGGTACTGCCGCATGGTCGATCGGGAAAATAGGGACACTTGAGGGTTATCAGGCTATTGAGGCAGCAATGGAAGAAGAAACAGATGAAAATGTATTATTCGAGATGGAAAAAGGGCTGGCTTTCAATGATGAAAATGTGGGAGGAGCAGTGGATAAACATGCCTGAAACGTTGGTCAAATATGGCGGTATCGAGACACCTGTAGGTCCTTTAAGTGTCCTCACGGATGGTGAAGCAATACTGAGGATGGATTATGGAACGATCAAAGATTTAACGGAAAAATATCGAGCATGGACAATGCGTTACTTTACCGAGCCCATATTCATCGAGGACCAGAGTCTGGTTAGTAGCTTGACAGAAGAAGTGAGTGCCTATTTCCAGAATAGATGCCGAACATTTTCTGTCCCGTTAAAAACGTATGGGACCGATTTTCAAAAAAGCGTTTGGGAGGCGCTTGTAAATACCATTCCATACGGGGAAACGCGTACGTATAAGGATATTGCACAAACAATCGGTAAAGAAAAAGCCGTCCGGGCTGTAGGAGGCGCTGTCAATAAAAACCCCATTTCGATAATCATCCCTTGCCATCGTGTAATTGGCACCAACGGAAAGATGGTAGGGTATAATGGTGGCCTCGATAAGAAAGAACACTTATTGAACTTGGAGAGTCTTGTCGTACAATAGAAATCCAGTCCATGAATATTTTGATTGCACCAGCCTTGTCATTCAATGGATGCATATTTTAGGTGTAAGCCAACCCCCCTCCTTCATATATTGGATGCAGGGGGATTTTTAATGGATGAATTAATGAATATGTGGCGTCAGTTTTTTCGCGTGCAGCATCAAGAGTCTAACTGGTGGGAAAGAAAAAAGGCTTGCTTCAGGCGCCGGCATGCAAAACTGAAAAGAGTGGATGTACAAGGGTGTATGTATGAGAAACAACAAAGCGGGAACACCCGGACTTACGATTTGAATATCGTATGTCATATTGAACAAGGGAACGATCATTATACCGAAGAAATACAGCTTCCCTATCAATTTGACCTGGTTGATGGAAAAATAACGAACCATATGTCAATAAAGCAACCAAGACCGGAACAGGCGATTACGGTATTGAAAATGCCTGACGCAACACATAGAGGGAACTCTTTTTCCTATAACCGGGATCGAGCTATCGCCTATGCAAATAAATGGTGGAACAGTTACAATCCGGACTACGAAACATTCCGTGTCGATTGCACAAATTATGTCTCGCAATGCCTATATGCCGGCGGGGCCCCGATGAGAGGGGAACCTGTAAGGGAGAATGGATGGTGGTATACTGCTGGCAATTGGAGTTTCAGCTGGTCTGTAGCTCATTCCTTGCGCTGGTATTTAATGGGGTCTGAATCTGGGCTCACGGCATCAGAACTGACAAATCCAGAAGAGCTTACCCCGGGGGACGTTATCTGTTATGATTTTGCGAGTGATGGCAGGTGGGACCATAATACAATCGTTGTTGCCAAGGATAATGACAATATGCCGCTTGTCAACGCCCACACTGATAACAGCAAAAATCGTTACTGGACATATGAGGATTCACTTGCATGGACTGAACAAACGAAATATACATTTTTCCGAATCGGTGAGTAGTGGTATAATGGAATCGTTATTCATTTTATTTTTCAGTAAGGAGTCAGCAGAGTGAGTTTACATGTTGTTTTATTTGAACCAGAAATACCTGCCAATACCGGTAACATTGCACGGACGTGTCTGGCAACGGGGTCGACATTACATTTGATCCATCCGCTCGGTTTCTCAACAGAGGATAAAATGCTCAAGAGGGCTGGGCTTGATTACTGGCCGCATGTTGATGTACGTGAACATGCATCGATAGAAAGTTTATATAATCAACATCCAGACGGGACTTATTATTATATTGAAAACTTTGGTACAAAATATTATACCGATTACGATTATGATACCGTCAATTCTGATTTGTTTTTTGTATTTGGTAAGGAGTCGTCTGGCATTCCCAAACACTTATTATCTGGAAAAGAAGATAAATGCCTCCGAGTACCGATCACAACAGATGTCCGTTCACTCAACCTGGCCAACACAGCCGCTATTATTGTTTACGAGGCTTTACGGCAACAGCGTTTTTTGGATATTAGGTAAGTGGATTGGAGAAATAAAAAAACCGTCATAAAGTTATGGCGGTTTTTATTGGCTTAATATTGATCTTTTTTGGGAACACCTGGTTTTGATTCGTAGGCGGATGTTAAACAAGACACTAGAAAAACAACGATGACTCCCATTAATAATGCAGTTTTCATATGTATCCTCCTTTAAAAACCATCATAAAAATGCATGCGTTGATAGTATATCCTCATTATAACCAATCATGAGTAAAAAGTGAACCGAAAAAGCATGAATGCTGAAGTTGGTTATATCAAGGCCCCGTATATAGCGCGAAACAACCCTTGTAAAACAGTGTTTTTTCGTCTTTTTTGTTTCTATGCGTGAAATAAAGTATATTAGTTGATGAAGTGGTCTGACAGTCCTATAATAGAGGCGGAGTGTAAGAAACCATTTTAAAAAGAAGTCAACTTCTAATGGGGGTATAATGACGTGGCACAGAATGAAGAATCGAGTGAAAGATTCTGGGGTAAGATTCATGGACCGAACAAGGGATATGTAGAAGAGCAATATGATATTTATAAAACAGATCCAGATGCTGTCGATCCCTCTTTCAAAGAAATGTTCGATGAGCATGGTGCGCCAGTGTGGCTATTTCAAACAGAAAGCGACAAGGCACATGCAGGTTCGACATCAATAGGTGATGTGAAAAAGATTACCTCAGCAATGAAACTTGTTGAGGCTATTCGTCGTTTCGGACATCTTGAGGCAGATATCTATCCTGTCGGCTCAGACAAGGAACGGGATACTGCTCTTGTCAATCCGAAAGAGTACGGATTGTCCGATGAAGATTTAAGACAAATACCTGCAACCGAATTATGGGAAGAAGCACCATCCAATGTTGAAAACGGCTTGGATGTTGTCAATGAGTTGAAGCAGTATTATACAGGTACCATCACCTTTGAATATGATCATGTCAATAACAATGAAGAACGTAAATGGTTACTGGATCGTATTGAAACAGAAGAATCTCGGTTATCGTTATCAGATGATGAAAAGAAACAATTGTTGAAACGATTGACGCACGTGAAAGGTTTTGAAGAATTCCTGCAAAAGACGTTTGTTGGTCAAAAACGTTTTTCCATTGAAGGTTTGGAAACGATGATTCCAATGTTGGATCATATTGTAAAGTATGCAACCGCGGATAAAGTTGAAAACATCATGATGGGTATGGCACATAGAGGTCGATTAAGTGTGCTGGCTCACGTTCTCGGGAAGCCATACGATAAGATTTTTTCTGAATTCCAGTTGTCCCCTGATAAAGAATTGATGCCATCAGAAGGATCTATGGGGATCAATTACGGCTGGACGGGAGATGTGAAATATCATTTCGGGGCAACGAAAGATGTGAAAGATGGCGATGAGACAACAACAAAAATTACCTTGGCACATAATCCATCACATCTGGAATTCGTCAATCCGGTTGTTGAAGGTTTTTCACGATCGGCACAAGATGATAGGAGTGAAAAAGGTTACCCTAAACAAGTCTTGAATAAGGCACTTAGTGTGTTGATTCATGGCGATGCGGCATTTATCGGTGAAGGGATTGTCCCTGAAACTTTCAATCTTAGCGGGTTGGATGGATATAGCACCGGGGGTTCACTACACATTATCGCCAATAATTTGCTTGGGTACACAACTAGCCAAAAAGAAGGCCGGTCAACGCGATATGCCAGTGACCTTGCCAAAGGGTTTGAGGTACCGATCGTCCATGTCAACTCCGATGACCCTGTTGCCAGTGTGTCAGCGATTAAGATAGCTTATGAATATTGTAAGACGTTTCATAAAGACTTTTTGATCGATCTCGTAGGGTACCGACGTTATGGACATAATGAAATGGATGAGCCAAGGATGACTCAACCTGTCCTGTACGAAGATATCGATCAGCACCCTGGTACGGCACAGGTTTTTGCAGATGATCTTGAATCAAAAGGCATTCTCACGAAAGATCAATATAAAGAGATGCAAAAAGACGTTCAAACCGAACTACGTGAAATATACGATAGCATGAAAGAACAAGATGCTACTGAATTTGAAGCAGAAGATATGCCAAAAGCGCTGTCAAACGGTCTTGATCAATTTGAAACAGCTGTACCACTTGAAAAACTGAAGAAACTGAATGCGGAATTGATGGATCGTCCTGAAGGATTCCAAGGATTTAAACGGCTCGAGAAAATTTTAAAGCGTAGGGAAAATGTCCTTGAAGAAGGTCAGAAAGCTGACTGGGGGGCAGGTGAAGCACTCACATATGCGTCTATTTTAAATGATGGCATCCCGATCCGTTTAACAGGACAGGACACTGAAAGAGGGACATTCGCACATCGTCATTCCGTATTACATGATGTCAATACAGGTAAACGATATATCCCGTTTCATGGCCTGAAAGATGCGCAGGCATCATTTGATGTACGAAACAGTCCTTTATCTGAAGCAGGAGTACTGGGCTTTGAATACGGGTATAGTGTACAATCGCCAGAAACATTGGTGCTGTGGGAAGCACAATTTGGCGACTTTGCGAATGCTGGTCAAGTTATTTTCGACCAATTCATCTCTGCCAGCAGGGCAAAGTGGGGCGAGAAATCCAATATGATTCTACTCTTGCCTCATGGATATGAAGGACAAGGACCTGAACATTCCAGTGCACGACTTGAACGGTATTTACAGCTATCCGCGGAAAATAATCTGATTGTGGCTAATGTGACGTCTTCTGCACAGTTTTTCCATTTAATCCGTCGTCAAGCGGCAATGCGCGGTCGTGATGAAGCACGCCCATTAGTGTTGATGACACCGAAAAGCTTGCTCAGGAATCAGAGAGTGGCTTCGAGTGCAGAAGAATTCACGGATGGCAAGTTCCAACCCATCCGCAAGCAACCTAATTTGAAGACAGCCAAGAAAAATGCAACACGTTTACTGATAGGAAGCGGCAAGGTGATGGTCGATATTGAAGAATCGATGGAAGAATCAGAAGAAAACTTCGATTGGCTATATGTGATGCGATTAGAACAAATTTATCCTTTTCCGGAAAAGGAATTGAAAGATCTGATCACTTCCCTTCCGAATTTAGAAGAAATCGTATGGTTGCAGGAAGAACCGAAGAACATGGGGGCCTGGAATTTTGTCGATGATTATTTAAGAGATATCAAGAAGAAAAATCAGACACTTAGGTACATCGGACGTCCTGACCGTTCGTCACCGGCAGTCGGTGTCCCGAATGTGCATAAGCATGAACAAAATGAAATTATAGAACAGGCTATCAACCCATCTAAAGGAGGAGTTTCCAGTGAAAGAAATTAAAGTCCCAGAACTAGCGGAATCAATAACAGAAGGAACCATCGCTGAATGGCTCGTAAAAAAAGGTGAGAAAGTAGAAAAAGGCGATCCGATTGTCGAATTGGAAACTGACAAAGTAAACGTCGAAATCAACGCAGAAGATGAAGGTGTTTTAACTGAAATCATTTCCGGAGAAGGCGAAGATGTGGAAGTAGGCGACACCATCGGAAAAATTGATGAGAATGCTGAAGCGGGAAGTGCCTCAAGTGAAACAGAGGAACAGCCTAAGGAAGAGAAAGAAGAACCAGCTGACAAAAAAGAAGAACCTAAAAAAGAGGAACCTAAGAAAGAAGAGCCAAAAGAAGGTAAGTCAACTTCTGATGCCGATGATGTTATTGCATCTCCCGCTGCGAGAAAACGTGCACGTGAATTGAATATTGACTTAAATGACGTTGCTCCACGTGATCCGCTAGGTCGTGTTCGTCCTGAGGATGTGGATGCTGCAGCCAAAGAAAAATCATCTAAAGACTCTAAGGCTTCAGGTAAGGGACAACCTGCCAAGGGTTCCGATAAAACCGAATTCGACAAACCGGTTGAACGTGTTAAAATGACACGCAGAAGACAAACGATAGCGAAAAACTTGGTGTCTGTCCAGCAGGATTCAGCCATGCTGACGACATTCAATGAAGTGGACATGACCGCTGTGATGAAGTTGCGTAGTGAGCGAAAAGATAAATTCTTGGATAAACATGATGTGAAGCTTGGGTTCATGTCATTCTTTACAAAAGCCGTTGTTGGTGCGTTGAAAGAATTCCCGTTGTTGAATGCGGAAATTCAAGGTAATGAACTCGTTCTGAAGAAATTCTATGATATCGGAATTGCCGTATCCACAGATGATGGACTCGTTGTCCCTGTCGTACGCGATGCCGATCGCAAAGATTTTGCCGGAGTCGAAAAAAGCATTGCTGACCTTGGTAAAAAAGCACGTGATAATAAACTTGGACTTGGCGATCTACAAGGTGGTACATTTACGATAACCAATGGTGGTATTTTCGGATCTATGCTATCCACGCCTATTTTAAATGCGCCTCAGGTTGGAATTTTGGGAATGCACAACATCCAAAAACGTGCCATGGTTATGCCAGATGATTCAATTGAAGTTCGTCCGATGATGTATTTGGCACTTTCCTATGATCACCGTATCGTAGATGGTAAAGAAGCCGTTCAATTCTTGGTCCGTATCAAACAAATGTTGGAAGATCCATATGACCTATTGTTGGAAGGATAAGCATGAAATAATAAAAAATCCCATTTACTCCTGATTTAAACGAGTAATGGGATTTTTTTTGTGGATAATACAAATGGTATAGAAGATTGCCTACCTATCATACTTTAAGAGAAAAATGCTTGCAAAATTACCTAAAAGCGAATATTATTGTAAGTGTTGTTATTATTATTCGTTATTAGAGGTGTAAAAGTGGAAAAGTTATTCAACTTGCATAAAAATAATACAGATATACGAACTGAGGTCATTGCGGGGATTACGACATTTCTTACAATGGTTTATATCATCGTCGTTAATCCAGCTATATTATCCTCAGCAGGTGTGCCATTTGATCAAGTATTCATGGCTACAATCATTGCGGCGGTAACAGGTACTGTAATGATGGGGTTATTTGCAAATTATCCGATTGCCATTGCCCCTGGCATGGGATTGAATGCCTATTTTGCCAGTGTTGTTGCCACTCAAGGATTATCATTTCAAGTTGTCTTAGGAGCTGTTTTTCTAGCTGGTGTTATCTTCATTCTATTAAGTTTGACGAACTTACGGGAAACATTGATCAGCGCCATTCCAGCATCCTTGAAATTCGGTATTACATCGGGGATTGGTCTGTTTATTGCATTTTTGGGTTTGAAAATGTCCGGAATCGTTGTTCCGAACGAGGAAAATATCGTCGGTCTTGGGGATTTACATGATCCAATGACATTACTGACATTAGTAGGGCTTTTCATTACACTTATTTTGATGTCGTGGAATGTAAAAGGAGCCTTGTTTATCGGAATGGTCGTGACTGGGGTCATTGGATTTTTTACGGGTCAGGTAGAATTTTCGGGAGCACCACTTTCGACACCGCCAGCCCCTGTGTTTTTTGATATGGATATAGCGGGTGTGTTTACCAACGGATTGTACACTGTAGTGTTTGCATTTTTGCTTGTCACTATTTTTGATACAACAGGAACACTGATCGGTGTGGCGGAACAGGCACATTTCATGAAAGATGGTAAATTGCCGCGTGCAAAATCAGCCTTGCTATCGGACGCCACAGCAACAACTGTTGGCTCCATGTTCGGAACAAGCCCTTCAACAGCGTATGTCGAATCGACTTCAGGTGTTGCTGCTGGAGGACGGACTGGGTTGACTGCGTTTGTTGTCGCGGGTCTATTCATCTTGTCGATTTTCTTTACGCCTATCATAAAAGTCATTGCAGATATCCCAGCCATTACCGCTCCGGTCCTGATTATTGTAGGTTGTTTCATGATGGAAGGGTTGGCCAGAATTGAATGGAAAACGTTTGATGAAGCTTTTCCGGCATTTGCGATTCTTTTGGCCATGCCACTGACTGCAAGTATTGCAACAGGTATTGCCATTGGATTCATCACATATCCATTGATGAAACTTGTGACGGGAAAAGGGAAAAATGTACACTGGATTTTGTATGTATTCGGGGTTATCTTCATCCTGCAAATGGCATTTTTCCCGATGACTTAAGACATCAATGTGCTGAATATCTCATTTGAACATAAATCTGAACGATGTTAGCCTTCCTGGATGCGTGTGAATTTTAAATGAAAAAATTCACCTTTCAGGAAGGTTGTTTTTATGATAATTTGCTTCCTTTTTTGGTGAATTTCCATTAGGATGAAAGAGTACACATGAAAAAATACATTGATTGATCCGATATATTTTTATAATGATTGATGTCAGAAAGGAAGACCATAATGAATAAAAAACGTATTCTATTTACCGGGGGAGGAACTGCAGGCCATGTTATTGTCAATCTTGCTCTCATTCCGGTATATTACAGGAATGGGTGGGAAATTGATTATATAGGCTCAAAAGATGGCATTGAACGAAAACTGATCGAAGAATTGGGATATGTCACGTATTATCCGATATCAACGGGAAAACTGAGACGGTATATGTCTTTGGAAAATGTGAAAGATCCGTTTAAGGTTATAAAAGGCACATTCCAGGCCTGGAGAATCATCGGAAAAAGGAAACCGCGCATCATTTTTTCAAAAGGTGGATTTGTCTCTGTTCCAGTTGTCATGGCAGCTAAACTCCGGCGTGTTCCCGCCATTATCCATGAATCTGATTTTACACCGGGGCTTGCCAACAAGCTATCGATTCCATTCGCGAAGAAAGTGCTGGCCACTTTTCCAGAAACGGTTAAATATTTGCCGGAGAAAAAAAGCGAATATGTTGGCGCAGTGATACGTGATGAGTTATTCCAAGGCAATAGGCAAACTGGATTGGCTTATTGTGGATTGAAATCAGATAAACCAGTGTTGCTGGTAATGGGCGGAAGTGTTGGTTCTAAAAAGATAAATGAAGCGGTGCGAAATAATTTACCCGAACTTCTGGGACTTTTCCAAGTCATCCATATTTGCGGTGCAGGAAATATGGATGAAGGATATGCTCAGGATGGATATTGTCAGTTTGAATATATCCAGGATGAACTGAAGGACATTTTTGCATGTACCGACCTTGTTGTTTCCCGAGCGGGAGCCAATGCTATTTTTGAATTTTTGGCGCTGAACATCCCGATGCTATTAATCCCCTTATCCAGAGCGGCAAGCAGAGGAGATCAGATCATAAATGCCAAGTCTTTCACTGAAAAGCATTATGCAAGGACATTGGAAGAAGAGGAATTGACGGATGAAAGATTCATCGATGAAGTAAAAGCATTACAGAAGAATGCCCCCGTTATGCGAGATAAGATGAAAGCATATAAGAGTGAACAATCGCGCGATAAAGTGATTGAAATATTGGAATCCTATTCAAAAAAGTAGATGAAATAGATATCTATTGATATAGGATAGGATTTGGATGGTTTTATTGTGGTTAAGGAGTTCCAGTACAATCGGAATCGCTCAATCATTAATGGATAGCAAACTGGAATGAACTATGTATTGTTGAAGAAATATGTCTTGTTTTATTCATACTTATCATGGCATTTTGTGATATTTATCACATTGTTTTATGGAAATTTCCTATATTATAGTACTATATTATAAAAGAATGCACTTTATATTTAAATGAGTACAACATAGGAGGATGGCTTCCTTGAACAAACAAAATTTGCAATTACCTCTTCAAACAATGAGTTTGGTTGCCGGATTTATGGTATGGGTTCTCATATCTTCATTAATGCCGATCATCAATGAAGATATTCAATTAACAGCCGGACAGATGTCTTTGGTAACAGCGATTCCCGTAATACTTGGATCGATACTTAGAATCCCAATCGGGTTTTATACCAATCGCTATGGATCACGTACCATCTTTATCATCAGTTTTTTCATTTTATTAGTTCCCGTGTTTCATTTGAGTGTTGCCAGCTCATTTCTGGATCTAATTATTAGCGGTTTATTGATGGGGGTAGGGGGAGCGACTTTCTCCATAGGGGTCACATCGCTTCCAAAGTATTACCCAAAGGAAAAGCACGGTTTTATTAACGGTGTGTATGCTGTAGGGAACGCTGGTACGGCAATCAGTACATTTTTTGCACCTATTGTTGCCGGTAAAATCGGTTGGGAAAGTACTGTAAGAATTTATTTGATTATATTGTTATTGTTCATTGTGCTTAATATTTTCATGGGGGATCGTAAAGAGAAAAAAGTTCGTGTATCGATGTTCGAACAAATAAAAAGCGTGTATAAGAATCAGACGTTGTGGTTTTTGAGCCTGTTTTATTTTGTGACGTTCGGTGCATTTGTTGCATTCACTGTTTACCTTCCGAATTTTTTAGTATCAAATTTCGGGCTCGATCCAGTTGATGCAGGGTTGCGTACAGCAGGATTTATTGTGTTTGCCACTCTTTTGAGACCGATTGGAGGGTTGCTGGCGGATAAGTTCAACCCCTATATTATTTTAATGATCATCTTTTTTGGGACAGGCATCTCTGGGGTTGTATTGTCGTTCTCGCCTACAATAGGGATTTATACGATTGGGACCCTGTCGGTTGCTTTATTTGTCGGTATCGGAAATGGAACCATATTCAAACTTGTGCCGCTTCACTTTTCTAAACAAGCCGGTATCGTAAATGGTATTGTTTCCGCTATGGGCGGACTTGGCGGTTTCTTCCCGCCGATTATACTGACAACCGTCTTCAACATGACGGGTCATTATGCCATTGGATTCATGGCATTGTCTGAATTTGCCCTTGTCAGTTTTGTGATTGTCGTGTACATGTATTATCAAGATCGTTTAAATATTGAGAGAGATATTATCCAAAATACGGCAGAGGGCATTGTAGTAACAAATAAACGTGGGGTCATCCGCAATGTCAATCCGGCCTTTACAAGTTTAACCGGGTATTCCGAGGAAGACGTTCAAGGTAAAACACCACGTATTTTAAATTCCGGGAAACATGGTGATACTTTTTTTTCAGAAATGTGGACGAAAATCGCCAAAGAAGGCTCCTGGGAAGGGGAAGTCTGGAATAAACGGAAGGATGGGGATGTCCATCTGCAATGGCTGACAATCAATCAGCTAAGTAATAGTAAAGGGGAACCCGAATACTATGTCGGTATGATGAGAGATCTACCACCCGATACTAAGAAATGAAAGATAATTTATGATGAAAAGCCAGATTGTTTGTATGATTTTACGGTACAACCTTCTGGCTTTTTTATTTGGTGGGCATTTAATTGACGAAGAACTTGTTTCTTGAACGATTTATTTGGTAAAGTTGAAAGGGTTGTTATCATTTTTTGTTTTTATCGGAAAGAAGGTAAAAAATGTTTCGGTTAATGAAGGAAAATCTGGAAAGCTTTTTCCCGGGGTACTTTGCATTGGTTATGGCTACAGGGGCATTATCTATTGGAAGCTTTTTGCTCGGCAAAGAAATATTAGCCCATATCTTATTATATGTGAATGTGCTTGCTATTGTTATTTTATGGATTATTTCACTATTACGTCTAGGTTTCTTTCCTGCCAGATTTCTGGATGATTTAACAAGTCATAAGCGTGGACCAGGTTTTTTTACATTCGTGGCTGGGACAAGTGTCTTTGGAAGTCAACTCGTTGTTGTCGGCAATTTGCATTCATTGGCATTTTATTTATGGATCCTGTCTATTATTTTATGGGTCATTATCATGTATACCTTTTTCTTCGCCGTTACAGTACGGAAGGATAAACCATCATTGTCTGAGGGGATTAACGGTGCATGGCTGATTGCAGCTGTTGCTACCCAATCTGTATCAATTCTGGGTACACTTTTGATTCCATATATCGAACATGGTCACCAAGCTGTCCTGTTTTTTACATTATGTATGTATTTCCTTGGTTGTATGCTTTATTTAAATATCATTACCCTGATTTTTTACAGATTCACTTTTTTAGGTTTGAAGTATTCCGCCCTTTCACCGCCCTATTGGGTCAACATGGGGGCGGTCGCGATTACAACCCTGGCAGGATCGACTTTAATTCTTCATGCTGATTATTGGTCGTTATTAACGGAGATCACTCCCTTTTTGAAAGGATTTACTTTGTTCTTTTGGATTACCGGTACGTGGTGGATTCCATTATTATTTATGTTGATGATATGGAAACATTTTGTACATCGTTATCCGCTATCATATGAACCTGAATTATGGGGGATGGTCTTTCCGCTTGCGATGTATACGACGAGTACATTTCAGCTCAGTCAAGCACTTGATTTTGGAGCATTGATGTTTATTCCGCGTACAATGGTTTATATTGCGATTGCGGCATGGGGGCTTGTACTGTTCGGGATGTTTCATCACATTTATCTGAAAGTCGTTATCAGGAGAAGGCAAACCTTGTAGTGTTTGGGTCCGTTCAACTTTATACATAAGAGTTAATAATTAAAAATACGAGAATTGTAAAAAAATTATTGACATTATGTATGGCTGTCGTTATAATAAATCATATCAAAATGGAAAGGAGGTCATGACAATGAATAAATTATCAATTGGTTTGCATCCATCTACAATATTATATTTGTGTGACCTCCGTACGGATTTTCGTTGTAAAACTTGTGTAGAGTTATAAGGGTCACATATGAATCTGTGACTTTTTTGCTGAATCGGATTTTTTAATTAGGGGCATACGTCATGGGCGTATGCTTTTTTACGTGATTTTTTAAGTGGTGAATTCGTTGTATGGTAATCGGAAAATAGATTTAGATAAGCAGGTGAAAGTATGTTTAGTATATTTGGAAAATTGGATTGGTTTTTCAAACATTATTGGAAACGGTATGTGTTCGCGATCATCGCTTTGATGATTGCCAGTGGGATTGGGCTTATTCCGCCTAAAATTATAGGTTATATCATCGACCAGATTCAATTTGAGTCCTTGACGGTCAATCTTTTATTATACGTCATTATCGGGTATTTAATATTAACATTTTTGCATTACTTCATTTCAATTATGTGGGATTATACATTGTTCGGTGGGGCTGTCATTTTAGAACGTTGGTTGCGGAGTAAATTGATGAAACACTTTCTGCAAATGACGCCAACATTCTTTGGTCGTTTCCGCACGGGTGACTTAATGGCCCGCTCGACAAACGATTTAAAGGCGATTTCATTAACAGCAGGATTTGGTGTATTGACATTGGTTGATTCAAGTACATTTATGTTGATGATCATTGCCGTAATGGGGTTTACAATCAGCTGGAAACTGACATTTGCAGCCTTGTTGCCTTTACCCATCATGGCAGTCATCATGAATAAATATGGTGCGGCAATCCATAACCGGTTTACCAAAGCACAAGCTGCATTCAGTGACTTGAATAACGACGTATTGGAATCCATAAGGGGTGTACGTGTTCTTCGTGCGTTTGTACAAGAGAAACAGGATAAAAAAAGATTTCAAGATATGACAAAAAATGTTTATGATAAAAATATTGCCGTTGCCAAAGTTGATGCATTATTTGAGCCGACTATGACCATTCTCGTTGGTCTATCTTATACCATCGGGCTAGGATATGGTGCATTATTGGTGTTTGATAATGTCATTTCCCTAGGTGATTTGGCTAGTTTCAACGTTTATTTGGGCATGCTTATTTGGCCGATGTTTGCCGTTGGTGAATTGATCAATATTTTGCAACGTGGCAATGCGTCCCTGGATAGAGTCAATGAAACATTGGCTTACGAATCGGATGTTCCAGAACCGGAAGAACCGGTCCATATTCATTGTCCTGAATCAATTAACTTTTTGAACGTCACATTTTCGTATCCTGAAACAGAGACCAATCAATTAAAAAATATCACATTGCATGTTCAACGTGGTCAAACGATTGGAGTGGTCGGTAAAACAGGAGCAGGAAAAACATCGTTATTCAGATTATTGCTAAGACAATATACTGGGTTTGAAGGAGACATTCGAATAAATGATGTATCGATTGAATCCATCCGTTTGGATCAAATCCGGAGCTGGATTGGCTATGTGCCACAAGATCAAGTGATGTTCTCGAAAACCATCCGGGAAAACATTCAATTTGGAAAAGACGATGCCACTGACGAAGAAATATACAGGGTGATGGAACATGCGCATTTTTTAAATGACATGAAACAACTTCCATACGGATTGGATACAAAAGTCGGTGAAAGTGGTGTGACATTATCTGGTGGTCAGAAACAGCGAGTAGCACTTGCCAGAGCATTCATTAAAAATCCGGAAATTCTCATTCTGGATGATTCTCTTTCAGCTGTCGACGGGAATACAGAGGCGCACATCATGGAGCATTTACGGAGGGAAAGACAAGATAAAACAACGCTTATCGCAGCACATCGCTTATCAGCTGTCACCCATGCCGATTATATTATTGTACTTGATGGTGGGCGAATGATTGAAGCAGGCACACACGATACATTGCTTCAGGATGACGGTTGGTATAAGCAGCAATATATTGAACAACAACTGGAAAACAAGGGGGTGTAGTGGGTATGAAATCATCTGCTGAAAAACGCCTGTTGAAATACGCTTGGTCATTTAAAAAAGGTATCATGATTGGAATCTTTTGTTTAATGTTAGCGGTTGTATTAGAACTTGCAGGCCCATTAATTGCTAAAACGATCATTGATGAGCATATACTTGGTGTTGAAGGAACATGGCAACAAGTGACGTCAAGCAGTGAAGAGAAGGGTTCGGTATCATTTCAAGGAAACGAGTATCTGCGGAAGGATCGTTTGAAGGATGCCGAAAGAACTGGTGACGATATAACCATCATGGCGATCGGAAAAACGTATTATTTCATTGATGGGAAGGTACCATTATCCGGAAAACGCAGTGTCGATGACGGTATCATTACGATTGAAACGGCGAATGATAGCGTATCTGTTCAGGCGAAAAAATTATCGGTATCGGATGTATATCCGTTTTTTCAACCGGAGAAGAAGCCGATTGTGTTGTTGTTGATGTTGTATGTCGGACTGCTCCTTGTAGCAGGTTTATTCCAATTTTATCAAACGTTCATTCTCCAAAAGACATCGAACCAAATTGTCAGGCAAATGCGTAATGATGTCTTTGCACATACACAAAAGATACCGATCGATTATTATGTGGATCAGCCTGCTGGTACAATTGTGTCCCGTATAACGAACGATACAGAAGCAATCAGGGATTTGTATGAGCGTGTTTTATCCATAGTCGTGACAAGTGTTATTTATATGGGAGGCATTGTTGTTGCGCTTTTCATCTTGGATACCAAACTTGGGCTGATGTGTTTAATTGCGATTCCGATTATTTTTGGATGGATGAAGCTCTATAAATATTTTGGTTCAAAGTATAATCAGGTCATCCGTAAGACCATCAGTTCCATTAATAGTCATATCAGTGAAGCTGTACAAGGCATGCCGATCATTCAGGCTTTCAGACGCGAGAAACAAATTGAAAAGGAATTCGAGATCCTGAATGAACGTCATTTTACATTTCAACGTAAAATGGTAAAGCTCAGTGCGTTGACATCCTATAATTTGGTTGAAGCATTTCGGAACCTGGCCTTCGTCGGTTTTATCTGGTATTTTGGATCGTTTTCCCTCGAGCCTGCAAGTGTCATATCAATTGGTATGCTATATGCGATTGTCGATTATTTGACACGGCTATTTGAACCTCTCACAGATATAGTCAATCAGCTGCCATTGGTGGAACAAGCACGGGCAGCCGGTACGAGAGTATTTGAATTGATGGATCAGGAAGGTGAAGAAGTCGATCAGCAACAAATAGACAGATATCGTGGTCATATCATTTTTGAAGATGTATCATTTGCTTATGATGATGCCGGATATGTCCTGAAGGATATATCTTTTGAAGTGAAAGCAGGGGAGACGGCGGCATTTGTCGGTCACACCGGATCAGGGAAAAGTTCAATCATGAATGTGTTATTCCGCTTCTATGATCCTCAAAAAGGGCGTATCACGATAGACGGTCACTCTACGACAGATTGGTCTCGCCAGCAAGTGCGTAGTCATATGGGGATTGTCCTGCAAGATCCCTTTTTATTTACCGGAACCATTCTATCAAATGTAACGATGAATGATCCATCCATTTCAAATGAACAGGCTATTGATGCATTGAAAGCTGTCGGGGCAGATCGTTTCATTGAAAAGTTACCTGGCGGATACAATGAAAAGGTTACAGAGGCAGGTGGTACATTTTCTCTCGGGGAACGCCAGCTGATTTCGTTTGCCCGCGCATTGGCTTTCGATCCTGCTATTTTGATCCTTGATGAAGCGACTGCCAATATTGATACAGAAACTGAAAATATTATCCAAAAAGCCTTGGACGTTCTGAAAACAGGCAGAACGACATTAGTGATCGCACATCGTTTGTCAACCATACAAGAGGCCGATGTCATCTATGTTTTGGAACAAGGTATCATAAAAGAAAAAGGAAATCATGATACACTGATAGAAGAACATGGTTTATATTACCAGATGTATGAGATGCAAAAAGGGAACCAGAGGAAAGCGGTCTGATGCGAGGTGACATATGGAAGGTAATGATGATGATAAGCGTGATGTCGTAGATGATGACCTGTATGAGGAAATAGATGATGAAACGTTGCTGGCCCTCGTTGAAGAAGAACGAAAAAAAGCGCTTGAACGAGAGCGTGAAAGTAAGAAAATGGCACAGGCAAAATCCAAACGACGATTTCCGAAATGGGCATTTTGGTTAATAGCATTTGCCATGCTTTTTCATATATTGGCATTCATCCCAAATACAGTTTCCATTCCTGCAATTGAGTTTATCAAGACGTCTGCTAAATTATCCACCCAATCTGATATTAAATCATATAAACGGGCAGTTGTCGCGGTTGAAACGGAAGATACAAAAGGAACGGGCTTTTCCATTTCCGGTGATGGGAAGATCTTGACGAATGAACATGTCGTCGAAGATTCCGAATCAGTGTTGGTTGCTTTTCCGGACGATCGTATCTTTGATGGGAAGGTCATTGAAACGTATCCGGATATCGACCTTGCGCTTATTGAGCTGGATGATGCCGATGTTCCATCACTTCCTTTGGCCGAACGAACTACATTTTCACCGGATGAACCCGTTTATTTTATTGGTAATCCGCTTGGTTTTCATGGCATAGCCAATAAAGGGACGATTATTGATTATACGCGGCTTCAAAACTGGGATGAAGATGTCATCATGATGAAGGCACCTGTATATCGAGGAAGCAGTGGCAGCCCTGTCATTAATGGTGATGGCGAGGTCATTGGGGTTGTGTTCGCGACAACTGACAGAGAAAACTATGGCAAAGTTGGGTTATTTATTCCAATTAATCATTATTGGAAATATATCGATAAATCATGAATAGAGGAGGAAGGTATAGAACCCCTCCTCTTTTTTGACATCCAAATCACTATTTCATCATTACAAACGCCATTTTTTGGGTAATATACTTTTAATATAGATGTTATTCGGCTGAGATAGCATTGCTGTGTGTTTTACGATACGATTATCGATATCAGATGAAATAAAAAATGAAACATAATGATAAAAGATGGATTAAGGGAGATGCTTCCAATGATCAATGAAAAATCGACACGGTTATACAGCTTGGAAGATTTAATCATGGTTGTACAAAAAGGTAATCGACAATTACAAAACGATTTATTGACATCTTACCAGCCATTTATTGCAAAAGCTGTCTCAGAAGTGTGTAAAAGGTACATAGAACCGAAAAAAGATGATGAATTCAGTATTGGAATGATAGCCTTTAACGAGGCTATTTTCAAGTACGTACCTGATCGCGGAAGTTCGTTTTTATCGTTTGCTAATTTAGTTGTCAAACGAAAAGTGATCGATTATATAAGACAAATCAAAAAAACCCCCGATACGATGTCCTTCAACGAACCTTTCGGGGAGGAACAAATGGAAAATCCGCTTGAAGTAGCTGCAGTTCGTGAACAATGGAGAAAAGATAAAAATGTGTCATTGTTGCGCGAAGAATTGAATGACTACAATGTAAAGTTAAACTCATTCAAAATAACCATTTCCGACTTGATTCAAGCAGCACCCAAACATAGAGATGCACGTGAATCAGCTGTTCAAAATGCACGGATTCTGTATGAAGATCCCGTACTGCATGCTTATGTATGCAAGAAAAAAAGACTTCCAATCCAGGCGTTGTCAAAAAAAGTCGCCGTCAGTAAAAAAACATTGGAGAGAAATCGGAAATTTATATTAGCGGTTTTCATCGTGCTAAATGAAAATTACCTATATTTACAGGAATATTTAAAAGGGGTTGGCATGACATCAAGAAAGGTCTCTCCGCCTCGTTACTATAAACTGGCTACCGTATAATATTTGTGAGGGGGAAGCCGTATAAGGTCTTCCCCCTGGATTAAACCTCTACAATGGTTGGTGGTTCATATTTCATGGCGTGATCGATATAATACAGAAGATTGTCATGGCTTTGAATGACTTGTGTTTGATCAGTTCCATAATGATACGCATGTAAAAAGTGTTCGATTCGCTTTGAAAGTAAATCATCATTTGTCCGTACCATCAATAAAAGTAAATCATCCCACTGTCCCCAAAGTGTATAATAAAGCGCTTTGTCATAATCAGGAATTTCCATTTTTATCTCCTCCCTTTAAGAGGTTCCTTAATACTTTTCCCATATACTATATATATTGCATGTAATAAATATGGTGCGAATGGTAAAAATAGGTTGACATTGCATCGGATAAAAAAGACCTCCTGCAACATACTAAAAGCAAAATAGTAAGGAGGTAAAAAAGAATGAAATGGAAACTTTTTAGTATATTTATTGTGCTGAGTTTTATCCTTGTGGCCTGTAATACAACGAATGAAGGTATGCGAGGCAACGATACAGATGGAAACAATGTTCAGCCCACACGGCATAAAGACGATGTGAATAATAATCGTAACAATGTACGTGACACAAGGAATAGAGATGATCAGCTTAATGACCGCGGAAATGGGAACATGGACGATAACCGAAATCGTGATAACCGTAACAACGATAATCGCGATAACCGAAGAAATGACGACGAAAAGTATGACATTTCCAAAGAAGCGGCTAATAAGATAACTGATGAAATCGCCGAAATTGATCATGCATATGTTTTAACGACGAAAAATAATGCATACGTCGCTGCAGCCTTAGATGCGGACGATGACAAAGGTGACCGCGATAACAACCGGACAGATCGAAACAATGCTGATCGAGATGACAATCGTAACCGAAATGATACGGCAAATGACCGTAATATGAGAAACGATGATCAGATGGATGATGATCGTCTGACAGATGATGTCAAAGAAGAAATTTCCGATATTGTAAAATCCGTTGATGATGATATTGACAATGTATATGTTTCTACAAACCCAGACTTTTTGGATTTGACGACAAATTACGTCAATGACATGGATAATGGTCACCCTGTAAGAGGTTTTTTCGACCAAATGGGTGACATGGTTGAACGCTTGTTTCCGCAAAATAAATAAATCTGATTTCCATACAGGTGCCATGAATTCAATTGGCACCTGTTTTATAATGCGTTCATTAGCCACTTCATCAATTCCTGTGCTAAAATAAAAAGAAAAGTGTTGGAGGAATTTTTATGAGTGAACAAGCATTGACATATTTAAAAGAGAACAGAGAACGCCTTTTGGATAAACTGAATGCATTTTTGCAAATTCCAAGTGTCAGCACGGATAGCATACATAAAAAGGATATTCATCAAGCGGCAGATTTTTTGGAATCGTATTTAAATAACATTGGGTTTGACAAGGTGGAAAAACAAGATACCGGTGGACACCCGCTAGTATATGCAGAGTACAATCAAGCGGGGGACGAGGCACCGACCGTTCTTCTTTATGGACATTATGATGTTCAGCCGGTTGATCCTATCGAATTATGGGAAAGTGATCCTTTTGAACCTGAAATAAGACATGGACGGTTATATGCACGCGGCTCAAGTGATGATAAAGGACAAGTTTTTATGCACCTAGCCGTTTTTGAGGCTTTCATGGAAACAGATGGTAAGTTACCGTTGAATGTAAAAGTATGTATCGAAGGTGAAGAGGAAATAGGAAGCGAAAATTTATATCAAGTCCTTCATGACAAAAAAGAACAATTCAAGGCTGATTTTGCTGTCATTTCCGATTCAGGCATGGTTGCTGATAATCAACCGACCATTCTTTATGGGTTGAAAGGTTTTACCGGTATTGAAGTGACTGTGAACGGTCCGGATCATGATCTTCATTCAGGAATGTATGGCGGTGCCGTGAAAAACCCTGCTATGGCCTTGGCTCAACTTCTTGCAACAATGAAAAATGAAGATGAGGTCATAACGGTAGACGGCTTCTACGATAATGTCGAGCCCTTGACGGAAGAAGAGAGGGAGCTCATCAAACAAGTGGATGGGGAAGATTACCAAGCATCAACAGGCGTGAAAGAAACGGCATCTGAAAGAGGCTATACAGCTAAAGAACATACCATGGCAAGACCTACATTTGAAGTCAATGGCATGTACGGTGGTTATCAAGGCGAGGGAACGAAAACCATCATCCCTTCATCTGCAACTGCGAAAATAACGTGTCGGCTTGTTCCTGGACAAAATCCTGACCACATACAGCAATTGTTAGCAGACCATATCAATCAACATAAACCAGCGGGTGTTACAGTCGATATAAAAAAGGAAAACCTTTCCGCAAAAGCATATAAAGTCGATCCAAATCATCATTTGATCCAAAAAGCGGCAGAAAGTTACACAAAGGCATTCGGGAAAGAAACGGTATTTGTGCGAATGGGGGGTTCCATTCCTGTCGTTGAATGGATGGAGGCTATCTATCAAATGCCCATTGTCCTGCTTGGATTTGGAACACCGGATGACAGACTCCATTCTCCAAATGAAAGTTTTCCGCTTAACAGCTATGATAAAGGAATGGAAACATTGGTTCATTATTGGAACAGTGTAAGTGAATAAATAAGGGGCGGGATTTTTTCTTGGGGGACAAGTTCATGTTTCCAGCCTTGATATATCGGGTATATATAAATTCAAAGCAATTCCGGAGAGGGGGATTATTGTGAAATATGCGGTAGTAACCGGTACATCAAGAGGGCTTGGACGATCGATTGCCATGTTCTTTTTGGAAGCAGGCATTCATGTCTATGGGCTTTCCAGAAATAAGACGGATGAATTGGCAACCAAAGCCGACGAAAATCATGTCACCTACCGGGATTACGTCTGCGATTTGTCAGATATCAATCAAATTGAAACGACCATTGAACAAATGGCACATGATATATATGGAAACAATCCAGAAGCGGTTTATTTAGTGAATAATGCGGCGATGCTTGAACCCATTGCCAAGGCGGTAGATCAAAGTCCGGAACAAATATCCAAACATATTCAAGTGAATATTACTGCGCCGATGGTATTGACGAACCAATTCTTGAAAAAAGGGTCGGAGACAGATATCCCATTAATTGGAATGATGATTACTTCCGGTGCGGCTAATCGCCCTGTTTATGGGTGGAGCGCCTATTGTAGCTCTAAGGCAGCTTTGAATATGTACGTTAAAACCGTAGCACTTGAACAAGACCATTTGGGAACAAGTCACCGAGTCATAGCGTTTAACCCAGGCGTCATGGATACGGAAATGCAAGAAAAAATACGCGCCAGTTCTGAAGAATCGTTCAAGGATGTGAATACATTCCGTGCTTATAAAGAAGACAATCGTTTATCGGAAGCCGATATGGTAGCCAGTATCATTGTAGATATCATGGGTGACGAAGCAACTATCGAAAATGGTAAAATCTACGATATAAGCGACTATAAATAAATAAAAGGCGATCATACACGTTAAAGGATAAGGCAACATGGACGAGGAGAAATTCCTCTTTCATGTTGCTTTCTTAGTTCTTAATATTCATTTTTTCCTTAAATATATGATACACTTTAATTTGGAAATATGTTTTTAAAAGGCAGCAGTATGTTATTAAAAGAGGAAGGTGTATTCTAAAAACCATGATTACAAGAAAAAGTAAACGAGAAATAGAACTAATGCAAAAAGCAGGTGATATTCTCGTTCAATGTCATAAAGAAATCAAGAAAATGATCAAACCAGGTATAACAACAAAACAAATAGATGAATTCGTGGAAGGCTTCTTGAAATCACATGATGCAACACCTGAGCAAAAGGGCTTCAATGGGTACCCATATGCAATTTGTGCGTCAATCAACGATGAAATATGCCATGGTTTTCCAAGAGACGAGCAGTTAGTCAATGGAGATATCGTTACGATTGATATGGTTGTTAATTTTAATGGTGGCCTTGCTGATTCTGCGTGGACATATCCGGTAGGGACCATAGATGATGATGCCAAGAAATTATTGGAAGTAACTGAAACGTCGCTCTATAAAGGGATTGAACAAGCCCAATCGGGTAACCGGATCGGAGATATAGGTCATGCCATCCAAACATATGCGGAAGGTGAGGGCCTGGCCGTCGTTAGAGATTTTACCGGGCATGGAATCGGACCGACACTTCATGAACCCCCACACATTCCACATTTTGGACTTCCGAATAAGGGCACACGCTTGAAAGAAGGCATGGTTATTACGATTGAGCCAATGCTGAACGAAGGTAGCTGGAAGAGTATGATGGATGATAACAATTGGACAGCGCGCACGATCGACAAGGGACGTTCTGCACAGTATGAACACACGATCGTCATTACAAAAGATGGTCCGATTATAACGACTGAACAAGATAGGTGAAGTCTTAATAAGGCTCATCATCGATATGATGAATCCGTAAACATATCAAAAGATAGATAGAGGTGTGTATATGGTTCAAACAGGAGCAATCAAAAATGATCATCAGTCTATGCAGATGTTAAAACAGGGGATTTCAGCCGGATTACCGATCATGCTTGGATACCTGCCCATTGCCATAACATATGGTGTATTGGCGAAACAGACAGGTTTATCATTATTGGAAATTACCATGATGAGTGTTTTTGTTTTTGCGGGTGCCAGTCAATTCATGGCAGTCAATATGATTGCGGTTGGATCAGGCGTGATGGAAATCGTAATTGCTACTTTTGTCCTGAATTTCCGTCATTTCGTGATGAGTCTTTCTTTTATGAATCGTTTACGCCATGTACCCATCGCAAAAAAAGCGTTTCTGTCTTTGGGTTTGACAGATGAAACTTTTGCCGTATCCGCTTTGAATCCGGAAAAATCGGATGAGAAGAAAGGAATCTTATTTTATGCTGGCCTAATACTGACAGCTTACATATCTTGGATAGCCGGGTCGTTATTGGGTGGGATGTTAGGTGAAGTCATTCCGGATACATTAAGTCAAAGCATGGGGATTGCGCTTTATGCCATGTTTATCGGATTATTGATTCCATCTGTTAAAAAAGAATGGCGCATTGCTCTGATAGCCTTATTGGCGATGCTTATAAATGGATTGATGGGACGATTCATGAGTGAGGGATGGGCCATTGTTTGCGGGACGGTTTTAGGTGGTCTGAGCGGAGTGTTTTTCTTGAAGGAGGATGCACGATGATATTTCTGGTTATTATTGGCATGGCAATCGTCACGATGATACCGAGAATGATTCCTGTGTTCTTTGTCGATAAATTGATATTTCGGGACTGGGTGAATCGTTGGTTGAATGCGATTCCTTACGCTGCACTTGGAGCATTGATTTTTCCTGGGATATTGAGCGTCAAACCCGATCAACCATACATTGGTCTTGCAGGCGGTGTTGTAGCCATTTTGCTTGCATATGTAGGACTGAATGTTATTTTGGTTGTCATCGGTGCCATATTCACCGTTTTTCTTTTGTCACTATAATGATTGATATAACAGGAGGGGATATGAATGTTTTCGATTCGTAAAGCATGTTTAGAAGATGCTGAGGTCATTGCAAATATCCACGTCATGAGCTGGAAAAGTACATACGTTGATTTGTTGGACGAGAAAGACTTATCGAACATGACGTTCGATAATAGAAAAACACTGTGGGAAACAATACTTCGAATGAAAAGGAAAGATCAATGTACGTTTGTTATTTATAATGAAGAACACATTGTCGGATTTATTTCAGGTGGACCAGAACGGACGAAGCGGTTCAATTACGATTCTGAGATTTATACGATTTATCTGTTGCCTGATTATCAAAGACAAGGCCTTGGTGCAAGGCTTCTACGGGTGTTTGGGGAAGAAATGAAACGCCAGGGATATCAATCACTTCTTGTATGGATCTTGAAGAAAAATCCATCTAGCCGATTTTATGAACGATACCAAGCAAAACCCGTTGGTGAAGTGGAAACATCCATCGGTGAAGGAACATATCAAGAAACAGCATATGGATGGGAAGATATCGATGAGTTGTTAGCGATGTTGTAAGCGTTTTATATATGTTGGCTGAAGAAGGAAACGTCATCTTATTAGGGTACGATGCTATTTTTTACCGGAATAAAATGCAGCCCCAATGCGAATAGTAAATAAACGGAATCATTCTAATAAAAGGGGCTGACGTTTTCGTGGAGACCAACACTGAAAATACGGGAGAATTAGAACAAAAAAGAAGATGGATCATTTTATCTCTTGCTTCAATCCCGCTCATCATGACACTGGGAAATTCGATGCTTATCCCAATTTTACCGGTTATGGAGCGTACATTGCATATTACCAAGCTGGAATCCAGTTATATCATTACCGTTTTTTCAGTTGTAGCAATTATTTTCATTCCGATTGCCGGCTATTTATCAGATCAATTCGGCAGGAAAACGGTGATTCTCCCTTCATTGATCATTACCGGCATAGGTGGACTCATTGCAGGATGGGCATCATGGAAAATGGAAAATCCCTATCCGTTCATTTTGGTTGGGCGCATATTACAGGGGATAGGGGCGTCTGGCGCTTTTCCAGTTGTATTGCCTTTAGTCGGTGATATTTTTCAGGATGATAAACTTGCAAGCAAAACATTGGGTGTTGTCGAAACATCGAACACAATCGGTAAAGTATTAAGCCCCATCCTCGGGGCTGCGCTAGCGGCAATCGTTTGGTTCATGCCTTTTTTTTCAATCCCGGTATTTTGCTTGATATCGGCTTGTTTGGTCGGATTTTTGATAGAGAAAAAAGAAGGCGGAGAAGAACGGACAAATGTTGGAGAATATATCCAATTGATCAAAGATGTATTTAAGGAACACCGTACATGGTTGGTGGCTATTTTTATCATTGGTGCCATTTTAATGTTCATGTTATTCGGATTTTTATTTTATCTATCCAGCATATTAGAAGAAACATTTGGCTATAAGGGGATCTGGAAAGGCGTCTTATTGGGGATTCCTTTATTGGCACTGTCCGTTGCATCTTATGTTTCGGGTAAGTTGATAAAAGACAGGCTGAAAGTGATGAAGTGGGTCACTTTTTCAGGTATTTTACTGAGTGGCTTATCGGTATTGGTTATTCCTTTTATGAATCATCCTATATATTTATTAAGTATATTTTTTGTTTGCGGGACGGGTATAGGAATGTCTTTACCTTCTTTGGATGCGCTTATTACAAATACATTGGATAAAAAGGTGAGCGGCGTCATTACATCGATATATAGTGCAATGCGTTTCATCGGCGTCGCTGCAGGGCCGCCTGTCATTGCTTTATTGATGAAACAACATATCAGTTGGATGGTTATCTTGTTAACCCTTGTTGCCCTGGGAGCAGGATTGCTTGCTTATAAAAGCATCAATCCCGAATGAAGCTACAGAAGACTAGAATTGATGGATTGTGTCTTTTTATCCTTAAGAACGGATAGTTGCCCACACTTCATAGAGGAATAGTGAACATTAAACGGGGATCATTGTGGAGAATAATATGGCTTCCTGCGCTCCTTGCCGGTGAGCGGATCCTCCCGGCTAATAAACAAGGGAATCCTTCATTTCCCGTTTCTTAATTTTTTCTTTATAAAAAGATTGCCATCACTTTTTCATTGCTATTATTCAAAACATTTAGGATAATGGAAGAAAGGGAAAAGGGAGAGATTTTCCATGACACATAAACAAATCGTATTTCGATATTATCGCTATTATGGAAAGCCGAACAACGCAAAACGGGATCTCCCGTATGAAATAAAAATGACCTCAAGGCTCTTGTTGGATGCGTTATGCTTTGAGTGGGACAAGAAAACACTGATGGCCGCAATTGATGATGCCCTGCAAGCAAATAATGAGGCAGCATTTAAACAGTTAAGTGAACACTACAGACAATTTATATGGGAGTAAGCCTTTTCCTACCTTTGAAAAGGCTATTTTAAATGGGAAGCGTCGATTGTATCCTATAAGGAACAAAGAAGGCTCTGTGGTGCAATCGAAAAATGATTTTCACATGATAAACGGCCAATCCGTATGATCTCGGTTTGGCCGCCTATCAGATGATGGGATCACTATACTTATTTTCGAGATGCAGTGATAAGGGTTTTCCTGTGTCATAGGAAATGTTACCGAGTAAGTCAGCGATGTCTGTGAGTATATCTTGTTCTTGATGCCAATATCTTATCACTTCGGAAAGAATCGTTATTCCTTCAATGCGCCCTTCATTATATAGATCCACAAAGCTTTTGTTGCAGGGTTCATTTGTTGCTGGGTGATACCAAGTTGTGTGGCTCATATTTAAATAATCGACATCATTTTTGATAGGACGATGCGAGTAAGCGGAGATCAGTGATTTTAATACGACATTTTTCCATCCGTATGGATCGGAAAGGATTTTCAGGGCCCGTTTCATATCTTTATAGGCTTTTTGTATATAACTGGGTGTTTTGAAAGTGATCTCTGGGAAGTGGGTCTTAATCGCTTCATGCAAGAGCTGTGTCACTTCTTTTTGAATAGAAAAACCGACATTGATTTCTTTATGGACGGGCACCTTCCATGTTTTTAGGCTATGGTATTTGACCATCATGATTGTATCAATGAACACTTCAAGTTTCTGATGATCATTTCCTTTATATCCTGCTCTGTAGTGAATGTATGGGTGTGCATGTCGATCCAAAATATGATGTGTGATAAAACCGAATACATAGGCCTGCACAATGGGATGACTATCTTTGGCACGTTCAATCAATTCCATTAGGAATGGGCCGCATTTTTTTGTGTGAATCAATGTTCCGATTTCATTTGCTTGAGATTCTTTCATCCACGGCCAGAAATTATAATAAAAAAATGGGTCGGGTCCTTGTGCTCCCAGCTTCATATAAGGCTCATATCGGGTATATCGATTCGGGGCTTCAACTGCATCAATGATATCTTCACAAAAAAGCATATGTGTCCAAATGTTCGGCATATAAAACATCCTTTACGTTGGTGTGCTATTGAATAGTATAAAGGAAATCGATTGCCTGTAGGTCAAAAGACATTGGGACAATTTTGTGTCAATATGGTTTCGTTGATAAAATTGTAACAAATAACTGTAGATAATGGATGCGTAAAAATAAAGACATAGAAAAGTGAAGTTTATTTGTTTCTCGTGAAAATTTGTTACAATAGATATGGTACATAAAGCATTTATAAGGAGGAAATGACATGGAATATCGGATTGAAAAAGATACGCTTGGCGAAGTGAAGGTACCTGCTGATAAATACTGGGGTGCCCAAACACAACGCAGTAAACAGAATTTTCCCATTGGTGAAGAGAAAATGCCGAAAGAAATCATAAAAGCTTTTGCCGTTTTAAAGCGGAGTGCCGCCATTGCCAATAACAAATTGGGATTGCTTGAAAAAGAAAAGACAGATGCAATAGCTTATGCTGCTGATGAAATCATTTCTGGAAAATTGGATGATCATTTTCCGCTTGTCGTATGGCAGACAGGAAGCGGCACACAGTCTAACATGAATGTAAATGAAGTCATAGCGCATGTTGGGAACGAATGGCTTGATAAGAAAAATAGCGAACACACACTACATCCCAATGATGACGTGAACAAATCACAGAGTTCAAATGACACGTATCCAACTGCAATGTATGTCGCAAGTGTTTTGAAATTGGAAGATGTTGTATTGCCAGCCATCAGCCAGCTGAAAGCAACACTGAATGAAAAAATGAACACTTTCACAGATATTGTCAAAATTGGTCGGACACATTTACAGGATGCCACCCCATTAACGCTTGGACAAGAAATCAGTGGATGGCACCGGATGATGGAGAAAGCCGAACAAATGATTAAAGGAAGTTTGCCACAGCTCAAAGAACTCGCTATCGGCGGAACAGCTGTCGGAACCGGATTGAATACACATCCCGATTTTTCAAAACTGGTATGTGATGCTATCAGTGAGTATACAGGAAAGGATTTTGTTCCATCGCCGAATAAATTCCATTCATTGACGAGCTATGATGAAATCGTTTATGGGCACGGTGCATTAAAAGCGCTGGCGGCGGATATGATGAAAATAGCCAATGATGTAAGATGGTTAGCGAGTGGTCCGCGTTGTGGCATAGGTGAAATTGTTATTCCTGCGAATGAACCAGGCAGTTCCATTATGCCGGGTAAAGTGAATCCAACGCAATGTGAAGCAATGACAATGGTTGCCACTCAGGTTATGGGAAATGATGCTGCTATAGGGTTTGCGGCTAGTCAAGGTAATTTTGAATTAAATGTGTTCAAACCTGTTATTGCCTATAACTTCTTGCAATCGTGTAAGCTGTTGGCAGAAGGCATGGTGTCTTTCGATGAACGCTGTGTACAAGGCATTGAACCCAATCATGAGCAGATCGAAAAACATCTCGAGGATTCATTAATGCTTGTAACGGCATTAAATACACACATCGGCTATGAAAATGCGGCAAAAATCGCAAAGCAGGCTTTTGAAAATAATGCAACGTTGAAGGAAACAGCGGTATCTCTGGAACTGCTTACGGCTGAGGAATTTGATGAGTATGTAAATCCAAAAAATATGACGCATCCAAATTAAGGTATGTATGAGACGGATGGCTTTCTGGTAAAAGAAGGCCAATCCGTTTTTTTCTTTACCCATCTGATATGTTGAATGGTTATCGAATAAGGATTTCTTAATCGCTTTTCATTGTAATCATTGATGTTCAGATTGTGTTTTGGGTGATGTCTATACTACATTTTACCAGTCATTTTTTGTGATAAGTTTACCTTTACTGTAGATAATATGTTTACAGGAGGTGATAATGATGGCTAATAACAATTCAAATCAACTAGTAGTACCTGGTGCACAGCAAGCACTTGATCAAATGAAAACTGAAATTGCATCTGAATTTGGTGTGCAAATGGGTCCTGATACAACTTCCCGTGCAAACGGATCAGTCGGTGGTGAAATCACTAAACGACTTGTTCAATCTGCACAACAACAATTTGGTGGACAACAATAAATAGTGATGGCTGACATAGAGATTGAATCTCTATAATCAAAAAGACAAGCGGGATGAAATGATGTTCGTCCCGCTTGTCTATTCTATATAGAAGCTCGTATCTGTTTAGTTTTCACGAATGCGTAATTCGTTTTCGGCATCAAAGAAATGGGCTCGGTTCATATCGAAGGCCAGATTGATTTCTTGACCTCCAGCAACGTCCGTACGTGAATCAACACGAGCAACGAAATCTTGATCATTCACTTTTGAATAAAGATAGGATTCTGCCCCCATCAATTCCGCAACATCAATTGTAGCAGTCAGCTTTGTTTCAGGTGTTGCATCAATAAATGCTGGTTCATCATGGATATCTTCCGGACGGATACCTAAAATAATATCTTTGTCAATATACCCTTGATCACGAAGAACCTTCATTTTACCTTCGGGAACTTTTACAGAAACATCACCCATTACAAATTGGCCGTCTGATAACTTGCCTGAAAGGAAATTCATCGAAGGAGAACCGATGAATCCACCGACAAATACGTTCTCTGGTAGATCATATACATCTTTTGGCGCCCCGACTTGTTGGACAATACCATCTTTCATGACGACAAGTCTTGTGGCCATTGTCATTGCCTCAGTTTGGTCGTGTGTTACATAAATTGTCGTTGTCTGAAGTCGTTTATGAAGTTTTTGAATTTCTGCACGCATTTGAACCCGTAATTTTGCATCCAGGTTTGATAGTGGCTCATCCATCAAGAACACTTTAGCATCACGAACAATGGCACGCCCTAACGCAACACGCTGTCTCTGTCCACCAGACAATGCTTTAGGCTTACGATCCAGATATCCTTCCAGACCAAGAATGCCAGCTGCATTATCGACACGCTTTTTAATTTCGTCTTTTTTGAATTTACGTAGTTTCAATCCAAAAGCCATGTTATCATAAACGTTCATATGTGGATATAATGCATAGTTTTGGAACACCATTGCAATATCCCGGTCTTTAGGAGCGACATCGTTCATTTTTTTATCATCTATGAAAAGATCCCCGCTTGTGATTTCTTCAAGCCCGGCAATCATCCGAAGTGTCGTTGATTTACCACAACCGGAAGGCCCTACAAATACGACAAATTCTTTATCGTCAATATCCAGGTTGAAATTATCAACAGCTGGTTTCGCACCTTTTTCGTAAACTTTTTGAATAGAACTCAATTTCATTTCTGCCATTGTGCTTCCCCTCCATTTATGTAAACGTTTTTTTATTTCTAATGATTATTATATAAAAAAAGGGGATTCATTGTAATAGTAAACATGCACAAAAATGATAGCGGATTTTGTGCATGTTTTCATGTTCCGTTGTCGGTGATATTTGAGTGGTGTCTAGAAGCGGACATGAGAAGGTTACTTATTAATGGTCCTTTAAAACAAGGTACAGTGTTACAGCATGGTGGAACTTTCGTACATCTAACCCGGTTTTTTCATGAAATTTATCAAGTCTGTATTGTAAACTGTTGCGATGCATGTAAAGTTCTTTGGCGGTTTCGGATATATTCAGGTTATAGCTCATGAATGTTTCCATTGTTTCTGACATCTCAGGATCATCGATTGTTTCTTTTAATACAATCTGTGATATTTGCCTGCGTTTTTCCGCATCCATTTCTTCGATATAAAGGTAAGGGACGATATCTATATAGGAATGAACGGGTTTTTGGGAGTATTTTGCTGCTAATTTCGCTCCTTTTAAAATGGTGTCATAGTGAAATTTTATATGTTTGTAATCTTTTAATATGCTACCGACGAAGAATGATATCTTGACGTATAAATCACTCATCAATGTATCGATGATTTCCTCATATGAAAGGTTCTCTTCTTTCGATTGTGACATTTCTTCCACGATAATACCCGAATGTTCATTTATCCATAATATAGGCACTTCTTGTTGGAAAATGGTTTCAATTGCATTTTTGAAGGAACCTGGATCAATACGATCTTTTTGAATCGAAAAATAAACAAAACGATAGACATTATCGTTTTGATTTTTGGCACTTGTCCCGTTTGTTTGAATAAGGTTCAACCAGGCTTTTTCTTGTTTTGTCGGTTGTGGGAGCTGTACGTTATAGGGGGTCAAAAAAGTTGAAAGTAAAGCATTGTCTTTTGATGTCATTTCCTCTTTTGCTATACCGACGATGTCACCTTGCTCTAACATGTACCAGTGATAGTCTTTATAGGATTGTGAATCAATGTCTTTATGTGTTATTAAAGATGGAAAAAGTCGTTGTAATCGACTGAGCATGATTGTCCCTTCTTTCCTTCGTCGCATTTTCCGTGATCTTTGTTTTGGGGGTGTCACCAATTGGTATACATTTTAATACAGCAGGATTCCTGTCCTTTTTGCGTATTCTTTATTATATCAAGGACGTATCAAAAAGGAAAATGATGATGGAAAAACCTATACATTCGTAAGTCTGTTTGTTATAGTTGATTACGTTATCTTTTAATAGTGAAATATCAGCTTTCAAGAGCTTTTGAATTTTTCTATTGGAATAAAGGAGGGATTCGTGTGTCGAATATGTATGATAGTGCCTATGATCTACAGAATGCCATACGGGAAAGCGATGATTTTCAGGCATTGCAGGAGGCATTTGAAAAAGTGATGTCAGATCCATCATCAAAGCAGATGTTTGATAACTTCCGCAACACACAGCTCGAGTTGCAGGAAAAACAAATGCAAGGACAGGACATTTCCGAAGAAGAAGTAGAAAAAGCACGTCAAGTGGTTGAGCTTGTGCAGCAACACCCGGGAATTTCAGATTTAATGGAAAAGGAACAACGACTGAATGTTGTCATCAATGATTTGAGTCAAATCATTACCAAACCACTGGAAGAACTGTATGGAACACCTGAAAATAATCAAGGTGTATAAATATAATTTTTCGCAGGACAGAAATCCACCAATCAGCGGACTGATTGGTGGATTTTTACATATCTTATTCAAGAAATCATCGATGGAATAGGACTAACTTGGCATCTGGACTGACACACCGATGTGTGTAGTCACTATATCCTTCTTCAGCCAGTTTGTCGGTTCCAGCCTTTTTCGCTTCTTCATTATTTTTCGCCTCAAATGATTCGTCAAGCAATTTTTCGCCTTGTTTAGAGAAAACAGTTAATGTATATGTTCGCATATAAATCCTCCTTATCCCTGCTAATTATAGTATAATCAATCTGGTCGATTTTGAAAATAAAACCCTTCACCCTATATAATATTTCAATATATGAATAAAACAATGTAAAGTACACTTGACATAAATCAATGCAACATGTTACGCTTTTTTGTAAAGTTTGCTTTACCTTTTGTGTGAAGCAGTAATTTGATAAAACAAGGTGAGATAAAAAGATGCAAACACGCATAAGAAAAAAAAGAGAAGAATTTGGATACACACAATCAGATCTATCGGAAAAATTAAAAGTATCCAGACAAACCATTATTTCACTTGAAAAAGGGAAGTATAGACCTTCACTTATTCTGGCTCACAAACTGGCTCAAACATTTGAGTGCCGGATAGAGGACTTATTCATTTTTGAAGGGGATGAGAATATTGACGGATGAAGTGATTGATATCATTTACGGGTTATCGGGTGTCTTGCTCGGGGCGTTTGTTGCGGGAGTTGTGTTTTTTATCCAACGTCATATCGGCAAGAAGAAGCATTGGTTTGATGAACGGTATTGGGAAAGGGCAAATCGCGCTAAAGCGAGATCATGGGATTCGACTTTAGTCATATTGTTCTTCGCATGGATTGTTGTCATAATCTATGAAGGAATTGGATTCAGCTTCTACTTGGTTACAGGAATATATATGTTGCATAATATCGCTTTGATCATTTTTAATGCCTATTTCTCAAAACAGTAAAAACAATGTTTCCATTAAGCATAAATTTTAAATAAAGGGTGTGAAGGTATTGACGTTAATTTTAAACCATGTCACCAAGAAATTCGGGAATCATACAGCGGTCAATGATCTATCCATTGAAATTCCCGAAAAGCAAATGTACGGATTTTTAGGGGGAAATGGTGCGGGTAAAACAACGACGTTCCGTATGATATTGGGTCTACTGGATCATACGTCAGGGGATATTTCATGGAATGGGGACCCCATAAGTTATGAACGGAGTAATTTGATTGGTTATTTACCAGAGGAACGTGGCTTATATCCAAAATTAAAAGTAAGCGACCAGTTGGTATATTTGGGTAAACTGCGCGGGATGGATAAAGTGGATGCATTAAAGGAACTTAAAGGCTGGCTGGAACGTTTCAAGGTACCGGATTACCTGGATAAAAAAATCGAGGAATTATCCAAAGGCAATCAGCAAAAAATCCAGTTTATTTCAGCTGTTCTCCATCGGCCCAAATTGCTGATTCTTGATGAACCGTTTTCTGGCCTTGATCCCATCAATGTCGAAATGCTGAAAAAAGCGGTTGTTGAATTAAAAGAAAGAGGAATGTCCATTGTATTCTCTTCACATCAAATGGATCATGTCGAGGAGTTATGTGAAAACCTCTGTATTTTGCATAAAGGTACACCGGTAGTAGAAGGATCTTTGAGACATATCAAAGATGCATATGGAAAGAAGAATCTTGTCATACATGCAGATGATGATTTAAGTTTTTTACAAGACATCAATGGTGTGACCCGCTTCAAGAAAACGACCGCCGGGTGTCGCCTGCAAATTGAAAATGAAGATGTTTCCCAGGATATATTCAAAGCTTTGCAACACGTTGGATTCATCCGGAAGTTTGATTTGGAAGAGCCGAGTCTGAATGATATCTTTATTGAGAAAGTAGGTGCATCGTATGAATAAGTTTTGGACGATTTTGGCACATACTTATATGACAAAGGTCAAGACCAAATCATTTATCATCAGTACCATCATAACGATATTGTTTATTTTCGGAATCAGTAATATCCAGTCGATCATCGATGTATTTACAGGTGACGAGAATGAAAAGGTCGCTGTCATAGATGAAACGGGTGAATTATTTGTACCCCTTGAAACCACAATCGAAGCGACTGACGATACGATTGAACCTATTCTTTATGAGGATGGTATCGAATCAGGTAAAAAGGCTGTGAAAAATGACACCTATGAAGGGTTATTGGAACTGAACCTGGATGATGAACAGATACCGGAAGCGACATTATATATGAATACCATCAATGAAGCGGGGATTAAAGAAGATCTGGAAAACATCCTGCAACAATTGAAAGTAACCATAGCAACCCAGCGTGCAGGAATTGATGAAGAACAATTACAAATGATTTATGAACCCATTTCATTTGAGACGACAGCGCTTGATGATAGCGCCAAGTCGGGAGACGCAGAGAAACAAACGCGTGGGATTGTTTATGCCATGGTTATTTTGATGTTTATGATCGTTATGCTTTACGGGACAATGATCGCTACAGACGTGGCAACTGAAAAATCGTCGCGTGTCATGGAAATACTTATTTCCAGTGCATCTCCGGTCACTCACCTGTTTGCAAAAATCATCGGTATGACGATGCTCGGATTAACACAGATCGTCATTTTCATCGGTGCGGGATATGCAATGATCCATTCTAAAATGGATGAGATGACGGGTGGTGTATTCGAGGTGTTTGGCATTGAAGGCATTTCTGTATCATTGATCATGCATGCGATATTATTTTTCTTGCTCGGTTATTTATTATATGCAACACTTGCTGCTATGCTGGGCTCATTGGTTAGTAGGGTTGAAGAGGTCAATCAACTGATTATGCCAATGACTTTCTTATTATTGATTGGTTTTTATATTGCGATGTTCGGTATGGGATTCCCTGACTCCACTATTGTAACCATCACATCATACATTCCCTTTTTCACACCGATGGTGATGTTTTTGCGGATTGGCATGTTGAACGTTCCGGTATGGGAGATGGTTCTATCTTATGGTATATTGGTTGCATCGATTATTGTTCTGGGCGCCATTGGAGCACGTATTTATAAAGGTGGAGTCTTGATGTACGGGAAAACCAGTTCATTTAAAGATATTAAAAAAGCGATTGCCTTATCCAGAAAAGAATAAAGAAGAAGTGAAACGTGATTGATTTCCATGTCAGTCACGTTTTTTTATGACCACAGCACCGAACGTGTATTCGGTGCTTGTTTTTGGTAGAATGGAGATAACTGATTTTGAAGAGGTGACACGATGACACAGGGAATTTCATTTTTGCATGCAGCAGATCTACATTTAGATAGCCCTTTTACCGGGTTAGCACAAGTTCCGGAACTTCTATTCAATGATATACGGAAAAGCACGTTTGTCGCACTGGATAATTTAATACAGGCAGCAATCGACAAGAACGTTGATTTTGTTTTGATAACAGGGGATTTGTTTGATAACGAAAAACAAAGCCTGAAAGCCCAAATCAGATTGCGTGATGCCTTCCTGAAGCTTGAGGAATATTGTATCGATGTCTATATTTCATATGGTAACCATGACTATGTCAAAGGAAATATCCACCCTCTCACATACCCAGATAATGTGTTTGAATTTACCGATGAAACAATCAGCCATTTTACATATGAAAAAAATGGGCAAACCCTGGCTGCCATTTACGGATTCAGCTATGAAAACCGTGTCGTCGATACGAATAAAGCGAAAGAGTATGAAGTGGTGGATAAGCATATTCCATATCATATTGCCATGTTGCATGGGAGTGTTTCATCAAATACAGAACATGACCACTACGCCCCATTTCACTTAACGGATTTAACCCATAATGAGTTCGACTATTGGGCGCTTGGCCATATTCACAAGCGACAAGTATTACATACCGATCCATATATCGTCTATCCAGGTAATATACAAGGTAGAAATCGAAAAGAAACAGGGGAGAAAGGTTGCTTTCATGTGTCGTTATCCCAAGAGGGCACTTCTGTGTCATTTGTCAGCCTGGAAGCCATTCAATATCAAGCTATGACACTGGATGTTTCAAATTGTACGGAAATCCATCAATTGGAACAACATCTCCAACATGCAATAAAAACGTCGTTCCAAGAGTCGACCCCTTATTTGATCGACTTGCATCTGACAGGCGAAACACCGGAACTCATGGCATGGGAAACTGAAAAATACGTGGCTGAAATCATTGAGTTGATGAACGAGTCAATGGCCCAACGTTCGCATTGGCGGTTCATTTTCCGTTATAGTATCGCACATCAAGGATATGCAACGGAAAAAGATTTAAAACACGGAGAACATTTTATGGGGGAACTCATACGCCATTTTGATGAAGTATCCATTCACCCCTTTTTAACGGACCTATATCAGCACCGGGATTTTCGGAAATATATCACAACCCTTTCTGAACGGGAAGAAGAATTGATCATGGATGACGCGAAACAACTGTTGATCAATGAATTGTTGAAAACAGGAGGTAAATGATGTGCGTTTAATGAGTGCGACCATCAATGGATTCGGTAATTGGGTCGACCAATCCATTGATTTTGAAAATGAATCATTCGTCTGTATATACGGTGGAAATGAAGCGGGTAAATCAACGATGCAACAATTCATTTTATTTATGTTATTTGGTTTTTCTCCGAAGTGGCGCACGTTTTATCGTCCGAAAACGAGCAGTCGTATGGGAGGAAGATTACGTGTTTGGGACGGGGCGATTGGTGAATATACCATCGAAAGGTTTGACGAGGTACGTAACGCCCGGGCGATATGTTATACATCGGATGGGAATGAACATCCGGAAAGTTGGTTGAAAGATCGGCTCCAAGGTATGACTTATGAAACCTATCAATCCATTTTTTCCTTTTCTGCTGTGGACTTATATCGTATTCGGACGATGTCGGAAGCAGATTTAGGTGACGTTTTGCTGAATATCGGATTGACGGGATCCAAAAATATCCTCGCAATCGAAAAGGACTTGGACAGCCGGATGGGGGAACTTTTCAAGCCCAATGGCACAAAACCTGTCATGAATCAACAAATAGGCGGATTGGATGAATTATCTGCGGAGTTAAGCCGGCATGGTGACGAAGAAGCAGCTTACCGCAAGAAGAAAACATATATTCATTCATTGGAGGAAAGATGGACAACACTCCAAAAACAGTACCAGGATGAAAAAGATGCTTACAGTTTATTTGAAAAACAACAACAAGCATTACCGCTCATCAAGGATTATAAATATTGTATCGAACGATTGAATGCTTATCCCGATTCACTGTCTTTTCCAGAAAATGGCCTGGAAAGACTGCGTCGGTTAAATGAATCTGTTTTACCACTTAAAAGTGAGTTAGCCTTTTTGGAAGATAAATACGGTGAATATGACGAAAAAAAGCATCATTACAATCAGCATTTATATGACGAGAAAGTGTATGAAGAGGCTGAGACAATTCTTTCAATGAAACAGTCCTATATGGATATTAGACGGGATATCAAAAAGCTTCTGGAAACAATCGCAAAAGAAAAAACACAAGTACAAATGGAGTTGGAGCAGTTACAGTTGGGTTTGACGATGGATGATCTGGGGGAAATGTCTTTTCCGTTCCATCTTGAACGAACATGGAATGAATTGAAACAAATGAGCGACCAGGTGGATTTTGAAAGAAATCAATCAGAGGATGACTATTTTCTCATCAAGGAACAAATGGATACAATCACATCCGAGCAGGAAAAGCTTGAAACCGCCATTCCAGATGAAGAAAAGATCATCCGACTGACGGAAGTAGTAGACGCCTTTCATCAACAGGAATATGTACAGTCCCAAATGGAAAAGGAAGCAGATAATAAAATAAAGTGGACACGGATGGTTGAAAGAAAAAAGAAGCAAAGTCATCTCATAGCTGCTGGGTGTGGGTTATTAGCCGTTATTTTAGCTGTATTGACCATGATGGGAGTGACCCCTCAATCTTTCTATACTCTATCATTGGGTGCTCTCATAGTCGGTATCGGGCAATGGGTTTTGCAAAAGCGTTCCAGGAAATCACTGTCGGAAATATTGACCGCCAATGCCATGCCGGAAAAGGGCTCGTTCATCACAGAGAATGAAAAGAACGCGGCCACACACCAATTGCATATGGCCCGAAAACAAGAACAAACATTACAAGCCTACATGGAAAAGAAACAGACCTTGGAAATCCAGATGTTGCAATGGGAAGAAAAAAGACGGGGTTTGCGTGCGAAGGAAGAAAGGCTTACAAGGCACATACAGGAACAATACGACATATATCCCTTTTTAAAAGAAATCAATATAGCTTACTGGGCAGAAATTTATCAAAAATTAAATCGCTTAAAACAGTTTATGCAAAACATAAACAAACAAAATGGGCATTTGTCTGATTTATATGCAGAGCAGGAGACGATTCAACAAAGATTGATGACATTTCTTAATAACAATGCCATTCAACATGATAATGAAAATCTGGACCTACCATTTGAGCTTCTTGACGATATAATGGTGCAATACCATAATTGTTGCGAACAAATGAAGCAATATGAAGAGTGGATGGAGAAGAACAAGCGTGACCAAGATAAGATCCATCAACAAATGATGACCTATGAGGAAGAAATACAAGCATTGTATAAACACGCTAATGTTGATACGGCCGAATCGTTTTATAAAACCGCCAATCAGCTGGACGACAGGAACGCATTATTATCTGAAAAACATCAACTTGAGCATCATATCACATCCATTATTACACACGCGGAATTCAAGGAAATGGTGTCCGTTCCTGTTCACTCATTTGACCTGCAAGGCCGAATGAAACAGTCCGAGTTGAAAATGAATGAATTGACAGATGAAATTGAAGATGTGAGACAGAAAATGGCTCGAGAAAATGTCGAACTTACGAATATGGAAACGTCTGGTAGCCACTCTGAAATAAAACATCGTTTTCAAATGGAGAAGGAGAAACTGCAAAAAAGAGCATATGAATGGTCTGTCCTAAAAACAGCCAGAGAGATGTTAAACGATACAAAGCGTATATATCGTGATAAGTATCTGCAAAAAGTGATAGATAAAACGTCGGTATATTTTTCTACCTTAACGGGCGGACGCTACACACGCATCTATGCACCATCTGATAATCATTTGTTTCAAGTGGAGTCAGAGGACTTCATTCGTTATAATGTCCGTGAATTATCGAAAGGTACAATCGATCAGCTGTATATCTCTTTAAGGATAGCCATCAGTGATGTGTTAAGCGATGATTCAACAGTGCCGTTTATCATCGATGATGCACTCGTTCATTTTGATGCCATCCGAACAGAGCGGATGATGCATGTTTTTGCCGAATTGTCCAAGAGACGTCAAGTCATTATCCTTACAAGTGATGATACCAAATTTCAGTCTGTTCGGAATGGATATAAGATTGATTTGAACCATAATGCGTTCGCATAAATGGATAAATAGTGATAAACTATTTCCAGATAATACGACTAACACGTTTGACTATTTTAGGTGGAGGGAAATGTTTTGTCTGACGCAAATAGAAGCGATTGGGATAAACATGAAGAAACAATCGAGAAATTCATTCAGGCCATTGCCAAAAATATGAACTTATATGGTATCACCTCATCGGTTGGACGGCTATATGGTGTTCTGTATTTCTCGGATGACGCCATGACACTTGATGATATGCGTGATGCATTAAAAATGAGCAAGACAAGTATGTCCACAGGCGTAAGAACATTGGCAGATATGAAGATGGTTGAGTCCACATTCAAGCCGGGCATCCGAAAGGATTTATATGAGTCGGAAGAGGATTGGTATAAGTCATTTACATCCTTGTTTGGGAATCGCTGGCGTCGTTTTACAGAAACCAATATTGAAGAGGCCGACGAAACAATTCTCAAGTTGAACCATCTCTTACAATCGATAACGGATGAAACATTGAAAACTAAAATATATCGAGATATCGAACGTTTGGAATATGCCAAAAACTACTATAGTTGGCTTATGAAATTCATCCGTACAATAGAATCAGGTGATATTTTTGAATTCATACCGAAACATGAACCAGAGTAAATATAAATCCGGATAATGATTATGGGGAGGTCAAAACAATGAAAAAAGGTATTGCGAAACATGCCATTGGGGATAAATTCGATGATTTTTTATTGATCAAGGAGGCCAGTAGAGGGGTAGCAAGTAATGGAAAACCTTTTTTGACGTTAATTTTATGTGATGCGACAGGTGAAATTGATGCTAAATTATGGGATATATCCAAAGAGGACGAGGAAACATTTCTGCCAGAGGGCATTATTAAAATAACCGGCGAAATTCATCAATTTCGTGGGAGACCGCAATTGAAAATTATGTCAATCCGCCCATCACAATCAACCGATGGTGTACAAATGACTGACTTTGTCAAAAAGGCGCCGGTCTCAAGGGAAACACTGTCTGAAAAATTAACTGAAGCGATATTTGAGATGGAGAATCCTAAAATCCAACGTATTGTACGTGCATTTATCAAAAAATACCAGGAAGAATTGTTGACTTATCCTGCCGCCACTAAAAACCATCATGAATATGTTTCCGGTCTGGCTCATCATATCGTAAGCATGCTAGCCATCGCGAAAGAATTATGCCAGTTATATCCTCAGTTGAACAAGGATTTATTATACGCAGGTGTCATATTGCATGATATCGGGAAAGTTAAAGAGTTATCTGGAACAATCACGACAACTTATACACTTGAAGGGAAACTCCTTGGCCATATTCCGATTATGGTTGAGGAGATAAATGAAATGGCTAAAGATCTGCAAATTGACGGCGAAGAGGTAACCATTTTAAAGCACATTGTTTTGAGCCATCATGGTAAAGCGGAATGGGGCAGTCCCAAACCTCCATACGTACAGGAAGCGGAAGTATTGCACTTCATTGACATGTTGGATGCCAAGATGAATATGTTGGATAAGGCTCTTGCTAAAACCAAGCCGGGTGAGTTTTCTGAGCGCATGTTCGCTATGGATAATCGTTCCTTTTACAAACCCTCGTTTTAGGAGTTGTCATTTCAATCAAGTATGAGTCATTTTTCAATGGGCTTGTTCATATATATTGGATAGACAGTATGTGAACAGGGGGCGATGAATTTGCTTGATTTGGCACCATGGTGGATATGGATTGTGATTATATTCATGTGTTTCAGTGGTTACATGGCTTTTCGGGCCATGCGTGCGGAACGGAAACTTGAAGATTATTATATTGAACGTGAAGGCGATGTGTATATGAAACGTATCGAGAAAGAGAGACAACTTCGACATAGACAACAATAATTCCATATACGCGTGTACTGACATGATGATAAGAAAATAATCGTATGCAAAAACCACTGTGATACCTAAATGGTCACAGTGGTTTTTCTTTGGTTTACATGTTATTCGTTTGTATTATTTTCGTTGTTTTCAGGATCGTTATCGTTTTGGTCTTCATTCTCTTCATTTTGATCATTGTTTTCATCATTGTTGGAGTTATCTTCATTATCGACATCTCCCTCATCATTGCCTTCGCCATCCTCCGTTTGATTTGGATCTTCAATCGGTTCATCGACGAAATCAAACAAATCTTCCATGCCTTCAACCTTAATATCAATATCCGCATCTTTCAGGAGTTCGGACATTTTATTTTGGGCGATGGTCGGATCTTCTTCAAGTTTTTCGTTTAAAATATCACTTTTCAAATCATCTTTCATATCATCAAATGAGGGGAAGTCTTCTTTATCTCGCTTATCATTGACTTTAATGATATGGAAACCATGTTGTGATTGAACAGGGTCACTGATTTCATCCACATCCATATTAAAGGCAGCTTCCTCAAATGATGGAACCATATCCCCTTTAGAGAAATAACCAAGGTCACCACCGTTTTCGGCAGAACCATCAGTTGAATATTCCTTCGCCAAATCCTCAAAGTCTTCACCATTATCTAGTTTTTCTTTGACTTCATTTGCTGTATCTTCATCATCAACAAGAATGTGCTGTGCTTTTATTTCAGTTTTGCGGGAATCATATTCTTCTTTCAATTCATCATCTGTAATATCTACTTCTTCTAATAATGCTTTTTCTTGGAGGACAGCTGGATAGATTTGATCGCGTAGTTGATCTTCATCCTCAAAGCCCTCTTGTTGCATCCACATATCGAATTGTTCACCCATTTGATCTTTCAGTGAATCAATCCGTTTATCAACTTCTTCATCACTTGCTTCATAGCTGCCTTCCAATACTTTCACCAAAACCATTTGCTGTAGAACATCTTCACCAGCTTCTTCTTTCATTTTGTCATAAAATTCATCTTTGGTGATATCTCCCGATTTTGTTTCTGCCACTTTATCAGAGTTATCTGAACTACAGGCAGCAAGTGCAAAAATAATAAATAACATTGTTGTTGCGGTTATTAACTTTTTCATGTATCAACATCTCCTAATCTGATTTTCCACGATTGACTATTGATAATATACCATAGTTTGTCCTGAAAAAAAATAATGTTTAGTATGGGTGCCTACCCGGGATAAATATGATTATCGTCTATAACGGGGAGGGGAAAGGGTCAACCTATGATTACACTGATTGTTTTTCCATGTTATATTTTGTCAGATCCAGTGGGGGATAAAGATACTGTTTTTTTGGGGGAGATGTTCAAGACCGATTACCGTAACGACGTTACAGATTTCAGTGTCCTTGTCTTTTTTGAACATGATATGTATCACAACGTGTAACCCGATCACCTGTCCATAGCCTGACATAGGTCCCAGGCGGGAAAGAGCCTTTTGTATCGACGATGTTCACAGAACGTGACCATTCATGGTTTCCCGCCGGACAAGAGCGTTATTGTATCGCTTTATGATGTTGCCGACTTGAACTTAATCACTTAATATATCAATTCCAGCCGTCCCGTTTTCAATGAAGGATCTTTTGGGTGCCTTTGTCAAGTGAATTAAATACAAGGAATCTTGAAAAGTTACCCCGATATGAACCGATGTAAATAATAGAATATAGACATAATAATCGGCAAACAGATAACTCGTGATGATCCCAGGTATTGTAATGAGTACAGTCGGAGCAAGTGTCACAATTAAGAATTCCTTTTTCGTCAAGTACTTTTTGGTGTGGTAATGGACAGTAGGTAATATTTTATGTTTGGCTCCGAACGCAATGCTCGTATGTTTATGCATCACCATAAGAGGCAAAATATGCATAAAAGAATGGATGCAAGGCAAAAATAAGAGCGCAATCAACAAGTACAGAATGCCGATCTCTTGAATGGTTGCTGTTTTGTGTACGATGGACAATGGTATATACAATACGGAAAAAGAAAATAATATGATTAAAAATGATGTCATGTATAACCATGAAAGACCGAAATCTTTATGGACATTGATTGATTTCCAGCAATACATTTTCACCCCTCCAAACGAGTCGTAGTATAATTCCTTCAAGTATAATAGTACGTTTCGGGGTAAAAAGCAATGATTTTTTGAAACTTTTTTCAATGATTTTTTAATAAGGGAAAACCAATCGCTGGAAGTCTTGTCTTTATGTTGGTATGACGGGGTTATGAATTGAATTTGGTAGCATGGGAAAAGGGGACGTATCCCCCTTTTTTTCATTAAGTAACCTCATTTTTTCGCATTTTTTTGAACGCTTGTTCCAATTGTTTGTGGAAATCAATAATTTCATTTAATGAAGCTTTATTTTGGCCTTTCAGCTGGTGATCATTTTTCGACTGATTATTTTCGATGTTTTCAAGGGATGAAAGTTGGTGGGAAACAGCAGCTATCCACTTTTTTTGATACGCATCCATAAAGATTTTGTATAGGGGTGCATTTACTTGATAAAGATCTTTACGGACCCCTTTTCGCCAAACCCGGGAAACGAGATTCAAATCCAGAAGCCTCCGTACGTTTGTACTCATCGATGTTTTGCTCATACCGATTGCTGCTCCCATTTCATCCAAAGTTTTAGGCTCATCTTCTATAAATAGATAGGCAAATAGACGTGCTTCCATAGGAGTAAGTCCAAACATTTCGATTGTTTTTGCGAAACTATTTATGACATTATTCATGATGCCATTGTTCATTTGTGTTGTCATCTAGTCCCTCCTAAAAACCTATTGTCATAAGATTACACTATATTGGAACCGATTTAAAATGTGAACATGCATAGTATAATCGTGAAAGTGGAAGCAAATCTACGTTAAAGAGAGTATAATTTCATACAGAATAAACTGTACGAATTATACATACAAAATCGATGGTATTTAACATTTGAAATGATAGTATGATTAGCGATATAGTATTAAAGTAACAATGTTTGTGCGGAATGGATTTATTTCGTTTATGTTAAACGCGGATGCGGATTGAAGGACAATCTGATACGATTCTCTATGAACTTTTCTTTACATCGTGTAAATGATTTGAAATAATTGCATATGGCGTACCGCATTTGAAACATTTCAGGAAAGGAAATAAGAGGTGAAGTGATGAGTCAAATAAAGGTAGACAAATTAACGAAAATTTTTGGCAGACGTCCGAAAGAAGCTATCAGTCTCCTTGAAGAAAATAAAACAAAGAACGATATCCTTGAAGCAACAGGGATGACCGTTGGTGTAAACCAAGCCACTTTTGAAGTGTATAACGGTGAAGTCTTTGTAATCATGGGTCTATCCGGGAGTGGGAAATCAACACTCGTTCGTCTACTGAATCGCTTGATCGAGCCTACATCTGGTGATGTTTGGTTGGACGGAGATAATGTCGCTGATATGAATAAAGAACAACTCCGGGAGATCAGACGAAAGAAAATGAGTATGGTTTTCCAAAATTTTGCGCTTCTTCCGCATAAGACGATTCTTAAAAACGCTGAATATGGATTGGAAATCCAGGGGATCGATAAAGAAGAGAGGACTAAAAAGGCGAAAGAATCATTGGAACTGGTTGGTCTTGGAGGATATTTCGATAAGTATCCAAGCGAACTTTCCGGTGGTATGCAACAACGTGTTGGCTTAGCGCGTGCACTTGCAAATGATCCTGATATCCTTTTAATGGATGAAGCCTTTAGTGCCTTGGACCCACTTATTCGTAAAGATATGCAGGATGAACTGATGGAACTGCAACAACGAATGCATAAAACAATCGTATTTATAACACACGACCTTGATGAAGCACTTCGCATCGGTGATCGCATAGCATTGATGAAAGATGGAAGCATTGTACAGATCGGCACAGCTGAAGAAATTTTGATGAATCCTGCCAACGATTATGTTGAACGGTTTGTTGAAGATGTTGATCTTGCTAAAGTCTTGACAGCAGAACACGTTATGAAACGAGCAGAAAATGTGACGGTAGACAGAGGCCCTCAGGTTGCATTGAAAATGATGAGGGATAATGGGATTTCTACAATATATGTTGTTGATAAATCTCAAAAACTGTTAGGTATTGTAACTGCAGATGATGCCTCTAAGGCCGCTAAAGAAAAACTGGGTCTGGAAGAAGTACTTACGAAAGATGTTCCTAAGATTGAACCGGAAACATTGGTTGCCGATATTTTTGAACCGATGGCAGGAGCAACTGCCCCTGTATCCGTTGTAGATTCATCAGGGAAACTGGTAGGCATCGTTGTGCGCGGGGCAGTCATTGCTGCGCTTGCGGGTGACGATGAAGTTATTAACGGAAATGGGGGTGTCGATAATGGATAATCTGGACACTCTTTTTCCGAAGTTACCTTTGGATGAGTGGATTATTAAATTAGTGGACATCCTAAAGGATTCACTATCGGGATTTTTTGATGCCATAACGGATGGAATCAAGTTTTTGACAGATGAGTTTGTTGATCTGTTGTCATTACCGCCAGCCCTTATATTAATCGTCATTTTTGCACTGATAGCCTGGTGGGTAGGGAACTGGAAAATCGGATTGTTCACACTTATCGGTTTTGGTTTGATCAATAATCTCGGATATTGGGAAGAAACGCTCTTTACCATCTCCCTGGTACTTATATCCGTGGTTATCGCGATTATCATAGGTGTTCCAATTGGAATATGGATGTCACAGAAAAAAGCATTGCAAACAGTTGTTACACCAATTCTTGACTTTATGCAGACGATGCCAGCATTTGTTTATTTAATCCCTGCTGTTATGTTCTTCAGTACGGGAATGGCACCTGGGGTTGTGGCAACGGTCATATTCGCGATGCCACCGACCATTCGCTTGACAAACATTGGTATACGCCAAGTCGATGAGGAACTGATTGAAGCTTCTAATGCATTCGGCTCTACAACCTGGCAAAGACTCGTGAAAGTACAATTGCCGCTGGCTAAAACGAATATAATGGCTGGTGTAAACCAAACGATTATGTTATCCTTGTCCATGGTTGTTATTGCATCTATGGTTGGTGCAAAAGGTCTTGGTGCAGATGTTTATCGAGCAGTAACACAAGTTAAAATCGGTCTTGGCTTCGAAGCGGGACTCGGTCTTGTTATTTTGGCAATGGTACTTGACCGTGTGACACAAGCAGCAAACAAAAAATAATTCATTTATTTTTTAGTATCCATAACAACTAATATTATTACCACAGGAGGAATGTATTCATAATGTTTAAGAACCTAAAACTTTTTGGTATTGCAATGTTATTTGCATTGTTGGCAGCTGCACTTGTAGCGTGCGGTGGCGATAATAATAATGACAACAATGGAAACGGTGATGATGAAGAAAAGACTGCCGAAGATTTCGGTGATGATGTGGATTGGACCATTACAGGTATCGACCCGGGTGCCGGAATCATGAATAACACAGAAACGGCAATTGACGAATATGGCCTTGATGACTGGACATTGGAAGAATCGTCCGAGTCTGCAATGCTTGCCGAACTTCAAACTGCATACGACAATGAAGAACCTATCATCATTCCTGGATGGAAACCACATCAAATGTTTGAACAATTCGATCTGACAATGCTTGAGGATCCTAAAGAAATCTATGGTGGCGATGGTGATGAGATTTTAGCTATTGGTAATAAAGATTTTGCGGAAACTTCACCTGGAGCTGCCAAGGTTATCGAGCGCTTCGCAGAATCTTATGACACCGATGTTGAACAAGATTTGCTTGTAGATATCAACGTTGAAGATGAAGATCCCGAAGATGTAGCAGATGACTTTCTGGAAGAAAACGATGATCTATTAGAAGAGTGGACAGAAGGTGTCGGTGATGAATACGAACTAGGTGAAGAAGATGTCACCCTTACTTATATTGCTTGGGCTGGTGCACTTGCACGTACACCTCTTCTGGCAAAAGTACTTGAAGAAGCAGGTTATACTGTCGATCAGTCGCAAATGGAAGCAGGACCTGCATGGCAGGCTGTAGCTGATGACCCATCATCCGTACTGACTGCTGCATGGCTTCCAGCAACACACGCAGATTACTGGGATGAATATGAAGATGATGTAGAAGAACTTGGCACATTTGTCGATAAAGCACCACTTGCACTTACAGTTCCAGATTATGTCGTGGAAAAATACGGTATTGAATCAGTGGAAGACTTGAAAAAATAAATGACGTATAAAAACACCTTTCGTCTACATGGCGAAAGGTGTTTTGACATTTCAAAGCTGAACAAGGCGACATGTCTATCGAATGATGATTGACATGTCGCCTTGGTTCACTAATTGTTATTTTGTTTACTTACTTTATTTTCTAGATCTTTAAGACTTGTTTCGATTTGCTCTAAGTATTGTTGGATGTTCTCTTGGTGAGGTTCCACTGCGCCTTTCCACTCTTTGATGGATTCTTTCATTTCTTTCGTTAATTGAGTTATCATAGTGGCGCCTTCTTTAGATGTTTCTACAATTTGTTCTTTCAATCGCATGCTGTCATTTTTAATGTTCTGCAGCATTTCTTTCCATTCCAGACCTCGGTTTTGGACACGCAGTCTTAGGTCTTTACCTGATTTTGGCGTACTCAGCAATGTTGCTCCGGCACCAATGACGCCTCCGACAACAAGACCAAGTAATATAGATTTTCCTTTAGCCATTTAAATGATGCTCCTTTCAGTATTGGCTTTATGCTCCAGGGTACCTTGGTATTTGTGTATGGTGTAAAATGAGCATTCATTTTTTGAAAAATCCTCTGACAAAACATGCCAGAGGATTCATATCATGTTTGTCTGTTAAGATGTCGCGATGGGTTGCGCCCGTTTCATGATCTGCTGGATAACTGGATAGAGTATTACCATGACAATCGTGTTTACCGTAGCTGCTGGTAATACAACAACACCGAATAATGTTAGGAATCCACCATCAAGCTGTCCGCCTACACCAACAAGGTAAATAGCTGTCAGTATAAAAATAGAACCACTTATAAGTGTCCCGATAAATGCCAGAATTGGGGCGATGATAAATTTGTTGTTGATTGTTTGTTTCAACAATAGAAACAAACCTAGAAATAAAACCGCACTTAGTGGTTTGTCAATCATGTTGGCGATTTGCCCACCAGGAAAGGTTGTCGTTAATGCGGCAATAACCCCTGTTACAATCGCAACTAAAATCGCATATTTCATTTTTGGAAATAGCAGTATCCCCAGAAACATCATTGATAACATCATGTCAGGACGCATTCCAAATAAAATCGGTGGTGCGATTGCGTGCAATACAGCACCAATTCCCACAAATAGCGATAAAATAACCAAAATCCTCGTATTCATTTGTAACTCTCCTCTTCTCAACTATGCTAAGCTTCGATTTTTCCCAACTGTACACTCGCTGTCAGCTGCGGAAATGTATTTATATTATAACAGATATCTCCAGAAATAAAAAGCAGTATCTGGATGCAAAACCTATGTTCTGCAGGCCCGGAAATTTACTGATGAATGTTTCAGTTTATCTTGTACAAGTCATGTTTCCTGCAACTTCCCAAGCCATATTTTCCAAATCTTCCATCGTATATTCATCATTATGCGTTTCCCATTTTGCTTTAAAACCGTCATTTTTATCTCCGTATCGTGGAATTAAATGTATATGTGTATGAAAAACTTCTTGTCCAGCCGCTTTTTCATTGTTGATCAACACATTTAACCCTGCAGATCGATATGCTTTTTTGATGCCATTTGCAATCGTGGGAACGACTGCAAATAAATTTCCCGCAATATCTGCTGGTGTGTCATACACATCTCTTGTATGTACTTTAGGAATAACTAATGTGTGGCCTTTTGTAACTTGACTGATGTCCAGAAAAGCAAAAACATGTTCATCCTCATAAACTTTTGCAGATGGAAGTTCACCGTTGATGATTTTACAAAAAATACAATCGTCATGACTCATATGATTTCACTCCTTTTGGATTATATATATATTGTATAAAGAAAAGGCATACAAAGTAAAGAAAAGGGAGTTTTGGAAGAGAGAGGGTCAAAGAGAGTCCTGACGGATGAAAGTGTCGAAAAATGAAGATTGATTTACATTGGCATGAAGACGAAACAATGATAAAATTTCATATAAGTGGCATATCAAGGAGGAGATCCATTGCAGCCGTTATTACAGATCAAAGATTTATTTGGTGGATATACACATAAAAATGTTTTACATAATATTTCGTTTGAGATTTTTCCGAAAGAAATTGTCGGTTTGATTGGCTTGAATGGGGCTGGGAAAAGTACGACGATTAAACATGTGATTGGCCTTATGCAACCAAAACAGGGAACGGTCAGTGTGATGGGAAAAACATTTTCAGAGGACCCGGATCACTACCGCAATAAGATGGCGTATATTCCGGAGATGCCCATCCTGTATGATGAATTGACACTTTATGAACATTTAAGATTAACAGCTATGGCTTACGATATTTCAGAAGAGGATTTCAAGAAAAGGTTAGATCCTTTGTTAAAGGAATTCCGTATGGAAAAGAAGTTGAATTGGTTTCCTGTCCATTTTTCAAAAGGAATGCGGCAAAAAGTCATGATCATGTGCGCTTTTTTGATTGAACCGCCACTATATATCGTGGACGAGCCTTTTGTCGGATTAGATCCGTTGGGTATCCAATCTTATTTAGAGCGGATGGACAACATGAAACAAAATGGGTCTGGTGTGTTGATGTCGACACATATATTAGCAACAGCGGAAAAATATTGTGATCGGTTTATTATCCTACATGAGGGAAAAGTTCGGGCCGTTGGAACATTGAAAGAGTTGCAACATGATTTTAACATGCCAGATGCTTCCTTGGATGATTTATATATTCAATTGACAAAGGAAGAAAGCCATGTTTGATGCACATGAATTTTTTAAAAAACGTTTTTCCGGGCATTTGAAGGAGCTTGGCAGATATACACGGTATATGTTCAACGGACATATTGCGTTCGCAATGTTTTTTTTCATTGCCGCTTTTGCGTACTATTATCAAAGCTGGTTGGAAACCATTCCCGATGACTTCCCGACCAGTATCATTATGGGGGTCGTGTTTGGCCTTTTATTAAGTTATAGCCCAGTAAGTACATTGTTGAAAGAACCGGATTTATTTTTTTTGATTGCGGCAGAAAAGAAAATGGGGCCTTATTTTCGTAATGCACTGATATACAGTTATGTCATTCAGCTTTATCTGGTCGTTTTACTTTTCGCAGGGTTCGGTCCTTTGTATTTTGCATCATTTCCAAGCCGGGATCCTAAGCTTTATTTGTTGCTGTTAGTGGTTGTACTCATATTCAAAGCTTGGAATTTATATGCCAATTGGTCGATTTTAAAAACGCGAGATCCTTTTTACAGAGGTTTGGATATTTTTGTACGTGCCATATTAAATGTGGGAGTCAGTTATTTTTTAATTGCGGGAAACACACTGTGGGCAGTCATTTGTACTATTTTATTCATGGCTGTATTCTGTTACGATGTCTACATATCGAAAAAAAAGCCAGGGATTGTGTGGGATTTGCTCGTTGAAAAAGACATCCACCGGATGCATATGTTTTATCGGCTGGCAAATATGTTTACAGATGTGGGGCATTTAAAAAACCGTATTAAAAGACGCCGTTGGTTATCAGGTCTCATTAATCATATACCTTTCCGACAAGATAGTACATATCAGTATCTGTTTCGAATAACGTTCATTCGCAGCGGTGATTATTTATGGATGTACATCCGTTTGATAATCATCGGGGGATTGTTTATTTATTTTATTCCGACAGATTGGATGAAACTGATATTTGCCCTTTTATTCTTATACATGAGTTGTTTCCAGTTAATGTCGATTTACAAACATCATCGGACAACTATTTGGCTCGATCTCTATCCGGTAAAGAAACACTTGCTCAAAGAGGCTGTCACACGTGGTCTATATCAATTGATGACTTTACAGACGATCCTATTTACCATTCTATTTCTTATCATGGGAGACATGTTAGGTGCAGGGGTTATGTTTCTCGGTGGCGTTGTTTGGAATATATTATTTATTACGTTTTATGTGAAACGAAAAATGGCTTAGAAGAGGGAAGACTTGTTTTTAGTTACAACTCATATGATTTTCAGTGTGTTTGATATGGATAACCGGACATTCTGTAAGGATATCCCTAACCTTTTATGAAGGCTAGGGAAGTTCCTTGGTCATGATTCAACCGGATGGTCATGTTGGTATGTTGCATAGGCTTGAATAAGGGTCTTCGCTGCTATGGGGAGTGCACGTTCATCGATATCGAATTTTGGGTGATGGTGTGGATAATGGTTACCCTCTTTTTCGGCCCCCGTAAAAAAGTATGCACCAGGACGTTCCAACATGTAATAGGCGAAATCTTCCCCGCCCATGACAGGCGCTACGTTGACCGATTTTTTGATTTCTTCGATTTCTGTGCAGGTGTCAAGGATGCGTTGTGCCTCTTTTCTATGATTGACGAGTGGAGGATAGCCTTTCAAGTAGTCCAATTTATATGTTGCGCCAAACGCGTCACAAACGCCTTGGATGATGTTATCCATTTCAGTCATAACGGTTTGTTGAACGGTCGTATTCAGATAACGGACCGTTCCTTTTAATGTCGCTGTATCGGCAATGACATTGAATGCATTACCTGCTTCAAATACGCCAATGGTCACTACTGCTGTTTGAAGTGGATCAAGTCTTCTGCTGACGATGTGCTGAAGTTGTGAAACGAGTTCAGACCCGATTGCAATGGCATCATTTGTTTCATGTGGATAGGCTCCGTGTCCTCCTTTCCCTTGGATTGTTATTTCAAATCGATCGGTTCCTGCCATGAATGCATCTGTAGACGTTTCAAGCACTCCAAGTGGGGTTGTAGCCCATAGATGTGTTCCAAATACCGCTTCGACTCCATCCAGGCAACCAGCCTCAATCATTGGTTTTGCCCCGCCTGGAGCGTATTCCTCTGCATGTTGATGGATAAATACGACGGTTCCCGGCAGTTGTTCCTGATATTCTTTAAGGACAGTGGCAACAGCAATCAGTGTGGCTGTATGACCATCATGACCACAAGCATGCATAACTCCCGGGTGTTTCGATTTGTACGGGACGTCATTTTCCTCCTGGATAGGCAACGCATCAAAATCTGCCCTCAATGCAATGGTTCTACCTGGTTTGTTGCCTGTCAATGTTGCAACGACACCGTTTCCGCCAACTCCGGTTTCATATGGAATGGAAAGGTCATCATAAACCTTTGCTATATATTGCGCTGTTTCTGTTTCCTGAAAAGACAACTCGGGATATTGGTGTAAATACCGACGTACTCGAACCATTTCTGGATATAATTCATCTACTTTTGAAAATAAGTTTGTTAAATCCATGACAATTCTCCCTTCTTGTTTTTCAGTATATCATGAAAATAGATGTTTGCAGAAAATGATAAGTCATTTTTAAGTCAAGAATGTGATAAACTGATATTATAGCAATGGTCGCTGAATCAACGAATGTCATAAAATAGATTTTTATGTTCTAAGTCATTTAACTTAAAAAGTATAAAGCTGAGGTATGTGTTGATGAGAAAGTCCTTTGGGAGTATTATTATCGGGGTGTTGTTTATATTTCTGGATATTCGTGTTGGAGCTATCGATGTCTTTCTCGATCCAATCGGATATTGGTTTATTTATTATGGCGTCATCCGATTGATGGATGAATATCCGGTTGCGAGACGTGCTAAAAACAGTGCCGCCATGCTTGCGTTTTTAACGATTCCGACTGTTTTTATATCCATGAATGCGGTATTTCATCCTTTGTCGTTTTTGGGGTTGTATATGCCGTTATTACAGTTTTTGATGATTATTTTCATGTTTTTTCTATTTCAGCTTATGTTACAGATAGCCGATAAAAAAGGGTATCAAAAACTTTATAAGCAGACACGACTGTTTATGTTCATTTATATATCAGTGAAGGCGATCATTTTTTTGATTCAATTATTTTCAGTTCCTGGAATGCATCATTATATGATCGGATTATCATCTCTGACTTTAGGATTAAATGTTGTGTTTTTAGGTTGGTTGTTTCGTTTCCGCATGTTTCCGGAAACAAATTGAAGCCCAAGCAGATCTACGCCTCGATATAGGGTGTGCCGGCTTTTGGCACAGGAGGCCATATTTAACTTTCACCGCAATCATTTGGAAGGCTTGTTGCAGCTGATAGAGGATAAAAAAAGAGACTACATCAGAAATCATGTAGTCCCTCTTTTCATTGTTAGTTTCTGACACGTGCATCATCAAGCAAGCGTTCAGCTTCTTCTTTATGATGTGTTTCATCGGAAATGATGTCTTCCAGTTTGACGACCAATTCTGTATATCCCAATGCTTCTGCTTGTTTTTTTCGTGTCTCATAGCGTTCGATTGTTTCTTGTTCCGCTTTTAATGTGGCTTCCAGTAAATCGCTGACGTCTGTTGGCTGCTCGACAGGGGCGGATTCTGTAGTTGGTGTACCGCCCAAAGCTGCAATCTTTTCGGATAAATATAAAGCATGTCCCATCTCATCGTTGATTTCATCTTCAAAGAAAGGCTTCAAGGCTGAACGAAATAATCCGGATACGACTGATGCACTGTACGTATATTGAATGGCGGCACCATATTCATGTGCCAAGTCTTCATTCAAACCATCAATTAATTCTCTTAAATCCGCATTCATTATATCTCCACCTTTTCTTAATATTGCCTTACATATATATAATTCCCTAAAAGAATAGATTCAAACCTTTTGGTGGTAGATGTTTTGACTTTTTTCGATTTCAACCGTGCTCATTTAAAGGATCTTTTGTTTTCAGGTGTCAGCTCTTCGTATATAATATATTGTACTGAAGCACGGGATTGAAATGGGATGAAATATCGCGTCAGCTGCTTAATATCCGTCTTAAGTCTGAGATGAAAACATTCTGCAGTATGTTTCATAATATCGTGTTTAATCGTAGACTTAGTATATAAGCAGGGAGGGAACACCATGAGACATAATATATTCAGATATTTATTGGCAGTCATACTAATCGGGATAGGCATCTTGCTTGTTCTGGAAAATTTCGGTTTTGGCACGTTCAGTGGGAAAAACATGTGGATTTTATTGTATCCTTTATTGTTTATCGTTTATGGTATAAAAACATTGGTTGACCATTTACGTTATCGGGGCGGCAGCTGGATATTCGGTTCGTTTTTGTTGATATTCGGCAGCTTGCTGATGCTCGACCGATTTGGGGTGATATCATTTGTATTTAAAGATATCTTTAAATTATGGCCGTTATTGATTATCTATCTGGGATTTGCATTCATACGTCCGAAGCGTATATATCATCATAATACAAAAGGGCGACGAGGAAAACATGGCTACTATTACGGTCCATATGATTATACAAAATATTTTGATGCTGATGACTATAGAAAACAAGCACACGACCAAGCCGATTATTATAAAAAGAAATACCGGGATGTTGTTTACGATGCAACAGATGACAATGGTTCAACAGGGGATCGTGCGGCAGATGAACCGAGTGGTGATGAATCCGGTCCGGAAACAAAAGAACATTCAGATACAAGCGAAAAAGAGCAATCTGATGAAAATGGACGGCATACAACAGACAAGCAGTCATACAGTGGGGACGGAAAAGCATATTACAGGAATTCGTTTTTCTCGATAGGTAATTCAGACTTTAACGAAAATAACTGGAAAGTGGAACCAATGCATTTAAGTAAGCTGGCCGGTGACTTTTATTTAGATTTTACAAAAGCATTCATTCCTGATAAAAAAATACCTATCTCCATCAATACACTTGCGGGAGATGTACGTATTTTGGTACCTGAGGATATCGATTTCAGGGTCAATGCAGAAGTTAAAGCAGGAGATATCAATATTCTGGGACATGTCGCTGATGGAATCAATCGTTCTTTGCAATATGAAACGGACGATTACAATCGTGCAACACGAAAATTGGATATGACACTAAAATTAAAGGCTGGTTCAGTACGTATCGACCACGTGTGAAGAGGGGGGCACAACATTGAATAGACGATTCAGCAATATTCGGTATCGTTATATCCAATCTCATTTATATGCACTTTCCATCATAACGATATTATTGCTATCCATTTCCCTGTTTATATATATGGTTTTTCGACCGGACTGGCTGCATATTAAAAGCATCATATTATTTGTTGGGATATATATTGTTGTAGGCGCGATCATTGCCGTTTATGTCGGATTTAAATCCAGTGATGATATAAAAGAGCGGTTGGACCATTTGTCTGTTTTAATCACTCAGTTTGCCAACGGTAATTATCAATCACGTGTTCATTTTGATGAAAGTGATGAATTGACACGTATAGGTAACGAAATGAATGAATTTGGGCGTAAACTACAGACGCAGGTTCGATCACTCAGGCAAATGGCCGACGAAAAGTCCGCATATGCCCAATCCGCCCATAAGGCAGCTGTCATCGAGGAAAGACAGAGGTTGGCAAGGGATTTGCATGATGCAGTCAGCCAGCAGCTTTTTGCGTTAACGATGATGTCCGAAGCCGCGGTTAAACAATTTGACAGGAATCCAGACGTCGCCAGAGAACATATGCAGGAAGTAGCAACTGCCGCATTGAAAGCACAAACGGAAATGCGAGCCTTGCTTTTGCATTTACGTCCTGTGGATTTATCAGGAGATCCGCTTCCGATTGGGGTTCATAAACTTATTGCGGAATTAAAAGAAAAGAGTCAAATCCAGTTTGATGTTTCCATTGATGATTCATTGAAACTATCAACATCGGTCGAAGAACATGTTTTTCGGATTATTCAGGAATCGCTATCCAACATATTGCGTCATGCCAATGCTGAAAAAGTCGAAATAACATTTACGAACCGGAAAGATGATCTATTTATTCATATTGCGGATGATGGTAATGGCTTTGATGTTAGGGAGGATTCCAATCGAAAAACATCCTATGGACTGAAAACGATGCGAGAACGGTGTGAGGAAATAGGCGGGACGTTTTCACTGAAATCCATACCAACAGAAGGGACATATATCGATATCCGTATACCTTGTTGAAAGAGAATCCAGGACATGGAATGTATTCGACAAATTGATGGAGGGGTTGGAAAATGATACGTGTTGTCGTCGTTGATGATCATGAAGTGGTAAGGAAAGGGATTATTGCCTATTTACAAACGGATGATGCTATTGATGTTGTTGCACAGGCTGGCAGCGGTAATGAGGGTGCTAGGCTCGTGATTGAAAACGAACCCGATGTTGTTCTGATGGATTTGATCATGGATGACGGGAATGGCATTGATGCAACCAGGAAGATAATTGAAAAAATGCCAGATTGTAAAATAATTATCTTGACGAGCTTTTATGATGATGAGCAAATATTTCCCGCCATTGAAGCTGGTGCATTCAGCTACATTCTAAAGACGTCTTCCGCAGACGAAATTGTGACAGCAATAAAAAAAGCACAGCAAGGGGAGACGGTCATCGAACCTAAAGTCGCCAATAAAATGATGACAAATTTTCGATCCAATAGCCAAAAAGCTCATGCTGCACTTACGGAAAGGGAATTGGAAGTGCTTTTATGCATAGGAGAAGGAATGACAAACGTTGAAATAGGCAATCATTTATTCATAGGTGTCAAAACCGTGAAGACACACGTCAGCAATATCTTGTCCAAACTGGACGTGTATGATCGAACTCAAGCTGCGGTGTATGTTCACAGAAATGACTTATTGAAAAAAGGGAATTAGCTTTCAGGCAGTTCTCTTTTTTGTTTTTTCCAACGGGCGATTGTATAATATAAAAGTGAAGGAGGGGGAGTCATGCACTCAGAAAAGCCAAATGAAACCATACTATTGATAATCTGGGTACAAACACTTCTTGCATTGTTTGGGAGTTTGTATTTTTCGGAAATAAAAGGTTTCACCCCTTGTGAATTATGTTGGGTACAACGGATATTCATGTATCCACTTGTGATCATATACGGTGCCGCCTTATTGAAACGAAATTTAACCATGGCTGTTTCGGGATTCATATTGAGCGGGATCGGCATGCTCGTATCCATCTATCACTACCTTATACAAAAAGTCCCGGCTTTGCAGGAAACGGGAGATACATGTGGGATCGTCCCATGTAATGCAGAGTATGTTAACTATGCTGGTTTCATCACGATACCCTTCTTGGCCGGAGTAGCATTCATGGTCATTTTTGTACTACATATCATCTTATGGAAACAAGTTAGGAGCGAAAATAATAAATGAGAAATAAAATGTTAGCGATTGTCGGGGTCATTGTCGTCTTGTTTATTGCCTTATATTTTGTAAATGATTATAAAAATAATAAGAACGCAGCTGGAGATTCGAATGACGAGAACGGTGATTTATACGATAATCAGGTTAAGCCAGATGATCTACGTGAAGACATTGACAGCGGCGAACCAGTGACAGTGTATTTTTACAGCCCTGATTGTGTGCATTGTCAACGTACAACACCTGTTTTAGTTCCGCTGACAAGGGAAAATGATGTAGACATGAAAAAAATGAATTTGAAAGAACATAAGCAGCAATGGGATGAATACGGCATCGAGGGCACACCGACATTAATACACTATGATGATGGAGAAGAAGTTGCCCGCATGTCTGGAGAACAATCGAAAGAAGATTTCACCGTCTTTTTAGATGAATATGTCCTGAATGACGATTGATGGCACTTTAGAAAAACAACCCTCCTTTGACAGACGATAGTAAACAAAGGAGGGTTTTTGCTGTTCATTTTCAATTTTAAGGTGTTTGAAGATTAGTCTTCGATGACCATATAATATTTATTGATAAAAGGACGTTCGGCAAAATATGCAGGTGGCATGGTCATTTGTTCTTTATGTGCTTGCTTGAATTCATCCGAGTCTTTCCAATGATTGAAATATATTTCTGATTCCCATTGTGTGAAGACAACATACGTATTGCCGGCTTTTGGCCTGAGAAGACGGAAAGCCCTAAACCCAGGCATAGACTCAACCGCGTCTTGTTGTTTTTTAAACGCATCTTCGAAAACAGGCTTTCCTTCATCAGTAATGGGGATATTATTCATCACGACAAAACCTTCTTGTGCGATGTCACCTTTTGTTGTAATGATATCGTATGTGCGCCCCGCGGAAAAGACATTCTTTTCACCCTCGTAATATGCCAAAGCACCGGAGTTATTGCTCATCAGTGAAAACGAAATATCGGGATGCTTCAAAGTCAATTTCTGTAGAAAGTCAATGGTTCCATTTGTTATAAAAGATTTCATTCGATAATCCCCTTTCAGGTAGACTTGGACTTGTTGATTTTCACTTCTCATTTCCATCATAACGTAAATAAATATAAATCTACATTATTTCAACATAATGATACCCGATTCGTTTTTAAAAAGCTATATGGTGTTAGGGTATGTTCTATGTTTGATTGAATAAACTATCTTACGTTCCCTTTTTAATTGACATAAATTGTCGTATAATGTAAGAATCTGATGAAAACGGAAAGATTGTGCCAGAGGTGAAATAATGCATAAAGCAACAAAATCAAATCATGAATCATTGGTAGGGCGATACTGGAAATGGTTGCTCATTATTTTTGGGATAATCTTTTTAATGAGTATATGCGGCTATTTTATTATCATTTATGGAGGAAGTCTCGTTGTTGATGATGAAGATCTAATCCTCGAAGAAACGACAACGATCGAAACAGAAGATGGAACGGTTTTGAAAAAAATATATAACGAACATAGAACATCTGTTGATATTGAGGAAGTCCCTGAACATGTGCAAGATGCTTTTGTAGCGATAGAGGATAGACGATTTTACAACCATTCGGGAGTGGATTTCAAGTCGGTGTCACGTGCGGTCTATCGTGACCTTCTGTCTATGAAGAAAGTTCAAGGCGCCAGTACGATCACACAACAGTTGGCAAAAAATATCTCACTTGAAAATGATAAAACCTGGCTGCGTAAAACAAAAGAAGTTATGGCGGCAATATATTTGGAACGTCACTTTTCGAAAAAGAAGATTTTGGAGCTATATATGAATCAAATGTACTTTGGACACGGTGTATATGGGGTGGAAGAAGCGTCACAGTTATTCTTTTCAAAGCCGGTGAGCGAACTGACTGTTTCGGAAGGGGCGTTACTCGCTGGTCTTGCAAAATCGCCAACAATCTATTCACCTATTGACCATCCTGAAAAAGCATTGGAGAGACGCAATGTTGTTTTAGACGCAATGAGCGGCATGAAAGCTATATCTACAGATACACGTTTGAAAGAGCAGGGGAAAACATTGGGACTGAACATTCAGGAGGAAGAAACGACTACAGAGATGGATAGTTATATTGATATGGTCATGAAAGAAGCGGCTGATAAACATCAACTGCCTATCAGAGAATTACAGCGCGGAGGTTACCGAATTGTTGCAAACGTGGATGAAACAGCGCAAAAAGCGTCATATCAATCTTTTCAGGATGATGACTATTTCCCGGGCAATACAGATGGGGTGGAGGGGGCCTTTGTCATGATGGATCATGAGACTGGACGTGTCGTTGCTGTACAAGGTGGTAGGAATTATGCTCTAGGTGATTTAAATCGCGCTACCATCAAAAGGCAACCGGGTTCTGCATTGAAGCCTGTCGCGGTATATGGGCCTGCTTTCATGACAGATGATTTCCAGCCTTATTCGATGATACCTGACCAGGAAATGGATATTGATGGTTATTCCGTTCGAAATGTCGACGGAGAATATGCTGACGCTGTTTCAATTTATGAAGCTGTCCAAGATTCCAAGAATGCCCCTGCTGTCTGGTTGCTTCATGCAATAGGCATTGATAATGGAAAAACATATATGGATGAAATGGGGCTGACTATCCCGGATAAAGGGCTAGCCATTGCTTTAGGAGGACTTGAAGAGGGGTTGACACCTTTTGATATGGCAAAAGCATACAGCAGTTTTGCCAATATGGGTAAAGCGGTCGAACCACATACCATCCAGAAAATTTATGATCGAGATAATGAAGTGATTGCTAAAGGCTCGACGGATACAAGTGATATTTTCAATCCACAGGTAGCCTGGGATATGACGAAAATCTTATCAAATGTCGTTGAAAATGGGACGGCTCAAGCTGGCGATTATTCCAAAGCTTTAGCTGGAAAGACAGGTACCACAGAACATCCATACGTAGATGGACAGGTGAAGGATGCTTGGTTCGTGGGGTATACACCTCAATATGTTACAACATTATGGATGGGATATGATCAGACTGACAAAGACCATTATCTAACGGAAGGAAGCAGTTATCCGACGGCATTGACCAAACATATTTTGACGGCTATCGATGAGTATGAATCATTGCTTGCAGATTTTGACAAGCCCAGTTATGTAGATGATTTACCAGATCCCATCGAGTTGCCGGAAGTTACAAATGTAGAGGCCTCGTATACATTTGGTGGTTTTTCCATTGTTAAAGGAAAAATCACTTGGGATGCTGCTGAAGATGATCGTGTCGTATATCATGTATATGAGAAAAAACAAGGAATCGATGAACGTGTCGGTGAAGTGGAAGGGGAAAATGAATTTGTAATTGATGACGTCTCGATTTTCTCTTCTAAACTGTACTATGTCGTTCCATATAATCCATTGACCAAAATGGAAGGAAAAGCCTCGGAAACGGTCGAAGTATCATGGTAAACATATCAGTGAGTGAAAGGTATGCATAAGAAGAAGTTGGGATGTAGCGCGGGTCCGTCATAAGAATCACTTTTTACACCAATGTATTCCAACATGGTAAACATCATGGAATAAAAAGATCGGGTGAGAGAGCTGAGGTTGCCCATCCCACCCGGTCTATATTTATATCTTGTGAGTGCACGTTCTGCTATAAAGGATTATCTATAGCTTTTTTCCAATTCATCAACAAGAGAACCGACGTATGCGACTGCTTCTTTAATGGCATCCGGTTTTGACATATCAACTCCGGCCTGCTTGATCAAGTCAAGCGGTTTTTTTGTTCCGCCGGATTTTAATACACCTAACCAACGGTCAACAGCTGGTTTTCCTTCTGTTTTGATTTTCTTGGCAACGGCTGTCGATACGGTGAGACCAGCAGAATACGTATATGGATAAAGTCCCATATAATAATGTTGCTGACGCATCCATGTCAGTTCTGCTCCGTCATCCATTATTACATCATCACCCCAGAAGTTTTCCAATGCCTCCCGTTTTTGAGTGGAGAGGACTTGTTCGGTCAATGGTGTTCCCGCCTCAGCCAGTGCATAGACACGACGCTGGTATTCACCTTCCAGTAAATGTGTCACGAAATTATGATAGTATGTTCCAAGCAGTTGTGTAATGACCCAACGTTTCATCCGGGTGTCATCCGTTTTATTCATCAAATGCTGGGCAAGAAGCAGTTCATTGATGGTTGACGGGGCCTCGATGAAATAAGTTGATGGACTTGTGTTGACGAGTTCCTGGTTTTTTCCGGCAAGATAAAAATGTCCAGCATGTCCAAGTTCGTGGGCGAGAATGAAAGCACCACGCATTGCATTTGTCCACGTAACCAAAATATAAGGATGGACACCGTAAGGACTGGAACAAAAAGCGCCGGTCGCTTTACCTACGTTATCAGCACGGTCCACCCAGCGATTTTCGATCCCCTTTTTCATGATTTCCGCATATTCGGGTCCCATAACGGACAATGCTTCTAAAATGGTTTCTGTAGCCTCTTCATAGGTTGTTTCAGGGTTGAATTCAGGATCCAGTGGTGCTTGCAGGTCACTGTATCGCATTTCGTCCAGTCCAAGTTTTTCCTTTTTCAGCTTGGCAAACCGGCGCATATGTGGTGCCAACTCTTCCTGGATGACGTCAAGTTGATTATGATACATTTCTTTTGTTACCTGTTGGGGCTCCAGCAACATGTCTGTTACTGAATCATAATTTCTGAGGCTTGCCATCGTTACTTGCTTCGTCACTTCGGTCGCATATACCGCTGCATAGGTGTTCTTGTATTGTTTGAGTGTTTTTACAAACGAACGGTAGGCGCCTCTCCTTATAGTTGTTTCGGCTGCCATTTCGTACTGGTCTTCATATAGCGCCGCTGACATGGGGAGTTCATTGCCAGCATCATCTGTTATGGGGTCAAATTCCATATCGGCTGCCTTGCTGCGCTGATAGATCATTTGTGGTGCATCGTGAACCTCGCTGAGTGCTGCGAGTGTTTCCTCTATTTCCGGTGCTAATGTATGTGTTTTTTTCTCCATTAAATCAAAGAGCATTTTTTCATAGGTTTGCAGCTTTGTTTCTTGATGCAAAAATTGTTTAATGGTGTCCTCTGGAATCGTAAGCAATTCCGAATCGATGAATGATAATTTGGCTCCGATATCTGCCAACGCTGCAGAAACCTTAGCCATATCCCGTTGATTGTCAGGGTCCGATCCATCAGCGGATGAACGTAGATTGGCATATGTAGCGACACGAATGAGGCGCTCTTGATAAGCAGATAAAGTGTCGAGGCAAGCTAGCAGTCCAGAAGCGTCTTGCGCAAGCTTTCCTTTAAAGTCGGTTACTGTTGTTATATCTTTTTTAACAACTTCCAATTCTTTTTCCCATTCCCCGTGAGATGAAAAAAGATCGGTTAGATCCCATGTTTGTTCAGTGGGTACTTCTGAACGCGTAAGGCGTCGGTTTGATGTTGTCATAAAATCCTCTCCTATAATTGACTTTGGTTAATACATTGTAAAGCAAATAGTCAAAAATTGAAAATAATTTCGTTTTCAGGTTTATATGATTTGGAAATGTCTTGGTTGATGCTATGATAAAAGTATGCAAATTGACATGATGAAAAGAAAATATCACCTCCTGACTTTTGTTCAAGTGTTCATTTTCATATGAATCGGTTCAAATGGGTAGGATTGTATTACCTTGCGGGATGATCGCAATCATCACATATATTTCCATAGCAATCTGCTTTTTCACAGATATCCTGCCCACAAGAGTGGCACTTTTTCCTTGGCAGATTTTTGAAAAATGCAATCACGTCATACACGGAATCACCCTTTTTAAGTGGAGTTATACTATAACAGTATGTCGTTATATATCACTGTGTTACAACAAAATGGTAGGAAGGGAGAAATGAATCATGAAATTAACGGTTATCGGGTATTGGGGAGGTTATCCTGCGCCAGGTGGGGCCACATCGGCTTATTTGTTGGAGCATGACGGGTTTTCGCTTCTTGTAGATATGGGCAGTGGGGCTCTTTCCAAAGTACAGAAATATATACATGTTACGGACATTGACGCTGTTATCCTATCACATTATCATCATGACCATATAGCTGATATCGGTGTCCTTCAATTTGCCTGGCTTGTCCAATCATACCTCCAAGGACAGGACGACGTTTTACCGATTTATGGGCATGTAGAAGATGAGAAAGGATTTGAATCGTTAACACATGACTATACGGAAGGAATAGCTTACGATCCGTCTGAAACATTGACAGTCGGCCCGTTTACGATCTCATTTCTAAAAACGGTTCATCCTGTACCGTGCTACGGTTTTCGTATCACGGCTGGCGAGAAAACGATTGTGTACACGGCAGATACCTCCTATCAGGATGAATGGATTTCCTTTGCAAATGGCGCTGATTTTCTCGTTGCCGATTGTAATTTCTACGCAAATCAAGACGGAAAACAGGCAGGGCATATGAATAGTACCGATGTAGGAAGAATAGCGAATGAAGCGAAAGTTAAAACATTACTCTTAAGCCACTTACCGCAATACGGCAGCCATGAACAACTTAAAAAAGAGGCAAGTGCCCTATTTTCAGGAAAAGTAGAGCTTGCCATAGAAGGATTTGTTTGGGAAGGATAGTCGCCATAACAATAAGTTGCTTGCCCACAGACTTTCTATTAAACTGTAAGTGAATACAATCACGGGGAGGATAATGAAATGAAATTTATCGATAATCAAGGTATTACAGATCCAGCCATCAATTTGGCGCTTGAAGAATACGTATTGCAAAATTTCGGTGAAAAGGATACATATCTATTATTTTATATTAATCGTCCATCTATCATCATTGGTCGCAATCAGAACTCGGTGGAGGAAATCAATACCGATTATGTTGATGAACATGATATTAAAGTTGTTCGCAGGCTTTCAGGAGGTGGGGCGGTTTATCATGATGAAGGGAACTTGAACTTCAGTTTCATAACGAAGGACGACGGTGATAGTTTCCATAATTTTGCCAAGTTTACACAACCGGTTGTTGAAGCATTGAATAAACTGGGTGTACCGGCTGAATTGCAGGGGAGAAATGATCTGGTTGCCGATGGACGGAAAATCTCCGGTAATGCGCAATTTTCGACGAAAGGGCGTATGTTCAGTCATGGAACATTGATGCTGGACTCTGAAATCGAACATGTTGTCGCGGCATTAAATGTCAATAAAGCCAAGATTACATCAAAAGGCATTAAATCTATTCGCAGCAGGGTCGCTAATATTTCTGAATTTCTTGATGAAAAAATCACGATGGAAACATTCAAGGAAATGATTTTAAAGTATATCTTTGATGTGGAAGATGTCAAAGACGTACCACGATACGAACTAAGTGATGAAGATTGGGACAACATCCGCGAAATCTCCGAAGAGCGTTATAATAACTGGAATTGGAATTTCGGAAAATCGCCATCCTTTAATATTCAGCAATCACATAAATTTGACTCAGGCCTTGTCGATGTCAGATTGGATGTAAAAAAAGGCATCATCGAAAACTGTAAAATATACGGTGATTTCTTCGGCCTCGGAGATGTCGGTGTTATTGAGGATCATTTAAAGGGTGTCCGTCATGAACGAAAAGCGATGGAAGAAGCACTTAAAGATGTTGATGTCAGCTATTATTTGGGTAAAATCACCAAAGATGACTTTTTACACTTGATATACTGATCAATATCCCCTTGGCAAGCAACGTGAGTAGAGGTTGTTAGCCAAGGGTTTTTTGATGTTTAAACGAAAAAAGGTGTAAAACATGACAAAAGTCTTATAAAAAGTGCTTATACCTATCATTTTTATTTGAAATTTGGTAAATTAGTCCTATAGCCTCTTTTTTCATTTAACAGTCTGAAAGGATGGATGAAATGTTAAATGAATACCACACATCACGAGAGTTAACCCCTCTAACACTAGGTGTCATCGTTCAATATGATCAATACGGAAATCCAAATGCATGTATTTTGGACGAAGATAACGAATATCCCGTCATTGATCCCCCAACCAAAGTCATTGACGAAGCATGCAGTTACTTCGGTTCCAGCTTACGGGGAAGGCAAGATGGTACGCGTAATATATGTGGTGTCACACATAAAGCGCCCATCTCCATCGATCCGTTAAGTGGCATGTATTTTTTCCCTACATTTTCACCGACAAGTTCCAAATGTTCCTGGATTGCCCACTCACATATTGAACAAGTGAATAAATGGGAAGGCCAATATGCTGAGATCATCTTCAAAAAAGGGCGTAGAGTCGTTCTGGAAGCTTCATATGGTTCAGTGTTGAATCAAATTCAACGGACGGCACAATTTCGCTTTCTGTTGGATAATCGAATCAAGTATTTGCTGAAGCATAGTCCTGAACAGGTGGCAGAACCCTTTGCATAAGCTCCTGTACGATAGCTTCTACCTTTTTACGTATAGCGGGATTGAAATAATTTCGCTTTTCTTCCCTGCCTTCACAAAGAAAGAGATAAGATGAAAAAGAATCATTTTTATGCAATGTCACCACTTTAAGTTGTTTCCTCTTCATTGATTGACGTAAATTTTTTCTTTCCTCAGTTGCTTCAGCGATCATTTTTTCCAACATGTGAATATAGGGTTCTTTTATTTTGAATGCGCCTCTTTGTACATGTTCGATGTCTTGCTGGATAACGACAATGGCCATGGAAAGAAACAGGAAACGAGTGGCGATTTGCAGTTCATCATTCCGCAGATAACGCATGGTTGTTTCCTCCTCATCATGAGAGAACATGTGTTCTGTAAATATTATATGATAAACGTATGAAAAAATACACAAAAAAGCATCGAAAAATATTGGAAATGAAAAATGGGGCTATTTTATTTGAATGGGGTATTGTTTGTCATATGATAGCATGTTCGAAGATGAGGAGGATGATGGATACATATTCAAATGGAAAGTCACCGGGGTTACATGTTTGAAAAATATTCAAGACGGTTTTCTCCAAGATGTGGAGTTCTTGTAAAATGATTACTCTATATCAATCGGGGGTATTGTATCGTAGAATGACTTGGAGGAAACAAACATGAAAAGAAAAAGAAGTCTTATCATTTTAGCTGTTATTGCAATGGGATTTCTGCTTGTTTTTTCATTGCGCTCTTTTTTGTTCAGCAATTATGTGGTAAATGGAAAGTCAATGGAACCAACACTTGAAGACGGGAATAATTTAATGGTCAATAAGGCCATTTATGATATGGCTGATATGGGTCGCTTTGATGTCATTGTGTTCCATAAAAATGCAAAGGACGATTACGTGAAACGTGTTGTTGGTCTGCCGGGAGATACGATTGAATATAAAAACAATCATCTGTTTGTCAATGGGGAGTATATCGAAGAACCGTTTCTTGAAGAATCAGATGCATTGACGAAGGCGGATATCAAAACGGAAGACTTCACATTGGAAGAAAGTACCGGAAAAAAACGTGTACCGGAAGGAGAACTGTTTGTCCTCGGTGATAACCGGACAAACAGTGTCGATAGCCGTAAGTTCGGTTTTATATCCAAAGATCAAGTCGTAGGAAAGGTTGACGCGTCATATTGGACGCTTGTCGATTTTGATATTGATTTATAGAATGATCATTAAATTGTTGTTTTTTACGAGATAAGATATTCGGTCATGGATATTTTATCTCGTAGTAACCGTTCACATGGTTTTCAAAGCGAAATATCTATAATAAAGCTTCTATCTTTGATAAAATGGATAGAAGCTTTATTATATGTTGGTGCGCAATAATTGAATGTGCTTATGTCAATAGATATTTCATGCAGGATGGGGGATGGAAATGGGGATACGGTTTTTGTTAGGTCGTTCGGGAACGGGTAAAAGCAGTACATGTCTACGAGAGCTGAAAGAAAAGGCAAACGAGAATCCGCAAGGTCCACCGATATTTTATCTGACACCTGACCAAATGACTTTCCAGCAAGAATACGCATTGTTTCGTGATGAACAAATGAAAGGTAGCATCCGGGTACAAATTGTCAGTTTCTCAAGACTTGCGTGGCGTATCCTTCAGGAGACAGGTGGTGCGACAAGACAATTCATCAGTTCCGTCGGGATGCAAATGATGCTGCGTAAAATCATTGAAGAGAAACAAGGCGAGTGGCATGTCTTTCAAAAGGCAATGGAAAAACAGGGCTTTTTGGATCAATTGGAGCAGATGATCGCGGAATTCAAACGGTATGGTGTCACACCGGAAATGCTGCACGAACAGATCGGACAAATCGAGCAACAATCCGATGCCGATACGAATGAGCAATCACTGGAGCATAAATTGACCGATTTAACGTATATATACGAAAAATTGATTTATGCCCTTCAAGGAAAATATGTAGATAGTGAAGATCAGTTGCAATTATTGGCAGAAAAAATCAGTCAATCCACTTTATTGAATGATGCTGAAATCTATATCGATGGATTTCATCGCTTTACACCACAGGAATTGCTTGTCATAGAGGAACTTTTAAAAAAATGCAAACGTGTATCGGTCACTTTGACGATGGATGAGATAACGGGATATCAAGTGCCAGAACTGGATTTGTTTTATCAAACGAAAGATACATATCAAAAATTGGTTAAAATATCGCGGGAGAACAATATATTGATTGATGATCCTGTCGTATTTCAACCGGAAAATGGCCAATTCAAAGACCGTCCTGCTTTCTTTCATTTGGAAGAAAATTTCGACGTGCGTCCGGCTCCGGCTTATACCGATGATAATGTTCCCATTACGATTGCGGAATCTGTACACCCCCGTGCCGAAGTGGAAGGCGTTGCACAGGAAGTGTTGCGTCTTGTCAGGGAGGATGGGTATCGTTTTTCAGATATGGCTGTATTCATTCGCGAGGCCGACGTGTATCATGATTTAATGCACACGGTATTTGCAGATTACGAAATACCGGTGTTCATCGATGAAAAGCGTTCGATGATTCACCATTCACTGATTGAATTCATTCGGTCCGTGTTGGATGTAGTGGAGGGGAATTGGCGCTATGACGCAGTTTTCCGTGTTTTGAAAACGGGCTTCATCCCAAAAACGGATCGTCAATATCCATTGGATGAAGATGCCATTGATGAATTTGAAAATTATGTGCTTGAATATGGCATCCGTTCCCGTAGCCGTTGGTTCAGCGAGGGAGACTGGTCGTACCGTCGCTTTAGAGGCTTTGATGGGGATGTTCAAACGACGAAGGAAAAACAAATGGAAACACGTATAAATGCATACCGAAAACAAGTCTTACATGCACTTGAGTCGTTTGATAAATCGATCCGAAAAGCGGAAACGATCCAAGCGTTATGTGAAGAAATTTATCTCCTGATGGAAAAAGTCGGAGTCAGGGAACGTTTGCAATCCCTTCAAGTGTATTACGACGATAATGGACAGAATGAAAAAGGGCGTGAGCAGGAACAAGTTTGGGATGGGGTCATTCAATTGTTGGATGAAATGGTGGAAATGGCCGGCGAGGAGAAAATGTCACTCTCCATTTTAAAAAAAACGATGGAAGCGGGTTTTGATACATTGACTTTTGCCCATGTTCCACCAAGTATCGACCATGTAATTGCAGGAACAATCGATCGATCACGGTTCAGTGATATTAAATGTGCCTTTCAATTGGGTGTCACCGAAGGTATCTGGCCAATGAAGCCTCCACTCGATGGTATGATCAATGAACGTGAGCGTGAACTTTTGAATGGACGTGGAATTGAGCTGGCTGATAGCAGCAGACGCAAATTATTGGATGATTGGTTTTATATGTATATCGCTTTCAGTGCGGCCAGGGATAGACTATGGATCAGTTATCCGCTCAGTGATGAAGAGGGCAAGGCGAAAATGCCTTCCCAGCTCATTAGCCGGGTTCATGATCTATTTCCTGCAACGAAGAACCACCGGCTTTTGGAAGATCCTGAAGAACTCTTGGAAGCCGAACGGTTCATCTCGACACCTTTGAAGACTCGTTCAGCATTGACAGCCCAGCTTGCACGCTATCAAAAAGGATATCCCGTCAAAGATATTTGGTGGTATGTGTTGAATTGGTATATTGCTGAGGAGTCCAAAGGGGATGCCACCTATCAAACATTGCAAAGCTTGTATTACCGGAATCAACCTGTCAATCTATCACAAGATACGGTTGATGGTTTATATCCGAAACAGATCAAGGCGAGTGTTTCCCGCCTGGAAATGTACCATCGATGCTCATATCAACATTTTGCCCAGTATAGTTTAGGTCTCAAGGAACGAAAAACATATAAGCTCGATGCACCGGATATCGGTAACTTGTTTCATGAAGCTTTGAAGAAAATCACTGAATGGATTCAAGGGGCAGGTAAAGATTTTTCCAATATCTATAAGAAGGAAGCGGAAGGCTATGCCCGTCAGGCCGTTGAAAAACTCGCGCCTGTGTTGCAACATGAGATTCTCATGAGTTCAAACCGGTATCAATATATCCAGCAAAAACTGCTGGAAGTGATCAGTCGTGCGACATATATTTTGAGTGAACAAGCGCGTCATTCCAGTTTTTCACCTGTCGGGCTGGAACTTGGTTTCGGCAATGATGAGACGTTGCCACCGATTACATTACCGCTTCGAAATGGATTTGAATTGATGTTGCGTGGACGTATCGACCGTGTGGATAAAACGATGGATGAAGAAGAATTGTTTTTGCGTATCATTGATTATAAATCGAGCGCCAAAAGCCTGAACTTGGTTGATGTGTATTATGGGCTGGCACTGCAGATGCTTGCTTACCTTGACGTCGTACTAACCCATTCGGAAACATGGCTCGGTACGAAAGCATCTCCGGCAGGGGTTCTTTATTTCCATGTTCATAATCCGATGATTTCCAGTAAGCAGATGTTATCAAATGAAAAACTGGAAGATGAAATATTGAAGACATATAAAATGCAAGGTCTATTGCTTTCCAATGAAGAAATTGTCCAGCTGATGGATACATCGCTTGAATCAGGATCCAGCAAGATCATTCCGGCTGGGTTTAAGAAAAAAGGCGGATTTTATAATCATTCGAAAGTAGCTGACGAGTCGACATTTACGAATCTGCAGCAATATATCCATGCGTTGATGATCGATGCTGGAGTGGATATAACGAATGGTGGTGTCCATTTAAATCCATTCCAGAAAAAAGAACAGGTTGCATGTACGTTTTGCCCGTTTAAATCGGTATGTCAATTCGATCCGACGCTTCCGGATAATGATTATCATCAATTGATGGATATGTCGGAATCGGATGTGTTGGAACGTATACAGGATAAGGAGGTGTTCTAGTGGTGGATTGGACGAAGAAACAACAAGAAGCAATTTACACGGATGGTTGTGACATCCTTGTGGCGGCAGCTGCTGGATCGGGGAAAACAGCTGTATTGGTAGAGCGTATCATTCAAAAAGTGATACAGAAGGAAAACCCAGTTGATATTGACTCACTTCTTGTCGTGACATTCACGAATGCAGCAGCACAGGAAATGCGAAATCGGGTCGGTATAGCCTTGGAAAAGGCGATTGCCGAGGCACCTTCATCTGGACACCTGAAAAAACAACTTTCCTTATTGCAGCGAGCTTCGATCTCTACATTACACGCTTTTTGCATGGAAATCGTGAAACAGTATGCTTATTTGCTTGATATAGATCCCGCTTTCCGAATTGCCAATGATATGGAAGGTGATCTATTGAAACAGGAAGTGCTGGATGAGCTATTTGAGGATTGGTACGGTAAAGATGGGGATGCGATGCAATCATTCTTTGCTGTTGTCGACCGTTTTTCGGATGATCGAAGCGATGTTGACGTTGAAGAACTGATCCTCAAGTTATATACGTTTGCCATGCAGAATCCGTACCCAGAGCAGTGGCTTGATGACATGGCGAATGTTTATGCCATCGGTGAACAATGGGACGAAAAAAATTCAGGTTGGCTGTCTATACTGAAAAAGGCGGTCAAGAATCAATTGATGGCAGTGAAGTCAGAAATAAGCAAAGCCAAAGATATCATATTGGAGGCAGATGGCCCGTACCACTATGCGGATGCGGTAGATGCAGATGCGGCATTGGTGGAAGAAGCATTTCAACATTTGGATAGCTGGAATGATTTACAATCATCGATCCAAGCGATTTCCTTCCAAAAATTATCCGGCAAACGCGTAGAATGTAATGAAGAGAAAAAAGAGCATGTTAAATCGTTGCGGAACGGTTATAAAAAACGTCTGACCGATATGGCAGAGAAGTGGTTCAGCCGAGATTTGGAACATCATGTTCAAGATATGCGGGAAATGTTCCCGATCATGGAACAGTTAGTCGTTCTTGTGAAAGAATTCAAAGAACGATTTGCATTGGAAAAGAAAGAAAAGGCCATTGTTGATTTTTCCGATTTGGAACATTTTACACTGACTTTATTATTGGATGAAGCATCCGATGGGAACCCGCGTCCATCTCATGTAGCTGAGCAGTTGAAGGATACATTCAGCGAAATTTTGATTGATGAATACCAGGATACCAATCTTGTCCAAGAAACGATTTTGTCGCTTGTCAGCGATCAGGTGGGTACGGGAAACCGGTTTATGGTCGGAGATGTGAAACAAAGCATCTATCGATTCCGTCATGCAGAGCCATCATTATTCATCGATAAGTATAAACGCTTTTCGACTGGTGAATCAACAGGACACCGAATCGACCTGGCAAGTAATTTCAGAAGCAGGCAGAACATATTAAGTGGTGCCAACTATATTTTTAGGCAAATATTCGATGAGACGCTAGGGGAAATAACCTATGACCATGATTCTGAACTATTGTATGGCAATAAAAGCTACGATTCACTTTCTTTCGCGAAACCCGAACAGGAATTAATCATCATTGACAGGGAAACCCCCGAAGAAACTGAACAAGAACCAGGGGATGAAAGCTACCAGGACCTTGAAAAGGCACAACTTGAAGCACGAGCCTACGCTGCGAAAATCAAAGAATGGATCCATCCTGAAACAGGAAACCCTCTTCAAATTGTAGATAAGGGAACGAATAAACAAAGGGATGCCCAATATCGTGACATCGTCATTTTGCAACGCTCCATGACGTGGGCGCCAACCATTGCGGATGAGCTGAAAAAACAAGGCATTCCCATTTATGCCGAATTATCAACTGGGTATTTTGAGGCGATAGAAGTAAAAATCATGCTGAGTCTACTCAAAGTGATCGACAATCCGCAGCAAGATATCCCCTTGGCATCGGTCCTACGTTCTCCGATTGTTGGATTGGATGAAGAAGCACTGGCACAAATCAGGTTAAAGGATCGGCATAATAATTATTATGCTGCGCTTATGAAATATACAAGGGAGACAGATAATGCCACTGCAAAAAAAACACAACGATTTTTGGATCAGCTGAAGACATTTCGCCTCGCATCCAGACAGGGAGCATTATCCGAATTGATCTGGGACATCTATAGAATGACAGGTTATTATGATTTTGTCGGAGGGATGCCTGGAGGAAGACAGCGTCAGGCTAATTTGAGGGCTTTATATGATCGTGCGAGAACATATGAAGCAACATCCTTTCGTGGATTGTTCCGTTTTCTGCGTTTTATCGAGCGGATGGAAGAACGTGGGGATGACCTAGGTGCGGCGCGTGCCCTGAGCGAACAGGAAGATGTGGTTCGTATGATGACCATCCATAAAAGTAAAGGCCTCGAGTTCCCCATCGTTATTTTAGGCGGAATGGATAAACAGTTTAATCTACAGGATTTAAGACAACGCTATTTACTGCATAAGGATTATGGGTTCGCAAGTAAATTTGTCGATCCGGTTAAACGGATCACGTATCCGACGTTATTTTACCACGCACTGCAATATCAAAAGCTGGAAGAACAACTTTCAGAGGAAATGCGGGTGTTGTATGTGGCATTGACACGGGCAAAAGAAAAGATGATCATGGTGGCGAATGTTGCTTCCTATGATAAGAAAATCGCGAAATGGAACCGTGTATCGGATCATGATGAATGGGTTCTGCCCGCTTATGAGCGTATGGAAGCAAAGTCCTATCTGGACTGGATCGGCCCTGCCTTAATCAGACATGAAAGGAATGAAATGTTACGTCTGGATACAATGGACCTAAGTGTTCCGGAAGAAATCCGTCTGGATCCATCCGACTGGGATGTATCCATCGTTCATGGAAGTGAATATGCGAACTTGTCGGAAAAGGTAACGCAGGAAGATACAGTATTGAAAGAAACCATTGACAATTGGGAACCTCTTACGCTGGAGCGCCCTGTGCTACAAAAACAAGTGGATGATACATTGAATTTCCGGTATCCTTTCTTGGATGCGGCATATAAAAGAGCGAAACAATCGGTTACGGAGATTAAGCGGATGCGGGAAGAAAAGGATGCCTACAGTGCAGATGATTTAATCCGCCAACCGCATGTTTCCATCATGAAGCGGCCGAAATTCATGCAAAAAGAAGAATATCGTATGTCACCTGCCGAAGTCGGAACAGTCGTACATACGGTCATGCAGCATATTCCTTTTACAAAACCAATGAATACAGATGAAATAGCCGCATTCATTGATTCCCTTGTTTTCAAAGAAATACTGACTGACAGGGAATCGGAAGTCGTTGATAAAGAGATGATTCAAGCATTTCTATCATCTGATATGGCTGCCTTTATGAGAGAAAGCTCTATCATCTACAGAGAGGTCCCGTTCAGCTTGACACTTTCGGCAAAAGACGTTTACCCCTCTTGGAAGAATGAAGTGGACGAAAGTGTACTCATTCAAGGAGTGATAGACTGTGTGATACCTGGGAAGAATGGTTGGATCATTTTGGATTATAAAACAGATGCCATCAAAGAAGAATTATCAGATACCCTTAAAAAACAGCTTTCCGAGCGCTATAAAACACAGGTTGAACTTTATAGACATGCGATTGAAACAATTTGGAAGAAACCCGTCGAAGAAGCATACCTATATTATTTTCATAAACAGTTCCTCTTGAAAATGTAGCGTTTCATATTGATGCTATGGATATCAGTTTTTATCGCATTCACTGAAAAGTCATATTCCTGAATGGACATTGTAATAGGTGTTATGGAGTGATTCATGATATGATGGGTTAAATACCATAACATGGTAAGTGTTTGAAAAAGAACGGATAGGAGGTTGTTTTATGACACATATGCATATTACATCATGGGTATTGGCGTTTATTTTACTCGTGTTGGTCATTATGTTTTACCGTCAAGGCAAGGAAAAGGCATCAAAAGTATTCCACATGATTATGCGACTGGACTTTTTGTTTATTTTGTATACGGGTGGGTCTTTATTCGCCCAGTACTTTTCTTCAGCGGGTTTGTCCAGCTACATGCCGGAAGTGATCATCAAAGGGTTAGCCGGACTATGGGTCATTATTGCTATGGAAATGATTGCCTTGAAAGTGGCAGATAATTTGCCGTCCAGAAGCTGGATGATTCAACTTATCATTGCCAGCATCATCGCAATCGGTCTTGGATTTGGAAGGTTGCCATTGGGCATTCTTCCATAGATAAGAACATCGACATGGGACTGTTTCATTACGGGCAGTCCCTTTTCCTTGGCTTGAAAAATGTGTAGTTTTTTCAACAAATCCGATCAACATATTGACTCTATCCGTATAAACGAAATAATAGGAGTAGTGTATAAATTAATTTTTGGAGGAACTTGTATGAAACGCTTATTTTTTGTCTGCTTTATCATTCCACTCCTGTTTGTATCTACCATTCCATCAACAACGATGGCGGAAGAAGATCGAACTGTGCAACAGGAAAAGATTTTTGATATTTTGGTTGATCGATATAGCAATGGTGACACTTCGATTGATAACGATACGGATGTCGACGATCCTTATACATTCCATGGTGGTGATTTAAAAGGAATCACGGACAAGTTGGATGATATCGAAGAACTTGGATTCAGCGCCATTTCATTATCCCCTATCATGCAGAATTCACCGGGTGGTTATCACGGCTATTGGGTGGAAGATTTTTATAAAGTGGATAAGCATTTCGGAACGATGGAAGATTTTAAACATCTGATCGATGAAGCACATAAACGAGATATCAAGGTCATTCTTGAAATGGTGACAAATTATGTTGGCGAGACAAATGATATCGTCACCGACAATCCGGATTGGCTGGACGGGCAGGCAACAGACGAGAACATACCGTGGATGGAAGATGTAAATGTTCTTGATCAATCAAATGCATCTGTTGCGGAATACTTAACGGATGTTTCGGATTACTGGATGGATGAAACAGATATTGACGGTTTTAAGTTACATGCAGCAGATGAAGCAGATGAAGGGTTTATACAAGATTTGACTACCCATATTAAAGAAAAGGATGCGGATTTCTTGCTTATGGCAGACATTTTAAACCCGGATAATTCGATCGACTTTTTATTGGATGAAGAATCAATTGATCTGGTGGAAGATACAGATCTATATAAAGCGATGACCGAAACGTTCAAAAAGCCGGATCAATCCGTTGAAGAGCTATATAAAGTGTGGGAGGAAAACGAAACCGACAAAAGTCTTCTATATGTGGATAATAAGTACACAAAACGGTTTACCCAGCAATTTGTCGAAAATGGGAGGAGTCCATTGACTGTTTGGAAGATGGCTCTTACGTTTATGTATACTGCACCGGGTGCCCCTTATGTCTATCAAGGTTCAAACATACCGATGTATGGTGAAGGATTTCCCGAGAATCAGGATTTAGTGCAATTCACTATGGAAGATGATGACTTGGCGGAATTTTATCATAGGATTTCATCTTTACACGATGAATTTCCCGCCATCACAGAAGGGGATTACCAATTAGTGGATTCGGACGGTGCGATGAGTGTCTTTAAGCGTGAGACAGATGATGATATAGTCTATATCGCCATAAATAATGATAGTGAAGGCAAGGGCGTGAAAGTAGATGGGTTAAACCCGGGAGATCAATTGCGGGGGGTTCTCGAAGATGATATTATCCGAGAATCAGATGATGGAACATTTCGAATCAGTCTGCCCAGGGAATCGGCTGATGTATTTATCGTGGAACCTGATACAGGGTTGAATTGGCCCTTTATCATTTTAATTGGCGGCGTGTTCCTCTTGTTCCCGATATTGGTTCTGAGTGTCTCTATCAAGCAAAAGAGAAAAAAACAGGCCTGAACCAAAGATACCCGAACACAAGTCTAGTATTAACGATCAAAAACATCCCAATCGTAGGTGTATAAACACGATTGGGATGTTTTCATCTAGCTGTTCAAACGATTCCGCTGTTGAATGCAGGTCGAATGACTTTCATTTTTCGGATTCAAGATTTGCGTGAGCATTCCTGGCTCCTTGTTTGGATAAATAACAAAAAATCTTCATATACTCGGCAATGTCGATTTTTTCGGAGATGTATAGATGCTGATAATAATCCAATAAATGATTGATGCTGGCCGGTGGTTCATTTCGATCCATTTCATAAATGGTCGCCAATTCTTTAACATGCATAAACATTTGTCCCCCTCATAACAGTCACTGACAGATTGGTCATCATGAGTCGTCCAATCAGCTCTATACAAAAATGATATGTTAGGAAGGGGGATTTCATGCAAAAAAGGTTAATTTTTTTCGGCTGTGGCACGCCATATGAACAGGATACCGATCAGAAGCAGTAAACTGGCCCCGACAAGTGATTCAGGGAATGCAGGAAGCGATGGAAGAACGAACCAGTTTGTTGCTCCATTATAAAACAGTAGAATTTCATTCCATAAGAGTCCGATGATGAACATACCGAAACCGATTTGAAAAACATGTTTTGATGGATCGATGATTCCAGTCAACTGTAATTGAACCATAATGAATATACTTACAAAACCAAGTAAAGTAAAATGTAAATAGCCAATGATGACATTGCGTGTATTATAGATAAGTCCGGCCATATCGGGAATGATTAATCCGAGTTCCATTGTACTTTTCAGAAATAGCAATGCAAATACGATCATCAGCCCTGTCACAATCATCCAGTTATAAAGCATGGATAAATGATTCCATATTTCTTTGAAAGCAACGAGAATACACAGTACCCCAACCCATTGCCCGATACCGCCTGCAATCGCAAGTCCTTCTGCCACGGGTCCTAAGTCAACCCACAAAACGGATAGAAAGTAACCGGGAAATAAACAAATCATATATATCCAAAAACCGATATTCAATAGAATGGGGGAATGGCTGATGTGATTTCTCTGCAAAATGAAAATAAACAATCCGATCAACATGAGGAATAACCAGCCATTATATTGAAAGTGTAAATAGAAATAAATCGCCATATCAAATAAACCAGAATCACGCAACCCATTTGCAGCAATAAAACCTAACGAAAATGGTCCGATGCTGGAAACAATCAAGGCAAACAGCGATCCAAAAACGTATAATTTTCCTTGTCTGGAGATATAGGGAAGATTGGATAGCTCACGATAAATGAAAATAGCTCCCCAATATTCAAGAAATATATGAAGCGTTGACGTAATAATGGAAAACACATCATAACCTTGACTCATGAAAGCAAAAAACATGACAAGAGAGACAATGAATAATGAACTGATGAGGGCGATGGCTTGTTTCCGTCTCTTGATCCTTGTCCAAAATAATGCCAGCATAACCGATAACACACCTAAAAAAGCCCATCCCAGTATTGCTGTATGTGAGTGGGCGTGCAATATATTTGTATAAGGAGCGATTTGATTCGGGTAGATGGAAGAAATGCGCATCCATAATCCCGATAGGGCTGTTATCGTAAATAGAACAAAAGACATATGAATAAAAATACGCGGCATGATGAATCCTCCCTATGTATCACAATACAATCATCGCCTATTTGGCAAAAAGTGTATAGAGTCATCGTGAAAATGTCAATAAACGATAAGAAAGTTTTGACGATATTATTACGAAGGGCCAAAATGCCTTCAATAATAAAGATCTATCCATCTACAGTATATTCATTCAATCAAACATGCATGAACAAGAGATGAAAAAAGGTGGGATCAAATGTTTTTCGCGTGTGCGTGCACAGCCAACAAAAACAGAATGGTGGATGAAAGGTGTCCAAAAATCAAGAAATGGACCCCATTTTCACAAACGGCTATATCCCTCTCGATATACAAAAAAATAGTGGGTAAGCGTATCGGTCGATAATCTTACCCACTTATCTATTGCCGGAGTCCGACTATTCAATAGCGTCAACGCTTTTATTGGCGAAAAAGAGTGCAATGGTTCCTGGACCGGAGTGTGCCCCGATGACTGAACCAACCATTTCGATGACGATGTCTGTGGTGCCAAACTTATCTTTGACCATCTGTGCCAGTTCTTCAGCTCTTTCCAAATCATCGCCGTGACTGATTCCGATTGTCTGGTTCTGTAAATCGACACCTCGTTTTTCCATTAATGTCAACATACGATTCAAGACTTTCTTGGTGCCCCTGATTTTTTCCAATGGAATCAATTGACCATCATCGACATGAAGAAGCGGTTTGATTTTCAATAACGATCCAACGAATGCCGCTGTTTTACTTACTCGGCCACCTCTGTATAAATAAGCGAGGTCATCGACGGTAAAAATGTGTTCCATATGTCTTGCATAATCTGTTGTCGCTTGTATAATGTCATCCATATTTGCACTGGTTGCTGCTTGTTTTGCGGCATGAAGGACGACAAGACCATATCCGATGGAGGCACATTTCGAATCGATTATGAATATCGGCGCATCGGGATACTCTTCCTTTACTTCCTGTTCCATCATTTTTGCTGTTTGATAAGTACCGGATAATTCCGATGAGAAGCTGACATATAGTAATGGCTTGTTATCTTTTGCAAATGATGTGAAAGTCGATTTGAATGTTTGTGGAGAGACTTGAGATGTCGTTGGACTTTTTCCTTCCCGCATAGCCGTATATATTTCTTTAGGCAAAATATCGATACCATCTCTATAGTCTTTGTTGTCTAAATGAACGGTTAATGGTAACATTTTGATGTTGTATTGTTTATATTGTCTGTCCGTTAAGTCACAGGCGGAATCAGCCAAAATTTGAATGCCCATTGTTTCACCTCTTTATTCTAATACGTTATAGTATAACTTGTATATTAAGTTTATAGGGATTGATGGATATAGTCAAAGCATTATTGAGAAAACTCTTGGTTAATGTGATTGACTTATGGAAAGATATTGAGTGAAAGGGACTTTTTTTTGAAAACCATACTGGAAATGGGTAGCATATAATTGAACGTTATCATTTAAGGACGGAAGGAAGGGAGGAACAATATGTTTTATGTTGAAGCGAAACGTATCATCATTGTTATATTCGGGGCGCTATTAAATGCTATTGCACTTAATTTTTTCCTGATTGGTGCAAATGTCTATGCAAGTGGATTTACAGGTGCTGCACAGCTGTTATCAAGTGTTTTCAAAGATTTTATCGGATTTGATTTAAGTACAGGTATCATTTTACTGATTTTAAATATTCCGGTTGCTATTCTGGGTTGGTTCAAGGTAGGGAAAGGATTTACTGTCTATAGCGCACTTTCTGTTGCGTTTACGACTATATTTTTGGAAGCTCTGCCAATGGTCACCGTATCAGATGATATTATCTTAAATGCTGTCTTCGGTGGGGTTATTGGTGGTACCGCAGTTGGTATGACATTGAAATACGGTGCTTCGACAGGTGGCATGGATATTGTAGCCATGGTGTTGTCTCGGATGAAAGACAAACCGATCGGAAGTTATTTCTTGATACTTAATGCTATCATCATTGCAATGGCAGGTATTCTATATGAGCCGGAAAATGCTCTTTATACGTTACTGACTTTATATGTCACAACGCGTGTTATCGACGCTATACATACACGTCATGAGAAAATTACAGCCATGATCATTACACGGAAATCGGAAGAACTTCAAAAAGCCATACATGATAAAATGGTTCGGGGAATTACGATTTTGCCTGCAAAAGGGGCATATACGAAGGAAGATAAAGATATGATGTATCTCGTCATTACACGTTATGAATTGTATGATCTTGAACAGATTATAATGGAAGTGGATCCGAATGCCTTTACAAATATTGTTCAAACAACCGGTATATTTGGATTTTTCCGTAGAGACTCGTAAATTTCTGTTAAAAAAGACAGTATGATGATCCTTTTCAATGCAAGGTATACTACATACTGTCTTTTACTATGTATCAGCTTTCATGATTGATTAACAATATTTTTCAATGACTTCGATGACTTTTGACTGTAAGCTGTCCCATTCAACATCAAATTGTTTATTGACTGTGATGAAATTCTGATAACCGAATACATTATCGACGCCTTCAAGTTTCATTAAATCGTTTAGAACATCATGTTCACTTGTATCTCCCGGCATAACAGAAATACTGTTTGTCCCTTGGAAAAGGAGTTTATCGGTTGTGAATTTTATGGCGTTTGGATTTGGCGTTGTTTCTGGACGAACACCCATGTTTATTCCTCCTTCTAAATAGATGTATGGCATCTTCCTAACATGAAAGAACACAGGTTATGCCATGCTTTACATGAATGTACAAAGGCACGAAATTCCAGATTGTACATACTTACCTATATGGTAACAGAAAAAGGTGAATTACAAAAGGAAATCCCTCCCTTTTTTATTTTAAGGGAGGGACTAGATATGATCCTGTCTGATCCTGTTTCATCACTATTAATGAATTAGCAATCAATGTAGGATACATCTGTTTGAGAATCAATATTTGATATCAACGTTTTAAACATGATATGACGTTTTCGTTTAGCCGATATACATCTAAGATTGAAGTGTATTTTCCTGGTTCAGTTCTGCTTCAAGTTGTTGCAACAATTCCCTTTCTTCAGGGGAACATGCTTGATAAGCAATTTGAATGGCTTGTTGTGCTGCTTGTTTGTCCTGATTGTTCAATGGTGATTTCTGTTTGGTTGTCAATCGGTTCACAGCGTCTTTTGCCTGTTGAAACAAATATCTGTCAGACAAGTTTATAACCTCCTCATGGATTTTTTACGCGTTTAAAAATCTTATCTGTCAAAGTTATGGAGGCATATTCAGATATTTCTCTTGTACAGGGCTTGAGTGTATCAGGGTTATGGTTCGGGATGGACATCCTTGTCATAAATCGGTCCGAAAACGTTTAAACGTGAACGCTTTTTTACGCTCACGTTTAGTATGGGATCATTTTGATATATTATTTTAGGTAATATAGGGAAATATCATCAGATGAATTCGGGTTGTAGATCTAAATATTTTTCTAAAAATGTACCCACACCACTGTTCTCATTTGTTTCAGTGGTATATTTGGCGATGCTTTTCAATTCGTCTATGCCATTTTCCATGGCTACACCTACTCCAGCATAATCAATCATTTCCAAATCATTGTCTTCATCTCCGAAAGCAATAATTTGGTCTTTATGGATATGATAGTAGTGGGCAAGTTTTTCGAGGCCGATTGATTTGTTGATCCCTTTTTTGACAATCTCTATTATATTCCAAGGTGCTCCCCAATTCCGGTGTTCAATTAACTCGGCATGTTCATCATCCAGATGTTTTTTCAAAGTTTGGATTTTATCTTCGTGCGGGTGGATTAAAAGTGATGTTGGATCATTTTGCAGATTGTTCTTCAAGCTGCCGATTACAAATGGTGGGTCATCTGATTGCGATTGGAAAATATTGATGATGTCTTCATCATATTGATCCAAAAAGACAGAATCCTGTACTTCGGCCAAAATATTGTGGACATTTAAATCATAGCACGCTTCGATAATACGGAGCGCGGCTCGCTTGGACATAGGATTATGCAAAGCGTCCCATTTTTTTGCTGTTGGGTGATGGATGAGTGCACCATTAAAATTAACCATCGGGGTATCTAGGTTCAATTCGTGGTAATACGTAATACTGGAACGATGTGGACGTCCTGTTGCAATAACGACAATATGTCCTTCTTTGATTGCTTTATGGATAACTTTGCGGTTTTTTTCACTGATATCTTTTTTGTCGGATAAAAGCGTACCATCCAAATCCAGAGCAATTAAATGCCTTTCTTTTTTCATTGATTATCACCTCATATGTCATCATTCTATAAGTGATGGGGTAATATGTAAAGGATAAAGTGGATGATGGTTTGAGAATTGTCAGTGTATACACACCATTATGATGTCGTTGTTTAATGTGCGCTTAAGCGGTTAGTGTTGCGAAATAAGTGAAAATAGCATTATAATGAAAAAAGGCGTATTTATATGTGAAAGGAATTTTTAGATATGATTGGAATACATAAAGAACAAATAAATAATATTCCGGCGCTTGTGATTGTGGATAATGATGCAGTTTATAAAGCATTGCCGATGATAACGTATTTCCATGGATTTACGAGTGCCAAAGAACATAATCTCCCGATGGCATACCTGTTGGCTGAAAACGGTTTTCGTGTCGTTCTTCCCGATAGCGCTCATCATGGGGAACGTTCAGAAGGAAAAACAGTCGCAGAAATGCAATTGTTGTTTTGGGACATCGTCAAACAAAATGTAGAGGATCTGCAATTCATCCATGACAAATATCGATCCGAAAAACTCCTTGCCGACGGGCGGTTCGGTGTTGCGGGTACCAGTATGGGGGGCATCACTACTGCAGCTGTGCTCGCTCAATATGATTGGGTCAGATCCGCAGCCATATTGATGGGCTCTCCGAAGTTAGAAAGATATGCTCGAGAACTTGTAGAAGAAATATCAAAACAAAAAACCCTGCCATTCACAGAAAAAGAAATCGAATATGTTTTTGCACAACTGGAACCCTATGATTTATCAAGGCACATCGGTCAACTTGATGAAAGACCATTACTTTTCTGGCACGGGAAAAAGGATGATGTGGTTCCTTACGACCATTCATACGATTTTTATCTTGAAGCAAAAAAAGTATACGAAAATAAAGAAAACATCAAATTCATAAGTGAGGAAAATCAATCCCATAAGGTCTCAAGATATGCTATACTGAATACGATAGAATGGTTCAGTCGCCACTTAATGCCATGAAAGGTCGACAACCGTTCATATTATGTAGGCATAGACGAGTAAAATCGTTTAAAATACATGGAAAATATGTTTAAATATAAATATGAAATAAATAGGAGGTTAAACCATGGATGAAGCTCTTAAGGAAAATTTGGTAGGAGCATTGGAAAATGTCATTGATCCTGAGTTGGGTATTGATATCGTTAATTTGGGACTTGTATATGATGTGGACCTCGACGACGAAGGTTTATGTACAGTTACAATGACATTGACCACAATGGGATGTCCATTGGCTGGCCATATCGAAATGGACGTTAATCGGTGTCTTCAAGATATACCTGAGGTTAAAGAAATAAAGGTCGATATTGTTTGGGATCCGCCATGGGGCAAAGATAAGATGTCCCGTTATGCAAAAATAGCATTAGGTGTTCCCGATTGATCACTAATAGAAAGGGTTGATTCATATATTTTATGGGTCAACCTTTTTTCAAAAATAAAACTAATATATTAAGGTTTACACAACAACTAAAAACGTGTGAGGTATAGAGATGATCAAGACTCCGGTCTGTCAAATCGTCGGTTATAAAAATTCTGGGAAAACAACATTCATGAGTCGGCTTATCGAATACTATACATCAAAAGGGTTCACCGTCGGAGCATTAAAACATCACGGGCATGGTGGAGAACCAGCTGCAATGGATGCACGTGAAACGGATAGCGGCAAACATTCAAACGCAGGTGCAACCATCAGTGGTGTACAAGGCGAATCAAGATTGCAGTTATCTTTCGACCATAATAGCCCCATGGATTTAACAGATATACTTCGTATGTATGAACTATCCGGTCCCGATATCATTTTGGTTGAAGGGTATAAGGACGCTTCTTTCCCGAAAGTGGTCCTATTGAAAGAAAGTGAAGATGAACAATTGCTACAAGATGTCACACATACGGTGGCGATTGGATCCCGGAATAAGGATTTATTACATAACCGCAAATTATATACGATACCATTGTTGGAAATAGAGGACCGCATAGACGACATAGCCACATACATCCAGAATAAAGTGTTTTAGATAAAAGAGGGATATCATGACCAAAAATTGTTGGATTACCGACGAACCGATCGTCATTGATGACGTCATTGAAAAAGTGGTTCGGAGGGAAGCGGGAGCAGTGAATACATTCATAGGCACCGTCAGGGAATTTACAAATAATAAACAAACATTGTTTTTAGAATATCAAGCCTATGAGTCCATGGCTGAAAAGAAATTGACCGAAATTACCGAAGAGATTACGGAAAAGTGGGGGAATGCCCACGCAGCGATCGCACATCGCATCGGTCGGTTGGATATTTCAGATGTCGCTGTTGTCATCGCTGTTTCTACACCACACCGCAAAGATGCTTTTGAGGCCAGTCGCTATGGCATTGAACGTTTGAAGCAAATTGTGCCGATATGGAAGAAAGAACATTGGAAAGACGGCACAAGTTGGATAGGTGATCAACAACATACGACTTCATATGAAAAAAACATTCCTTCCAAGGAGGAAATGAAATATGATTAGTGTATTATTTTTTGCAGAGTTGCAAGAGACAAGTGGCACAGAAAAAATCATGGTCGACATTGCGGACAAGACTGTAAAGGAATTAAAACAAAATATCCAGAATGATTATGATTTGAAAGAAATTGAACAAGCGATGATTGCCGTCAATGAAGAATATGCAGACGACAGCACCATTCTACAAGAAGGAGATGTTGTTGCATTTATTCCACCTGTAAGTGGAGGATGATTGACAAGCTGGTAGACCAAAAGGGATTGGTTGTGCCAGCTTGTTTTTCTTTGCTGGTTTTACGGGTCAATGTAATCATTGTCTAATAGGGGTGACGTGATCAAAACAGCTCATCTTCCAATCCGTCGATATCGAAGACCATAAACCCTTGTTGATCAGTCGTAATGAGTTGCTGTTTTTTAAGCTGTGTTAACGTCCTGCTGACGGTTTCCCGGCTGGAACCGATCATGTTTGCCAGTTCCCGGTTTGTAAATTGTGTTTGGAATCGGATATGTCGTTCATCCGTTTCGATTCCATGCTTATTACCAAGTCTGAGGATGAGCATGATAATTTGTTCATACGTATTATGAAGGATTTTTTCTTCTAAACGTCCTTGCAGATCCACGATCATATCACCTAAAACCCGGAATAGTTTAATGCATATTTCGGGATGTGTAATCAGGACATTTTCAAATTGTTGGATTGGTATATACAGAAGCACAGCATCTTCAGCGACTTCCGCATGAGCGGGATAATCATCTTTTCTGAAAAAACCTTGGTGCGGGAACATGTCTCCGGGCTGAAGGACATTGATGATCTGCTCTTTTCCGTGCATGTCGGTTTTGTAAATTTTGATTTGTCCACTATGAATGAAATAAACATTCGTCAAGGGATCCCCTTGCATGAAAATATGTGTACCGCGTCTGTACAGTCGTGACCTTGTCAAGTCGATAATGGGCTCCATTTCATAATCCGTCAAATCTTTGAATATGGGAAATGTTTGCAGAAGTTCTTGTACTGACTGTGTGTTCACGCCATTACTCCTTTCAATCAAAAACATCAAACATATTAATGGTTTCTAATTTTTATTTTAACATGTAAATATTTAGAAAACGATAAATGGAATGACATATTTTTGACAGTTAGTGATAATAATCATAGACACTGAGTGTTTTTAGTCACAAAACTAAACGCAAATATGTATTAAACTCATAGTGTAATGAAATACGATCAGTCAAGGAGGTCATCTAAATGAGCGATACATCCTATGCAATAAAAATACATGCTCCCGACATTGAAGCAATGTATCGGCATCAGCGGATTATTGAAACATTTGATGATTTAAATAGCGGTGAGGTCATGGAATTGTCAAATGATCATGATCCAAAGCCATTACATTATCAATTCATGATGGAACGTAAAGGTCAATTTTCCTGGGCATATACAGAAGAAGGACCATCATTGTGGCGTGTGGCTATCGGAAAAAAATAATATCGTGATGAAGAGACCTTTATTTCTTTGGAAATAAAGGTCTTTTTCTTGATTCGCAATGTGAAAAAACTAAAAATCGGTATGTTCCTCACATGGAACATACCGATTGGAGCCAGTCGATTATTTATTGTTTATCTTCTTTCAGTCCACCTTCACCAAGTGTGATGATACCTATGGCAAAAATGGCGGCAAGCAATAATGAACCCGCGATGCTGAATGGTTCATCGGCCATGCTCGCTAGAACATAGGAGATAACTGCACTAATCAAAACTGCCCAGAAAATACTAACAATATACCGCAACATGTACACCTCATTTAATATATCTTTATAATTGAACATATGGTAATGATAGCTCATTAAAAATATAGAAACATATGAAAGCATGTATTCTATTTTAATTTTACCAAAGTAAGGAGAAAATGAAAAGGATTTTTGTTTTAATCATGCCCATCCTAAAGCTCATTGAGTTTGAATAAAAAATCGACATGAATCGACATGGGATCGATTGCTTTTATATGACTGTTCCAGAGGCTATGACTTGATATATTGTCATAATTACAAGACAATATACGATGATACGTTTTATTTGTATGCCAATACATGAAATTGATACGATTTTTTTACGACATGGTTCGTCAATATATATGAGATTTTTTGTTTTGCTGGAACGGAGGACTAAAGTGAAAAAAATTGGAATCGGTATATTGTTGATCATTTCCGTCCTGCTTTTAACAAGTTGTGGCAATCATAAAGGTGAATTACAAAAGGTAGGTTTGATTACAGATAATCAAATTGAAGACCTGTCATGGGAAAAACGAGGATTTGCTGGATTGCAACAAATCGAGAAAAAATATGGTGTTGATGTTTTTCTTGAGGAAAATATCCAGTCAGAAAGTGAAGTCGGAAAAGCCGTTGATGATATGGCCCATAGAGGTGTCAATCTCATTTTCGGTCAAAGCAGCAATTACGGGAATTATTTTATCAATCTGGCCAAAGAGTATCCGAATGTCCACTTTGTCTATTTTAACGGTACTTATACAAGTAAACGTGTTTCAAGCATCAGTTTTCAATCTCATGCGATGAGTTTCTTTGCGGGAATGATAGCAGCCAAGATGTCTGAGTCTGGCCATGTAGGCATTCTGGCAGCTTATGAATGGCAAGATGAAATTGAAGGTTTTTTTGAGGGTGTTAAATATCAAGATTCAGACGCCAAAGTCCATATAAATTTCATTGAACAGTGGTCAGATCCGGAAAAAGGAAAAAATATTTATGAAAAAATGCTTGCGGATGATGTGGATGTGTTTTATCCGACTGGGGACTCCTTCAGTGCGGATATTATCAAACAAGCCCACGAAGATGATGTGTATGCGATTGGCTATTTAGAGGATCAATCGAAAATCGCGCCGTCAACAGTACTGACTAGTACAATCCAAGAAATAAGTTCAGTATATGAACGGATAGCGGATCAGTTTAATGAAGGTGAACTGAGTGGTGGTGTCATCCGGTATGACTTTGCAGATGAAGTTGTCAGATTAGGAGAGTTTAACGATGATATCCCCAGAAGCTTTCAACAAAAAATTGAAAAGCTGATTAATGACTATAAGGATTCCGGTGTACTTCCCTATGAGGAGTGATGAGTAAAATCAGCTTGCATTTGATGATTATATGCATTAAAATTAGTACCAAGTCATAATAATTGATAACAATAATTGCGTTTAAGGGGATGGAGAAATGAATGTAGGTGTACTTGGTATCGGTCACTATGCACCAGAGAATATAATGACAAACGAAGATATGGAAAAAATCGTTGATACTAACGATGAGTGGATCAGAACACGGACCGGAATAGAAGAAAGACGCATTGCCGGTGATGACATGGATACATCGGATATGTCCTATGAAGCTGCAAAATCGGCATTGGATGATGCTGGAATAAAAGCGGAAGAGATTGATTTAATCCTTGTGGCAACTGTTACTCCGGATACACCGTTTCCGTCTGTATCATGTATAATCCAGGAAAAACTGGGAGCAAAAAACGCTGCCGCCATGGATATAAGTGCCGCTTGTTCAGGATTTATGTATGGTTTGATTACCGCTAAACAGTTTATTGAAACAAAAGCCTATAAAAATATACTTGTCGTGGGCTCAGAAAAATTGTCAAAAATCATTGATTGGACAGATCGAAGTACATGTGTACTTTTAGGCGATGGAGCCGGAGCGGTGGTAGTCGGAGAAGTATCCGATGGTAAAGGCATTCTTTCCTTTGAATTGGGTGCTGATGGAACCGGCGGGAAATACTTGTTCCAAAATGAAGAAAATTATATGGAAATGAATGGTAGAGAGGTTTTCAAATTTGCGGTTAAACAAATGCCGGAATCATCTGTTCATGTTATCGAGAAACTCGGACTGAACAAAGAAGATGTCGATTATTTAGTACCTCATCAAGCCAATATCCGGATAATGAATGCGGCGCGGGAACGTCTGGGCATATCTGAGGAAAAAATGGCAACTTCCATCAAGCGATATGGGAATAATTCAAGTGCATCCATACCTATTGCTTTATCAGAAAGCATAAGAGATGGTAAAATAAAAGATAATGATTTGATCGTTTTAGTAGGTTTCGGTGGTGGACTGACATGGGGAGCAGTCGCAATGCGCTGGGGTAAATAAGTGTTGATTGATTGAAAGCAAGCATGATCAATTTAAAAGCACGCAGCGTGTTTAATTTGTTGCCAATTGTATATAAACATGTATACTTTTAATTAAGATAGAACCTCTAAATGTACATTATTTCACTAATATATAAAATTGAATAACAGAGTTGGTATAGGAGGAGAAAGCAATGCAAGATAGACGTGTGGTTGTGACAGGGCTGGGTGCTGTTACACCCGTTGGCAATGACGTGGAAAAAATGTGGAAAAATATCGCATCCGGCCAATCTGGAATCGACTTTTTAACCAAATTGGATAGAGAACAGTTCCCGGCGAAAATATCAGCTGAAGTTAAAGATTTTGATCCATCCCCCTATATAAGTAAAAAAGACACCCGGAAGATGGATTTGTTTACACAATATGCTGTGTTTAGTGCTCAAATGGCTGTTCAGGATGCTCAATTGACGATTGATGACGATATAGCCGATCGTGTGGGGGTATGGGTTGGATCCGGAATTGGCGGTATGCAGACATATGAGGATCAGTTCCGTAAATTCATGAGTAAGGGACATCGCCGTGTCAGTCCATTTTTTGTTCCGATGATGATCCCGGACATGGCCGCGGGACAAGTATCCATCCAGTTGGGTGCAAAAGGGATTAATTCTTGTTCGGTAACCGCATGTGCTTCAGGTGCAAATTCCATTGGGGATGCCTTTAAGGTTATCCAACGTGGAGATGCGGACTATATGATTACCGGTGGCACAGAAGCGCCTATTACCAATATGGCAATGGCAGGTTTTTCTTCGATGAAGGCATTGTCTTTCAGCGAAGATCCAAAAACAGCTTGCAGACCGTTTGATAAACAAAGGAACGGTTTTGTCATGGGTGAAGGTTCCGGTATTTTAATGATGGAGACGTTAGAGACTGCATTGGAACGTGGCGCCCATATATACGGGGAAATCGTAGGCTATGGTTCGACAGGTGACGCCTATCATATTTCTGCACCGGCAGAAGATGGTGAAGGAGCAGCCCGTGCCATGCAACAAGCGATTGATGATGCTGCTATTTCCGCTGAGGCCATCGATTATATCAATGCCCACGGAACAAGTACCGATTTGAACGATAAGTACGAAACAGCTGCCATCAAATCCGTTTTTGGAAATTATGCCAAACAGCTCCCGGTCTCGTCTACAAAATCGATGACGGGTCATTTATTGGGCGCGGGCGGAGCGGTAGAGGCTGTCATTTCCTTGAAAGCGATTGGTGACGGTATTTTACCTCCGACTATAAATTATGAAGAAAAGGATCCGTTATGTGATCTTGATTATGTACCAAACGAAGCAAGAAACAAAGATATCAATTATGTCATGAGTAATTCCTTTGGTTTCGGCGGGCATAATGTCGCACTTGTTTTTAAGAAATATAAATAGTCATATACGATACGCTATGATTGTTTGATATATCATATAAACGGATCTATGGGATATACACCTCCAAAGTTGGATTTGTTCCTAACTTTGGAGGTGTTTTTGTAGTCGAATAATAATGAACGCAGGACCCCGAAAAATCATCTTCTAATCATTTATTGTCTTCTTGCAGCATAAAATGTATTGGACATGCCATATAGGGGTGACGAAATGGGTTATGTATTTCTTTTCCTGATCGGATTTGGACTAGCTGTTTCCGGTGGTGTAACGATTATTGCTTATATGAACTTCTTGCCTGTAGGCGTGAGTTGGCTAGATTATTTCCTTTTTTTGTTAGGGCGTATTGAGTTTTATTTCCTGCCAATCGGGATTTGCATCGTTGCTTTTGTCATTATGCGCTTTCCCAATGACTCCTGATTGAAGGAATCCTCTTTTTAAGTCGCATAAATTTTTAAAATGATGGTCATAATGTATTTTAGATGCTACCAATTTTAAAAAAAGCGAGGGTTGTTCATGTTGTATTTACACGATGTATGGGTTAATTGGTTTGAAGGTGAAGAAAATGGATATAATGTGTGTCATTTTCATGAATGGCGTAAAGATGACCAGATAGAGCTCCTGGACCAAGCCCCGTTATTGTACATAACAGATGAGCTTTTCAGTTATATTGAGAATGATATGTGTGATTTGCCACATGCTTTATTGGATAGTATTTATAAGCGTGCGTATATGCGTAAAGGACAGGAACGCAATGTAATGGAATATGCCTGTATTTTAACGGATGGGATGAATATATTGGCTGTGGATACAATCGGATATCGAATACCGATCAGGAAAAGCAGGTTGATACCGAGACAGGAGCAATTAGTGTATGACATGATCGAGGACGCTAGGAAAAAGCACTTTGATTTTCTGGCGGATAATTATAAAAAAGAGTACCATATCTTATCAATGTCACCGGATTTGATTTTCGGTCTCACACGAAGAGAGCGCCAATTGAAACAATTATTGATGATGGCATTGGACCAATTATATGCTTCTGATAATATTGAGGAATTAAGATATTGGCTGACTGAGTGGAATCCGAAAAAGTATCCCTTTATACGGTATATGGATCGCGAAATGGTTTGGCAAGCACTTTATGAAGGTGTCAAAGAAGGGTGGAGTTCACATCATGAGGATTTATGTGCGAAGTTAATCAAAGGACAGCCATTCTTGGAAAAAATGTGGGAACTTGAAGGAACACGCGAACAGACATCAAAATAAATGTATAATTTCGATGTGACCAGATTGCCGGAAGCACATTTGGTCATTGAAGCTTAACGATTGAGGAATCAACATAAATATAGTCGTAATTCGCTGAATGCAATATAAAAAAGTCAGACCCCACATCCATGAGGTCTGACATTGTAGACACATTTTTTTGCGATCAATAGAACCTGCCAAGTCCTACAGCTTTTTTAGCTTTAGCAAGTGTGCTGTCGGCGGCCAAGGACGCTTTTTGGCGACCTTTATCCAAAATTTCATCAAGTTCATCGGATTCAATCAGCCTGTCGTATTTTTCTTGAATCGGTTCTAATGTTTGAATGACGGCGTTCGCGACATCCTGTTTCAATTCGCCATACCCGCTCTGGGCATATTTTTTTTCAATGCTTTCAATCGATTCGCCCGAACAGCTCGCGAAAATCGTCAGTAAACTCGATACACCTGGTTTGTTTTCCTTATCAAACTTCACAATACCTTCTGAGTCCGTCACGGCACTTTTGATTTTCTTCTCAATTTTTTTCGGCTTATCCAACATAGAAATAAATGCCTTCTCATTTCCATCTGATTTACTCATTTTTTTAGTCGGTTCCTGCAAAGACATGATGCGTGCCCCTACTTTCGGGACATGGATTTCCGGGACGGTAAATATGTCATTGAATTTTTTGTTGAAACGCTGTGCCAATGTACGCGTTAATTCCATGTGCTGTTTTTGGTCATCTCCGACAGGGACAATATCTGTATTATACAATAGAATATCTGCTGCCATAAGTGATGGGTATGTGAACAGTGCAGAGGAAACAGCATCTTTCCCCTCAGATTTATCTTTGAACTGAGTCATCCGTTCAAGCTCTCCCATATAACTGATAGACTGCAAGATCCAGCTCAACTCTGCATGTGCCGGCACTTCCGATTGAATGAACAGAGTAGCTTTTTCAGGATCAATGCCAACTGCTAGATAAAGCGCTGCAAGTGACCGAATGTTACGGCGAAGCTCCAACCGGTCCTGGGGAACTGTTATCGCATGTTCATCCACGATGCAAAAATAGCAATGGTGGTCGTTTTGCAGTGATGTAAAATGTTGTAATGCACCGAGATAATTCCCCAAAGTCAACGTTCCACTTGGTTGAATGCCGGAAAAAATGGTTTTCATCTTCATTCCTCCCTAATATTTATGATAGAAACTTTCGGGTCGTTCATACAGGTTTGCTGAAATAAGCACAAAAAAAGCTCATCTATCCCCCGAACAGGGACGAATGAACCGCGTTGCCACCCTGATTATTCTGCCGATACGACAGAACCTCTCTTTGTTCATATGGCTCCAAAGTCCAATTCCAATATACCGTGATGCTTGTTTTCACCTGCCACAAGCTCTCTGGAAAGTCAGTGGGTTATTGTACTGCGCCTTCTTCCTCGCCATTTATTTATTGTCATTATAATGATTTACCATGAGAAAATCAAGTCATAGAAACAAACAGGAATTTTATTGGATTCAATATACCATGATTTAAGCTCTTAAATTAAAATATAAACATAGCATTGTTAAGCGTTTATGATTTTTTACGTTGTACGTTGGGTATATGGATTGATCGGTTTGTTTCTAAAATGTCACAAGTGAAAGTCCCATTTTCATAAGACTTTCACATTGTAGATGTATTGTATAGGCAGATATATAAGATGGTAAAAAATATTTGTGTGATATGGATATATCAACGAAGTGAGGGATTGTAATGGGTGGAATAGATGTAGATACAATGTTGATTGTGGGAATGTTTATGGCGATAGGAGCGGGAGCATTATCGTTCCTATCACCATGTGTTTTGCCTATTTTTCCAGCGTATATGTCGTATATAACTGGAATCAGTGTGAAAGAATTGCAGGGTAGTAAAAATACGAAAATTCGTCGGGAGTTGTTGAGCCATTCCGCTTTCTTTTTATTGGCGGTTTCTCTGGTCTTTATTAGCTTGGGGGCGGGGGCATCATTTTTAGGTAATTGGGTTCAACAATTATTGATTGGCGATTCAGGGAAACTTATTCAACGTGTTGCAGGTATTTTCATCATTGTAATGGGATTATTTGTTGCGGGTTGGATTAATATTCCTACTCTGATGAAAGAAAAACGTATCCATGCCTCTAAAAAACCGGCAGGGTATTTGGGGACGTTTTTTGTTGGTCTGGGATTTGCTGCTGGATGGACACCTTGTATCGGTCCGATATTTGGTTCTATTTTAATGCTTGCTGCAAGCAATCCTGGTCAAGGTGTGTTTTATACCGTGATGTATGTTATTGGTTTTGCATTACCATTCCTTGTGTTGACCTTTTTTCTGGGTTCGACAAAGTGGATTGTACGACATAGTGGAATCATCATGAAAATTGGCGGCGTTATTATGATCGTCATGGGTCTGGTGTTATTTCTCGGGCTAATGCCTCTTATTTCAGAATTCCTGCTTGATTTGGTTCAAGATACTTGGTTATCAAATTTAGGATAATTTCGGAGGGAATATTCATTGAAAAAAGGAATCCTTATTGTACTGATCGTAGCAGCGTTCAGTTGGGCTGTATATGAATTTGTAAGTTCTTCTGATGATCATTCTGTTGAAGAAAACCAAGGAAACAGCACCGGCGCTGGATCAGATGGTGAGAGTAATGATGATGTTGAAACATCTGAAGAAGTTGGGTTATCAAAAGGAAATATGGCTCCCGACTTTGAATTGGAAACAATCGATGGCGAATCGGTGAAGTTATCAGACTATAGGGGACAGAAAGTCATTGTCAATTTTTGGGCTACATGGTGCCCGCCTTGCCGAGCGGAAATACCAGATCTCCAAAAAGTATACGATAATACTGATGTAGAGATATTGGCGGTGAATTTAACCGACACGGAATCAGATGAAGGGAAAGTCAAACCATTTGTCGATGATTTTGAGATGACTTTTCCAGTATTGATGGATCAAGAATCCGATGTGGCAACAACTTATGAAGTAGCGGCATATCCGACCTCATATATGATTGATTCAGATGGTCATATTCAATTCGTCGCCATGGGTGCCATGAATTATGAAATAATGATGGAGAATCTGGAAAAGTTCGATTAACTGTCTTATATGATAAAATGGCAGTGAGGTGAATCATTGTGAAACAAACGATATTGGTCGTTGAAGATGATAAAATGATCCGTGAACTCGTCAGGATTTATCTCAAAAAATCTGGTTATGATGTTGTCGAGGCTGCAGATGGTGAGGAGGCAAAGGATATTTTTTTGAATGACCATCCATGCCTCATCATCCTGGATTTGATGTTACCAGAACTTTCGGGCGAGGAATTTTGCAAATGGGTACGGGAAAGGGAGCATAATGAGGTTTCCATCATCATGCTGTCGGCAAAAACCCGTACAGATGATAAAATCAATGGTTTGAAAATGGGAGCGGACGGTTACTTGCCGAAGCCTTTCGATCCGGATGAGCTTATTGCTCATGTTGAAGCCGTTCTGAGGCGCACAGGGCCATTTTGTCAAAAAATCGCTTATGATGGATTATGTATTAAACCACGAAAAGGCGAGGTATTATTGTTCGATAAAACTCTGGAATTGACTAAGATTGAATTCAGTTTACTTTATCATTTTATGGGTCACCCGAATGTCGTGATTTCCAGGGACAATCTCATGGATCAACTCTATCCCAATGCAGATAGCACGGTCATGGATCGGACAATCGATGCACATATCAAGAAACTCCGGAGAAAGATCGAGGAAAATCCAGCTTCTCCTGAACGTATTCAAACAGTTCGCGGAATGGGGTATAAATTTGTTGCGGAATAAACATATCAAATCATTGCTTCCAGAAGGGTTGTTATGGCGGTTGACATTTGTCAACATATTCATTGTGGCATCGTTTATCGTGTTGAGTAGCTTAGCAATCTATAACACGGCTTGTTCTCTGGCGAATGATTTGGGTGGCGGAAACCATCAACAACAGTTCGATTCCACCCTGTTTCAATATTTACTGATATTTAGTACCTCCGCCATTGTAGTTGGGAGTCTGATCCATTTTTATTTGACGCGGAAGTTGATCCGGCCTTTAAGGCTGATGATTGAATCGACAAAAATAATGAAAAAGGGTCAATACCCGAAACCCATAGAAGTAACATCTGATGATGAAATGGGGCAGTTGATGGGGCATTTCAACGATTTGGTGCAACAATTGAAAGATAATCAGGAACATAGAAAAAAACTTGTATCCGATCTATCACATGAATTGCGCACTCCGCTATCCAATTTGAACGGGTACTTGAATGCACTGGATCATGGTGTGATTGAAGGGAACCAGGAACTTTACCAATCATTGCACCAGGAAGCGAAACGTCTTATTTCCATGGTAGACCAGCTTGACCAACTGAAAGAATGGGATTATGTATCCAAACAAACATTCCTGGAAAAAGAATCGCTGGATATGCCGCTTCTTATCAATCAATCTGTCGAATTATTTCATTGGTCTTTGAAAAAAAGCGGACTTGAAATTGATGTGGATGCAGAACCAGGTACAGTCAATGTCTATCGTGGCGGAATCCAGCAGGTTATGGGCAACCTGATCGATAATGCTATTCGTTATCATAGTGGTAAAGGGTCGATCAGGATAAAAGGTGAAAATAAAAGCACATATTATATGTTTTCAATTTCTGGGTATGGTAAAGAGATCCCGGATAAAAAGAGTTCCAAGATTTTTGAACGGTTTTATCGAATCAATCAAGCACGGACAAGAGATTCCGATGGGACAGGACTGGGACTCGCCATATCAAAAGAAATCATTGAGCATCATAGAGGACAGATAGGCGTTACATCTGACGATCATTATCATACATTCTGGTTCAGCATTCCACTTTAATAGGGAATGGAAAGCTAAGACCAATCGCACGCATGTTTCAGGTGGACCTATCATGGTATGTTTGTGTCTTCATAGATGAACCATAATACCGTAAGTTTAATTTTTTCTTGTCGGGATATAATGAGTGTTGATATAATTGCACAAAATGGCCGGTTAACAAATACCTTTTTTTTCGTTATACTATAAAGGGTTTAAAACAACACTTAAGGAGTAGATCAATGAATTGGTATGAAAAGTTGAACAAATACTTCCCGGTAGAAGAAATGAAATCAAGGAAACATATGGAACTGTTATTACAGGAAAAAGGCGATGTTTATTATAAAGATGAAAGTGATAAGCATGTATTGATGTATGCCGAATTTGATACGTTTATTTTCATCGATTATTTATGGGTGTCAGCCGAAACGAGAGGGCAGGGGACTGGCCATCAATTAATCGAAAAACTTAAAAAGAAAAATAAACCCATTATATTGGAAGTTGAACCCATCGATTATGATGATACCGATACTGAGAAAAGATTGCATTTTTATCGCAAAGAAGGTTTTACACACGCACAATCGATAGGATATAATCGTCGTTCGCTCGCCACAAACGAAGAGACGCCGATGGAAATATTGTACTGGTCTCCCGAAGACGCCTCGGAAGATAGTATATACAATCAGATGAAGCGGATGTATAAGCATATCCATACGTATAAGGACGAAGAAATCTATGGGAAAAGTTATCAACCAGTCGATGAAGTTTTAAGTTATGATGAAAATAGAGAGTCAGAAGATATCCTGGATAACCTTCATAAGTCAGATAAAAAGAAATAGCTCGATTTTTGTCAATAAATGATTGCTTTAGATTGTTAACGATAAAACTTTTTTCAAAAAATGCGTTTAATATTTTTGCCATATGGGTAACTTATTATTAAATGAGAACATTTCATAAGCAAATGAAAAATTTAAGAAAATAACAGAAACCCCCTACTATTTACGTGATATTTGTAGTATAATGTACATAAAGCTTATTTAAACTTATTGTAAAATAATAAGTGTTTAAATATATTCATTGAAATGTTTATCATCACTTTTTAGAATGAGGAGTGAAGTTTTATGGTAACACTTTATACCTCACCAAGTTGTACATCTTGCAGGAAAGCAAAATCCTGGTTGGAAGAACATGATATACCGTTTAAAGAACGAAATATATTTTCCGAGTCATTAACGCTTGATGAAATAAAAGAAATATTGCGTATGACCGAAGATGGAACTGATGAGATTATATCAACAAGGTCGAAAGTTTTTCAAAAATTGGATGTGGATATCGACCAATTGCCTTTGAAAGATTTATTCCATCTTATTCAAAAAAATCCGGGATTGCTTAGAAGACCAATTATTCTTGATGCCAAGCGATTACAAGTTGGTTATAATGAAGATGAAATCCGCAGGTTCTTGCCTAGGAAAGTACGTACATTTCAACTTCGCGAAGCACAGAGAATGGTTAACTAATCGGATTACAACGTAGGGAAAGAATAAAAAACGCAGAACCTCATTAAAAAAGGTCTGCGTTTTTGCCGTATATACTCTAATAACCCTGTTTAACATTTTTGTGACATTGTTCTGATGAAATGTTTTAAAAGTAGTGACAAAGAGGAAAAAATCCGTTAAAATATACACTAATATTTATTATATAGGCATTTAGATTTTCAAAGTGTCGGTGTTTATCATACAATGAGAGTAAGAAAGAAAAGATTATAGTAAAAACTGTCTATATGGCTTGAATCAAGCCTTCATAAATCAGTAAGATAATCTCTTCCGTTTGTGCCCATAAGGCTTTTTGGTCATTAAAGGAAACTTGAGGAATTGTCAAGTAGCAGTATGATTATATTTCTCACAGAAGGGGGAGGTAAAAAATGGAAATAGAACGAATCAATGAGAATACGATTAAGTTTTATATTTCGTATATCGATATAGAAGACAGAGGATTTGAACGCGAGGAGATTTGGTATAATCGCGAGCGAAGTGAACAACTTTTTTGGCAAATGATGGATGAAGTGAATTATAAAGAGGATTTCAATATTGATGGTCCTCTGTGGATTCAAGTCCAAGCCATGGAAAAAGGGATGGAAATCATCGTAACGAAAGCCCAGGTGTCCAAAGATGGTGAGGATTTGGAACTTCCGGATGGGGAAGAAAAGGCCATTGATGTCACTGTCGACGATAAAATTGAAGATATGTTGGAGGATAAATTCGGCAGCAACAAGAAAACATCACCAGAAAAGAAAACTGGACAGAAAAAGCATGTCTCCATTTTCAAATTGGAAAATTTTGAAGATGTCATTCAACTCAGTCACTACTGTCATAATGATCTTAACCAAATAACAGATCGTCTGTTTTATTATCAAGATAAATACTATCTGTTTTTGGAATTCCCACATGAAATGGAAGAAGAGACATTACGCGATGATATCGTCAGCCAAGTATATGAGTTTGCACACGATACCAAAATGACCATTCATTTATTGGAAGCCTATGGTAAGATCATCTTTGCAAACAATACATTTGACGAGATTCGTCAATACTTCCCAGCATAAGTCAATACGCTCGTTTTAAGGTACTTCAAGAATCAGGTTGCGACATCCTGACATTGAAGTACCTTTTTTATGTAACTGTTTATTCCGTGCAGGACTTTTTGGGTTGATGTCGAATGATATAGATGGAGGTGTTATTTATATATGTTGCAAGCAAAAACAAATAACGGAGAATTCACGACGCTTGCCTCATTACCCAAAACAGAAATAGCCAAAAAGCGTAAGCAACCATTTTTCTGTCCAACATGTCATGAGCAAGTGATTGTCCGTGTAGGGCCTCAGACCATTCCCCATTTTGCCCACAAATCCAAGAGCAAGTGTCCCTTAAGCGAAGGCGGCGAAAGTGTTTATCATGAAAAAGGAAAGTTCCTTCTGTACCGCTGGTTAGCCAGTCAAGGTCTAGATGTTGAACTGGAACATTATCTTCCTTCCATCCAACAACGTCCAGACATCCTTCTTACCGTTTCCAACAAGCGTATCGCAATCGAATATCAATGTGCCCGTATTCCCATTCAAACGGTACACAAACGTATCAAAGGCTATTGCCGAGAAGGAATAACGCCTATATGGATCATGTCTGCTAAATTATTCAGGCGAAAGAGACATAACACCATCAAAATAGATTCGTTTCTTCAACAGTTTATCCATCATTTTTCCACTGAGACCATTCCTGTTTTATATTTCTTATGTCCCCAAACCAAACAATTCATACGCTTTCAACACATCATTTACAACCGGATGAATCAAGCACTCGGACGTATTGTGGTTACTCCCTATGATTTTCTGACATTTCCTGAATTATTTACCAATCACACATATTCAAGGCAAAATCTATACCAAGATTGGAAACGAGAAAAAAGATTTTTGCGTCTCCATCGGAAAAGACAATTGTACGGGAGAGATCTCGATTGGCATAATTGGTTATACGAAAAAAGGACACATAAAGAATATATGCCTTCTGTCATCCATTTGCCCGTATATGGACAACATTTGATGAAAATACCATTATGGGATTGGCAAAGCCGTATTTGTCTGGACATCATCCATCAAAGAAAAATAGGGGGAGTGTTATCTGATGGCGAATGTAAGCAATTGTTAATGCTTGATATGATTAAATCAAGTCATTATCCGATGTTGAACACTCATGCAGATCCCATTAAAGAATATTTGAATCTTTTGGTTAAAGAAGGTACACTTTTAAGAGTCAACGGCCAATATAGAAAAGTCAAACAACTTTCATTCTATTCAACACTTGAGGATGCGATTCGTGGAGATCGATTATTGATGGATCGATTAAGCGAGAATGTATCAATTTAATACATGTTGCCATACTAAATAAAATGCTGGTTTTTTCGTGGCGACTATGGAAAAATAGGTAATGGAACCATTTTAAGGGAGGAATAATGGCATGGCAAAAGCGACAAAAGAGCTACAAAAGAGAAGTGATGTTCCTGTTGAACATACATGGAATCTGGAAGATATTTTTGCAACAGATGATGAGTGGGAAGAAGCCCTGAAAGAATTGAAAGCGGAAATCCCCGAATTAAAATCGTACCAAGGAAAATTAGGTGAGTCAGCTGAAACATTGTTGAGTATGCTTAAAGAACAGGATGCATTTGGTAAGAAGCTCGGAAAGCTTTTTACATATGCACATATGCGAAAAGATCAGGATACGACTAATTCGTTTTATCAAGAACTCAATGCGAAAGCTGAAAACCTTCTTACCATCGCATCAAGTGCAATGAGTTATATCATTCCTGAAATATTATCGATTGATGAAGGAACATTGCAATTCTTTATCCAAGAAAATGATGAACTCCAAGGTTATAGACATATGCTTGATGATATTAACCGTCAGCGCCCGCATGTATTAAGTGAAAAAGAAGAAACATTGTTGGCAGAGGCCGCTGAACCGATGTCAAATGCGGCAGATACATTCAGTATGTTGAACAATGCCGATCTGACCTTTCCGACCATTAAAGATGAAAACGGTGATGATGTTGAACTGACACATGGGCGTTTTGGAACATTTATGGAATCGGAAAACCGTGACGTACGAAAAGGGGCTTTCAAGGCGATGTATGATACTTACGGGAAATACATCCATACATTCGCCTCGACGCTCACTGGCCATGTCAAAAAGGCGAATTTCTATGCTAAAGTCCGTTCTTATGACTCAGCAAGACAGGCGGCACTCGATAGTAATAATATCCCTGAAGAAGTATATGATAATTTGCTGGAAGCAGTGCATGAAAAATTGCCGCTTCTGCATCGTTATTCTGAACTGCGTAAAAAAGTACTAGGTGTAGATGAGTTACACATGTATGATATGTATACACCACTTGTAAAAGATGTGGATATGAACATCACATATGATAAAGCAAAACAGCTTGTCATCGATGCTTTGGCTCCAATGGGTAAAGAGTACGTCGATACAATCAGGAAAGGCTATGAAAGTCGTTGGATTGATGTTGAAGAAAATAAAGGGAAACGAAGCGGGGCTTACTCATCAGGAGCATATGGTACACAACCATATATTTTATTGAACTGGCAAGATAAAGTGAATGATCTATTCACACTGGCACATGAGCTTGGCCATTCGATGCATAGTTACTATACACATCAATCACAACCTTATCGCTACGGTAATTATTCTATTTTTGTGGCGGAAGTCGCATCCACATGTAATGAGGCTTTACTAAATGATTATATGTTGAAAACGACCAAGGATGAAAAAGAGAAACTGTTCTTATTGAATCATTTTCTCGAAGGCTTTCGTGGCACTGTATTCCGTCAAACCATGTTTGCTGAATTCGAACATGATATCCATAAACGGATGCAAAATGGAGAAGCGTTGACATCAGAGAAACTGACCGAAATCTATCATACATTAAATGAAAAGTATTTTGGTGAAGGTGTTGTTTCAGATGAGGAAATTGGTCTGGAATGGGCACGTATTCCTCACTTTTACATGGGATATTATGTCTATCAATATGCAACAGGTTATTCAGCAGCAACAGCATTATCATCGAAGATTTTAAATGGCGAAGAAGGTGCTGTCGATCGTTATATCAACAATTTCCTTAAAGCGGGAAGCAGTGATTATCCGATTGAGGTATTGAAGAATGCCGGTGTAGATATGACTTCAAAACAGCCAATATTGGATGCCCTGGATGTATTTGAAGAGAAATTGAATGAAATGGAAAACTTATTGTTGAAGTGAAGTAATGGAAATGGTTTTTCAAGCATGACATTATAGAGAGGGAAGGGAGTACATCTTTTCCCTCTCTTAGTATGATTGTTTGGCATTATCAGCGATTCCGTATCCGTCTACTATATAAACGCCTATGTGTGAATGAAAAAATCGTCAAGTACGTACAAATAAATAATATAGGCAATGTCAGAAACAGCGGAATCAGCTTCATGAGCCCAAATAAATTTAAAATAAAAGCAATTATCGTGGAGATCAAAAAAAGAAATGGCAGGATATCCCGCATCTGAATCCTCTCCTCCTAGTACAAATGAGTATTTTTTATATGATATGTTTCAAGGAGATAAAACAGAAGTTACATTTCTGTGAAGAAACAAAAAATCTATTGAAATCCGTTTTTTCGACATGTTATATTATTAGCGTGATGGAAATCACAGCAAACAAACCCCTTTGTTTGTAGAAGATTATTTTTCTTTCCTCCCCTTTGTTAATATACAAAGTCGAAAGGATACACGATATTATTATATCGTGTATCCTTTGTTTTTATTGAATATATTTCCAGAAGCTGCCCTGTTTGGCTGGGATCTTGACGACGGCTTGTTGCAGTTGGAGTTTTTTCATTTCCCTTTCCGTCTTTGAATCACTCCAATCATATACAACAGATATTTCTTTATTGCCGACGACACCGTAATATGATAAGAAAGTTTCCAAAGGCGGCTTTTCTGAAGGCAATGGTTCTTTTTTCAGCATTTGTTTCAACAAACGTTCATATATTTCGTATGGATATAATCCCGAAATTTTAATACCATGTTCTTCAATGGCATGGTTAAACACAACCAAGGTCGGGATATAATCAACTTCCATTTCCTCCGTTAGTTTAAGATCACATTGGAATGCCTTTTGAGCAGACACTGAATTAAGGTCTCGTTTAAACTCCTCCAGATCCAGTTTAGCGTCTTTGGCACATTTCAAAAGAACTGCTTCTTCTGAAATGTTTTGCTTTTTAAGGAAAGCACTTTCTTGTATTTTTCTAAGATAAACCCTTCCCGATTTTTTGCCCTGAAGTTCCGCGGCTTTTATCGCAACAGAAGGTATCCGGGGTGAAAATACAGGGTTTTCAATCCATAAATCCCCATCACAGCTCATACCGGTACGATTAGCCGTACGCTCCCATATTGCTTTTATCTTTTTTGGTTGATCGAATTTATCGTGATTCATTGTCTTCATATGACCACTTATGATGGGGCGAATGGTAAAAAACCTTCCATATTCTACCGTCAGTTTTTTTAAATAGGGTTCCAATGACCAGCACTCCGGACAAAGCGGGTCGACGAAGACGTATATTTCCAATGGTTTTTCCATGTAATCAAAAAAACGATATCGCGGCGATGTGTCAGTTTGATACAAACTTCTGATTTCTGTTTGATTACCACTCACATCGATTTCTCCTTTCTAATATCCAATCCTATTCATCTTTGGTGTTCTTTCATGTCAGTGTTAAAGAAAGTGGTGCGATAGGGTTCTTCTATATCTTTGTACTGAATCTATACAGGAAATCCAAGTTTATTTAAGGGTTTGATGTTAAATATGATGATGTTCTGTATGAAACGCTACCGTATTGAACATGATGTCTTTATCTCTTATGAGGGACGCGGCAAATAAATGATTGATGTTTTATCTTTTGCCGTTTAACGGAAATGTAAGGACATGAATTTATGACAGCACCATCCACATTTGATTCTGTTAAATTTAATTTGTAGTTCTTGTAATAGATATTGTAGCAATACAGTACGTGTTGGGCAACTGTTCTGATTGTTACTTCCCTGGTCAATCATGTAATGTCTTATAGAAACGTTTGATTTTGTTCGGCGTGTTTCGTTTCGGTATTTTTTGTTCAGTCAAGATTGATTCGAATAATTGTGACCCAAGTGATTCATTGCTTGCTTCCAATTCGAATTCATAATCCATGTGATGATTATATGTGCTTATATCAAGTACCAATAAGGCACCTTTGAAGGATATTTCCCTTCTTATCGTTTCGAGATTTCCCATATATTTTAAGTTTTCAGGTTGAATGCCCAATCGATCGAGTTGTTTTGATGTAAATGGTTGGGGTGTAATGCGACCATGAATCCATTTTTGACACGTTTCCGCTTCTATCTTGTCATGTGTTTCCAATAATCCGTTTGGATGGGGTTCTTTCAATGTCAGTGTATAAGTGTCTGATTTTTCCCTGATACGAAGTGCACACCCATGCTTTTTAAGATCTTGATCAGGGGTTTCAAAATAATAGTTGATTTGTTTTTTACCTTCTTGGGGAAATGAATAAGCATGTAATAACCGTCTATATTCTTCAACGGTGATAAGGTTCTTGAATTCAATTTCAATTTCTTGTGTCATGTTGATAGGCTCCTTTGGTAACATATTGAACGTTTTCCGTATCAATCGACTGTAACACCTCATGCCAAAAGTGTGAATCGATAGGTGACGATTCAAGATCGTTGTATTGATATTTATGTTTCACTTTATGGGTTGATTATGAATAATGATGACCGGATATGCAATAATTATCTATTTTACTATATTATGATAAAATAACTGTAGCAAGGAATTCACAATGAAAATGGATGTGATTCAATTGGATTGGGAACAATTACTTGCACCTTATACACAAGCTGTAGAAGAATTGGAAGTGAAATTGAAAGGAATGCGAGCACAGTTTGAACAGGAATCAAGGCATTCTCCCATTGAGTTCATCAAGGGTAGGGTCAAGCCGATTTCCAGCATATTGGAAAAGGCTCGGATGAAACGCATCCCTCTCAATGAACTAGATGAAATGCAGGATATAGCAGGTGTGCGTGTTGTTTGTCAGTTTGTCGATGATATTTATGCGATTATAAAAAGCATTCGGCAACGTCAAGATTTTAAGATTATAGAAGAAAAAGATTATATAACCAATGAAAAAGAAAGTGGCTACAGGTCGTATCATATGATAATCGAATATCCTGTCGAAACATTGCATGGTATCAAAAAGGTCCTGGCCGAAATACAAATACGTACGTTGGCGATGAATTTTTGGGCAACAAATGAGCATTCATTGAACTATAAGTATAAAGGCAGAATCCCTGCCGATATTGAAAACAGGTTGAAAAGAGCAGCAGAGGCCGCATCCAGCCTGGATGAAGAAATGGCCAAAATCAAAAATGAAGTGCAGGAAGCACAACGGATTTTTCATCGAAAATAATCCAGAAACAGACGTGACAAGATAGGAGCGTGGCATAGGTGAAATTTGCAGTCATATCCAAGGGAGATGAAAAGTCGAATCGAATCAAAGCGACCATCAAGCAATATCTGACCGAGTTTTCTCTTGAATATAATCCAGAAGAACCCGATTTAGTCATATCAGTGGGTGGTGATGGCACATTGTTGGAGGCATTTCACAAGTATGTGGAATGCTTGGATTCCACTGCATTTATCGGGATACATACAGGTCACTTGGGTTTTTATGCAGATTGGGTTCCTGATGAGGTCGAGAAACTGATTATTGAAATAGCAAAAACACCATTCCAAGTAGTTGAGTATCCACTTTTGGAAGTGATCATCCGTCCAAAAAAAGGTGGACAAGAGAATCGTTTTCTCGCCTTAAACGAAGCAACCATTAAGACGGCAGACGGCTCAGTGGTATTTGATGTGGAAATAAAAGGAGAACACTTTGAAACGTTTCGCGGGGACGGGCTTTGCATTTCAACCCCTTCAGGCAGTACAGCCTATAATAAAGCGTTAGGAGGCGGCATCATTCATCCGTCACTAGAGGCATTCCAATTAACGGAAATGGCTTCAATAAACAATAGGGTATTTCGTACGATTGGTTCTCCGCTTATTTTGCCAAAGCATCATACGTGTCTGTTGAAACCGATTGTTGATCGGAGTTTCCTCATAACTATCGACCATTTTACGAAAAACTATACGAATGTGAAGTCGATCCAATGTCGTGTCGCCAAGGAACGTGTGCGATTTGCGCGTTTTCGTCCATTCCCTTTTTGGAACAGGGTACGTGATTCGTTTGTTGCCGATGAGGATAGCAGTAAATTAATTTAGTAGGTGAATGTATTGAAATGGACGATTACAAAAAAAGATGCCGGTTGTTCCGTCATTGAATTTTTGAGACATAAGCATGCATTTTCCCGGCGTCTTTTAAAAGGTATAAAAGACCAAGGTGGATCCATCTGTATCAATTCGTACATACACCATCTCCGCTATATTTTACAAGAAGGAGATGTTGTCGATGTGTCATTTCCACCTGAAGAAGTAGCGCCGTTTTTGGTGGCGAATCCTATCCCATTAGAGATCATATATGAAGATGATATGTTGTTAGTTGTCAACAAACCTCCCGGCATGGCGACGATTCCATCCAGAAATCAACCGACACATACACTTGCGAATGCCCTATTGAATTACTACAATCATAAAGGGATAAAATCAACAATCCATGTCGTTACGAGATTGGATAGAGATACATCGGGATTGGTATTGATTGCCAAAAACCGGTATGGCCATTCATTGTTCGGGAAAATGCAGACATCCCATCAAATCAAGCGGAAGTATATTGCCATTGTAAACGGCTGTCCCCATGAACAAAAAGGTACAATCGATGCTCCCATCGGGAGGAAGGAAGGCTCCATTATTGAAAGAACCGTCACGGATTCAGGCCAAAAAGCCGTGACGGATTATAAAGTGATTGAAACAGATCCAACTGGTCGTTATTCTCTTACCGAAATCGAGCCATTGACAGGTCGCACACATCAAATTCGTGTACATATGGCATATATCGACCACCCGTTAATCGGCGATGACCTATATGCGACATCAGACGTCAAAATCGACAGACATGCGCTGCACTGCCATCAACTGGACTTCAAACATCCTTTGACGCAGGAGGACTTGCATATAAAAGCACCGGTCCCAATGGATATGAAAACATTATATTGAAAGATATAAAAAACAATCGACAAATGCCGATTGTTTTTTTGCAGTGATTGTATTAACCGAACATAAATGTCCGCGTTCTGGAATGGACGTTCAGTACGATGCCGATTGCCAACATATATGTCAGTGTCGAACTCCCGCCATAGCTCAAGAAAGGAAGGGGAAGCCCGGTAATCGGCAGTAATTGGATAGACATGCCGATGTTCTGAAAAACCTGATATGCAAAGAAACCGACCATACCGGTAACCAAATAACTCCCGTATTGATCATTGCTCAGAATGGCAATATGGATTAAACGGTAGATCAGCATGAAAAATAATGCAATGACAACACTAGCCCCGATAAAGCCGAATTGTTCGGATATAGCCGTGAAAATCATGTCGGTATGTTTCTCGGGAACATACACTTCCATGCCACCGATTCCTTTACCGAATAATTGGCCCGAACCGATAGCAAGCATTGCGTATATAAGCTGGTAACCTGAATCGGAATACTTCTCCGGATTCAACCACCCGTAGAACCTACTTTGCACATGGTTGAAGACCGATTCCTGCAAAAAGTCGGAGATGGGTCCGGGGATGACATACCAAGCTACAAATATAATTCCTACCACAGCAAGCCCGGTAAGGATAACTGTGAAAATGACCCGCCATTTGATACCCGATACAAGCACCATGGCCCCTGTAATGGATGATAACACCAAGAAGCCGCCCAAGTCCGGTTCGATGGCAATCAAGCCCATTGGAGGGGCAGCTACAATAGCCACTTTCAGCAATAGCCATAAATCCATTTTCACTGTATGTGTCGGATATTTATTATTATGCTTTACCAACACAAAGGCAAGTGCCAACACCAAAAATACTTTCATGAACTCCGATGGTTGAACTGTTCCGATAAAAGGGAACTTGAACCAACTGGAAGATTCATTCGCACGAACGACATAATCGGCTGGGAAATTAAAGTAGAGCATCAATAATAGCAATATACCGATACCATATAGTGTCCAGGTAATTTTCTGGAACCGGTCATAATCCACTAACATAATGACGAAGACTCCCACACCACCAACAATATACCATTGGATTTGTTTTAATGGGAAATGTGCTCCATCATATTTAGCTGGCAAATAAGGTTCGATTGTATATAATGTGAACACACTGACCATTGCTAAAAGGAGGACAATAAATAATAACGTGTAATCTATATTGAAGCGTGTATTTTGTTCATTCATGGTATGTTCCTTACTTTCTGTATAATATAGGACATGGTCATATTTTTTTGCCTTTTGACAATCCTAACATATAGTTTACACGAAAATGAACATTTTTTTAAGTCTTGGCTCGATATTTGTATAATTAAATATGTCATACGTTTAAATATGGGGCATTCAGATTCATTTTTATAGTTCCTTAGCCAAGCACATAGAAAGAAGAACCAGATATCGTGATGGAAGAATTGACATGGATAGGATATTCGTTTATGATAAAGGTTGCTTCAATATTATAAAACATCCTCGTTAGGTGAGGCTCCTATATGGATATAACTACTGCCCAGAAACGTCGAGAGACACCAATGGGTCAGCAGGAACTATCGACTTAAGGTGGTTTCTAATGTAGTTGGATAATCAATGCTATCCAGCCCATATAGTGCTAAAACTCTACGATGTAGGCTTATTTAATCATGACTCGTGATAAACATCCTTCTTCGTGGAGGGTGTTTTTTAATGTTTAAGTACTCATTTAAAATAGGGGGTGGTTGAAATGGGGAGTCCCCCTGATTCATATTATTTTAAAATAACCAATACAAACAACCGAAGAAAGCATTCCAAACCTATAAAGTCATATAAACCTGTTTTAATCGACCATTATAGGGGAAATTAAAAAGAGCGGTTTTATTGAAGAGGTGATAATGATGGAACACACAGAAAAATCCCAAGCACATTTCAATACGTTAATCAGAACGCTTGATAATGATCAATTAGAAGCGTTCAGAGAAGGGTTTTTGGATCTGCACCCATATGAACAGTCTATGTTTTATGTAGAACAATCTAAAGAGAATCGGATGAAGATGTATGCCTATCTATCTCCTGATGAAGTTGCAGACATGATAGAACATATTGATTGGGAGGATACAAGGGAATATATTACAGAAATGGATCCACGTTTTGCATCCATGGTATTTGCAGAAATGGCTACCGATGATGCTGTCGATATTTTAAATGAGCTCGAAAAAGATAAAGTGGCGAGTTATTTGACGATTATGGATGAAGAGTCGGCTGATGAAATCAAACAGCTGCTCCACTACGAAGAAAAAACAGCCGGTAGTATCATGACGACTGAGTTTGTTTCTATCGACAAAACCCAAAATGTGAAAGAAACGATGAAACAGTTGAAAGAAGAGGGACCTGATGCGGAAACAATATACTATTTATATGTTGTAGATGAAGACAAGCATTTGGTTGGTGTCCTTTCGTTACGGGACTTGATTGTTTCTGAAGAAGAGACGTTGATCAGTGATATCATGAGTGAAAAAGTCGTTGCGGTTTCGGTCGCCAAAGACCAAGAGGAAATTGCGACAATGATGCGGGACTATGATTTCCTGGCAGTTCCGGTCGTTGATTTTCAAAATCATTTGCTTGGTATTATAACTGTTGATGATATTTTAGATGTTATGGATGAAGAAGCAAGTGATGACTATTCTAAACTAGCTGCAGTGGCGGATGTTGACAAACCGGATGATTCACCGTTCAAAGCGGCGAAAAAACGGCTTCCCTGGTTGATTATTTTGCTGTTTTTGGGTATGCTCACCGCCAGCTTGATCGACCAGTTTGAGGATACGTTGGAACAAGTAGCGACTCTTGCCATTTTTATACCACTGATCGCTGGAATGGCCGGTAACACGGGTACACAATCTTTGGCTGTGGCTGTAAGAGGTATTGCAACAGGAGACTATGGTAAACAAAAGAAAATGGTACTCATGTTGAAGGAGACGGGGACTGGTTTAATAACGGGTTCGGTATGTGGCGTTGTAATTGTTCTAGTCATTTATGTTTGGAAACAGGAATTTTTCCTAGGATTACTCGTCGGTGCAGCGTTATTGGTCACCTTGACAATTGCAACCTTATCAGGTTCCGTCATTCCACTGATCATGAATAAACTGAAAATAGACCCGGCGGTCGCTTCCGGGCCATTTATTACAACGATTAATGATTTAATATCCACCTTTATCTACTTCGGCTTAGCCACAACTTTCATGAGTTACTTGGTGTAAATATAAATCATAGGCGATATTCCACATGATGTCATATATTAATGATATCATGTGGTTTTTTGTGTTGTTTTCACTGATTACATACCTGATTCATACAATAGAGTGAAGAATGAAAATAAGGAGTGAGGGACGAATGCAAGATAAAAGGAAGCATAAAGATCCATTATTATACATTCATCAACCGGACGTTAAGAGGCGTGGAGCACATATGCAACGAGGCTATGTAACCCCAAGGGAAGAATCTCGGATAGAGGGGAGGAGAAAAAAACCACGCACGATCAGAAAAAGTTCTTATTTTAAAAGTCTGCATCTAGACGAAAGTGACAAATTGGATTCCGATGATGAGGTGGATGAGAGTGAAGAAAAGCCAGAGTCCATAGACCGTCCACCACGCGATAAAAGGTTCAAGGATATGTCGTTGGAGGAAAAAGTATATTACTTTGCTTATGCGCCAGCAACCTCTCCAACGTTGAGATGTGAAATCATGACAAATGAACGTTCATTCCGAGGAAAAATTGTTGATTTTATTGATGATGAGGTGTATATGCGAGTCGGGAGACGTATATCTCCGGAAAAGATTCCTTTTGAAAACATACAGGATATCAGGCTGCTCGGTTTTTAACGATAGGCGGGGATATTTTTGGTGACATGCGAGTGCTATAAAAAACAGTAAACGGAAAAGTGCTTGGTTATTAGACCTATGTGTGATTGCTGACAATGCATTCCGGCTATCGGGTCAAATGCTAACCGAGCACTTTTTTTGTATTTTGATTTGTCAACAGGAGAGTATTCAAAAAAACCATTGCCGAAGAAAATATCTTCAGCAATGGTATAGTGAAAATCACGTTTGCATATTATTGATATGAGTATCTTAATATGCTGAAATCGCTGGTAAGCATGTTACGTGACAGAAGCAGTTAATATCGATGGTCATGCAGATGCCTGTTACACATAGATGTTTTGTGTTCTGTTCCATCGGATCTCTTGGAGAATGTGCGTCACAATGAGGATCTCTCAATAGTTCTACAACAGCACAGTTGTCATCTGTTACACGCTTGACTCGGAAGTAAAAGCTTGATTTAACATCACCGATATTATCTGGATGAGCACCATAACCTTTGAATGGTTTGCACCCCTCTGCACAATACAAAATAACAGGAACTGTGTCTAATCCATTCCGGGATTCTGTTTCACCCAATAAATCACTGATCGACTGTTCACAACTTGTGTCACAGCAATTTTCGACTATATCGCGTTGTGCGCCGGCGATTTCCCTTAAAATATCACCTACACAGCTACCTGAATTATATCCTTTGCCACAACCCATGAATATGACTCCTTTCTAATAGTTATTGACCTGGTGTCCTTAATAGACTATGTATGTATCGGCATTAGGTGTGGGCAAACATACCAAGTGCATAAAAACATTTCAGGGAAATGACTCATACGTTAATGGAAAAGGTTTTTCATCAGATGAATATCGTGGAATTTATAAGTATGTTTGATATGATATTTCACAATCGATGAGAAGGGAGATAAACCCGTTGTACTGGAAGGAAAAGCATTTGGGAAGTTAACCGGAAAAGGAAGGTATTTTAATGATGCCATCTAGCATGCTTCCCCATTCCTTTTCCAGTCGGAGATAATTGAAGGTCTGTTTATTTTTTCTTTCTTTCCATATCTTTTGATTTGATTTTACGATAGGGGAGAATGAATAATTTTGTATCTTTCAACCATTCCGCGTAAAAGATATCTTTTATGGAGCGGTATTTTTGTCGTTTCACTTCTTCTTCAAGCCAACCCCGTGTGACGCCTGCTTCGTCTAAATTATCGGTTAGCACCTCACCATCGGTTATTAAAGTTATCGCCATTTGTGGTTCTTCAGGAAAAACATTCAGATCTTTTTTAGTTGGATTTTGGAAGGGAGCTTTCTTTACAACGGATATATCGCCATTTGTTTCCAAAACAGCATATTCTACTTCTTGAATGGCAAAGACATCTTTTACACGCAGTAAATGTTGCAGTTCGCCGATATCAATTTTATTTTTACGCATTTCCTCATATATTAATTCACCTTTATGAATGATGAGAGCGGGTTTACCTTCTAAAATGAACCGCGAACCTTTGAATTTTTGTGTAATGATTTCAATGATGTATAAAATTGTCGTCCACAGGACGATGACGTAGGCAATATCCATAAGTCCCGCCTTTTTATCAAACAACGCATTACCAACAAGTTCCCCCAAAACGATCGCTGCGATAAAATCAAAAGCGGTTAATTGCGCAATTTGTGTTTTGCCGAGAATTTTCGTTACCAAAAACAAAGCGACAATTCCAAACACCGTTTCATATAACATAGGCAACATGTTATCGATTGTATTCGACCTCCTTTATGGACTTCTTTTTTAGCATAACCGAAAAGTAAAAAGTCATGCCAAGTCATAAAAGAGAACGCAAATAATGTGATAGTAAGCAAAAAAACCCGTATTAAACGGGTTTTTACGAAAGTTTTTTGACCATTGTGACGTGTGGGATACCTGCATCCATAAAGATATCTGATGTCGTCTCGTATCCCAATCGTTTGTAAAATTCTTCTGCATGTGTTTGTGCGTTCAACTTGGACATTGTATAACCATTTTCTGAGATCGTTTTTTCCATGAAAAGGATCATCTGTTTTCCAAACGATTGCCCCCGGCAGTCAGGCAAGACACAAATACGTTCCAATTTTCCGTATTGATCCACGAATCGCAAACGACTGGTTGCAATTGGTTCTTCATCTTCCAACCCTAAGAAATGGATTGCCGTATCGTCATGTTCATCCATTTCTTCTTCTGCGGGAACGTGTTGTTCTTGGATAAATACTTTTTTCCGTATTTCGAATGCCTGATTCAGATCGGCATCGTTTTTGATTTTCAGGATATTCACAGGACTTCTTTTCCAAACACAAATGATTCATACACGGTCCACATTCCGTTATCAAGTTGATACAATAACTGGAAACGGTCAATGGTATCTTCCAGCTCGATTTTTTTCATCTGCAGACTGCCGAATACATCAGAATATTCATCATGCTTTAATTTTTGCGCAATGGTAATATGCGGAACGAATGCGTACTCCTTGTTTTCAGGGAATTTACCTGATTGCATTTTTTCATACAGCTCGACAATTTCAGGCACAGGTTCGACCTTTAGGTAAATGGTGTATGTCGTAGGTGCAAACGTACTGACCTTATTGATGTTGATTTTAAATGGTTTTGTTTCATTAGCGATTTTTTTCAATTCGGGAACCAATTCCTCAACCTTTTCATCATCCATTTGGAAAGCTTCTTTTAATGTAACGTGTGGCGGAATTAAATCATAGTGTGGATCATACCGTTTTCTGTATGAATTAGCCTCATCTTGTATTGTTTTTGATGGAAAATATGCAATACCGTATTTCATGATTATAAACCTCCTATTATATTATCTATTTTTCATCATGATACATTCCAAATTTTTTCATACTTGTCCAAGATTCAATAGTTTATCCCCTATTATAACAAATTTTTCCTTATTATTGGGAATTATTTTTGTTTTTTATAAAAAATCAAGTGAACATTGTCTCTAAGGCTCTAGGAAGATCTTTTTGCCATGCTTTCCATGTATGTTCTCCTTCCAGTTCATGATAAACATAGTTGAGGTTTTTCTTCATAAGAAGATCGTATAATTGCCGGTTCGGATCGAGGAAATCTGATACATTTCCATCTGTTGTTTTCACCTCGGTTTCTTTCATCCCAATTGTGTGATAAATGTCGATAGCATGCATGTTTTCTGCAGTTTTCACTTTTTCAAGAACCATCTCATCCACATAGGGCGATTGCATGATGACTTGGCCGAATGTGTTTGGATATCTTATGGCAGTCATGAGGGCGAGTGTCCCAGCGAGAGAGTCGCCAAGTAATGTTCTGGTTTTTCCCATGTGAAGGGTTGGTAACATATTGTCAAGAAAGGGGACAACCTCTCGGATAAGGAATTGTATATACGCTTCTTGTTGTTCGCCGGCAGGGTGATACTTTTTTCGTCTATCGTATTTATCGCGGTAATGGATCCCTGCAAAAATGATATTGGAAATCTTCCCCTCCGTATGTAATTTATCACTAAGTGTTGCAATCCTGCCTAACTGAAAATAATCATTGCCATCTTGCATCAGACAAATATGATATTTATATAAAGGTGAAAATGATTCGGGTTGATACCATTTAATCGTCAACGTTTCATTCAAAAAATGGCTGTTAATATCTTTATGATGCATTGTTCCTTTACGACTGATTGTGAACACCTCTTTATGATTTAAAATCAGATAGCTTCATACGTTCAGTTTAACATCAAGGGGATGTGATTTCCATGTATACCGTCAGTTTGCCGGTTCTTTTAACTGTCCTTTGTACAAATCGAAATAACTGCCTTCGAGATGAATAAGCGTATCGTGGCTGCCTTGCTCAATGATTTCTCCGTGCTTGAGCATGATGATATTATCTGCTTCTTGAATCGTATTCAGGCGATGAGCAATAACGAAACTCGTTCTTCCTTGCATCAAGGTTTTAAGTGCGTCCTGGATTTTCAGTTCGGTTATCGTATCAATATTACTTGTCGCTTCATCCAAGATGAGTATATCGGGATTCTTCAATAATGCACGTGCGATCGTTATCAGTTGTTTTTGACCTTGGCTGATACCGCTGCCTTCTTGGTCAAGGATGGTATCATATCTATCTGGCAAGTGTTTGATGAAATCATGAGCATTCGCATTTTTTGCTGCTTGTTCCACTTCCTCATCTGTCGCATCCAAACGCCCGTAACGGATGTTTTCCCGGATGGTTTCATGGAATAAAAAAGCATCTTGCAGGACAAAAGCCATGTGTGACCGAAGATCAGAACGTTTTATCCGGTTCAGGGCAACCCCGTCAAGTAAAATGTTGCCTTTATCATAATTGTAAAATCGGGAAATCAGATTGATGATGGTTGTTTTACCTGCCCCTGTATGGCCGACAAAAGCAACTGTTTCACCAGGTTTGACTGAGAAGTTGATATTCTTCAGAATGGGTTCATCTTCATAGCCAAAAGAAACATGGTCAAATACGAATTCGCCATTTACATGGTCAAGATGGATGGCATCTTGCTCATCTGCTTCTTCTTGCTCTTCGTCCATGACATTGAAAACGCGTTCTGCTCCTGCGACTGCCGATAACAGGATGTTGAATTGGTTGGAAAGTTCATTTAATGGACGTGTGAATTGACGTGCATATTCTGTAAAGATGACAATCACACCAATCGAAATCAATCCGTTGATGGCTAAAATGCCACCTGCAAGTGCAATTAATCCAAAGCTCAAAAAGTTTAACATGTTCATGACTTTGGGTATGAAGCCAGTGAACGTTTGTGCCCAGAAGAAAGATTTCTTCAGTTCCTCATTTCGCCCTTGAAATTCATCGATTACACGCTCTTCCTGTGAGAATGTCTTGATGACGTGTTGCCCAGATATCGTTTCTTCGACATAGCCGTTGATGTCACCCAAATCGTTTTGCTGCTTTTTATATAAAGGTCCTGTTCGTTTCGTGATCCATCTGATCGCAATGAACATGACAGGTATGATTGTCATTGTGATGAGTGTTAATAGCGGACTGAGCGATAACATGACCACAACTGTACCAACCAGAGTCAGGACACTTTGAAAAACCTGTATGACAGATTGATTCAACGTGTTATTGACATTATCGATATCATTGGTCACCCGGCTCATTAATTCACCATGCTGACGTTTGTCGAAATAGGATATGGGCAGCCGGTGGAATTGATAGAATAAGTTTTTCCTCAAATCGTACACTGTGTTTTGGGCAATTCCGATCATCCAAAAATTTTGCATGAATATCGAAGCGGAATGGAGGAGATAAACGATGACAAGACCAATCAATACCATTCCAAGACCGGAAATCTCTTTCGTTACAATGAAGTTATCAATAGCCTTTCCGACAAGAAAAGGCCCTGCCAAAGCCATCGCTGAAGAAATCAATACCATGAAAATGACCAGTGCCAATTTAACTTTTTCGCGAGCTAAATAGGACCAGATGCGTTTAACTGTTCCAAATGTATTCGTGGCTTTATCGTGTTTCTTTTTTCGGATGCCCTCAAGCGGGATTTTTTTATATTGAAAAGGTTTTTTCAGTGCTCTAAGCATAAATATCCTCCTTTCCAAACTGCGACTGTACGATTCGCTTATACAGGGGCGACTCTTCCAACAGCTCTTCATGAGTGCCGAGTCCTAGGACTTTTCCATAATCGATCAAGAGGATGCGGTCAGCCCGTAAGGCGGTTGAAACTTTCTGTGTGATGATCAATAACGTACAGTCATCATCTTGAATGGCATCCAGTAAACGTGATTCCGTCGTTAAATCAAGTGCACTCGTACTATCGTCCAACATCAGTATTTCAGGTTTGCGGATAAGTGCACGCGCTATGGATATGCGCTGTTTTTGTCCACCGGAGAGATTGACACCTTTTTGACCGACACGTGTTTCGTAACCATCAGGCAAACCCATGATGGTGTCATGGATCTGTGCGTCTTTCGCGGCTTGGATCACTTCACCGTTTGTAGCATGTTCTTTGCCCCAAATAATATTATCAAATACGGTTCCACTGAATAATAAAGGCGTTTGTGGTACATATCCAATACTGCCTCTAAGATTATCCAATGTATAATCGGTTATAGGTCGTTGATCGATTAAAATCGAACCTTTATCTATATCGTACAAACGGGGGATAAGTTGGAATAAAGACGTTTTGCCCGCCCCAGTTGCACCGATGATGGCCAATTTTTCATTTGCTTTGACATCAAAGGTGACATTTTTTAAAATCGGTAGGGTTGTGTTGGGGTAATGGAAAGATACATCATCAAACGTAATGGCTCCTTTTTGGACCGTATTGTTTGCGTCAACATGATCATCATCTGTCAAATCTGTATTGACCGTCAGCACATTTTTCAGGCGTATCGAAGAAGCATGCATCCTGGAAAAAGCGAGTGTAATGAATGTGAACATCGATATCGACATGGCGACTCGGAGTGCATAATTGACAATTGCCACAACATTACCCACCGATGTCTGACCTGAAATCGAATATGTGCTGCCGAACCAAATGATGACAATCAGACTTAGATTCATGACCAAAAGTAAAATGGGCATCGATGCCTCAACAAAACGGAAAGTTGATCGTGTCGTATCAGCCAAATCTTTATTGGCTTTTACAAATCGTTCCTCTTCATGCTGTCTCCGGAAAAAGGCTTTGATCAGTCGCATGCCAGCCAGGTTTTCTTGCATGACTCTGTTCACTGAATCCACTTTGCGTTGAACATTTTCAAACATTCGACTGGCATGTTTCAAGACCCACATCAGGAACGTAATCAATACAGGAACCGTTACCAAAAATACGAGTGCCAGTTTGGCATCGACTACAAATGCCATGATGACACCCCCAAGAACCATCATAGGGGCTTTTGCCATAATCCTGAGGCCCATGAAGACCGTCCCTTGGACTTGGCGTACGTCATTTGTGAATCTCGTCATCAGTGAAGAGGTAGGGTGTGCATTCAGATTTTTAAAGGAGAACGATTGGATTTTTGTAAACAGTTTTTCGCGAAGATCGTAAGCAAAGCTGGTACTCGTGTGAGCAGCAAAAAAGGAATTGAATATCCCGGATATAAAAGCTAAAAACGCTAGCGATATCATAATGCTTCCCCACATGATGATGTTATTGATATCTTTTGACACAACACCGTCATTGATCATTTTTCCAAGGAAGAAGGGGAGAAGGAGTTCAGTCATTAATTCAATCAGGGTGAAACTATATGCCACGATAATCATTAATTTATAGGGCTTCAAGAATGAAAAAATATATTTCACAAACAATCCTCCATTGTGCAGCATTTTACTTTTATCATATTATACGTTGTATCCATACTTATTTCCATTAATTCATTCGGGTATAGAAGGAGTTGGGGTGGACATGAAAATATTTGCTTCAGGACCGGATAATGTTACGTTCCTTTTTGAACACTTTATGAGAGAAACGGGTTGACAGATTAAGAAGGAATATATATAGTATTAATTGTTGATTGTTTCCGTATGTTGTCGAAAGTTGTTTTTATGGATAGATTTGATTTTTAGTAAAGTAAATCACAGGAGCCATTAACTCAGCGGGAGAGTGCTACCTTGACAGGGTAGAAGTCATTGGTTCGAATCCAATATGGCTCATCATGAAGAACGCTTGTATACCAATGGTTACAGGCGTTTTTGTTATTTGTAATTAGTATCAATTGGTATAGATTGATGACACTCTGATGACACTTTTTAAAAAGAGTACATCTGTTCTCTTGGTTGATAAAGAAAAAAACACCATATCAAATGATGTTTGAGTGTGCTCCCCCGAAATGGGGAAAACTTTTTATATATAATCTTCATCCAATATATCTGCAATCTTCTGATCCGCTTCTTCTAAATAGTGGCCATAGATGTTTAATGTTGTTTTTATGCTTGAATGTCCCAAGCGTTTAGATATGGAGTGTATATTCGCATTTTTATTAATTAATGTAGTTGCTGCAGTGTGGCGCAAATCATGGAAACGAATCTTTTTAAAGCCTGTTCTATCTAAAAAGCGATTCCACCACAAATTAGGAACACCGGGGAATATAGGCTTTCCCATATCTGATGAAAACACGAAACAATACTTGCCGCCTTTCCATAATTCCTCTGCTTCCATTCTATCCGTTTTCTTACTGAATATATGTTTTTTCAATTCTGTCATAAACTTTTTAGGAGGTGCTACCTTCCGAATGGATCCCTTTGTTTTGGGTTCTTTCAATAAATAACCAAGTTTTCCGGTATAACTAAGGGAATGGCGTATATGAATGGTATTGGTGGTAAAATCCACGTCATCCCATTGCAAGGCCAGTATTTCACCTTTTCGCATACCAGTTAATAGAGCCAATTTAACTATAAGTACCATTTGTTTATTATCTTCCTTGTTCAATAGATGGTACAAGTCCTTTAATTCCTCCGAGTCGTAAACATCCCCGGGTTTATAACTGACTGATGGCCTATCTACCTTATCGATAGGGTTTCTCTTTAATACATCGTTTTTAACAGCCAATTTAAAAATACTATTCAATATATTGTAATGTTTAACGACATATGAAGATGAAAGTCCTTCTTCCTCTAATTCATATATATAATTGGTAATGTGAATTGGTTTAATGGCTTCCATTTTTAAATGTCCGATACTAGGAAGGATTCTCCCGTTCAAGGCATAACCGTATGTTTCGATTGTGGATGGCGCTATCTTTTTAGAACGTTCATTCATCCATATTGGTACATAATCCTTTAATTTTATATGAGAAGGGGCAACATATTCACCTTGCTTCACTTCCGTTACAAAAGCGGCCAACTTCTCCCTGGCTTCTGTTATGCCTTTCGCCTTAATAGAACGAGTTTTCCGAATGCGTTTACCGTTTGAATCGAATCCGTTGCTTACTGTAAGGAAGTAGTTACCATTTCCTCTATCTTGTATAGATCCGGCCATTTTATCTCACCATCCTATTTTAATATTGTTTCAATTAGGTTTAAGACTTTTTTCTTTTCATTATATTCAACTGGAATATCATTTCTCAAAATAATCCTTAATACATCGGCGATGAATATTTTTTCATCCTGGTTAAGCGTTTCACCTTCATAAATAAAATCTGTATTAATATAAGCGGAATCAATAATATCGTCAAAAATAAAACTTCTTTCGTTTAGATCCGCAATATCTTCAAGTTTGTTTCTTTTTCTATATTTCCGATACTCTTCTGCCGATTTCATTAAACCTTCTTTTTCCGCTTCTTCTATATAACCTGACTTTTGAAGTAAATCAATGTAATTCACTTTATAGTAATTTGATAATTTTTTTAAAACATCAAAAGTGGGCTTTCTTTCTTTGTTTGTTCTTGGGTCAAATCCTTTTTCTAAACTATCGAGGTAGGTATGACTTATACCAATATCCCTGCTGGCTTGTCTCAAGGAAACTGATTTTTCTTTTCTTAATTTTTTTAAGTGTTGACTCAACTCATCCATTTTTAACCACCTTTTATACAACTGTTTATATTAGTATTGTAAGTCATGGTTGACAAAAAAGCAAACACCAGTTTATAATAAAGTCAAGGGGGTGGTATTCGTGAATAACAACCTGAAAGAAACACGATTGAAACGGGGGATGTCTATTTCAGAATTAGCAAGGAGGACTGGCTTAAGTCGTGTAGCCATTACGAATATAGAAAACGGTAGAAGTAACCCGTTAGAAACAACAATTCATTCTATAAGTGTAGCACTTGAAAAAGAACCGCATGAAATTTTTTTTAAACAAAGTGTTATTCAAGAATTACAAAAATAACAGGGGGGCATAGTAAATGAACATTACATCGGATCAAAAGATTGTTGAAATCAATCAAAGGCAAATGAGAAAAGAAAACTATATACGTAAAAATTATCTAAAGTGGAATGAGGAAGGAAAAACGTTTCGAGATAGAAGAATGGAACTGGGTCTTTCACTAAGAGATGTTGGAAAAATATTAGGGACTTCTGCTACAAGAATTAGACGTTTTGAAATAGGTGATCCAGTAAGCCAAGCGAGGCATTTAAAGGCCAGTTATGAGTTGCTATTCAAACATATTGGTATGAGGGAGCAACTCAAAGAACTTATTGAAATGAATTATCCAGGGATTAATATAACTGGTGTTATCGACTTTATAGAAGGTGGTTACTGATGGATGTAAAACTCGAACCTATCAAGCGCAGTACATTGACAGTCCAGGAGGTAGCTGAATACTTAGGAATCTCAAATGAAATGGTGTATCTACTAGTACGTGAAAAGCGTATCGTTCATTTCCGTATAGGTAGGCGAATCCTGTTCAAACGTGAAGCCATTGATCAGTGGATTGAGTCTCAAATGGTAGAAGGTATGGAAGATGACTATTAAGGACAGAAATGCCAATTTAAATGCAGCAATGGCATATAGTCAAATGCTTGATTGGCACATATTCCCGATTTATTTCAAAAGTAAAGTACCAATTACGGAACATGGCTTCAAAGATGCAACAAACAATAAGGAACAAATTCAAAGATGGTGGAAGGAACATCCGTATGCGGGAATAGGACTTCCTACCGGACGAGTGAATAATATCGTTGTTTTAGATATAGATCCACGTAATGGAGGGGATGTTTCGTTTGATAGCTTGATAGATGAATATGGAATCCTTTCCGATACGGTTCATTGCCTTACGGGTGGAGGTGGTCATCATTACTATTTCAAATATGATTCACGAATCAATAAAAGCAGTATTGAAGGCTATCCCGGGATTGACATTCAAAGTAATGGAAAATATGTTGTTCTTCCACCTTCTACACATCCAAACGGTAAGGGTTATGAATGGGAATTATCATCAAAGCCAGTTATTACACCGATAGCGAATATCCCCGATTGGTTGGTAAAAATGACGTTTGAGGAACAAGCGAAAAAGAAGGCGAAACCCGCAAAAGCTTACCTGGATATATTGCAAGGTGTTAATGATGGTAATAGAAACAGTAGTTTAATGTCTTTGATTGGTTATCTGTTATCCAAAAAAATAGATTATCAAATCGCTTATGAGTTGGTTCTGTTGTGGAATCAAAGAAATGAACCACCATTAAAAGACGAAGTTGTCACAAGGGCATTTAATAATATGTTGAACAAAGAAGCAGCTAAACGGAGGTGACAGGATGGAATTAGACCATGAAGCAGGGCAAGCATTACAAGCCGAACAAGAGCAACAAGATAAGAAAACACAAGCACAAATTATAGTAGGTCTTGCTTCCGATATGCGCTTTATACACGATGAACAGGGGGAAGCTTATGCAAGAATAAAAATAGATAACCATTATGAATTATGGCCTATCAAGTCACGAAAAATGAACCTTATCCTTACTGATCGTTATATGAAGCAATTCGAGGATAAGGTGCCTTCTGAAAACTCTTTGAAGGAAGCTATATCTGCCTTGGAAGCTAAAGCGGTATTAAGGGGTAAAAAGGTTACTATCCATACCAGGATAGCAGAAACAGACGAAGCCATTTACATTGATTTATGTAATGACGATTGGGAAGCGGTGGAGATAAAAAAAGATGGTTGGAAAGTAATTTCCGAACCACCAATCCATTTTAAAAGGTCAGATATTATGCAGGGGTTGCCGAAGCCTATGCCAAATGGAAGCATTGACGATTTAAAGCCTTTTATAAACTTTGATAACGAAAACGAATATAAGTTAATTATATCATGGTTGTTATCAACAATAAAGGATAATAATCCGTTTCCTCTGCTTACATTACAAGGCGAACAAGGGAGCGCTAAAAGTACCACCACCAAAGCTCTAAGGGCATTGATAGATCCGTCTAGTTTACCATTAAGGGCATTACCTAAAGATGAACAGACACTCGCTATATCTGCTAATAATACATGGATATTGGCCTATGATAATTTGAGTGGATTATCCGCGACAATGAGCGATAGTCTTTGCAAAATGTCCACCGGTGGAGGGTTATCTGTTAGGGAACTATACACCACGAGAGAGGAAGCGGTATTTAACATCATGAGACCAACTATATTAAATGGCATTGACGACATTGCACAAAGACCGGATTTGTTAGACCGTTCCATCGTGATTAATCTCCCTAGTATTTCAGAGGATAACCGTAAGGATGAAAAGAACTTCTGGAGAGAATTCGAGGAAAAGCAATCAAGTGTATTAGGTGGCTTATGTGATGTTGTATCAAGTGGATTAAATGAACTACCGCATACAACGCTAAAAAAGCGGCCCAGGATGGCAGACTTTGCAATATGGATAACTGCTTGTGAAAAAGGCTTAGGTTGGTCTGATGGTGAATTCCTAGAAATCTATAACCAAAATCGAAGTAAAGCCATAGATCAAGGGATTGAGTCCGATCCATTTGCTTCTGCAGTAATACAAATTATGAAGGAACAAAATGAGTGGATAGGGAATGCTTCACAACTTATCGCAGCAGCAGGAAGATATACTGATGAACGTACAAAAAATAGTAAAGCATTTCCAACTTCAAGAGCGGTTAGAAATAGGTTAAGACGAATTAATCCTTCTCTAAGAAAAAAAGGTATTGATTATGAACCGGATTACAATCAAATGAATAGAACCTTGAAATTATCGTCATTATCGTCATATCGTCATAAAGCCAGTGTTGGCAAGGGCTCAAGTAATGACGATAATAATTACGATAAAAAACCTTATCGTCATTTATCGTCATATCATGACGATGTTGGAAAATCATCGTCATTGGATAAACCGCATAAAATCAAGGCTCATGACGATGATTACGATAATTACGATAAAAACGAAAGAGTTTTTAAAGATGGGGAGGATATTCAAATATAAAATGGGAGGGTCAATTAAATGACTAAACTTGTTCAAGTGATTTTGTCTGATGAAGAACTAATTTTAACAGAGGACGAGTGGTATCAAATACATGGCAAACCTGCTAAAACTATTGAACAGGAAATTAAGGAAGGTAAAAACAAGATAAACTCTTCAGAGGTAAAGAAAATATTGGAAAAACATCCAAACATCTTGCAGTTAGGGCGAAAACGTCAAAAAGAGTACAAAGCTGAGTAGTAAGGGGTGTAAATCGTGGATGAGGTTATAAAATTAATTGAGTACGCAGAATTAGCCGGATTTCCTCTTTCCGTCAATGGTGACAAATTAAACGTGGGGAATGGAACAAACCTTCCCTACAATCTCAAAAAGCTACTTATCATACACAAGGATGACATTATAAGGGTACTTGAATGTAAGGGGGTGATGGCTTCTTGATTTCACCTAGATACACTTATACAGCTAAAGAAGTTAAGGAATTACTTGCAACAATCGTTATTTTGATTGATACCCGGGAACAGAAGAATCAACATATAATCGATTACTTGAACAAGAAGGGAATTCCATATAAGGGGAAAAAGCTAGACTATGGCGATTATAGCGCATATATACCCAAGAATGCTGATTATGGTATTTTACGAGATACTCATATACCGGTGTATGTTGAGAGAAAAAACAGTATAGATGAACTGGCTTCCACAATAAAAGAGCGTACAAGGTTTGAAAATGAATTGATCCGTTCCCAAAGATCTGAATTTCTTCTCTTGGTGGAAGATGAAAAAGGGTACGAAAACATTGTTACCGGTCGTTATAGAAGTGAATACCAATCAAAGGCATTATTGGCCAGTCTGATGGCATTTGAAGCAAGATATGGATTTAAGAGCGTATTCGTTTCAAAATTAAGCACACCAAATTATATATACCATCACTTATATTACAATGTGCGAGAAACATTAAATTAAAAAGGGGCAATTTAAATGACTAAAGCACTAAATGAATTCAAGAAAGAAGCTAAGCAAAAAAAGGAAAGAGTAGCGAACCTGGAACAATCCATTAAAAATAATGAGGAGAATCTTTCCGAATTAGAATCAAAATATAAAGAATCAGTTATTGAAGATAGTCCAAATATTGATGAATTATTTCATAAGATGGAGTCACTACAAAGTAAAATAACGGCGGATAAACACAAATTAAAGACATTAAAGTCTGTCACTGATGAACATTTGAAAGTAAGTGCGGTTAATGTTTTAAAAGCATTTCCTGATGATGTTTCACTAGTTTACATGAAAAAGGTGGACAAAGTGAATGACCGAATCAAACAATCTAAAAAAGACTATGTTCAAGAAGTAGCCTCATTACAGAATGAGGTAGCCGAAATCAACAATGAACATAACCAAATAGCAAGAGAATATGGGCGAATCATGAAATCGGTCGACATAACCAAAAGTGATATAAATACTACATTATATCTTGAGTTAGATGATGCAACGTATGGGGCGTTTAAGGCTATTCCGTCCGAAAGCATTGCTATATCAGATAATGATATAAAGGAGGTGAGACCATGAATAAAGAACAGTTGAAGCTAAAAATTGCCTTGGCAGCAAAAGAATATGCAGAGGAAAACGCAAATAGCGAGGAAGAAAAACAAATTTTATTTAAATCAGTAATACGTGAGGGCATAGATCATGTATTAAACAAAAAAGGAGGAATGGTCATGCAATCTATTGAGTTGAATAAAGACATAAAAAAACTATTAAAAGCACACGATGTCCCCGCTGATGTCATTGATCTGGTGGAAGATTATCACATTTCTACTGTTAAGGGAGTAGCGGAGGAATTGACTAAACAAACGGAAGAAAAAGAAAAAAGTACAAAAAAAGCAAAAAGAGACTTCCGTAGTGATGTACGAAACATTGCAAACGAAGCGCGTATAATTAAGTAATTTTGTATATGTTAGTGGGGTATTAGTCGTCAAAATGTATGGCTATTATCCCGCTATCATGCTATTTAATGACGATTGTGAGGGGGTAGGTCATGAGTAAAGTAAAAGAACGCAGAATTAATCATCCTAGCCACGTTAGGGCATTAATGCAAGAACAAATAAACGTTTTACGACAGGATGAATCACTGGACCCAATAGATAAGGCTAGAGCCATTGCTTATTTATCAAACACAGCGCTATCTGCTTATAAAGATGGTGACTTGTTGGAAAAGGTAAAAGAAGTCGAAAACCTATTGAAGGAACGAGGGTGATTGTTTGAATCTGACGAATAGAATTAATCGTTTAAATGAAGAAGCTAATAAAATGTTAAGGTCTAAGAGATCTGATACGTTGGTGCTTCTTGTCCCATGGGATAATGAAAGAGGTTGGATAATTGACGCATGTCATGATTATAAAACTGGGGAAGAAAATACGATGTTGAAAAATCGTTTAGAAGCCTGTCAAACGTTTGATGACATTGCCAAGGAATTGGATGGATATACTACAAATGTTCCGGAGGTGGGACGTAGTGGCGAATTTAAATAGACGTATTAGTGACTTAGAAAAGAAAGCAGAAGCAATTGATTTGAAAAGCCAAGTTAAATTCTTTGATAGCTATGATGAATATATGGAAGCACTTCAAAAAAACAAGATAAGACCGCATGATATATGTTTAATTGATGATGTGCCTTATGATGATGGATGACTTATGTTGTCCATCTTTTTTTGATGACAATTGATGACACTCTGATGACACTTTTTAAACAAAAAGATTTAATTCTATACTTCACATTGTAATAGATGGCACATAAAGACCATCAAATCAACATTCTTATGTAGCGGTAATAAATGATAAAATGGCATATACAGAATTGACAGGGTAGAAGTCATTGGTTCGAATCCAATATGGCTCATCACAAAAGAAGAGGCTATAAACCTTGATTCAACGAGGTTTATAGCCTTTTTATCTTTGTGTTAAAGACTTTTCGTTATATGATCTTTCTTAAATCGTAGCACTTTATTTTTCTAACCTATTTTAGTCGTCTAAAATTGAGTTAAACACATCTGATATGTTGTCGTCATCATTCAAAAAATGCGAATAAATTTGAAGCGTCACATTTGTCGTTTATTATTTGGTATATTTTCTCGATACATAGTTATGTTAGAATTTAGTTACATTCTATAGAAAAATCACGGAGGGTTTATTATGAAAAAAGGAGAATGGTTTACTAAACCAGTAATAAGCTCAAAAAAAGCCCAAATGTTTTATTGGCCAGGAGCGATTCTGCTATTTGTATCTCTTCTATTTGGTTTAAAATATTGGGCGGAATTCGATGGAAGTTTTAGGTTTAATCTATTAATATTCCCCGTTTGCTTCAGTTTTTCCTTGTTTTTTTTATTAAACTATAGAAAAATTTATATAAAAGAAGCTGAAGAAAGCAAGGAATCGTCATAACTTTTATTCATTTGATCGTTATAAATGGCCCTACACCTGAAACTGTCTGTTCATTTCAATTGATGTATTTATTTGGATATCATTCTTCGTAGGTTCGGTTGTTATAAATAAACCCTGATATAAAGGGGTTAAAAGAAAGGATGAAATTTAAAAATACTAGTCGGAATGAACAAAATTCCCTTGATAGTGTAGAAGTCATTGGTTCGAATCCAATATGGCCCATCATGAAGAACGCTTGTCCTATCAAGGAATAAGCGTTTTTTGTATTGTTTTTCAACTCAATTTGTATATAAAACCACATAGTGGGGAGCCTACCATTAAATATGATGATGGAGGCTGAAACCCATGAAAAACAAAAATAATTACGAGAAACATTATCGGAATGTCCTGAGAGAAACCCGTAATCCAGCGATTTTGAATGACGTCATCACAAATGATATCGAACAATATCCCGTCCATAATGAGGAGATGATGGATGACCATTCTTTGTCGCATGTGCAAGAAGTTGCACGCGATAATATTGACGGAAAAAAGTGGCAAAATATGGATGATTGAAATAAAAGATAAATACAAGGAGGCAAAGGAATCTGCTACAAAACCCCGCCAAAAAAAATGAATGACCTTCATTAGGGGGATAAGAATGGATGGCTCCTTATTTTGATTCGGATTCTTTTAAATAAATTTTTCGGTACGTCAACAAGAAGAATAAAGATAAAGTAAAGCAAACAGGGAATATGAATAGCTTAAATCTAAAGCTGCCATCGAATTTCAGAATTTATTACTGGTCGTAAACCAATCTCCTTTTTTAACCTCTCTGTCATTTTATTTCTATAACTAAACATTAACATAGCTCGTATCGGCTGCCCTTAAAAATATAGATCTTTTCAAGACAGATTATCCTTAGAATGATAGAATGGATTGAAATGGGAAAAGATGATTATTTAGATGGAGGAAGCCAGTATAATGACAAACTTAAATATATTATGGGATTTTGATGGAACGATATTTAATACATATCCAGCTTATACAAAAATATTCAAGAAGGTTTTGAACAATGACAGCATTACTTATGAAGAGGCATACAAAAATTTAAAAATATCGATCAGTTACGCCTGTGATTATTACAGATTATCAGATACTCAAATACGAGAATACAAGTCTCTGGTAGAGAATATCTCCCCTCAGGAAATGAAGCCATTTGATCATGTGGAAGATGTTCTGAAAACAGCGAACAAAAATGTGATCATGACACATAAAGACAGGGAAAGCGTTCATAAAATATTAGCATACTACGGCTGGGAAACATATTTCACTGACATGGTTGCAGGCGATGACGGATTTCCTCGCAAACCGGATAAATCATCTTATGAATACTTGCACAAGGATCATGAACTTGACTTGGCGATTGGTGACCGAGAACTTGATATCATCCCAGCAAATGAAATTGGAATAGCAACCTGTCTCTTTCAAAATGAAAATAGTCAATTAGCTGATTATTATCTGGATGATTATAAAGCATTTTGGGAAACAGTTCGTTTATAGCGTCAATATATGTTTTTAGGAGGATCACGATGAAGAACATTTATATTGTCAGACATTGTGAGGCAGAGGGTCAATCTCCACCCGCTCCCTTAACAGAGAGGGGAGTCGTTCAGGCACAAGAACTTGCAGATTTCCTTGAAGACGTTCAAGTGGATTATATTGTATCGAGTCCTTTCGAACGGGCGCTGCAAACAATTCAACCCTTTGCAGGTAGGCGGAATATGGAAGTTGTGGAGGATATGCGGTTATCCGAACGCGTATTAAGTTCCAATCCGATGTCTGATTGGGCGGAAAAATTGGAAGCAACCTATCAAGACCTAAATTTAAAATTTGAAGGCGGAGAATCCAGTAGCGACGCGATGAAACGCATTGTCTCTGTTGTGGAGGACATATGTGAGAGCGATTCAGAGAATGCCGTCATTGTGGCACATGGTGGCATTTTAACATTATTGCTCTATTTCTATACCCCACATTTTTCGTTTGACCGATGGGAAGGAATGAGCAATCCTGATGTATACCTATTAAAGCGTTCGGAAGGTAAAAATGAAGTAAAGCGGATATGGGAAGAAGGGATGTCTTTTTAAATGCGATTTTGCTGGACGCCGTTTATTTGACAAATAACGGTGTTCATCATACAATTACCTTGAATTCGAGACAATTACATGGCACATAATGACATTTGTTTAATGTTTGTGAGGAGGGTCTACATGAAACATGTATTCATAGAAGGTAGCGGCATACATAAACCGACATTTTTGATGTTACATGGAACTGGAGGAGATGAGTCTGACTTACTTCCGTTGGCTGAGAAAGTAGACGAGAATGCATCCGTATTAAGTGTTCGTGGTCAAATTTCGGAAAACGGGATGCCGCGTTTTTTTAAGCGTTTGGCTGAAGGTGTATTTGATGAAGACGATCTAATTTACCGTACTGAAGAATTAAATGAGTTTCTTGATTGGGCAAGCAGGGAATATGAATTCGACCGTCAAAATGTCGTGGCCATCGGTTATTCTAACGGAGCCAATATAGCGGCAAGTCTTCTCTTTCATTATAAAGATGCATTAAAGGGGGCCATTTTGCATCATCCGATGGTCCCAAGACGGAATATGGAACTTCCCGATTTATCAGGTAAAGCGGTATTTATCGCAGCAGGAAAAAATGATCCGATTTGTTCCCCGAATGAAACAGAAGAATTGCAGTCATTGTTGAAAGAAGCCAACGCCAACGTAGAATTGCACTGGGAAAACAGCGGACATCAATTAACCTTGCAAGAAGTGGAAGCCGCCAGAAAATGGTATGGCAATCTACAATCATCACATTTTTAATTGCTTGAATCATAAAGGTAGCGACCAAACCCCAGAGTTTGGTCGTTATTATCTTTTCTCCTATAGGAATTGGATCATTTTCAAACTCCTTCCCCTTAAATCAATGTTTTGCGAGCCCCTATTAAAAATGAGAAAACGCGTCCTGGGCAATCTCATCTTTAAAAGATTATGAGTTTCATCGCTCATTCGTGTATAATGGATGAAGTGGATTTGGATAATGTTTTAGGGGGATTTTCATAAATGTGGTTTTTTGTGATTTGGCTCGTCATATCCTATATATTAGGCGTATTATACGCATCAGGTTTTACATCCATGAAGTATATCAAATTTCAAGATTGGCCTGATAACGAGAAACGAGCTGCAGAAAAAAAGGCAATCATCCTTATTATCGTTGGTCTTGCCAGCGTTGTTGCAATAGGCATATACGGCGTCATGAAGGAAGGGATGCTCTTTCTTCTATTATTGATAGCGACACAAGCGTACAATATTTTCGGGCAAATACGCCATGTGCGCAAAAGAAGAATTCAGCAAGCCGATGAAGATAAACGAGCGGCTGAAGAAAATGTGGAGAATCCTCAAGATGCCGAGCGTGAAGGGCGTGGAACACCCGGCAAGCCAGAAGAATGAAAGTTGACGGATCTCAGGATTTCATTGTGTACGTCTGGAGATGATTTGATGTTCAAAAAAGTTATATTTCATACACATAAACTAAAAGCATTGCAACGTTTCTATGCAAATGTATTGGAGTTGGATATTACGAATCAGTCCGACGAGGGCTTTACTGTTAAGATTGGGACCACGGATGTAACTTTTCAATTATCTGATGAAAAGGCACGTTATCATTTTGCAATCAATATACCTGGAAACCAATTTGTTCTTATGAAATATTGGATGCAGGACCGATTGACATTGAATAAAACAAGTGGTTTGAATGAAGTCTATTATTCTAGTTTTGATGCTGATTCCATGTATTTCGAAGATCCTGCGGGCAATCTAATAGAATTGATTGGTCGACGTAAACGCGATCTTTTCGGTACTTTGACGAAAGAAGCTTTTTTTGATGTGAGTGAAGTAGCACTGGTGACACCAAACGTTTCAGAAATCGGGGAGACATTGCAGGATATTGGAATTCCCCTTCGTCATGGTTCGGAAGTCAATCCAAAAGGCGTTAACTTTTTAGGTATGGGGGATACATATATTGCCCTTGCGCCATCGCCTTGGAAGTGGAATTTTTCGGATATGGAAGCACGTACATATCCTGTGGAAATAACATTATGGAATGACAAATGGATACGATTGGATGGAGACGGCTTTTTGGAAGTGGATGAAAAGGCTTAGTGAGCGATTTTTTGATGCATTTTCTTTTTTTCTTATAAGAAACCCCTCAGAGATATGCCAGCCATTTTAAAGGATGGTCCATATTGTCTAAGGGGCTTTTTGTGTTATATAGCAACTTCACTACGAATTTTTTCACCGTGTTTATAGTTTTTGACGACAATGTCATCTAAACCGTATTGGTAAAAATCCTTAATTTCCGGATTCACCCATAATTCGGGCTGATCATATTCCTCAGCCTGGATGACTTTTTTTGCAAGATCAATCTGGTTGTCATAGAGATGGACATTGCCCATCTGATGTGTAAATGTGCCGACTTTAAAATCAAACACATTGGCAATGGCGCATTGCAGTGCGTAATACCCCGCCCAGTTCGTTGGCAATCCCAATAAGGAATCAACACTTCTCTGGATGAGGTTAAAGTCCAATCTGCCATTTCTGACATTGAACTGGCCTGCCCAAGCACATTCCTGAAGTGCTTTATGACGGACATCATTTGCATTCCAGTAAGCAAACATGATTCTTCTTGAATAAGGATGATGTTTCAGGTTATGCAAGATGGTGTCCACTTGATCAAGGTGAAGTGTTTCGCCGTTATGTTCAATCGTTTCAATTTGATTTTTTAATTGATAGGCATAACTTCTTCCGATGGTATGGTCACTCATTTCCCATTCTTTCCAATAGGTGATGCCCAGTTTTTCAAAATCTTCTATTTTATTCACCTTCAGACGAAAGAAAGCATGGACGACCTCCTTGATGGAGGATTTGACCGGTGTATGTTTCGATGTAATGATTGGTAACTCTCCGGGTTCGAATTTGGCTTGTATGCCGAAAATGCTTTTGGAATGGGCGGGTGTGCCATCGGCATAGACCGGGCGGACCTTTCCATCCGTATCCCATTCGCCGTTCGTTAAAATGTCATTGAGTATTTCTTTGTATTTTTTATCTGCAACTGCCATTAATCTCAACTCCTTATATGATGACAAGTAGTCAATACAATGTATATTCTATGATACCATATCCATAAAACGTTTGAAGTCCTAAAAAATATTAAGTTATCAGTCTAGCATTGTGATGAATGCGACCAGTGATACAATGGGCATAGGTAACGCAAGTCCCAGTCCAACCATACCAAGCTGCTGCACCCGTCCCTTTATTTTATCTGGTGTGCCAACCCGCATCTGCAAAAAGGAAAAAGTTACAGCGAATCCCATCAATAGAAGGACAATGATAAAGGGTGTCATCAAATCGTTGATGGACATTCCCTGTTCCATTTTAGCAAATCCGATAACGACCAATATGATAGGAATGATCTCCGAAATGGATGCACCTAATATCAAATTCATCTGTGCTTTCTCGATGTTTTCAGGGTCGTACTTGATTTTATCCATGTTCCACTTTAGGATGAATGAAATGGCTAATACAGCAATGACCGATGCGGTGACAAAAAGATAAGGCATACACTTAACCTCCCATTCTATGTAAGTCTAGTCTACAATAAGAAAGTGATCAATGCCATAGGGGAATTGATTTCTGGATGGAGAGAAATGGACCCACGAACGGATGAAATTCAATTCTTTTGAATAAAGGAAGGTATATATGCGCAAGGGACGATACATAAAAAGGTGATGATAGCATGAAGAGAACGGTCGAATATATTTTAACCATGTGTGGGGGGCTGGTTGGATTATCCTTCTGTGTAGTCGGGATTATTTTTTTAGTCTGGGAAAACAACCCATCGTATTTGGACACATTATATCATACGTGGCCGGAAAAGGAGTACGGGCTGTTACTTGAATTGATGGAAAACATTACGATGGATTGGATTGTACCTGGTATCGTTTGTGTTGTTCTAGCAGCTGTGTTGCTATATGGTTTGATAAAGGATAGACATTTATTGGTGATCGCGTGGGTAAGTATGGCGCTTCCTGGTATATTAACGTTCTTTTCCGCTTATGGATCATTGCCGGCGATATTTTTGATTATTACTGGATTGATCATTCTTGTACGTCATGCGACCCATCCCCATTATACGGCGTAAAAATGTTGAAAGATGATTATGGCTACGACATCAGAATGGACGGGTGGATCCCATTCAAACATATTATTTTTTCTTTACTAAATCAGGTGTCATCGGTAATATGAACATAGGAAACATTCGACCGAATGGAGGATACAGATGGGGATAAAAGTCCTGATAGCGGATGATAATTCATTTATACGTGAAGGCATGAACATCATTCTTTCGTCATATGACGACTTTGACATTGTGGCACTTGTTGAAAACGGGCAAGAAGCAGTTGATTACTGTACGGCACATACGGTTGATATAGCTTTGTTGGATGTTCGAATGCCAATCATGGACGGCGTGGATGCGACTCGGATCATTGCGGATCGGACTGATGCAAAACCGGTGATTTTAACGACATTCGACAACGATGAATATATTCTTGGAGCCATTCGGAACGGTGCGAAGGGCTATTTGCTGAAAAACAACGATCCTATCCATATTCGTGATGCGCTAAAAAGTGTTTATTACGGCACAAGCATCATCCAAGATGAAATGCTGGAAAAACTAAAGACCAGTCTCACCGCCCAAGAAGATCGAAGCACACCACAGATGGATGTAAGTGAGTTCACTGAACGTGAAGTGGAAATCATGGCACTGATTGCAAAAGGTTACTCCAATAAAGAGATTGCAAATGATATGTATATTTCCGTCGGCACAATCGCTAACTATATCACGACGATTTTGCAGAAAACGGGGCTTCAGCATCGTACCCAGATTGCGGTTTATTATTTGACAGGGAACGTGTATTGATATGGAACGCTTTTTGATTATGTTGAAACTGGTGTCAATCGGGTTTGTTTCATGTCTATTAATGGCATATCCACCGCAAGCAAATCTAGTCGCCTGGTCCGTGCTCTTCATACTCATTTATTTTTCATTGCACATCATGACTTTTCTGATCAAAAACCCCATTTTGCGAATAGGCGTCTTGTTGACGTCCATTACCTTGAGTGGTTTAGGTGGGATACATGTTAGCCCCTATTTTTTCTTATTGCTTCCTTTATCAATCATTGAATTAATTTCCCATTGGTCTTATTTGAGGATTCCGGGGTTGGTCATAGCCATTTTGCCTATGGGATATGTTCCGGGTCATGTGAAAGGCTACTATGTCATCATGACTATTTTTTCTTGGATGATATTCGTTTTGAATGATATGATTACCGAATACCTTGAGAAAAAAGAGAAACAGCTGGATACAATGCGGTTGACACATGACGGTCTCATGCAAAAAATCACCGAAAACGAGGCGTTCATACGCCAGTCCACATATATGTTCAAATTGGAGGAGCGTAACCGGATCTCACAACAAATCCATGATGATGTCGGCCATGCTATTACAGGGGCACTCATCCAGATGGAAGCTGCGAAGAAGATGATGGCTGTGGATGAAAAGAGAGCCGAAGAATTGTTGACGAATGCTATTGGAATCACTCAAGACGGCATATCCAGCATCCATCAAACTTTACGTGACCTAAAACCGACAACTGAACAATATGGCATCAATCAATTGAAGTTATATTTAGATGAATTCAAAGCCAATCACCCGATTCAAACGACATTCACGTATCAAGGCGATTTGGATAAAATAAGTCATCTTCAATGGAAAGTCATTCAAGAAAATGTGCGTGAAACATTTACAAACACACTTAAATATGCGGAAGCGACGCAAATATCAGTCGATGTATCGGTATTGAACAAACTTGTGAAAATCGCGGTCAAAGATAATGGAAAAGGAAGAGAGAAAATAACAAAGGGGTTAGGTATTGTCGGTATGGAAGAACGGGCCGCATCATTGCATGGCAATCTAATCGTTGATGGTACGAGCGGTTTTTCGGTGACAACCCTTTTACCGCTCCACAATGACAAAAAAGATGTTAACGGTTCCTGATAAAAGCAGTTACTTCGGCCATCCGACATGATTCATCCACAGAACATGAAAAAGTTCATATCAAGTCATGAAAGAATGCACTTACGGAAAGTGGATTCTTTTTTTATACTGAAAATAGTTAAAACCAATTGAGGTGAAAATATGAAGGATGTTTTAATAACAGACCGCTTAACCAAAAAATTCAATGATTTTATTGCCGTCGATAATATGTCACTCACTGTGAAACAAGGGGAGATATTCGGATTTCTCGGAGCAAACGGTGCGGGTAAAAGTACTGCTATCCATATGGTAACCGGCTTGCTTCAAAAAACAGATGGCGAAATTACGATTTTTGGGAAAGATCATAAGAAAAATCGCACTGACATTAAAAAAGAAATTGGCTTGGTTCCACAAGAAATTGCTATTTATGAGGATTTGACAGCATATGAAAATGTGGAGTTTTTTGCTGGGCTTTATGACCTTCGAGGTGCCAATCTGAAAGAACAGGTTATGGAAGCTCTTGAATTTGTCGGCTTGTCAGATAAAAAGAAACAGTACCCCAAAACATTTTCAGGTGGAATGAAGCGACGTCTGAACATTGCTTGTGCCATCGCCCATCGTCCCAAGTTAATTATTATGGATGAGCCGACGGTAGGAATTGACCCGCAGTCAAGAAATTATATCCTGAAATCAGTCCAGCAGCTGAATGAAAATGGGTGTACCATCATTTACACAAGTCATTATATGGAAGAAGTGGAAGCGATTTGCACTCGCATTGCGATTGTCGACAATGGAAAAATCATAGCAGAGGGAACGAAAAAACAACTGCAATCACTGATAACCGATTCCAAACGGATTCTCATCGAAGTGAAAGATCCGGAACATGTCGATATTTCGGCCATTGAACATATACGTGGTGTGACACATGTGCAACTGAAGGAAACAACATTGGAAATAACGACCGAGTTGGGATCGGATCACCTCAATGATCTTCTTCAATATTTTATGGACCAAGGTATTGATATCCGTAGTGTTGATGAAAAGGAACCGAACTTGGAAACTGTATTTTTGACATTGACCGGCCGAAATTTACGGGATGCTTAGGGGGGGAAGATAATGAGACAGATGATACGTTTGGCAGTGAAAGAAATAAAGCATTCAGCGCGTGATAAGAAGTCCTTTATCATGATGATCCTGTTTCCTCTCGTGTTAATGGGTGTGCTGGGAACAGCCTTGACCGGTGCATTCAATACAGATTCCTCACCTATTGATGTAAATGTCATTTACGAAACAGAAACGGACGGTACATTGCCAAGTGCTTTTGAAGATTTTACAGATGATATAGATAATGAAGGAATCCATTTTCAAGCGCTGGATCCGGATAGAGACGCTGAGAAAGAAGTGGATTCCGGCAAAGCTGATGGCTATGTCTACGTAGGAAATGAAGGGATGGATTTATATTTACAAAATGAAGGTTCTCTTGAAAGCAATGTCTTAAAAAGTGTGTTGGATTCATTCGCGGATACGTATACTGTCGCAAATGAGATTATCCAGACGACACCTGAGAAAGCGGATATCCTGGAATCACCGCCGGGGGATGATTATATCGACGAACGTGCCATCAATTCAGACCAGTCGGTTGGTTCGATGGATTATTATGCGATTGTCATCACAACGATGTTTATATTTATCGGTGCCGTTATTGCCAGTGGATTGATAGCGGACGAACATGTTCTGAACACTGATATTCGACTGATGGTCGCTCCAATCCGAAAAAGAGACATCCTCATTGGAAAAGTAGGAGGGGTTGTAGGTGTATTAGGACTTATCACCCTCATTCTCGTGCTATTCAGCATTTTTGTATATGATGCATACTGGGGAGAACATATCGGATGGGTAGCCGTTGTACTTTTTTCAGAAGTTATATTCGCTATATGTTTTGGAATGGGTATTAGCTATACCCTGCAATCAAGTGGAAGAGCCAATATGATTATCATGATTATCGTTCAAGTATCAGCATTTTTCGGAGGTGCGTTTTTCCCGATTGACGGGGCTGAAGGGATATTGAAATTCATTTCCAGACTATCACCGCTTGAATGGCAAAACCACACACTCTTGACATTGATCCATGCAGACGAATTGACGCATGTCTTGCCGACAATATTATTGAATGTCGGTATCGGCGGATTGTTCTTGTTTGTTCCGCTATTTCTGTTCCGGAAAAGGGAGGGTGTTCTATGAATGATATGTATTGGTTGATACGTAAAACAGTGCTTACAACGTTCCGGAATAAATGGAATATCTTACTATACGTGTTTGGTCCCGTTATCGGGATTGTCATTGCATTATTTGCAGCTGGAAACCAAGGCGATGAAACAACCGCAATCGGGGTAGTGGATAACGATGGAGCAATAATGGCTTCAGAAACGATTGATTTTATAAAGGACCAGGAAAATATGACTTACCATGAACTCACTTCAGATGAGGCGGACGGGCGTTTGGCGGATGGATCGGTCGAAGTGGTCGTGACACTGGAAAAAGGATATTCGGACAGCATCATGGAAGGACATCCGAACCATATCGAACTCACCTCCATCATGGGAGAAAGCGTGACGTCTACCATAAGAAATAATTTGTACCCGTTTATCGATCGTCTTGTTATGATGGCAGAAGCAAACGATGGTGATAAAGATGCATTTACGACTATGCTTGATCACTATCAGGCAAATAGTTTTTCCGTAAATGTTGTCAGTGAAGATACAAGTGGCGGTGAGATCACGATAGCTTCTGTTGGATTTTTACTTCTCGTCATGATGTTCTCGGCATGTAATCTATCGGAGATTATTTTGGAAGAAAAAGAAAATCGAACATATTTCCGTTTGCTGTCAACGCCGATTACAGCACGAAAATATATTGCTTCCAATCTTGTCGTCAATACTATTATCCTGGGTGTGCAGGTTCTTATAATGCTGTGTGCGTTATCATTTATTTTCGATATTGATATGGGGATGCCATTTTGGCAGGTGGTCGTCGTTTTGTGGCTATTTTCTTTGGTTGCAGTCGGCGTATCATTGGTTATCGTGGCCTATTCAAATACCAGAAGTGTTGCCAGCGGTTTATCAAACCTGGTCATTTTACCGACAATCATGATATCGGGTGGATTCTGGCCAGTGGAAATTATGCCGGATTTCCTTAAAAAAATATCCGAATTCCTACCGCAACGATGGACGTTGGATACATTGGAGAGGTTGAATGAAGGATATGGCATGAGTGATCTTTATATAAATTTCAGTATTTTAATCGCTTTTGCTGTTGCATTGTTTTTGATTGCCATTTATAAAATGAGCCGAAATGATAGCATGCGCACTTTTGTATGAAATGGCTTCAAAATATGATACTCCGAGCAGCACATGATGCCATTTTGACGGAAAGTGGACGTATCGTTCACTTTCCGACATTTTTATGCGTATATTTAAACATATATGTTATGCTGAGTACTATTGGAATACGAAAGGAACGTCAACTGGTGATCACTGATAGGGTATAATCTAGTATCATCAAATAGATTGATAGCGGAACAATGGAGGTTTATCTGTTGTTCTTTTTTTGATGCGTGCTGTGAGGAAATGTGAGATTTAAGTAAGGAGAAGGAGGGATTCGAACCCTCGCGACGTTTGACCGCCCTAATGCATTTCGAGTGCATCCCCTTCAACCGGACTTGGGTACTTCTCCGTATAGGTTGGCGTAAATGAGATGGTCAATCATGTACCCAACGGAAAAATATTATATACTATTTTTTGATCCGTGTAAACAATCGATTTTGATGTTCGGGATAACCATGATTTTGTGATGCTGGTGAGAGGATTCGAACCTCCGACCTCTTCATTACGAGTGAAGCGCACTGCCAACTGTGCTACACCAGCAAAAACAAGTACAGTAAAAATAATAATCCTTTTTTCAGGAAATCTCAAGTATTTTTGTTCAACAAGGAATTTTTCTAAACAGCAGAACGCCTTGGATGGCGTGAAATAAAATCGCGGTTATTCAGTTGTTTCTTCATCATCGGATATATAATCATTTGCATAGCTTTCAAGTTGATCCTGAAAAGAGGTCATATCATTGTTTTCCACTGTCGGCTGTTTAGGAATGATAATACCTTGCAGATCATCAATGTATAAAAAATAATGTGATTCGTCTGTATGCATCTTCCTGAACTCTTTCCACAGAAATTGCGTTGTTTCCCCATCAATGACCCTTTTGATTCCTTCTTCAGATAAATGTATTTCACACGGTTTTAAAAGCTTTGAATGATCTTGTTGTTCGAATTTACTTTTTAACCGGAAAAAGGCGATTTTTGGATAAAGTGATGGCGCGACCAAAAAGAATGCCACTGCAGTGATAAGACTCATTATAAGACTTACAAGAGAGACGTTAATCATTATAAAAACAAAAGGTATGATAATAGATATGGTCCACTTGAAATAATTTCGTTTTACTTCATGTGTCCGTGAATGGTTAATGACATCTTTTTGCATGGCTAGAAGATCTTGAAGATCCAGTTGGAATTGAGCAGTCATGTTCTTAACAATCCTTTCAAAAATATATCTTCTATCAGTATATCAGATGTCGGTCAAAATAGGCACGTAAGTTCTGATGGCGTTTTTGTGAATGTCATCAAGGCGTATCTAGATAAAATATCCATTCATGTATCGTGACGGATTTCATCTATTTACAAGCATATATATGTATGATAGTATATCGTTCGTTATACTCATCTATAAACACCATTTGTAATACAGAATAGAGAGGGATGGAAAGACTTTGAACGACTATATATCGACATCTTCAGAACATACAACAAGACAAGGAAAAACGTGGCTCTTATTGCTCGGAATCATTTTAATTGCTGCCAATCTACGTGCTCCATTAACATCGGTGGGTTCGTTGATTTCATTTATATGTGATGATTTGGGATTGAACAATGGAATGGTAGGGATGATTACAACATTACCATTGCTGGCATTTGCACTTCTGTCTCCATTTGCCCCAAGAATAGCAAATCGGATTGGTATTGAAAGGACTATTTTCATTTCTTTGCTCCTTTTAACATGTGGGATGATCATACGTTCTATACTCGGAACAGCATTCTTATTTGGTGGAACAATCATCATTGGTATGGCCATCGCTTTTGGGAATGTGTTATTGCCGGGGTTTATCAAAATGAAGTTTCCTTTAAAAGTGGGGGTCATGACGGGGATATATTCTGTTTCGATGACGTTAGTCGGTGCACTGGCATCGGGATTGAGCGTTCCTTTTTTATCGATAGACGGTATAGGATGGAAAAGTTCGCTTGTTTTTTGGGGAATTCTTTCAGTCATTGCCTTGCTCGTATGGATTCCGCAGCTTGGTAAACAGGACAATATCAAATCAACTCAGGCGGAATACAGTCCATCCGGTGAGCGAAAATCCATCTGGAAATCACCATTGGCATGGTCAATCACTGTATTCATGGGCATGCAGTCATTAATGTTTTATACGATGGTGGCCTGGTTGCCGGAAATTTTACAAACAAGTGGCTATAGTTCCAGTGCTTCCGGATGGATGTTATTCTTGATGCAGTTTGTATTGATTCCGACTACTTTCATTACCCCTGTCATCGCTGAAAGAATGACCAATCAAAAGGCTCTATCGGCTGTCACGGCGGCCTTGTTTTTCTTGGGCACCATTGGGTTGCTTTTAGGAGGCGGTCTTCCTATTATTGTGATGTCTGCTATCTTGATTGGCATTGGAGCGGGTAGTGCTTTTAGTCTTTCGATGATGTTTTTCAGCCTTCGTACAAAAGACGGAAAACAAGCTGCAGAAATGTCGGGCATGGCACAATCATTCGGTTATCTACTGGCTGCAATCGGTCCTACCATGTTCGGGATGCTCCGGGATATAACAGAAGGGTGGACAGTACCACTGATGACACTGTTGGTTGTTGCTGTGATCATTTTGGTTGCCGGAGTTCGTTCCGGAAAGAACAGCGTCATCTCAGATACAACATCATCCAATGCACAATGGGTTGAAGCAGGTTAATGTTTAAGAGGATGTGTAAAACATCCAACAGGATGACGAAACGTGTTGATGTGGTTTGTAAGATAGATCATTTTGAACGCTCAGGTGCCAATCCGTCATTTTCACCTTATGATCGGGTTAGATGTATGGAACAATCTCCAAGAATATATTATACTGAATTTATAGAAATAAAGGAGGTGATTTCATGGCGGATTGGCTTACGAGTTTACAAACAGACACACCACAGGAAGGTTTTGAACTGGCTATCAAACTTGCCCGAAAAGGGGTGGGCTATACACAACCTTCAGCCGAAGTCCGAGATAAGTTACGTCCAGAATATGCAGAGAATGCTGATAGTTTGACGGCAGCATCCCAAGTTGTCGCCATTCATTACCAAACTGTTGCAGCAGCCAATCATTATTGGAAGTAATGCATGATTCTATCCTTTTCCACCTAAAAAAAATACACATCCCATATGGAGAAGGGTAATAATGCCAAAACTGAAAAGACTACCCAAGTCTATTCTCTTCAAACACAACCTCAACATATCCAATATCCCATTATCATGTCTGGAGTTGTTCATGTGATTCATTTAAGATCAATTACCGCCAAGGAAAAATTAACCGGGGATACCTATCCATTCACACTTCCTGTAATACAGCAATTTAGCTATTTCCAATTTAGTAAACCGGTGACAATGATCATCGGTGAAAACGGTACAGGAAAATCAACTTTCCTGGAGGCAATTGCGTCTCATGTGGAGAGTATTTCCATTAGCGGGGAAAGCATGGACTCTGATCCCTCATTAGAAGCGGCACAAATGCTTGCTCAAAAACTAACATTGTCCTGGACCGTACGCCAGAAAAAAGGTTTCTTTTTCCGTGCGAGCGATTTTATCCATTTTACCGAACGAACGGCTGAGATAAAACGTGAAACAACGGAAACATTAAAAGAAATTAAAGCAAAAGATCCTTACAGCTTGGAGGCTTTGCCATATGCCAATACCCTTCATGACTTAAAACACCTGTATGGGGAAGGGCTTGAAGTCCGCTCTCATGGTGAACAATTTTTAGATTTATTTCAGGCTCGTTTTCGGCCCGGTGGGTTATATATTTTGGATGAGCCGGAAGCCCCGCTTTCACCATTAAAACAACTTTCCTTAATTACAATGATTAATGATATGGTGAAGGACAAGGCGCAGTTTATCATAGCGACCCATTCACCTATTCTCATGGCGATTCCAAATGCCGACCTTTATGTGATTGAAGATGATAAATTAAAGCAGACAGAATATGAGACCATCGAACACGTGACGTTAACACGTGACGTTAACACGTGACTTTTTGAATAATCCAGCGCGTTATCTTCGTCATTTGTAGGATATTGAATTTGACCTTTTTCACTTCCTAAAGATAATTCTTTCCCATTCTTAATTTTATAAAGTAACGGAATATATATATAAGGTAGATTAGCATGGTTTAAACTGTGCGCTTATACTCCAAAAGTGGGCGTGATTCTGTAGATTTTTTTACGCCATGAGCTCGCATTTAAAAATAAATGTTTATAAAATACGTCACATATTTGACGAATTATTGACAATATCCTTTTTCTATTATAAAAAAAGTTCTATGTTATTGACAAATGACACGATGTCATTTATAGTGAAGAATGTAACGTCATGACACATTGTCACATCTTGGCAGAAAGAGGAGGAAAGAGCTTGCCAAAAGCTACTTTTTTTAATTTGCCAGAAGAGAAACAGAACCATTTAATGGATTGTGCCTTGAAGGAGTTTTCCAGGGTTCCGTTATATGAAGCATCTGTTTCAAACATCGTGAAGGCGGCAAATATACCACGTGGCAGTTTTTATCAATATTTCAAAGACAAAGAAGATGTTTTTTATTACTTATTGGAAACAAAATCGAGAACACATAATGAGGCTTTCATTGATATATTGAAGAAAAATGATGGCGACATATTCGAAGCTTTTCTGGAAACGTTCCAAAATATGGTCCGTGAATTTCAAATTCAGGAGAAGAGGGATTTTTATAAGAATGTTTTCTTGAATATGAATTACAAAATGGAAAACACGTTGTCGATGGATATTAGTGAACCTAATTTTGACGCAGAGTTTGAGAAAATCAAAACATTCATCAACATGGATAAGTTGAACATTACAGATGAATCAGAAATAATTCATATTGTTCAAATCATGATTGCCATAACAATGCAGAATTTGATGTTTTCATTTACAAAACAGTATACAGAAGAGGTTTCTATGGAACATTATAGGTTTGAATTAAAGTTATTAAAAGCAGGACTCTGTAAAAAACTTTAAGACGATGATTTGAATGGAAAGTTAGGAGTGTATATAAATGACAACAACAATTTATACAGCATCATCCTGTACATCATCACGGAAGGCAAAGGCGTGGTTAAGCAATCATGATATACCTTATGTTGAACGGAATATTGATCGGAAACCATTGACGGATCAAGAACTTCAGACGATTCTTCAGAAAACCGAGAATGGGACGGAAGAAATCATATCAACGCGTTCAACCGATTTTCGTAACTTAGGGATTGATTTGGAAACATTATCGTTAACAGCATTGATGGAACTTATCCACGAAAAACCGAAACTGCTCAAACGCCCGATTATCATGGACGAAAAACGATTGCAAGTCGGTTTTCAGGAAGATGACATCCGGCAATTCTTACCGAGAAAAGATCGAAAGCAGCAGATGATGGAACTGATGCAAGCTGCGAAATCGAATATACCATCATTTGAGGGACTATGATTTATCAAGTCCCTTATATTTTTTGACTTTTGCTGGTGTTTGACCTTGAAAACTCCCATTCCGGTTAATGATCGGTACATAAAACGGTTCGTATAAACCAGCCAAAAGTGAAGGCGTACCATAAAATTTATTTGAAATGTAGGAGTGTTTTTATTTGAAGAAAATCATCAATTTTTCGCTTAACAATAAGTTTGCGGTATGGATTTTGACCGTGATGGTTATTGTGGCGGGATTATATGCCGGATTAAATATGAAACAGGAAACAATGCCTGATATAACGATTCCCAACATATCGGTGACAACAACATATCCAGGGGCTGCGCCGGATGAGGTAGAGGAAAATGTGACGATTCCACTGGAACAAAGAGTACAAAATATCGAAGGTGTCGAAACAGTCATGTCATCCTCACTTGCAAATGCGTCATCCATCCAGATTGAATTTGATTTTGATACAGATATGGATGATGCAACGAGCGAAGTTAAGGAAACATTGGAAAAAGCGGAATTACCGGATGGGGCTGAGGATCCGGACGTATCCAGGTTGAGCATTGACGCAATGCCTGTACTAGCGCTGAGCATCAGTGATTCCGATCGTTCGCTGGAAGAATTGACCACAAAGGTGGAATCTGATGCATTGCCTGCTTTGGAAGGGATTGACGGTGTATCTGATGTGCAGATCACAGGTCAACAGCTTCAAAAAGTGGTAATGGATTTTGATGATGAAAAGCTTGAGGAAAATGGGTTGACTGAAGATACCATCAAAGATTTGATTCAAGGATCGGATATTTCGTTCCCACTTGGATTGACAACATTTGATGATGACGTGAAAAATTTGGTCATTGATGGTGATGTTGCATCAGTTGATGATTTGAAAGAACTGGAAATTCCGATCACACCAGATACCGGTGGAGACCTGTCAGATGAAGGCGGTATGCCGGACGGGATTGAAGGTGATATGCCCGAAGATGGAGACATGCCGGATGGAGCAGAAGAAGGTATGCCTGAAGGAGAAGATATGCCAGACGGCGAAGATGCCGGTGCAATGGAGGATGAAGCTGGAGCACCAGGTGAGGGGGATATCCCAGATGCAGCTGCCGAGGAAGACATTCCAACGGATGTGCCAACCGTTCAATTGAAAGATTTAGCTGACATTGAAGTCGTTGGTGAAGCGGAATCCATTTCCAGAACGAATGGTGAAGATTCCATCGGTGTACAGATTGTAAAAAGTCCTGACGCCAATACGGTGGAAGTGGTCAATAAAGTAAAAGATGAAACGGAAAAATTCGAAGATGATATGGGATTGACAGTTACATCCACGTTTGATCAAGGTGAACCGATTGAGGATTCAGTTGATACAATGTTGGAAAAAGCATTGTTTGGTATTATCTTTGCGGTCATTGTCATTTTGCTCTTTTTGAGAAGTTTTAAAACAACACTGATTTCTATTGTATCCATTCCGCTATCGTTGTTAATAGCTGTCTTCTTGTTGAATCAAATGGACATCTCTTTGAATATTTTGACGCTTGGCGCCTTGACGGTAGCGATCGGACGTGTGATTGATGATTCGATTGTCGTCATGGAAAATATTTACAGGCGTATGGGGCTTGAAGGAGAAGAACTGCATGGGAAAGAATTGATTCGTGAAGCAACAAGACAGATGTTCATCCCGATTTTCTCATCAACAGTTGTGACGATTGCGGTGTTCTTGCCATTGGGCCTTGTCCACGGTCAAGTTGGTGAATTGTTCTTGCCGTTTGCGTTAGCAGTTGTATTTGCTTTATCGGCTTCATTGCTTGTCGCAATTACGATTGTGCCTCTTTTGGCGCATTCACTGTTTAAGAAGCGGCTCAAAGAACAAGCGAATGGTCATGTTGAGAAAAAAGTGCACAAACCAAGTAGATTGGCAAATATATATAAAACGATTTTAAATTGGACGCTCAACCATAAAATCGTGACATTCGGTAGCGCAGTTGTTCTATTGGTGCTCAGCTTTTTCCTAGTTCCGCTGATTGGGGTTAACTTCCTGCCTGACGAAGATGAAAAAATGGTCATGGCAACGTATAGCCCAGAACCAGGTGAAACGAGAGATGAAGCAGAAAAAATTGCTTCGGATGCTGAGGAACTTATCGATGGACGCTCAGGTGTAACCACTTATCAATATTCTTTGGGCGGTGGGAGCCCGATGGATGGCATGATGGGAATGAGCGATGAGAATTCTGCCTTGTTTTTCATCGAATATGATGATGATTTTGATGATTTCAACGGTGAAGGAGATCGTTTGGTCGATGAATTGAACGATCAGACAGAGACCGGTGAATGGAAGAACATGGACTTCTCCAGTATGGGAAGCGGGCTTGAATTATATGTATATGGTGATAGCACTAAAGATATCGAATCTGCTGTCGATCAAGTTCTCCCAATCTTGGAGGACCATGATGATTTGAAGAAAGTAGAGTCAAGTGTTGAGGAAGCCTATGATCAATATACATTGAAAGCCAATCAAGAAGAACTTAGCAAAAACGGTCTCACTGCGGCACAAATCGGTATGGAACTTCAGAATGCCGGAGAAGCACCTGTTTTGACAACAGTGAAACATGATGGTGAAGATATTGATGTGTATGTTGAATCCGAAGAAGAAACAACGTATGACTCAATCGATGATATTACTGACATGGAAATTGATACACCACTGGGAACAAAAGTCAAAATCGGTGATGTCATGGATGTTGAAGAGGGTAAATCCCCCGATACGATCACGCGCAGACAAGGTGACGAATATGCATCTATCTCAGCTGATATTGAATCCGATGATGCGGCAGGGGTGTCCAATGAAATTGATGAAGCCATTGAAAAAGTGGACTTTCCAAGCGGGGTAAAAGTTGAATTTGGCGGTGTAACGGAAGATATCAATGAGTCCTTTACACAGCTTGGTATGGCTATGCTTGCCGCGATTGCAATCGTATATTTTGTGCTTGTGGTAACATTCGGTGGCGCTTTAGCCCCATTCGCGATTTTATTTTCTCTGCCATTCACAATTATCGGTGGATTGGTAGCCCTATGGATTGCCGGTGAACCGCTGAGTGTATCAGCTATGATTGGTGCCCTGATGTTAATCGGAATTGTCGTAACGAATGCCATTGTACTCGTCGACCGTGTCATCCATCAGGAGAAAAAAGGCCTGTCAACACGCGATGCACTCTTGGAAGCAGGTTCAACCCGTCTGAGACCGATCTTGATGACAGCCCTTGCTACAATCGGTGCCCTGATTCCACTTGCAATTGGAATGGAAGGCGACGCACTGATTTCAAAAGGACTGGGTATCACGGTGATTGGTGGTCTATTCAGTTCAACACTGCTCACACTTGTCATTGTACCGATTGTGTATGAAGTTTTGAGCAAGTTCCGTAAAAAAGATCTACATGACTAGTATTGTGGAGTAGGTTGAATATGGATCAGTTGAATGTAAAGAAATATTGATATGTTAAGCATCCTGTGGAAATGCGCGAATAAGCATTCTTCTGCAGGATGTTTTTTGTTCTTGATTGAAAAACGCGGCCCGAACAGGGTGGAAATTGCATCAAGAAGTGTTCTTGATTGAAAAAGGCGGCTCGAACAGAGTGGAAATTGCATCAAGAAGTGTTCTTGATTGAAAAACGAGGCCCGAACAGGGTGGAAATTGCATCAAGGAGTATTCTTGATTGAAAAACGCGGCCCAACCAGGGTGGAAATTGCATCAAGGAGTATTCTTGATTGAAAAACGCGGCCCAAACAGGGTGAGAATTGCATCAAGAAGTGTTCTTGATTGAAAAACGCGGCCCGACCAGGGTGGAAATTGCATCAAGAAGTGTTCTTGATTGAAAAACGCGGCCCGAACAGGGTGAGAATTGCATCAAGGAGTGTTCTTGATTGAAAAATGAGGCTCGAACAGAGTGGAAATTGCATCAAGAAGCGTTCTTGATTGAAAAACGCTCCCCGACCAGTGCTAAAATTGCATCAAGGATTGGTCTAGATTGAAAAATAGAACCTGAACGGGCTTCATTTTAATGAATCTTTCTGTATTAAATATGAGTATAGCTTTATACTTAAGATAACTTTGTACATCAAAGAATAATTTCATTTTCATTTTGGGATTATTTGCTTATAATAGTTGTTGTTATAAGATTTTGCGTAAAAAGTATTATAAACTAGTGATGTAAGTATATAAGGATGTGCTAAATGAAATATGTATTGAAGAAATTACTTATCCTATTGACTGTGTTGCTTTTATTAGGTGCGTGCAGCGGTATTTTGAAAGAATCCAATGACTCGTCGGACAGTGAAATAACTGTGGATCAGGACGTAACATTGAATGATCTATCAGATACAAATCATTTCATGGAAGGCGCGCTGGAACACATCTTCATTGGCGAAATCAATCGTCATGGTGATGCAGTCGGTTTTCATTATGATAGATTTCCAGGTAAAAAGGGTCGTATTATATCGGACACGAAAACCAAAGCAGATGAACATGGAGTTTATGAAGCCAAGGTGAAAGTAGATGATACTGAAAAAACGTCTAATGGCGGTAAATCAAGTTTTTTTCCGGAAAACTTCACCCCACAAGATGTCGTGGACACAATTAATAAGGCATATGAAAATCGGACGCATTTAAATGGCAATACATATGAAGGATTATCTGATGAAGGGATTGTGGTTCACATGTATTTGGATGAATCAGATCATATCATTTCTGCATTTCCATTATATGGTGAGTAACGAGATGTAAGGCTTTTTTTGAGTAACAGATGTCCTTGCACGGTATCTCGGTTCAATATGCCGCGTGTAGGTTGAAAAAGACGACGCCAATGTATGGGGGCAGTATGATGTATCATATTCGTGAAGTTGTTTTAAAAAGTAAGACGCACATAAAGAAAAGGCCTGTCATTGAATTCGACGATTCAGAAAAAGCAATTGTCGGAGAGTTTTTGATGGTCGATGCCCCGCTTGATGATTGGGATGCTTTGGATGCAATCAGCGAGGTACTGGACGGAAAAGTCTCAAAAAGGCACATGTCCGGAAATCGCTGCAAAATCGTTATGACAGCGGAAAAGACATATATCTATGATTTGTTTTCGGAAGCGGAAGGTGTACCGGTATTTTCAGACTGTATGATTGAGACGGAGACACTGAGGGAATTAATGGTGATGTGGAAAAAAGAAGTAAAAAAGTACCATAAACAATAAGGATGTCGTTTGTATTTTCAAACTGACATCCTTGTTTTTCTTTACGTATGTGTACAGCTCAACTGTCCAAAGGCGTTTATTTAGACGTGAGCAAAGCTTTCAATCACCAATGCATTCATTTATCTTAAGCTTTATTCGGCAAACGGATCTTTATGATCATATTGATTATAATGGATATCCTCTGAAATAAGATATTCATATATATCATCGACGATTTCGATGCCTTCTTTTTCATATAATTCCTGAATTCGTTCGTTTGGTTGGCCGGGATATAGCACTTCATCAAATCCGCTTGCCGGAGTGACTGCATTTAAATCAAGCATTGTCTCACTGATATGCTCAAGGAAGCCATCGACACTCGTGAAAAAAGCTGGATTGATGACAATGTGTAATTGTCCCAGACGCCGGTATTCCGTTAAATCTTCATACATTGATGTCACATTTTTTCCAAAAGGCAACCCAAGTAGAATCCCAGATAAAATATCGACCATCATCATCAAACCGTAACCCTTTGGACCTGCAATCGGCAAGAGAGCCTTGACATCGTGAGGGTTTGTGGTTGGTTCTCCGTTCGCATCAACTGCCCAATCACCGTCGATTGGTTCGTTTTTGGAACGTGCATGCAGTACTTTTCCCCATGCCTGTACAGTTGTAGCCATATCAAAAATAATATTATTTCCATTTTTCCCCGGTGCACTGAAAGCGATTGGGTTGGTCCCATAATAGGGTTCACTGCCGCCGAATGGAACGACCATTGGGTCAGATTGGCATACTGAAATACCGATCATTTTCGCCTTGGCCGCTTTTTCAACTACGTATGATAATGCTCCGCTATGGCTCATGTTCTTCACGCCCATAACAGCGACACCTTTTTCTTCGGCTATATGAATCGCTTCGTCCATGGCTTTGTCAGCGACATAATGTCCGACGCCATTGTCACCATGATAGACAGCAGTCGATGGACCGGTCTTCTCAAGTTCAAGATGTGGATTTGTGTTGATTCCTCCTTTGGCAATTCGCTCGGCATAGTATTCAACTCTCATGGTACCATGTGAGTGGACCCCTCGTAGATCTGCATGGACGAGCACTTCTGCTGCAACAACTGCGTGTTCCCTTTTCAGCCCGGCTTTCTCAAGTTTGAGTCGTATCAATTCCTTCAGCTTCTCTTTTTTTATTCGCATATGCGTTTCACCTCTCATGAGTTGATGTCGTTGTTTCGGATGGAATATGGTCCGATGTGTCTTTCAAATTCATCTTCATTATACATGATTACCAAGTGTAAATCGTAACAGATGCCTTTTTATTCGAAAAGGCATGTCAAAAGATTTGAATGTGGTTTAACTCAGTAAATCTCCCAAGAAATCCTCTGTTCACATTTCGCTTTATGGACATGTTTGGCCTTATTCATGAATACAATGGAATGAGAAGGAAGCTTGTACTTCTCTTAAGCATCGATTCAAGAAACACGACAACAATCATTGATAATCATCATGCAACTGAGGAGGAAAAAACATGCAGTCATTACTCGAACTCATTACTTCGGCGGAAAAGGCTGAAGCAATGCTTGAATCTCCGATTATTAAAGTGATTTTTACGACATTAGTCTTTATGTTTGCCATCACGATAATCGTCCATTTAATCTTATATTTTAAATTAAAACAGACGCGAAATTATGTACGTGATACAAAACAGATGGATATTGAACCCCTTCAGACACTGCAGCAAGATTTCCAAAAAGCGCAAGCAGATGAAAGGATCAAACCGGAAACATTTGTTCAAATGAAGGTTTCAGCATGGCGTGTTTTTAATATTCCCGTCGTCAGTTTGTTGAAATTGGTACAGATGACGGTGTCGATATTTATATTGCTTGGTGTGTTGGGAACATTTATCGGGTTGACAATATCACTTGGTAGCATCAATGCCGCAGATGATCAACTTGTTGAAAATATCGCACATGTGCTGACTGGTATCGATGTCGCGTTTTATACAAGTATCATCGGGATGAGCTTTTCGTTGATGATGACCGTGTTGATAAAACTGTTCAATACAGAATATATGCTGACTGATTTGATGCTACAAGTGGAATCGCTCTTGGAAGAGGAAGAGCAGGAAGGAATGGGGAAACTCATTCAAGTATCAGAAGGCATCCAGCACGCGATTGTCTCTCTTGAAGAAAGTAATCAGACATCACTGAATAATATGGAACAAGCCTTCAGCGGTTTTCAGGAATATACAGATGGGCTGCAGCAATCTGCTCAAGATCTGGCGGCATTCAACGATGGGTTGGCTGAAAATCTGGAAGACTTCAAGGAACTGTTCAATCATATGCAACATGTGACGGACGGCTTCGGGGAGGGGACACAAAAGCTGAATAAAAACTTTGATACATTGTTTGCTTATTTCAAGAAAAACGAACAGAAAAATGAGCGGATGGCACATGCTTTTGAACAAACATATGAGAAAATCAATACATTAACTGATTCACAAATTGAGGCGATGGGGAATGTCGAAGAGTCGACATCTTCATTAAAAACATTCACATCCGATATATTGGACGGGCAAGAAGGATTGCATGATGCGTATGGGAAGATTCAACAGGAAACACATCAATTGGTTGAAAACATGGCGCTTCATAATGATACGTTCAAACGTATCTTCGGAAGTGACCTCAGTACCAAATTGTCCGGCCTTTTAACATACATCAGAGCGTTATCCGGTGGATTCGACAAAATGGGAGACTCCATTGTTAAGCTTCCGGAAGCCTTGGAAGTCGTCAATCAAACACAAGCTGAGCATAAGCATTTGCTCAGTGATCGGTTTGCGGAGCTGAAGGATTTCAATCAAACATTTCACCAGCACCTGAAAGATCATCATAATGAATCGGATAGATTTACAGGGCTGATGCGTGAAGCGTCTCACACATATGAGCAACTGGGCAAGCAAAATAATCAATTGATGAATGATGTCAATCGAACAATGCAGCATATCGAGCAAACATTCAGACAGCAGGACAATCAACTGGAAAAAGGGGTCGACGTTTTGAAGGAGATGCTATCTTCATATGTTATGAATGTTGATGGGACCTTGACGAAAGGAATCGAGCACATGACGGCGAAATTGACTGATTCTGTTTCAGCTTTAGAAGGAAAAATGGGAGACGAGCTAAGGCAAGTATCCCGTGAAATGAATGATGCTTCTCTGAAAACAAGTGATCAGCTGGTAAGACAGTGGCGGGATGTCCAACAAGAAATTGTTTCCAATAATGCCCAAACAACACGCGAACAACAGAATATCTTTAACACTTTAACGAATGAACTTCAAGCATTGAACAGTCAGCTGAATGCTCTCAGACAGCAAACAGCGAATCCGACCCTCAGAGGACCTGGTCCCAATGCTTACTAAATATCAAAAACTGCTTAAACCTGACAATGAGGAAGATCATTTTTGGCCATCATTCACGGATTTACTAACTACGATACTTTTATGCTTTATCTTGATCTTCATTGCCATGATGATCATTAAATCGCTGCAGATAGAAGAAATGAAAAAAACAATCGATCAAATCATGGGCGTGCGAGAAAAACTTGTAAGTGAATTAAAATCCGAATTCAGCGAGGGTGCAGATATAGAAGTCGATGAAAAAACCGGAGCGATCATCTTCGATACAGAAATATTATTTCCTTATGATGATGCAACATTAAAAAAGGACTCATTTTCTTTTTTAGATGAATTCGTACCGCGTTATTTGGATATCCTGTTACAAGATGGATATGAAGATTATATTGCGGAAATCATTATCGAAGGCCACACCGACCGGGATGGAAGTTATTTATACAATCTGGAACTTGCCCAGGATAGAGCATACAGTGTCGCAAAATATATTTTAGGTTCTGATTTCCCATATAAAAACATACAAGACCATTTGGAGAAAAAGCTAACTGTGAACAGTAAATCATTCACCGATTACAGGACGGATGATTCTGATGACTACAGTGCGGATGATTCAAGAAGGGTGGAATTTAAATTCAGGTTGAAAGATGAGGAGATTTTGGATAAAACACGCGACATACTGGGACGATAACATGAGGGATTTGGGGTGATATATTCAATCGAATAGAATGTGTAAAAAGTGTGTAATTGAATGTATCTCATTGTATGTTGTTGTTTTTCTGTGATACAATGACCCCAATGTAAATAAGTTAGGAGAATGATCAATGAAGAAAAAATGGATTTTAAGTATATTGCTAGTCGGGCTGCTTGCCATATTAGGCGCTTGTAGCAGTTCAGATAATAATGATAACAATGGCGATAAAGGAAACAACAATAATGAAAATAGTGAAGAAGCTGCTGATGGTGAAGCGGACATGCCGGAACCGGATTTAGACGATGTTCCTGATGTTGTAGCAGAAGTAAATGGCGAATCCATTGAAAAAGATGAGTTTGAAGATATTTATGAAGGTCAATTTCAACAAATGGCCATGCAAGCACAAATGAGCGGCGAAGAACTTGATCAAGATGATCTGAAATCACAGGTTGCAGACGCATTGATTGATCAAGAATTGGCCCTTCAAGATGCAAAAGGAAAAGATTACGAAGCATCTGATGAAGATGTCGATGAAGTGTTGGAAGACCTTATGGAACAACAAGGTGTTGATTCCAAAGATGATCTTTTTGATATGTTAGAAGACCAAGACATGGATAAAGATGATTTTATGGACGATATCAAAAAACAGGTATTAATCAACAAATTGATTGATGAAGAAGCCGGTGACACCGAACCATCGGATGATGAAATCAAAGACTTCTATGAACAATATAAAGAACAACAAGAACAAGCAGATGTTGACGAAGACGAAATGGAATCATTGGAAGACATGAAACCACAGATCGTTGAGCAATTGAAACAACAAAAAGAAAACGAAGCCTATCAAACCATTGTAGAGAAACTTCGTGATGATGCAGAGATTGAAAATCACTTATCATAATCGCTTTAACTGGCAAGAATAGAATATGATACCCCCTAGATTGAAAGAACCCGCCCTTC
>DATGUN010000039.1:0-17093 GCA_035301285.1 Virgibacillus sp.
TCAGAACCTAACCATGATGAAATTTGTTTCACTGTCAATTTCTGTTCGGGAAAAAGTGTGCGGAAATCATTTATGCTTTTTAGGATGGATTGGTTCGCATAATCTATGTTTTTACATGTCGCGCAATGCATTAACTGGCCATTGTTATACATTTCCATTATTCCATGACATTTTTCGCATGTGATTCCCTTTTTCAAATCTTGGTAGTCATATAAAATGTTTGACTCGAATGCGGATGTTTTTACGTGTCGATTTTTTAATGATTGAACAAATTGGTGATGGCGTTCTGAGGGGATATTTTTCAGCTTATAGATAAACCGTTTCAGTTGTGTTGGAAAGATGGCTGGTAAATTTTGTGAGGCTTGATACAGATGGAATTCAGGGTTGATGAAAACAAGATGGGATTGGATTGTGAGGGGCATATTATTTTCATGGAGAAACTGCTTTAATATTAATTCGGTACGTTGAAGTTGATGTAAGGGATTTTTGATTTCCCTTTTTGGAGGTTTATACCATTTATTATGATCTATCAGGAAATCACCTTGATAATTTTTAATTTCAAAAAGTAGGATTTCATGTTGGAAAATGAGTAGAGAGTCTATTTGGCATTCGCTTCCGCCTACCTTCAAGTGTAAGTTATATAATTGGATGGGGTCACATTGTAGATGGTCCTGTAACATTTGGAAAAAATGCTTTTCTCCTTCATGTCCGTTATTCAGATGTTTCAACAGATTTTGTTGATCCTTTGTAAGAGCCTTTCGCTTCTGTAAAATATCCAATCGTTTATGGAAATCTGTTTTCAGTGGTTTTGTGAACATAACATACCTCCATTGATATTTTTTAGTGTTAAATCTATACTTTACATCCTATTGAAAGTTATATTGGAAAACAATTAAATTGAACTCCATTAAACCATGAGAGGGGCGATGTCAACAACATCGTCCCTTTAATAGTTTTTAGAAAAAGTCTGCGAAATACGGTTGCTGTTTCGGGATGATTTTTTCAAGGCTGACAGCGTCCTGTTTATCGCCTTCAACGATCCCCATTTCAAACAATTCCGTTGGTTGGATATAACCTAAACACATGGCGGTCAGCTTTTGTATGGAACAGTGAAGACCTCTTCGGGATGCGTCCGTACCATTTAGATAGGTTACATCAGTATGTTTTCCGTACGCATTCAACTGGTAGACTCCTGTATTTTCCGGTAAGAAGTCGTCTGTAACATGAAGTGTTATCTTTTCATTTCCCTCTTGGAACGGAAATTGTTTCAAAAACGCCTGTACATCAACGATACGTGCCATGAAATAGGGTTCCGTCTGTTGTTCGAAGCGAGGTTCATTCAACAGAAGTGGCAAGTGATCGTTTTCTGGAACGGTCATTTTCACTTTTTCAACCATGGAATCATGATTGGAAATAAATTGCAACAAGAGCTCCCGTCCAACCTGCGATGTGTAAGCATGGTCCATCACATGAAAGACATCTTTTTTCACGTTAAAAAGAATATAGCCGCTAGCCTCATCGTTTTCATTATAAGCTATTGCGACGTGCATATCTTTATTATTTAAAATGCGATCATGCCACCACTTTTCATCGCGCGCGAGCATACCGTTGAATTTTTTGGCATATGTCGCATAAAGAGTGTTCAGAAGGGATACATCTGCGTTTTCTCGACGGACATAACCTTGTGATGGTGAGCTTTTAGTGTTCGAAAAGCGTTCGATCGGGATTGAATACTCCTTTTTCCCGAAGGCAAGTTCCCACCCGTATTTCCGGTAATAGCCAAATGAAAAAGGATAAAGATAGGATACGGTATGTCCTTGACGTTTCATATATGTTAATGAGTGATGCAGCAATTCCTTGACGAGTCCTTGTCTGCGGTATTCTGGCCATGTCGCGACAGAGCTGACGCCCCCCATTTTCATTTCTTTTCCATTAATGTAAACGGACAGCGGAATTAAATGTAATTTTGCCGCAATCTGCTTATCATCCATGTGCCCCCAAATAATGTGGCGCATAGCTTCTTCTTTTTTGTTTTCTAAATCGTCCGGATTCAGTTTATATTGAAATGCAAATTCGGATAGCTCGAAAATAGATTGATAATCAGATGTGACATCTAATTGCTTGATTTTATCCATGATATACCTTCTTTCTGTTTACTTCAGCTAACATTTATATTATCACTATCGTGAAAAAAATGTCCAACCTGCAGTGACTGGTTCCCATTCGTATAGAAAAGTTTCCATCTTTGGTTGATTTTTGGGTCGGTTCTCTCTCTTTATTAATTAGGCACGTGATTTCCATTTCAGTGAACAGTCCCGATTTTAAATGATAGGGTGCTTGATTTTTGCTCACCACTTAGCTACCATATGTCCAAAAGAGGTGATGGATATGTCGATACAACGTGTTAAAGACTATTTACAAAAATGGGGGCGTGATAAGGATGTGATGGAATTCGCCACGTCCAGTGCAACGGTTGCTGAAGCTGCGGAAACGATTGGAACGGAACCCAGTCACATCGCAAAGTCGTTATCTTTTATGGGCAGTGATGGAAAGGGATTGCTCGTTGTGACAGCGGGCGATCGAAAAATAGATAATAAAAAATATAAGCAAATGTTCGGGATGAAGGCGCGTATGCTTTCGCCTGAAGAGGTTGAAGAACAGACGGGACATAAAATAGGAGGCGTTTGTCCGTTCGGTCTCACAAATCCGCTTCCGGTATACTTAGACGTATCATTAAAACGGTTTGATGACGTATATCCGGCTTGTGGGAGCGGAAATTCTGCCATTCAACTAACGACCGATGAATTGTTTGAATATGCGAATGCTTTGGAGTGGGTGGATGTATGTAAAGCGACTTAATGGCGGTGTCTTATGAAAAGCGGGTATGTATAGGGTGTATAAGCTTCGAAACTAGAAATTGAAAAAACAGTCCATGACACGAACAAATGAAACCATGCAACAAAAATGAATAAGGATGCCCCTTGGGCGTGAGTGAGAAGCGATTATCTTATAGAGGTAGTTGCTTTTTTTTGACTCAAAAAAGCAATGGCCGTTCCTGGCTCATCAAGCCATTCATATTTTATGAACAAGGGAGGTGAAATAGATGCAAGAGTTAGAGGTTTATGGGGTGGCGATTATTCCCGTTGTTGTCGGTTTGATTGAAGTCGCGAAAATAGGAGGGTTACCGAAACGATTTGCGCCTGTTTTAGCTATTGTTTTGGGCATTTTGGCGGGAGTCATTTATTTGGAACCTGAAAGTATGAAAGGGGGTGTTTTAAAAGGAATCGCAATCGGACTTGCATCAGTCGGTTTATATAGTGGAACACGGAATGTCATCCGTAAAAAGCAAAAAAATCAAAATGAGGAGGATGGAAATGGTTAAAATTTTTATTGACCCTGGTCATGGGGGAACAGATAATGGTGCTTCAGGAAATGGATTGCAGGAAAAGAACGTCACATTGAAGATTGCCTTGAAATTAAGGGATATTTTAAATAACGAATATACGGGACATTCCATTAAAATGTCCCGCAGTACCGATAAAACAGTGTCCTTAGGTGAACGGACAAACATGGCGAATGCGTGGGGAGCTGATTATCTCCAGTCCATTCATATCAATTCCGGGGGCGGTCAAGGTTTCGAGTCATTTATATACAATGGCAATTACAGTGGGAAGGAAAGAACTGAACAATTACGATCGGCGATTCATCAGAAAGTGGTTGCACAAACAGGCTTTTCAAATCGCGGGAAAAAGGAAGCGAACTTTCACATGCTGAGGGAGTCAAGTATGGCGTCTTCTTTAACGGAAAATGGATTTATCGATCATCAAGGCGATGCCAATAATTTAAAGAAGGATGCCTTTTTAGAAAAAGTTGCCCGCGGCCATGCTAAAGGACTAGCGCAAGCGCTTGGTTTAAAGAAAGGTGATTCGCCTGGGAAAAAGACGTATCTTGAAGTGCTGGTTGATTCCTTATGGACGTATCATTCGGCAGATTGGGATGACCGGGCGGAAATCGTCCATAAAGGGGATGTTTATACTGTTAAACGGGACAAGTTCCCAGTTGGAGACGGGTATATGTACCAGATAAAAAGCGGGTTGTATATTACCGCCAATACCAACTATGTCCGCGAATATACACGTTAAATGACGGTCTGTAAACGCGGCAAGGGAGCATTTTCATATATGAAATGCTGATGGGTTAAAAAGGACACTTCCTATGATATGTCCTTCAGTCAGGGGTAGGCAACATGACGTGAATCATGATGTTGTCCTATCCCTGTTTTGTTCTTGTATGACTTGTCGCTTCCAAAATTTGACCTACCTCGTTATAGATCCCACTCCATGCCTTCCTGGGCAATTTTGAATCCTCTTTTGATCAGTGTGTTTCTTTCATCGCTATGTTCATCCAATACCGGATTGGAATGGTTGAGATGCGTAAAGTACACATCCGTTTTTCCGCTCGACACAAGTTCCTGAAGGCGATCCATCGTGTCAGTCATGAATGGATGGGGGATTTGTTCATAGTTCCTGCTGATATCGGATAAATCAGCCTTGCTGTGAAAGGTTCCATCCAGTATACAAATATCCGCCGCTTGGCAGGCATTGTATATGTCTGTTTCCCATTCATTCCAATCATCAATGTCCGGAATATAGAGCACTTTTTTCTGTGGGCCGTTAATCCAGAATCCAAATGTTTCGGAAAACTCATTCCGGTGAGGTACATTGAAAGGTTGAATCCGCACATTTTCCTGAATGGTAAACGGTCTATGGTGTGCCAACGATGTCAGTGATATATTATCGTCTGTGATTAACTTTTTCCACGGGGCATTACGCTCTAGCATCGATTTCATGTCATTTCCGACTAAAACAGGTTGTTGCTGGGTATTCATGGCTTCTTTTCCTAAATATAAGATTCCTGGAAAGTGCCCCATATGAGCATGGGTGAGAAAGATATGATCCATTGGTTTCCCGTTCAGATGATACCTTTCTTGGATGTGTCTCATCTGCTCCCTGAAGTCAGGCGTACAGTCAATCAGGTGCCAACGGTTTTTTTCCGGGCATACGAGCGCAAGAGAAGCGGCCAGACGTCTGTAGATCGGGTTGCGAATAGCTTGGCTGCAATTTTTGCAAAAGCAGTTGATGTGTGGAACGCCTGCATCTTGTGCGGTACCAAGTACAGATAAAGTGATTTTCATACGGCATGATCTCCTTGGATTGATTTATTTTCAGTTTTATGTTGAACGTCTGAATACGATTGTTTCGTAATGGTCCATCCCGTAAAACCGAATACGATGTTGACAAGCGGAACAAGTATGACAAAAAACGCATACGGGATAAATTGCCCGGGGTTCAGCCCGAAGATGCTTGCTGCAAATACAGCAGGGACACTCCATGGCACAAGGTTAATTCCGACTGTACCGGCAGCTTCGACGCAACGGGATAGATTTTTGGTATCGATGTTCATTGATTTATATTTACCGACAAACGTCCGAGCCGGTAAAATAATCGCGAGAAATTGGGCGCCACTTGCAAAGGCGACGACAAAGGTCGAGAAGATGGTTGTACTGATCAGTGATCCAGCCGATTTTACTTTGTCCATCATTTTTTGTGTCAAGACTTTAAATGCGCCGGTTTCTTCCAAGACCCCTCCCAGTGCTGTGGCGATCATAAGAAGTGCCACCGTTCCAAGCATGGACAATAATCCACCGCGATTCAGCAATTCATCCACATCTTCTACATCAGAGGGACTGTTAAAACCGTCTGTTGTGACATTGACAATTTCAGTAATGGTCATGCCTTGGACGAAAAAGGCAATCAACGCCCCCAGTATACTGACGGTGATTAATGTCGGAATAGCTGGGGCACGTTTGATCATCAAGAAAATGGTTAATACAGGCATGCCTAGCAATAATGGATGGATGATAAATAAATCACTTAAACCGGATTGAATGGTCTTGATTGCGTCTAAATCCGCTCCTGTACCGGCAGAGCTAGCCTGACCGATGACCCAATATAATAAAATCGATAAAATAAACGCTGGAATTGTATCCCACAACATATGTTTGATATGACTGAATAAATCGGTTTCGGCCATAACGGGCGCTACATTTGTGGTATCTGATACAGGTGAAAGCTTGTCACCGAAGTAGGCGCCCGAAATAACGGCTCCCGCAATGAGCCCAGGTGGAAAACCAAGCCCTGATCCGATCGCCATGAACGCAATCCCGATGGTGGCCATGGACGTAAATGAACTGCCTAAAGTGACCGATACAATACCCGTAATCAAAGCTACAACAGGGACAAATATGGAAGGATGGATAATGGCTAACCCGTAATAAATAATTGTCGGGATTACACCACTGGCGATCCATGTGCCAATGATGGTTCCGATAATCATTAAAATAAATGCTGCCGGAAGTGCCCGAGACACTCCTTGAACCATCATATTTTCGACTTCACGCCAAGTCCACCCTTTCATGATGGCAACACCTGCCGCAGCGATAGCCCCGATGATCAAAGGGATATGCATGCCTGAATCCCAGATGAAAACGGCACATGCTGCTGATAGGATCAGTGATAAAATAGGTATCAATGCGAATAGGGGAGTGAGTTCTTTTTTCATATAATGCACCTCTCTTGTGTAATTGTTGATATATAAAAAGCCCTCTCATTTCCCATAAAATAGGGACGAAAGGACTCCGTGGTACCACCCTTGTTAACAGACGAACTGTTCACTCATTGCAAGATAACGGTTTGTTGCCGGAAAAATCGGCTCCCCATTTGTAATTCGCATATCCGCTTGTCTGGTTCGCATCATCCACCAGATTTCTGAGTTTCAAGATATATATGCTACTGGAATGGTTCATTGCCGTTAAAAATATATCGTTGTATAATCGACCGTCTAAGCAGATGCGTTTCTCGAAATTTCGCCCGAATATTTACCTAGGCATCAAAGAAATAAACGCATCGTTTTCGTTGAGAGCTTTCAAACAGCTTTGATGTTCTTGACACTTTTTGTTTGCTGGTTCACTTTTGTTTCCGGGTAGGTTCGTTTTGTGATGGTCCATCCAGTGAAACCAAACAATAAATTAATCCATGGCACAAGCATGGCAAAGAATGTATACGGGATGAATTGTCCGGGTGACAGGTTGAACAGTTCTGATGCAAACACGACTGTCACACCCCACGGGACCAGGTTGATACCTACTGTTCCCACTGCTTCAACACAACGGGATAGATTTTTCGTATCAACGCCCATTTCCTTATATTTTCCCGCAAACGTGCGTGCCGGCAGGATAATCGATATGAATATTTCCCCACAAGCGAAAGCAACAACAAACGTCGAGAAAATGGTAGACGCAATTAATGAGCTTGTTTTTTGAACGTTATCCATCATTTTCCGGGTTAATACAGCAAAGGCACCTGTCTCTTCCAAAATACCGCCAAGTGCAGTTGCAATCATCAACAGTGTAATTGTTCCGGACATGGCGAACAGACCACCCTGATTCAATAATTCGTTGACGTCATCGACGCTTGAAGAACTGCTGAAACCGTCAGTAATGATTCCCATCACGGCGCTGGGTGACATGCCCTGTACAAAAATGGCGAGAAGTGCTCCCAGAATCCCCACTCCAAGCAATGTGGGGATAGCAGGGGCTTTTTTGATCATCAATGCAATGGTTAAAGCGGGCATCAACAATAATAATGGATGTATGATAAATCCTTCATTTATTCCATTCTGCATGTTATCGATGATTCCAATATCGCTCTGTGAACCTCCGCCCCCAGAATTGGTCATCAACCAGTATAAGAGAATCGACAACCCAAAAGCAGGGAGGGTGTCCCAGAGCATATGCTTGATATGACTGAACAGATCCGTCTCGGCTACGGCGGGCGCTATATTGGTTGTATCTGATACAGGTGAGATTTTGTCACCGAAAAAAGCCCCCGAAATGACAGCTCCTGCTACGATACCGGGTGAAAAGCCAAGGCCACTGCCAATCGCCATGAAGGCAATACCGATCGTTGCCATTGAAGTAAATGAACTGCCAAGTGTAACGGAAATGATCCCCGTTACCAGTGCTGCAAGCGGAACAAATATCGATGGTTCAATCATCTCAAGTCCATAGTAGATAATGGTTGGTATGACACCACTTGCGATCCACGTTCCGATGATGATGCCGACAATCATCAGGATAAATACAGCTGGCAATCCGCGGGAGACACCGTGGATCATCATCGTTTCAACTTCACGCCAATGCCAGCCCTTCACAATTGCCACAATGGCTGCTGCGGCGACACCGATCATCAAAGGGATGTGCATTTCGATATCCCAGACGAAGACAGCTAGCGCAGCGGATATAATAATGGCTAATATTGGAATGAATGCTAAACCTGGCGTTAATTCCTTTTTCATCTTTATCCCACCTTTGTACATAATCGACGTTTCTAAAATAAAAAAAGCCTTCCGCCCCTATATAGGGACGAAAAGCTCCGTGTTACCACCCTTGTTAACAGTATAATCACTGTTCACTCAAAAAAGATAACGGCGTGTTGCCGGAAAAAATCAGCTCCAGATCCGTAATTCACGTAGGCGCTTGTCTGGTTCACATCGACCACCAGATTTCTGTTTTTCAAGCAACATACGCTACTGCAAATCGTTCAATGCTATTGAAATATGAACATGTATGTGAATATATAATAAATAAAAAAAGCCTTTCCGCCCTTATGCAGGGACGAAAAGACTCCGTGTTACCACCCTTGTTAACAGCACCATGACTGTTCACTCGTTGAAAGATAACGGCTTTATGCCGGTTAGATCAGCTTCCCATGTGTAATTCGCTTATGTGCTTGTCTGATTCGCATCGACCATCAGATTTCTGGATTTCAAGCCACATAGGCTACTGTCATGGTTCTTCGCTTTTATGATATCGTGGGGTTCGATACCCCTCGTGTGTCTTTTGTGAATGATAATATACTGTATAGTAATTGATTCTAATTCATTTGTCAAATGTTTTTTAGCTCGTTCTTTTCCATGAACTCGATAAAACCTGTTCCACGTCGTATCAACTAAGGTGCAAAAGGTGCATTCCCAATGATAGCTCTCATACCTGAATTTCATTCAATATTAAAAGTTATTCAGGCGATGTGATCCTCGGCCGGTATATCGTTATTGTCTTCGGTGATGTAATATCTTCCTTTCGTGGCCACTGCAATAACCACGGTTAACAACGCAGCAAGTATGGCCGCGAAAAAGGCAGCTGTGTTCTGCAGGAATGTACCCATATAACCCAGTGCCGCGACAGTGCCGAGTACGCTGGCGATTATTAATGAATAGACGCCGACTGGATTCCATTTGTATAAGTTGGATTGGCGGGCTTCATAGTATGTCGGTCCGATTTTCAAATGCTTTTTGACAACAACAGCATCTGTTACCAGGACGGCTGCCCAAGCCAACAGAAAGACACCTTGGAATGTCAGTGCGTCATCCAAGTGATCGACAATGCCCCCTAACATCAGAATCATCGCTGTAACTCCCGCTACCACAACCCAAAAACGTCTGCCAGGTTTGAAATTCAACACATTTTCAAAGAAATTGGACAGTGATAGGGAACTGCTGTATATGTTGGTGACATTGATCCGGATTTGCGTCAAAAGTGTGAATAAGGCTCCACCTACTCCAAGAAGTGTCACGATATAGACACCAGGATTTGGCTCTGCAAGCAAAACACCAAACCAAATACCTAGACCACCCATAATGCCATAGCAGAAAATCTGTGGAATAAATCCGATGGCGATGGTACCTTTAATATCTTTAGGTTTAAGGAATCGTGCGTAATCTGAAGCGAGTAATGCAGTCAATCCCATGATGCCATGTTGCATCCCGATGCAAAGTAAAAGAGCCGTTCCACCGATCTGGACACCTTCAGGCATGTACGATAAGAAGTTTCCATCATGTGCAGGCGTCTTAAACATGGAAATTGCAATGGCACTTCCCAGGAATATGATGAATATCGGCATGGACCACTTTTGAAGCTTATCTAATTGTTTGATACCAAACCAATTCAGAGGAATGACGGCTGAACCGAAAATGATAATAAGAACCCATTTTGGTATTTGAGGGATAAATTCATGTACGGCAAAAACTAAAATCATGCCTTCAAATGCGCAGTACATGATGAAATTGGATGCATAGATAAGTGAGGTAAGTGATGCCCCGATGTAACCGAATCCGCCGCCCCGGGATAACAGATTCACATTCATCCCCGTTTTAGCAGATAGATAAGCGATAAATGTTCCAAGAATACCTGCAACAACAATGGCATATAAGGCTGAAATAATGGCGTTGACTGCCCCGAATTGAAGTGCCATGACACTTCCCAGTTGAAAATAAAAAATCGCCGTTGCGATTCCAAACGTAATATTTGTTACGCTGATCCAGCCCATGTTTCGCTTATGCCGAGGGACCCTTTCCAGTGAATAGTCATCTTTTTGGGCTGTTTGCTGTGTTTTTGTGTTCGTTTTTTGAGTGATTGGATCATCCCCTTTTGTATGTATTTCTTGTGTCTTAAAAACGGACAGACAAGTATAATCATATGGTTTTTGAAAATGTTCCTCAAGTTGTAAAAAAGGGCATATTAATTATTCTGGCCATATTTCATCCAGATAAATACGATATGCTCCCGATAACATAAATATATGGTGCTATCCGTAGGATTTTGTAAACGTAAACAGGACAAAATGATAGCCGTGTAACTTTTTTTGTTGATGGTTCAGCCGGGCATTCTTGATAGTCATAAGCAAAAGACTCGTCCCATATAATATGGCAAACAGCTGTATAAGGGGCGAGCATTATGAGGAGATTGACGAAGTTAGGTTTATGGTTGGCAGGACTGGCACTTTTGATTGCACTTATTTGGTTCCCAAATCTTGAAAATGAACACGTATGGACACGATGGTCACTTCCTTTAAGCGGAAAGACCATCGTGATCGATCCGGGTCATGGTGGTCCGGATGGTGGAGCAGAAGGTAAAGATGATACGAAAGAGAAAGATATTACATTGATCGTGGCGAAAAAATTGCAAGATTATTTACAACAATCAGGTGCGATTGTTTATTTGACACGTGAAACCGATAAAGATCTGGCAGCAGGGGACACGGAGGGATTATCTCGCCGTAAAGCGGAAGATATACGCAAGCGATTGGCATTTATCCATGATAAAAAGGCGGATTTTTTTGTGAGCGTTCATTTGAATGCCTTAGGTTCAACAAAATGGCACGGGGCGCAAACGTTTTACTATCCGGAATCCGAAGAGGGCGAGCATTTGGCGAAAATGATCCAGTCTGAGATGACACATCAGCTTGAAAATACGAATCGATCGGCGTTGGCACTGAATCATATGTATTTGTTGAAACATGCAGAGGTACCTGGAGCCCTATCGGAAATCGGGTTCTTATCAAATGAAAAAGAACGGGAGCTCCTTAAAAAGAATGACTACCAGGAAAAGGTCGCCGCCAGCATGTATCACGGTATTTTGCGGTATGTGACTGAGGAACCAGAGGGAGATTGATAGAGTGTACCTAGGGTGAAACATGTCTTAGTTTAAAACGGATAATGAACATTGTAGTCAAACTTACTTACTCTTCTATGATCAATATTATGTTTGTTTGGTTTGTGTATTGTCAACGTTGCAATGTTTATGGAAGATGTCTGTTAAAACACTCATTACCTTTTTAGATAGCGCCCCTACTGAAGAATAATGAACTTTATGTTATACTTGCACCTATAGAGGGCTCATTCTCGTATCAGTCAAATAACCTTTGGATGGGCAAAGAAAGGTATGGTGACTAGATTGTTGACAGAAGAAGAAGTGGTGAATCTATTAAATCCAGTACAGGACCCATTTTTACATAAAACGCTCGAAGAAACAGGCGGCGTATCCAAAGTAACAATCAAGGAAGAAAAGAATCATGTCAGCGTAAAAATTGCTATCGGCAAAACGAATACAGCTGAGCAAATGCAATTGCAACAAGAACTGGTTGGGATATTAAAGAAAAACGGTGCTAAAACGGTAGGTTTACGTTTTGAGCAGCTCCCTGATGAAGTGATCCAAAAATTCCAACCATCCGTCGAGGCAGAAAAGGAAAAGACGTTGATGGGCGGCACGCAACCAAACTTCATAACGATTGCGAGTGGTAAAGGCGGTGTTGGAAAATCAACGGTTACCGTCAATTTGGCTATGGCTCTCATGCGCCTTGGGAAAAAAGTTGGGATTATCGATGCCGATATTTACGGCTTTAGTGTCCCGGATATGATGGGTGTCGAGGAACGTCCGCAAGTCCGTGCAGAAAAAATCCTGCCTGTCGAACGGTTCGGTGTTAAAGTGATATCGATGGGATTTTTTGTGGAAGATAATTCCCCGATCATTTGGCGTGGGCCGATGCTCGGTAAAATGTTGAACAGTTTCTTCAAGGAAGTGGAGTGGGGCGATCTGGATTATCTATTGCTTGACTTGCCTCCTGGTACAGGCGACATTGCAATGGACGTGCACGAACTCCTTCCGACTGGTAAAGAAATCATTGTAACGACGCCACATCCGACAGCAGCATTCGTCGCAGCGCGTGCAGGTCAGATGGCGATTAAAACGGAACATGAAATTCTCGGTGTTATTGAAAATATGTCTTACTTTGAGAGCCAAAAGACTGGAGAAAAAGAGCATGTATTCGGGCATGGCGGTGGAGACAAGCTTGCCGAGGTGTTGAAGACAAAGGTGCTTGGAAAACTGCCATTGCAACAACCCTATGAGGAAGAGGATGTATTTGCACCGTCTATTTATCAGCAGGATCATCCTATCGGAAAAGCGTACCATCATATAGCTGCGAAGGTGGTTGCTAAAATAGAGGAAGACGAAGAGTAAACACAATGAATGTCCAATCAGAATGTAGTGATTCCATTAGCGAAAGCTCTGAAAAAGATAGAGCTTTCGCTATTTGCGTTTTACATATTAGCAAGCAAAACCTGCTTTTCTGGTCGGACTCCGGCTGATTACATGCCTATATCATTTTCTTCTTCATCTTCTTTATTTCCTCCGCCTTGGTCCCCATCATCATTTTCTTCTTTGTCTTCCCCCTCATTTTTATCTTCACTTTTATCCTTGTCTTCTTTTTCCTCAGCGGCTTCGAGTAAAATGGTAGCCATCTTTTCTTGGAATAATGGTGTATCGAGTGTTTCTTTTATGAGATCCTCTATATGGGAACGGAATTCCTGCCCTTTTAGAATCGTCAGCATTTGTTTGTTTATTTCAGGGTTTTGCAGTAAATCAAGCATCTGGTTTTGAAATTCAGCATCATTCATCAGTTTTTTCATCAATTTTTCTTGTTCGTCTGACAATGATTCGGCATAACTCTTTACAAAGGATGGGTCATTGAAAAGTTTCGTCCACATTTTTTGACCTTGATCGGATCCGAGAACATCAGTGATGGACCGTTGTACGTCGTCGGAATCGATCACCAATTGATCTTTCAACTTATCGTCTGAGAGGATTTCCGATAATGCTTTTTTTCCGTCATCGGTTTGTAGAATATCGACGACCATCTTCTTTGTTTTGTCGTAGTCTAAATCTTTTTTTGCGGTTTCATCATTGGAACAGCCGCCTATCGTTATTATCAAAAAGCTTGTCATCACGATGAAAAATGTTCGGAACATCCTAAGTTTCACTCCTTCTATACACGTATAATATGAGTGTGAGATTAAAAAATTATGCACGTTGGAAAGGAAAAAACAATTCATTCATGCTAAAATACGAATAGTGACATTGATGAGATCATAATCGCATTCAAAGTGATGGACACATGCTGATGTCAATCATTTTCAGATAAGGACTGTAGGAGGAACATATTGTGAATACGCGTAAGTGGGTTGGGATGTTTTTCAAAACGTTGATCATAGGAGGCGTCGTCGGTCTGATTACGAGTTTTTTTGTGGAGACGGATGACTATATGACGTATATGCAACCATTTGATTTGTGGAATCTCTTCGGTTTGGTGCTGTTTTTTGTAGGGATAGGCCTCGTGTTTAGTGTTGTCAGTCAAACGGGGTTTTTTGCCTATCTCTTTATCAATCAGTTCGGTCTTGGCATGTTTCGTTCCTTTTGGCCAAAAGTGCAACTGTTATTGATTGCTTTCGTCTTATTTGATCTTGTGTACTTTCCGTTTAAAGAAGCGGAGGGTGAAACACCGTTGTATTTATTTGTATTGATGTCTGCGGGATTATTGGTATATGGATTGTTCATCAGCTGGATAAAAGCGGATCAGACGAAGCGGCGCGCGTTCGTTCCTGCATTATTTTTGATGATAGTGATGACCACGGTAGAATGGGTGCCAGGTTTGAGGGCGAGCGGGTCAATGTATGCTTGGCTCTCAATTACGACACTTCTTGCTTGTAACACCTATCAATTATTGATTCTTCACAAGCTCACAAACAGCCCGTCAGCGAAAGAACATGATGCGAAAGAGGCCGGGGCCGGAACTGGGAAGAATCCAGCCTCCAAAAAAGCTTAATGATCGTATGATGAAAATGCCCGATGGCCAAGACCACTGGGCATTTTTGGTGTGGATATCATTATTCAACCTGGTTTGATTCTGCATGTGCTTGATTGATGAGCTCGGAAATGGATACGAATTGAAAATCCTTGTTTTTCAATCCTTTTAAGATTGTTTTTAAAGCATCGTCGGTCTGTGTGACAGTGTCAGAGGCATGCATCAAAATAATATCCCCGTTTTTGGTTTGCTTCATCACAGTGTCAATGATCTTATCACTTCCTGGGTTTTTCCAGTCAACCGGGTTCACATTCCAATGAATGACCTTCAATCCTCTGTCCTCAGCAAGCTCGATGATTTCTTTATTGAAATGTCCACTCGGGGGACGTATCAATGACATATTTTCATAACCTAATTTTTTGAATATCTTTTTGGCTTTCTCAAGATCTTTTTTTACTTGTTCGGTATCCTGATCGAGATAACTTTTGTAGCGATAGCCGAGCATCCCAAGTTCATGCTTGCCTTCACTGATTTTTTCCAGTATATCTGGATGCCGCTCTGCCCACTCACCACTGACAAAAAACGTAGCTTGTACACCGTTTTTTTCAAGTAATTTCAGGATATCAAAAACCTTCTCTTCTCCCCAGCTAATGTTAAAAGTCAATCCGATATTAGGTTCGTCGGCATTTCCTTTTGTCAACGCACTTGGATCATCTTTTGATGAGAAGACCGAAAAGCTGCTTGATTGTTCAAACCATAAAAAGGTTGCTGTAAACAACGCCAAAATAACGACAATGCTCCATCGTTTAAAATGTTTTATTTTGAATGTGTAAAAGTGTTCCATATCGATACCTCCCGTTTTTAAAATGTATGATGGATAACGATGAAATATGAACAAGCTATTTTTAATGATTCGTGTGTCCAAAGTTACTGATATAAAAAACCGTCATGACGAAAAAGATAATATTTTGCGGAATTATGGGTAGAAATAGTTAGAGTGGGGTATAGAGGATTATGGGTATGTGTCCAAAAGCTGTAATGACCGATTACCCGACAAAAAATGACAATGATTTCGTATAGTGTAGTATGGATGATTATGTAGGAACATGAGGTGTTTGGAATGTTAGGATTGTTAATCAATGAAAGTGAACAAAAGGAAATTGAGTATCTATTAAAGCGTGAATTGGAAGAAATACTCCTGGATCTGGATGATGACCGAATTGATCAAGTTGTCAAACAAGCGATGCGCAAACGATATCACTCGTTGTTTCAATTGTTTCGTCGTGTAGCCAATCAGGAAGAATGTTTGAAATATATGCCAAAACAATCGCTCAATCAATAAGATGTTTTTAATACCATACGTAATGACAAATGCTGTTAAGGGGCTTGGAGAAATGGCCATATTCTATAATAGGGATAAATAGCCAAGTGTATAAATGATGTTTAATCCAATGCTGCTATTTTGTTTCATGTTATAGTCTCTCTATTTTTTTCGAGGCTCCTTTTTCAGTCATTTATTCAGTAGTTTTAAGTCAAAGAAATGGTAATTCAATTTTGTAAGGTCGTATTGAGTCAGGAAATTAAGAGTGAAGAGGAAGCGGAGCCACTTTTCGAACGTCATATATATGATTTCCGTGGTAAAACATTGCAGTAATAGGGATCGATTATATTCCGATGAATGCGCGAGTAATTTTTTCGAAACTTTATTGGACGTTTTTGTTGAAAAGATAAAATGGATGTGCTATATTTAATCCTGTTGTCAAACACAAATTGATTCTTGCTTTTCGAGAATGTAGTGGATTGTTACTTCATTGAGTGTGATTTGTCCACAAATTCAATCGTTTGTTTCTTTTGTTTAAAGGATTTAAAAATGTTTTAAATTATTTGATGAAACTTATTGACAACAGATCATAACCGTGTTAAATTATATCTTGTCGCTAAAAAACGACAAAATGTATTTTGCTCTTTGAAAACTGAACAAAACAACCAGTATGTAAACAGATGTCAAGGTGAGAAGTTGGAAGCTGGAGAGATCCGGCTGAGGAAGACTTCCCAACCCTGAATCAATTTTTGAAGCTAAGAGAAAATAATGGATTGGTGTCCATTATTAAACCAAACTTTTATGGAGAGTTTGATCTTGGCTCAGGACGAACGCTGGCGGCGTGCCTAATACATGCAAGTCGAGCGCGTGAAGCAGGCAGATCCCCTTCGGGGGTGGCGCTTGTGGAACGAGCGGCGGACGGGTGAGTAACACGTGGGCAACCTGCCTGTGAGACTGGGATAACCCCGGGAAACCGGGGCTAATACCGGATAATACTTTTCTTTGCATGAAGAGAAGTTGAAAGAGGGCCGTAAGGCTCTCGCTTGCAGATGGGCCCGCGGCGCATTAGCTAGTTGGTGAGGTAAAAGCTTACCAAGGCGACGATGCGTAGCCGACCTGAGAGGGTGATCGGCCACACTGGGACTGAGACACGGCCCAGACTCCTACGGGAGGCAGCAGTAGGGAATCTTCCGCAATGGACGAAAGTCTGACGGAGCAACGCCGCGTGAGTGATG
>DATGUN010000040.1:0-2090 GCA_035301285.1 Virgibacillus sp.
TTCGCAGCATGTGCAAGCCCATGTTGTGCAATGGTTGTTGCAATGATCACTGCTTCAAGTAAAATTCCTGCAATGACATGAAACTGAAAAGCTCCCCATACGAGAAGAAAAGTTATAAGAAAGGAAAGAGAGGCAATGATGGTGACTAGAATAATGCCATTGCTCTTTCTCCTGGAACCTTTATTTAATTTTCTCTCTAGCCGGGTAATTAAACTGCCGATCCAACGGACAGGATGTGGCCAGGAAGGCGGATCCCCGATAACACGGTCAATACAGATAGCTAACGTAATACTGATTAAGTGATAAATGATCATTGGCTATCATTGTTCCTGAGCACGTATGATGGCATTTTTCGTCTCTGTATAAACACTTCTTCCTATTGCTTGCCCAAGTGCTGTAGCCGTTCCTGCATAGGGGAGAGTTTCTCCTTGTTGTGTTGCAGCGATTAAAATACTATCTGTTGACGTGCCTGTCGCGATTGTGTTTGTTTCCTTGTCTTTAATATCCAGTTCCCTTAGTGCTTGGGCTTTTGATTCTGTAGCGGTCATGATGGATTGGATGTATGCTTCTTCTGTCAGTTTTCCATTAACAAAAATCCATGTGTTGATCGTCCCCGGTAACGTTTCCCTTCCCTCAGGTGCTCTCGTACTATCAGTTGCATTCCCGATCCCCGCTGTAACGACCACGAGCAAAGAAAAATCCGTGTCCTCCCAAAATCGGTATGAAACATGCTCCAGGTTGACTGCCGTCATCATACCGACAGTCTTACTGAGATTGCAGCCGTGGTTCAGCAGATGCTGCTGCATATCCCGAACAGGGGAGGAACAATTATAGTTTTTATCTACATATCGGTTTACAAAACAATCATGCCAGCCGATCCCAGCTCCACTTACACCCGATGATAATGTTCTTAGTGGAATAGGGGACTTCAGTACAATCTGTTCAGGATTTATTTCCAGCAGTGATGCATCGATTGCATTTTTTCTTTCTGCTTGCGTCGTATTTGGCAGCAAATGCATTTGCGGTTTAGCTATTTCCGGGTGTGGGTGATTTTTCACTTCTGTTTGATATACTTCCTCAATAATGGATTCCTTCAGTACTTGATCAGGTGTTTCCAGTGTTTTCGTTTCCCCGTAATTTAACAATAGAAGACGATCACAATACAGACTTGCCAAATTCAAATCATGGAAAATCGAAATGACAGTTAAATCTTGTTCATTTGTGGCCTTTTTAAGCAGATCAAGCAAACCTTTTTGATGGGCCAGATCAAGGTGGTTCGTAGGCTCATCAAGTAATAATATAGCCGGTTGCTGTGTTAATGCTTGGGCAAGAAATACCCGCTGTTGTTCTCCGCCCGACAGCTCATGCAAAGATTGTTCTGCAAACTGTTCAATATTTGTTTGTTTCATGATTGTTTGCAGGATTTCCTCGTCGGACGTCCGCCATGTTTGAAAAAGACCGCGGAGGTGTGCGTAACGCCCAAGTGCAACGGTTTCCCTAACGGTATATGGAAATGTCTGTCCTGAAATCTGGGGCAATACGGCAATTGTTTGCGCAAGTTCTTTCCTTGAGACTTGTGTTATTTCTTTACCCGCTATTTCAATAGAACCCTTTGTACAAGGAAGGAGACCGCTGATCATTTTTAATAAGGTTGTTTTCCCACTTCCATTTGGCCCTAAAATGCCAAAGAATTCTCCTTTTTTTACAGAGAAATCAACATCTTTAATAACAGGATGATTGATATATCCCCCTGAAACATTGTGAACCGTTAACATTACAAACCGCCTCTGCTTCCTTTTCTTTGTCTCATTAAAATTAATGCGAATACCGGTGCACCGATTAATGCGGTGATGACACCAATTGGCAGCACTTGCGGAGAAATGATCGTTCTTGAAACAAGATCAGCCAAAATTAAAAAACTTGCCCCGGTAAAAATGGATAACGGCAATAGATGGGTGTGATCCGGTCCCCATAGGAGCCGTGTTAAATGGGGGATGACCAGCCCGACAAAACCAATCGCACCAGACACTGCAACAGCAGCCCCGGTTAAGATGGATCCCGCTGTTAAGATAACCAGTTTTCTTTTTTGA
>DATGUN010000041.1:0-2807 GCA_035301285.1 Virgibacillus sp.
CCCTGGTCGTTTCCTCCGCCGTCATTTTCATTATTTTGATCGCCTTGACCGTCGCCATCATTTCCTTCTTGACCATCTTGATTATCGTCGTTTTGTTGATTGTCATTATTTTGACCGTCTTCTTGATTCTGATCATTATTTTGATCATTTTCACCCTGGTTTTCGTCATTCGAATCCGATTCATCCTGGTTGTTCTCTTCTTGATTATCTTCTTCGTTTTCTTCCTCATTTTCATTTTCATCTTGATTTTCATTTGCTTCGTCGTCGGGCTCTTCCTCTTCTTCCTCATCCTCCGCATTTTGATCATCATTGGTCTCTTCCTCTTCAGGCTCTTCTTGTTGCTGATCATCAGGAGGTTCCGATTGATTTTGTTGAGGTGGAGGAGTTGTTGCATCACGTACATATAATTCCGAACCAGAAGCTACAACGGATTCAGGTTGAATGAAATCAGCTGTATCATCTGCTGAAACAGTAGACATCAATTCCCTAAAAAGTTGTTTGGCAATATCCTGTGAACCGTCGTATTTAATATATTGGACATCCCCATCCTCATTTTTAAAAGATGGATAACCGGTCCAGACGGCCAATGAATAATCAGTCGTATAACCTGAGAACCAAGCATCGCGCAAACCATCGTCAATACCGTATTGGTCTCGATCCTCTTTAGGGATATTGGTCGATCCTGTCTTACCCGCCAGAGGCAAACCATCAATATTTGCTTGGGTTCCCGTTCCACTTGTCATAACAGTCTTAAGCATGTCTGTCATCATATAAGCCGTATAATCATGCATTGCCGTCTCGGATTCTAATTCAGGCTCCCATTCCTTTCCATCAGGGTAAACAACCTTCTTCACGGTTGAAGGTTCATTATACGTTCCACCATTTCCAAACGCCGCATAGCCTGAAGCCATCTGCAATGGCGATACACCTTCAAATCCACCAATAGCCGCCGACTCATAAATAGGATCGATATCAATCCCCAGCCCCGAAGCAAATTCCTGTGCCTTATCTTCTCCAACAGCTTGGAATGCTTTAAGTGCAGGGATATTCCGTGACCATTCAAGTGCCCTTCTGATGGATATGTCACCCCAATATTCGCCATCCCACTCATTAATCGGTGCCCCATTACTGTATTCATAAGGTTCGTCAGACAACATATGAGATGTCGACCACTTCAAATGTTCGATGGCAGGAGCATAATCCAAAATCGGCTTAATAGTCGACCCTGGCTGGTGCGTGACTTGTGATCCATAATTCGTATAACCGATTGCCTGGAAGTTCCGGCCACCGCCTACAGCCTTTACAGCTCCCGTCTCGGTTTCCACAAGGGTTAACCCTGCTTCAAAGTTATCATCGGGATAGGGTATGTTTTCAGAATGCAATAAATCATAAGCCGCTTTTTGCGCATCTCGATCAAGATGTGTATAAATCTTTAGCCCGCCTTGGAAAAATTCCTCATCCGTGACGACCTTTTCCTTTTCCACCAATTGTTCATAGACAGCATCGACATAGGCATTATAATGATTATCGCTTTTTTGCTCTTTTTCCTCATCCAAGATAATATCAACGACAGCCAGTTCTTTCGCTTCCGCCCCTTCTTCAGCAGTTATAACTCCATTGCTTTCCATGGCCGCCAGCACCCTGTCTCGTCTCTCCTCCGCTTTTTCAGGGTGTTTAAATGGATCGGTGGCACTCGGTGAATTGGGCAAGCCTGCCAATAAAGCAATCTGAGAAATATTCAATTTGGAAAGGTCTTCTTCACCAAAATAAGTGACCGAAGCCGTTTTGATACCATAAGCACCATGACCGAAATAAACATTATTCAAATAAAGTTCAAGAATCTCTTCCTTCGAGTATTTCCTTTCCAATTTCAGGGCAAGCCATGCCTCCTGTACCTTACGCTTCAACGTCTTCTCCGGCGTAAGGACAGTCCGTTTAATCACCTGCTGGGTAAGTGTCGATCCACCTTCCGCTCCCCAACCGTTTTTGAAGTTGCTGACGGCCGCACCTGCCAAACGGCGAATATCAATACCTTTATGATCGTAAAATCGCTTATCTTCAATGGAAAGTATGGCATTTTGCACTTTTTCAGGAACATCATCAATCGACACATTAATCCGATTTTCCTCATGGAATAATGTGTCAATCTGCTCGCCATCTTCATCATAAATCCGTGTGGATTGTGGAAATTGCAGATTATCAGCATTTAGTTTCGGAGCATCATGGATCATAACAGCTACTGAAACGACTCCGACAACCATCATAAGAACAAAAGCAATACAAAAGCCAAGCAGAAGTTTCTTCCACCAACTTTTTTTGCCTTTCTTCTTGCGTTGCTGCCTTTTTTCCATTCTTGATGTGTAATTTTTGGACATTCTTCGTCATCCTTATCTATGTAACCATTAATCTACCTTATATTATACAGTAATCTACCCCAAATAATCACTTAAAAAACCATCGAATACTTACCTAATATAAAATGCAGTACGATAGTCATAAAAATTGTCTTAAATTAGACAAATGATTTTCCAATATCGTTTATTGGAAACACACGCCAATCCCCACATTTTCCCATATATGACAATATATACATCGATGTGAAAGAAGTGCATTAAAAATGTGTAGTAAGGAAAAATTTGATGATAGCCTACCAATAAAAAACAGAAAAAAAACCGCGAAGTATATGAAGCATAAAACTTCATACACATTCGACGGCTTTCCGAATGACATTTTTTTGGTTTCCTTTTTTGAAAACATATTATTTAATGTGTCACTTTCTTCATACCCTTCAAGGGGACATCACGCAT
>DATGUN010000042.1:0-2784 GCA_035301285.1 Virgibacillus sp.
TTCATCACTTCAAGCACTTCACCGACCAATTCGGGATCCAGTGCAGAAGTGGGCTCGTCAAATAACATTATTTTCGGCTCCATCGCCAATGCCCGGGCGATGGCTACACGCTGTTGTTGCCCACCGGATAATTGGTTCGGGTAAATATCGGTTTTATCACCCAATCCCACTTTTTCCAACAGCTTAATGGCGCGGTCCCTTGCATCATCATTACTGAGACCCCGGACTTTTTGGGGGGCAAGCATGACATTTTCGACAACGGATTTATGTGGGAACAGATTAAATTGCTGAAACACCATTCCAACTTCCGTTCGCATCTTATTGATATCTGTATTTTTGTCATTTAAGGAAATTCCGTCAATGATGACTTCTCCACTTGTCATTTCCTCCAGCATATTCAGGCAACGTAGAAAGGTACTCTTACCGGATCCGCTTGGCCCGATCACACAGACGACTTCTTTCAAGTCGATATGGCAGGTAATGCCTTTCAACACTTCTAAGTCACCAAATTGTTTATGTAAATCATTGACTTCAATCATTGTATATCCAACCTTCTTTCTAAAATTCTCAGGACAAAGGATAAACTCAAGGTGATGACCAGATAAAACACGGCAACTGTTGTGTAAATTTCAACCGCATTAAAGTGATTGGCTGCAATCAAACGTCCTTGGAAAATCAATTCGGGTACAAGAATAACGGATAAAAGGGATGTATCCTTGATACTGATGATAAATTGATTGCCAAGTGGTGGAATCATCCGTTTGAATGCTTGTGGCCAAACAATATAGCGCATTGTTTTGCCGTGGTCCAAACCAAGCGAACGTCCTGCCTCTGTTTGTCCTTTATCGATTGACTGTACCGCCCCTCGGACGATTTCCGCAATATATGCTCCGGAATTGAGTGCAATCACAATAACCCCGGCAACAATCGATGGAATATTGAAGCCAATAATCAACGGAAGGGCATAATAGATCCAGATGGCTTGAACCAAGACGGGTGTGCCCCGTAAAACTTCAACGTATACTGTTGATACGCTATAAATAAATTTGTTCCTGGCAATCCGTCCGAATCCAAAAATGGCCCCTAATATAAAACCTATTAAAAGTCCTAACACTGAAATGAGAAGCGTATAGTATAACCCTTTTCCAAGTTCAGGTAAAAAATCGATAACGCCTGCCCAATCAAAATTGATATTCACATTTTCACCTCTTCAAATTCATATCATCACTGATAAAGACATTTTAAAGTCATGATAACTCTATTAAACGATAAAAGGGTGTAACAAAAATGGATGGTTACACCCTTTTCCGCTAGATAATCGTATTTTTATTCAGGCTTTTCGCCAAACCATTTTTCATAAATCTCGTCATATGTTCCATCTTCTTTTAACGTTTCCAGCGCTTCGTTAACAGCTTCAACCAAATCTTCTTGCCCTTTCGCCATGGCAATTCCATATTCCTCTGCTTGGTATAGATCACCAACCATCTTCAGGCTATCTTCACCTTTTGTTTGGATATAATAGGCAACATTTGGCGCATCGTATAAAACAGCATCTGCACTGCCATTTTCAACAGCTAAATACGCTTGATCTAATTGTTCGTATTGTTTAGCTTCTGCGTCATCGATTTCCTCATCTATATATTCCGCACTTGTTGAACCGAGTCTTGTCGCGATTTTCTTTCCAGAAAGATCCTCAATCCCTTCAATGGAATCATTATCAATGGCAACACCGATCCGTAAGCCCGACTCATAATAAGGGTCACTATAGTCGATCTTTTTCGCACGTTCATCTGTAATACCTATTCCTGCAAGTGCGATATCAAATGAACCTGTTTGTAATCCGGGGATGATCCCGTCGAAATTGGTTGTTTCCAGATTAATGTCAAAACCAACTTCATCCGCGATCGCATTGATAAGATCAATATCAAATCCGACATACTCACCGTCTTCCTTAAATTCAAACGGAACAAATGATGTGTCTGTTACAACCGTGTACTCATCTTTTAAATCTGCTCCATCTTCTGATCCGTTTGCCTCTTCATCGCCACCGCATGCCGACAAAGCACCCAGCAAAATTAACGAAAATAAAATAGCAATCAGATATTTTAAGTTTTTCCATTTCATTTCTATTATCTCCCTTTTTTATAATTTGAAAAAGCCGCATAGATTAACACTAACAAATATTTACATTATATAAAAAGTTGAATTTCATCCATATAATGGTATATATCAACTTCTAGCAAATTAAATTCATCTAAGATACCATTTCCATTGATTTATTGCCGATAGCTTATGAGAATGTATGCGTTTTATTAGGATGTTCTATCTTTTTTCAGGGTGTTGTGGCTTTTTAGTGGGGAAGTGTGTCATATATACTTAATCCTTCGGTTGCCAAGGGTATTTGTCATTTATACAGATAGAAAGGGTGCGAGATGGTAGGGGAGAAAATGACTTAGATGAAGGGGGGAATGAAGGAAGTAACAGCTATTCTTCCTATATTTAATTGAACATCTTTTGAGTTGCCATTAATTTTCCATTATAATTATAAAAGGTGAAAAATTCGGAAAGCCAGTAACGCTTGGAGGCTAAAAATATGTCCAATCGTATTGGAATGTTATTGATGTTTGTCGTACTGATATCAGCAGGATGCCAAATGGATCAAGATGTAGATTCCAAAAAAACATCCGAAATAGCCGAATCGAAATTGCCGGATGTGCATGCGTTTGATGATCCATTCACGCTCGACTTTTTACAATCAATAGAGGAAACGGAGGAAGGCTTTTA
>DATGUN010000043.1:0-2843 GCA_035301285.1 Virgibacillus sp.
CCATTACAATAATTACTTCTTCTCATCGTCAAAAAAATAATCCAGGAAAAAAAGGAGTAATGCGGCAACGATTTCCGTAAGTAAAGGAACAGTAATCGTCGTCATGTATTCATCAATGGAATATAGCATCAGCCATGTGAAACTGGTGTGGATGACCATCCTCGTGATAAATTTTTGATAACGCCCTATCATCTGTTGCGTTGTAATTGTTACGATGGCCTTGGCAAAAAGATCAACGATACTCCCAATTACGAAAACACTGAGTACATATAGCACAAGCGACCAGAATGAGTCATATTGGACCCCAAACAATATGAATAGCCCATTAAATCCTAAGAGAAATCCACCGAACAGCATCGTTACAGCAACTAAAACGATGAGGGACAGCGCGATGACAACTATTATTCTTGTCGATAAATTCAGGTCGCGAAACTTTTCATCTTCTTCCTCCATAACTCCCGTCTCATCCCCTTTTACTACATACTCCCGCCGGACTTTCTGCTTCCGGATAAAGATTTTCCACTCGTCTCACTGATCATGTCAATTTCTATGCCTTTATCAATCCTTCGGGCACTCGCATATATAAACACACTCGCTATCCCCAGTGAAATAATCAACATTACAATGACACCAAACGCTCCAACGATAATCGGATAGCTTGCTTTCCATGACAAGAGCGTTGCAATAATACCCGCCGCAACTGCAAATATACCTGTCATATCATTGCTTACCTCTAAAGCGAAATCCGCCGCTTCTGCCGGGATGTTTAATAATATATAAGGAATAAACGCGAGCAGCAAATAAACATAAGATGCAAGTAAAAGTAAAAATGATATTCCGAATTTCAAGCGAGCTTGGGGATTTGTCGGATGATATTTCGCCCCTAGCGTCCCAAGCCACAATCCAATTGCACTTATTCCAATTGTGATCACTGCTTTCATCGCAATGCCGAAGACAAATTGAAATACTGTCCAACCGAGAAATATCCCCGCAGCAACTTCCAAGATCGTTATTACTACAAATGGCATCAACCAGCTGATCCACAATTTTCCGAGCGCAATCTCTCTTCCAGACAGCGGAAGTGTTCGAAGGATCCAGACATTTGCCCCTTCACGCCCGATCGATGAAGCAGCGATCATCCCATTTACCATCGCATAAAGAAATAAAAGCACCGCTTGCGCAATTGGCCATGATATTTCGTTAAATCCACGTAAATCACTTAACTTAGCTCCTCCACTGACAAAACCGACTAATGGAAAAATAATGAAGAAAATAAGCGGCATAAACACAAGCCATTCGCGCATATCCCGTTTGACTACGAACCATTCTTTTTTACCAACGGCAACAACCGGATGTGCTACATGACGACGTGACATGCCTTTTTTGATTGCCTTTTTCTTTTTCCTTCCTCCTTCACTTAAGCGAATCCATCCTGTCCGAAAACCTTTCTCGACAAGGGCGGTCGTTAAGATTACACTGCAGACAGCTAACAGGAGAAAAAGGACAAACGGAAAAAGAAATCCAATAGACCCTTGATGTGCTTCGACAAGTGCCGCGCTTCCCCAGCTCACCGGAATCCATTTCGGTAATAAAGGTACGCCGGATAACAACACTTCCTGTAGTGGTTGATCATTGATGATGTCAGGAAGGATGAATAATAAATATACGAAAATCCCTGACAAAAAGCTCATCACCGTCATGAATTCATTTGCCCTGTTTGCCGGTACAATTTGAATAAGAACAAGATTAAATAAATACGTAATCGAGAGCCCTATGATCGTGACCGCAAGCAATGTTACAAGCATAACAGGATAATACAGGCTGCTTGCGCCGGTGACTACTCCGTAAACAAATAACGGAATAACAAAAAACACATAGGCCAGGAGCGGAATTCCGATATAACTTTGCAAATATTTCATCCAGAAAATGTTTCTTGTTGGGATAGGCATCGTGAACAATAATTGCAAATCTGTTGCTGCATATAAATCTTTGAATACTTGAGGAAGCCCAAGTAACACAATAAAACCAATGATAATTAAAAAACCATAAGTGCTGATACCTGCAAAAACAGGCACTGTAATCGACCCGCTTACAGCCAGGACGCCTTTGGAAAGAAGCAATAATAATCCGGAAATAACGATAAAAGTGATGACATAACCGGTCAGCTGCTTCCCGTTTCGTGTTTTCAGCGTATTCATGATTATTTTCCTTTGTTTGTTCATCAGCACTTTCATCATGTTATATCACCTTGGTCAGATGAAGACATTTCATCAATGACAGCTTGCTGCTTTTCATCCCCTGTCAGTTCCAGAAAAATATCTTCCAAACTGTTGGCTGTATTTCCTTCATATTGTCTCAGTTCATCCATCGTTCCTAAGGCAATAATCTGTCCATCCGCAATGATTCCAATTCGATCACACATTTGTTCAGCAATTTCAAGAATGTGTGTTGAAATAAAAGCCGTCATTCCTTTATCACACAGTGTACGTAATAAACTCTTTAAATTCCGGGCACTTTTTGGGTCTAAACCAACCGTCGGCTCATCTAAAAAGATCATCTCGGGCTCATGCACAAGCGCACCACATATAGCGATTTTCTGTTTCATACCATGTGAATAACTTTCAATTAACTCATCTGCCCGATCTGTCAGACTGAATATATGTAATAGCTCTGTTGCTTTTTCCTGAAATTTACTTTCCGGTATGCGAAAAACAGATGCAATGAATTGCAAATAATCCCATCCGGTCAATTTTGGATATACGTTCGGTTGATCAGGCACATAAGCAATCCGCTTTTTTGCTTCGATAGGATGTTGCCAAATATCGATACCGGAAATTTCCACG
>DATGUN010000044.1:0-48327 GCA_035301285.1 Virgibacillus sp.
CTAACGAAAAGTAAACACCAAAGCCCAACCCATGTTTTTCACATGCGTCAGATAGCAATTTCAACGGGTCTTCGCCACGTTCTGTCTGTTTGACGATATTATAGTCAGTTGTGTCCGTATCAAACATGGCAAAACCATCATGGTGTTTACTTGTGATGACAATATATTGCATGCCTGCCTCTTTTGCCAGGCGACAGATAGCATCGGGATCAAAACCCATACCAAGTTCTGTGGCGGCTTGGATATACTCTGACTCAGGTATGTTATCCCACATTTGAATCTGTTCACTGTAACCGGTTGTGACAGCCTTACCATTATGTTCACCACCCCATACGGAATAAGGACCCCAGTGGATGAACATCCCGTAACGTTGCCGTTGCCACATGACGATTCGGTTGTCACGATCCGTTTCCTCCACGCCTGAGATCCCCTTGATGGTCATTGCATCTACTCGCATGCGTTTCTTATCATTTGTCATTTTATCCATCTTCCTTATATATCTTTTATATGATTAACATCAATATATTTTTGTTCTGCATCGGATTGATAGCTGGCTTTCACCACTTCTAATGTACGAAGACCATCTTCCCCCGTTATAAAAGGAGTTCTCCCTGTTTGGACACAATCGATGAAATCATGAACCAGACTTTCATTCATGTCTTCTGCCCAAGGTTGTTCCTCAATCCGTCCGTCATAATCATTATAATAGACGGCATGCTGTTTAAAAGCATCGATATATAACGTGCCTTCTGTGCCTGTGAATTTCATCGTCACATTACCCCAAGTCGGATACGTATCAGGACGTGACCAGCTTGGATCGATGGATACGATCATACCGGAATTCATTTCAATCTGGACCGCCCCGCAATCCTCCACATCGATGGGATGAAAATGAGTATCGTATTCCGCATAAACACGCTCCGCCTCATCATCAAATATCCAACGAAGCACATCCATGATATGGACAATATGATCAGTCGCTGACCCACCGCCTGAAAGGTTTCTCTCGACAAACCACCCACCTGGCATCTTTCCGTGATTGGTAGCATTGACTGCGAATATTCCCCCGATTTTACCTGATGCAATGATGTCTTTCGCCTGGCGGATAGCCGCTATAAAGCGAACAGGATAGGCAATTTGCAATTGAACACCATTTTCGTGACACTTCTTGATCATGCTGATGGCATCATCAATGTTGGTCGCAATCGGTTTCTCACATAAAATCGGCTTTTTATATTGGGCGGCACGTATGACATGTGATTTATGATGGGCATTTTCAGAACATATAATAACCGCATCAATATCCGCTGCCAATAAATGATCGAGGTCACCGTAATACGTCGCCCCATACGTTTTAGCCGCAAGTTCACCCCGACTTACATCATCATCCCAAATTGCTTCAATGGTTGCATCAGGGTGATTGACAATTTGTTCCGCATAGGCGTATGCATGCATATGTGCAAAACTGATGAATCCAATTTTCACGATGTTGCACCTCCTTTAAGTGCTACTGATTCACGCTTTTGTACCGATTCAGTGACTGCCTTGACGATTTCCATTGCATATGTATAGTGATCCAATCCATCGCTGGCGTTTTTGGAAACGGCACTGGTCACAGCTTCATTGAGTTGCCGTTTGAGGACGGGCTCATTCAAAACCGTATCAGATGCTGGTTTCATCCCTGTTTCTGAGAAGCGATCTACCTGTATAGGTGCACTGGAACCACTGTCATATTGCAGCATTCCTCCATCACCACTCAGTTCAAAGGACGAACGACTATCATTACCCGCCCAGGTTAATTCAACATGGGCAATCGTGCCATCAGCCAATCTTAAAATAACGACACCATACTCGACAGGCATACCATTTCTTGTTTTCTTTTGCACATGTTTCGCTGTCACTCGCGATACAGCACCGAATGTGTCACATATCCAGGCAAACAAACTACTTCCAAGCCCTGTAAATATACTCATCCCATTTCCAGGATGGGGTTCGTTTACAGCAAATCGCAACACACCCGGTTGGCCGATCGCTCCCCGTCTGATTTGCGCCTGCGCATTCGCATAGGCCGGACGATTATGGAATACATGATCTGGATAAAAGGCAACCGTATTTTCTTTACATGATTCAATGATCGCCATCATATCCTCTGGCGTCTTCCCGAACGGTTCCGTACAAACGATATCCATGTTCATATCTGCCACTTTTTTTATCCACTCCGCCCGCTCATTGAAAGGGACACAAATATCAACCATGTCAACGTCTCGCTGTTTTATATCGTTCATTTCATTGACATACAGCGCTTTTTCCTGGGACACATCGGATTTTAGCGAGCCACTATGTGTATCCAAGATTCCGACCAGTGTCACACCTTTGATGGATTTCCATGATTTTTTATGTTCCAAAAGCGCATTGCCTGTTCCGATCATCACGACATTCACCAATATATGCACCTCACTTTTTTATTCCAATCGCTCGGATTTTACAATACAAAGTCTGTATAGCCAACAACTTTGCCACTATCGTTCAAGATACTTCCATCGGAAATTTCCCGAAGACGGCGAATGGTATCTTTATTATCATAATCAATCTTCTCCAATAATTTCGCTACCAGTGCCGGCCACAAAAGTTCCGTGCCACTCAATACCTTGAGGGCGATACTGATTTTTTCCCGTCGAAGTGCAAGGCAGTAGACTCCTTGTGCACCTCCCTTGGCTATGATGTTCGGGTCTTTGAGAAGTACGCTACATATAAAGTCATGTGATGCGACAATTTCAGGGCTCGCATTCATGACCTTACCAATCTGCTTTACCGCCTCTCTCTTCCCTTCATCTTGTATCCATTCTGGAACAACAAATTTCAAATACGACAAAGCCATATTTTTTAAGGGAACACCATAGATTGGTAAACCACAGCCATCAATCCCTTGCATAATATGTTCTTCAGGTGTTTCGGACAATTCAGCAACATGGTGCTTGATTTCTTTCTGGATAGGATGATCAGGTGTTTCATAACCTGACATGTGATATCCTTTTTCCCGCGCATAAGCTAACATTCCAAGATGTTTTCCAGCACAATTATGCAGAAGTCGCCGTTTCGAACCATGATTCCATATATACGTTTCTTTCGGAATCTCATTCAATGGGTAGCTTGCACCGCAAACCAGTTCTTCTTCCTCCAGCTGTAATTTTTTAAGCAAATTTTCCAAGGCTTCTTGATGATAATGTTCCCCACGTTGTGAAGCCGTAAATAAAGCAGCCTCTTGATGAGTCAAGTTATATGTTTCGATAACGGGCGTCTGGAACACTGGAATCGCCTGAATGGGTTTCATAGCCGAGCGATAATAGATTGACTGCTCGGGATCGCCTTTTGTATAGATTAATTCCTTTTTATCATTCATGATTGCAATGACGCCTTGATGTATATTTTCTACCTGACTGCCTCGATATTCCTTGGCTATGACTGGTTGATTCAAATTAAAACCCTCCTTTTTACCGTTCCTTTTCAAATCGATCGTTTCCGTTCAGATCAATCACATCGCTTAAGAGCATTGACAACAAGACTTTTTTCAATGATTTATCCGATAGTCAGCATCAATCGATCAAGATTTCCTTCCCGGTCTTGCCAGATTCATAAATACCATTCAAGACTTTCATGATTTCGACACCATCTTGGACAGGTGCGATATTTTCAGTCTCTTCTTTGATACACGCGATAAAATGATTGATTTCATTTTGAAAACCCGATTCCATATCAAACGAAAGATGATCGATATCCGGCGTCATATTCAATATGGTATGATGCTTTTCGGTCGTAATGTGCAAACGCGGATCGACTTCGGCTCCTCCTTTTTCACCGAAAACTTTCAATTCAGCCGTATCCCCCGGGGCATGTAACGAGTAACTGGCATCCACCATTATCGATGCCCCATTTTCAAATCGTATAAGCGCATTGACCATATCTTCAACCGTATTTTTCTCGGGATCATAATCAGCAGCTTTGTAAAATGATTTATTGGCGATGTGTGAACGATTGCCAAGACGGTTATAAACATTTCCGCTGACCGAATGGATCTTCGGTTTCCCCATCAGATACCAGGACAGGTCAATGACATGGACACCTAGATCAATCAACGGACCACCACCCGAACGACTTTTATCGGCAAACCAGCCACCAGGATTCCCTAATGCTCTCAAATAGCTCGCTTTAGCATAATAAATAGTCCCCAGATCACCATTATCGATGAATTTTTTCAGGACGTGCGCATTCGTTCCATGACGTCTGACAAAACCAACCTGAAAAACACGATCCTTATGTTTTGCAGCAGCTTTTTCGATTGCGTGGGCTTCATCGACAGTCTTACACAAAGGTTTTTCCAACAATACATGCTTGCCAGCTTCCAATGCCGCTATCGCAATATCGGCATGCGTATCATTCCACGTACAGATACTGACGGCATCGATATCGGCATTTGATAGAAGATCATTGTAATTCGTATAATAGCTTCCTGCTCCAAATTGAGCCGCTTTCGCTTTTGCCCGTTGTTCATTCATATCACAGACCGCCGCCAAGTTCACACTTCCATGAGCCGCATAGGATCCTAAATGCAATGCGGAAATAGATCCCGCCCCGATGACGCCTACATTGATAACACTCACTTTAAAACCTCCTTATGTATTCATGGATTCCCAGATTCAATGGTGAAGCACGCCCCCATCTGTACATAGGCTGTGCAGACAGGGGCACCGTGCATTTATCATCCGGTCATCTCAAGTATATAACGTTCCTGTGCTCAGATCATGCTTCATCCCAAAAACGTTTTAAATTGTCCATACCTGCCTTTGTAGCCATCTTACATTCTTCCATTCCTTCAAACTCAATGGAAATATAGCCATCATAACCCGATTCCTTCACAAGCTTAACAATTTTACGGGTTTCTATATCACCTTGCCCCAAAATGGAACCACGGAGGAAATTGTCATTAGCCGTTTTGATCCATGCACCTTCACCTGGATCCTCATCATACGGGCGGATATAGAAATCCTTGAAGTGTACCATAGAGGCGTATGGTAAATTCTTTTTAACCCCTACAACAGGATCTTCATCAACACATAAGAAATTTCCGGTATCAAGCGTTGTCTTGAAATTATCCCGATTGACAGCTTGAATAACGCGTTGAACACGATCACTATGCTGAACAGCCATGCCATGATTTTCAACCGATGTCGTAATGCCATATTGGGCGGCATAGTCCGCGACTGCGCGGGTTCCTTGTACGATTTTCGGCAAGCTTTCTTCAAAATATTGAATCGTCCGTTTTTCAGGAGGGAGCGTAAATGCTGTTACATCATGGCGTATATGTTTTATCCCCATGCGATTCACAACATCGACATGTTCCTTGATACGTTCAATTTCCGCATGAAGTTCCTCGTCTGTATCTTGTACAAAGTTAGCCGGCATACAATAATTTGAAAGTTCTATGCCCACTTCCTCCGCTTTCTCTCGCACCCTGTCAGCAAGGTCCAGATTGTCGACGAGCGTATAACCGTACGGTACGAATTCCAGATGTTCACCACCATTATCTGCAACCCACTGGACGACATCGATGACATCCATTTCACCACTTTTGATTGCTTTCAAAAGACTGTATGTACTGATTCCTATTTTCATCTTGATCTCTCCCTTATATATTAATGCCGCGCAGTATCTTGCTCGGGGTGCGCGGGTTCCCTCTTATTGTCACGCGATTCCATTACCGTCGCGCGATTTTAACCCAACATCGCGCGATTTCTCGCTCCCAGTGACATGCCCCACCTCCTTCATATCCGTGTCAACAACACCTTGATCATAGTGTGCCGTATTGTTGGTAATGGGCCATTTCCTTTTCGGTACATCTGACCCAATGCCCATCCTTGACCTCTCGCAACTCGGTTTCATCATGGTCATCAGTTTGATAGCCGACACGTTTCCGCCCCCGTTCATAGCGTGGATCTGGAAGTGGTATGGCAGATAGCAATGACTTGGTATAGGGATGAATCGGATGATTATAAAGTTCGTCGCTCCCTGCCAGCTCAACGATTTTCCCATTGTACATGACCCCGATTCGATCACTCAGATACTTTACCATGGATAGGTCGTGTGCAATAAAAAGATATGTGAGGCCGTACTTTTTTTGCAGATCCTTTAATAGATTCACGACTTGCGCCTGTATCGAAACATCAAGAGCTGAAATCGGTTCGTCGGCAATGATGAATTCAGGATCTACCGCCAATGCCCGGGCGATACCGATTCGCTGTCGTTGCCCGCCACTGAACTCATGTGGAAAACGCGTCCGATGTTCCTTGTTCAATCCGATGATTTCCAGCAATTCTTCCACACGTTCTTTTCGGTTCTCTTTGGACGTATACAATTGATGATTATCAAGACCTTCAGCAATAATATCGTTGATGGTCATACGAGGGTTCAAAGATGACGCCGGATCTTGAAAAATCATTTGCATCTTCCGGTTGAATGTCTTCAGCTCTTTACGTGACTTTTTCCCGTGCACATTCTCTCCTCTGAAAGCCACTTCACCACTTGTTGCTTCATAAAGCCTGATGATTGTCCTGCCAGCAGTTGTTTTCCCACAGCCTGATTCGCCGACCAACCCAAATGTTTCTCCTTTATAGATATCGAAAGTAATGCCATCGACAGCCTTTGCATATTTATGTCTGCCAACTTTAAAATGCTTTTTCAGATTTTTTACTTCCAGTATTTTTTCGCTGCTCAATTTTTTTCACTTCCTTCTATAAAAGAGTCACCGCTACCACTCGCTATCCCAGCCATACGCTTTTGCACTTCCGCTGGTGGTTTGATATCAGGTGCATCCTCATGCAACAGCCATGTAGCTGCATAATGTGTATCCGATACTTGGAACATGGGTGGTTCCATTTGTTCATCGATTTTCATTGCAAATGGATTTCTTGGTGCAAATGCATCTCCTTCAGGTGGGTTCATCATATCAGGCGGGCTCCCCGGAATCGGCAACAAGTCCCCATCGCTTGGATCCAATGTCGGCATTGACCCGATCAACCCCCATGTATAAGGATGTTTCGGATTGTAAAAAACTTCATCGGTCAATCCGATTTCCACAATTTTCCCTGCATACATAACCGCTACACGATCAGCCACGTTTGCCACAACGCCTAAATCATGTGTGATGAAAATGATTCCACAATCCGATTCTTTTTGGATAGCTTTCATCAATTCCAATATTTGCGCTTGAATCGTAACGTCGAGGGCTGTGGTCGGTTCGTCGGCAATCAACAATTTCGGATTGCAGGCAAGGGCAATGGCGATGACGACCCGTTGGCGCATTCCGCCTGAAAATTGGTGAGGATATTGTGTCAAACGCGTTTCAGGATTAGGGATCCCCACTTGATCAAGCAATTCAAGCGCCTTCTCTTTCGCTTGCTTTCGGCTCATTTTCTGATGCTGGATCAACCCTTCCATGATTTGATTCCCGACTTTCATGGTAGGGTTAAGTGACGTCATCGGATCCTGTGATATCATCGATATATCTTTACCTCTTATTTTTTGCATGGCCTTTTCATTTTTTGAAACAAGGTCGTCTCCTTCCAATTTAATCTGACCGTTTTTGATTCGTCCTTTACGATCGTCCAGCAGCTGCATGATCGCTCTGGTCGTCACTGATTTACCCGAACCGGACTCTCCCACAATGGCCAGCGTCTCGCCTTTCTCAATATTGAATTGAACGCCCCGCACCGCTTGGACTTCACCATAATACGTATAGAATGATACTTCCAAGTCGCTTACTTCCAATAAATGACTCATTTTTCGACCCCCTTATTTGTGCATTTTCGGATCAAACGCATCTCGCATTCCATCCGCCAGAATATTAAATGCAATCATGATGACAGAGATGACAATGGCTGGATATAGCAATAAGAAAGGATAGACACGCAACGAGTCAAATCCTGTATTGATCAACGTCCCCAAGGAAGCTGCAGGGGGAGCGATTCCCAAGCCGATAAAGCTTAAAAATGCTTCGAAAAAAATGGCACTTGGTATCGTAAACATTGTATTGATGATAATCACACCACTGATATTCGGCATCAGATGCCTCATGATAATGCTTCTGTCACGGGTCCCCAATGTTCGGGCGGCAAGAACAAATTCATGTTGTTTGTACTTCAGCACTTCCCCGCGGACAATACGCGCCATTCCAATCCAACCCGTAATGGTCAAGGCGATTGTGATCGACAAGATGCCCGGTTTCAAGATGACGACCATCAATAATATGACAATCAAATTGGGTATCCCTACAAGGACCTCCACAATCCGTTGCATGATATCATCGACCCTGCCCCCATAATAAGCGGAAATCCCGCCATAGCTCACACCAACCACCAAGTCGATGGCAGCTGCCAAAAAGGCGATAAATAACGATATTTGCGACCCTTTCCATAATCTTGTCCATTGGTCACGTCCCAACTTATCGGTCCCAAGCCAAAAATATGTATCTCCCATGTCATTGGCTTCATAGGCATGATAAGTCGCTTTGATTTCTGCGGGATCTTCCCCATTTCCTTTGTCCTTCACTTTAACGTCCACGAATTCTTCCTCGGTGTTATAACGATCGGTCGCTTTCTTAACAGCATCATCAACCGTTTCACCCTTGAAGGTACTCTTCAGCGTTCCATCAAAACCAAGCCAAGAGATATTCTCGAACATTTTTATCTTGGGAGGCATATTGACCCGTGTCAAATCCTGGTCATTGTATCCATATTTGTTCATATGAGGACCAACCAAGCTCATGATCATCACGATGAGGAGTAAGATGAGGGCAATAATCGCTTGCTTATTCCGGAAAAACGTCCGCATCGCATCTTGCATGAATGTGCGGCTATGTGTCGAGATGCCCTCACTGTCTGTTTTTTTCTCCGAAGGTTCAAATAATTCTTTTGGAATCTTTTGTTGGCTCAATCTTTACCCTCCTCAGTAACCCGAATCCTTGGATCGATCAGACCATATAAAAGATCCACGATCAAAATGACGACAATGAACAAAAATGCCAATATCAGCGTCGTCCCCATGATGGTCGGATAATCGTTAACCATGATTGAACTGACAAACTGTTCACCTACCCCCGGGATAGCGAAAATTTCTTCGATAACGAGTGTCCCTGTCAGCAATGAAACAACCATCGGTCCCATGACCGTAATCAATGGAATCAATGCATTTCTTAACCCATGTTTGAAAACAACCCTGTATTTTCCGACACCTTTTGCTCTTGCTGTGGTTATGAAATCGGATCCCAGCACTTCCAGCATTTCCGTCCGCACAAATCTTGCAGCTGTAGCCAGTGGAAAAATCATCAAAGCAATCGTCGGCAGTACGGAATACAATGGGCCTTTCCAAAAGGCGATCGGGAACCAACCAAGGTTGATGGCAAATATCCATTGAAGAAGACCCGCAAAGACAAAACTAGGGATGGACGTCCCTAACACGGCAAGAATGGTTGAACTGTAATCCAATGAACCATTATGGAAAACAGCGGCCAACATGCCCAACAAAATCCCCAATACGGTTCCAATAATCAAAGCTTGAAAACCAAGTTGCAAGGAAGGTCCGAACCTGTCCATCAATATTTTATTCACCGGGGTATTCGAAAATTGGAAGGATGTCCCCATATCACCTTTCAAAAGCCCTCCCATGTATTTGACATATTGAACGGCAACCGGCTCATCCAATCCATATTGCGCTTCCAACATCGCTTCCTGTTCAGCTGTCAAATCAGCCGTATCATTAAGGGGACTGCCTGGCAATGTTTTCATCAGAAAAAAAGTTGCTGTCGCGATGATAAACATGGCGATGGCCATATAACCGACACGTCTTAAAATATATTTGAACAACGTTTTTTCCCCCTTCCTATTGTGTATCCTTCGTGTAAAATGAGGGGGAATGACCGATAGCCAGTCATCCCCGATCTGTTCAGTTGTCCATTTTTTCGTGAAACATCAGAGCGTATTACTCGTTAAACGATGCCCATTTATACTCGAAATCTTTTCCGATAGGACTATGGATGAGCCCGTCAAATTCCGGTGATTGCAAAAAGGCGCGATGCTTCTGATAAAGCGGTATAAAAGCGGCATCATCAAACAGAACTTTTTCCGCTTCTAGCAAATCTTCGTACCGTTCAGTCTCATCACCTTCTTCTTTGGCCTTAGCAATCAATTCATCGAATTTGTCATTGGAATAGCCCATGTTATTCCCACCATCGGTAATATACATGTCCAAAAATTCAACAGGGTCATTTGATTCCGGCCCATTCCCCGTTACTTCAAGATCATATTCCATGTTTTTGTCCAAATCCAGACGCTGTTCAAACGGAACCATCTTGATGTCTACGGTCAATCCTTCCAGATTCGTTTCAAGCTGATCGGCTAGGTATTCTGACATCTGTTTATATGTTTCAGTATCATCTGTCATCAGTTCAACCTCTACCTCATCCATCCCTAGTTCATCCAACCCTTTTTCCCAATATTCTTGTGCCTCATCAGCATCATAAGTCACCAAGTCACCGTTAATATCACGATAATCTTCGTCTGACTCTGGGTGGAACGATAAGTCACTTGGCATCGCCCCTGTTGCAGGTGTGGATCCATCGTTCAAGATCGTATCAACCAATGCTTCCTTATCAATGGCCCGACTCATCGCTGCGCGGATATTTTCATTGGCAAGCGCTTCATTATGGGTTTGGTTAAGTCTGATGACAAACATGCCCATATCCTGATAGCTTATAAAATCATCATCGGATCGATATTGGTCAACCAAGTCTTCCGATAGTGAAGCACGATCGACTTTACCTTGTTCAAACAAATCGACCGACACTTGTGGATTCTTTACAACATCATAGTTAAATTCATCAATGCTCACAGCATCTGCATCCCAGTAATCATCATTCTTTTCCAATTTCCATGAATCAGCTGTACTTTCCCATTCGGTCAATTTAAACGGACCGTTCGCCAACAGCTTGTCTGCACTTGTCGCAAAGTCATCACCTTGCTCTTCCACAAAATCCTCATTTAACGGCAAAAATGTACTGGTTACCAATAACGATTTTAAATACGGAACAGGATGTTTGAGTTCAACAACCAGCGTATAATCGTCTTCCGCTTTCACACCCAGTTCATCCAAATCTTTATCCCCTACATTGACCTCTTCACCATTTTTTAAAATGTCACTCATCGTATATTTACCGGGAACTGAAGCTGTTTCTGGATCGACTGCCCGTTTCCAGCTATACTCAAAATCATGAGCCGTAACCGGATCTCCATTTTCCCATTCAGCATCATCCCGTAATGTAAAGGTCCACGTCAGCCCATCGGAACTCTCCTCTGAGTCGATAGCGATACCATCTTCGAATTCACCGTCTTCCCCAAGTCGGTAAAGGCCTTCAGTCGTATCTCCCAATATTTGTTTGGAGATCGAATCCGTTGCATTCGATGAATCCATATCGGGAATTTTATCGTCCGCTGTCAGATTGACGACTTGTTTGCCGTCACCATCGTCTTTACCTGCTCCTTCAGCAGCATTGTCGTCATTTTCGTATGAACATGCCATCAACAACACCCCAACCAATAAAAACATACCAACCATCAAAAAGCGTTTATGCCAATTCGTCATGTTACAATCCACCCCTTATATTTATTATTTCGATCCATCATAAAATGACATCCATTACAAACATTTATATCAGCAATGTACAATGATGCTTGGATCACCTCCTTGATCTTAAAGGAAACACGTTAAACAAAATAATAGTCTTGCAGATATTCCTGTTGCATAATCAATCCAGCGCCAATCACGATTCCCTTTGATTTGGTTTTCGACAGCTGCAATTCGGACTTATTCAAACGCTCTCCACGTATTTCAGTATTGTATTCTTTGAAAATCATATTTTGGATTGTCGGATATGATTCTACTAAAAACCCCGATACAATCACCAAATGCGGATTATGTATATTCACTAGATTATTAATCGTCATAGCCGCATAAGTGACGGCTTGGTGAATGATGCGCTCAGCCCATCGTTCGCCTTTATCCATTTCCCGGAGGATGTCCTGTATACATTTGATCGGTTTCACTTTCGATGCTTCTTTCAATAGAAATTCCTCAGCAATATATGTCTGTATACATCCAAAGTTCCCGCACGTGCAAAAGTTGCCATTCGGATTGACGATCGTGTGACCGATTTCACCGGCAAAGTTATCTTTCCCCCGGTAAATGGCTCCCTCCGAAATCAGGACTGAACCTACACCGCTCCCAAGCCCCAATATGACCATGTCCTTGATGACACTTGGGTCAACTTGTTCGTACTCGGCAATCGCTTTCAATTTTAATTCATTTTCAACCAAGGCAGGCAAACCAAGCTCTTTTTCAATCATCTGCTTCAATGGTACTTGTCGCCATCCAAATTGTGTCGATAATTCAACCATGCCATCCTCGATATTCACAAGTCCCGGAAGACCGATGCAGACCCCTGTGATGGTTTCCTTGTGAAATGCTTCCTCATCAATGATTTCCCTTATTTGATCTGCAATATATTGAACGGTTTCAGATGGATCTTTGACCGTGTAGTCCAGATTTTTACTGACGATTAATTCACCCATGAAATCCATACAGCCGATGCGGATTTTGTTCCTGTCTAGTTCAACCCCGAATGAAATGACAGCATCCTCTTTAGGCACCAGATAAGTTGCCTTCCGACCCGAGCCCTGATATTGATAATATTTTTCCTCTATCAGTCCCGCATCCAATAACGACGCAACAATACGGGATGCCGACGTAAAACTCATCACCGTTTTTTTTGAAATATCCGATCGTGTCAATGGATGGTTCTTGATAATCAGCCTCAACACTAACAGATGGTTTTCTCTCTTCAGAAAATTTTGGTTCTTAACCCCCATTGTTCCTCCTCCCTTATTAACCGCATGTTAATAACAAAACAGAGAAATACTTGATTTGAGTCACCGCTTTCATCCAAACTGATGTCCTTAACTGCTATTGACTCTCAAACTGTTAAAAACAACTGAAAAAGGACGTAGTTTAGAAGATGTTTCTCAAAGTGTGTTGACTTTTCAGAATAATTCATTTCATTTCGCGAGTTATTTCACTGAATTATTAACATGATGTTTATAATAGTTTATAAAAAATAATGTTCCCTGTCAACACACAATTTTTAGTAAACGAGGGATACATTATTCAAACAGTGTAAACAACCATCAGTACCAAAAAAAGAACGAACAACAGCAAGCTGTGGAAACGTATTTGACGATAAAACAGATAAGGTAATCGATCCGATGGGTCTGCTTTTTTCTCGATCGACCCAAGATAATCTCTTTTTTTGGATGTATAGGCATGGTATTTACGGAAGCTGAAGACAATCCCATCAAAGAAACCGCCCTTCAATATGAGCAGGAACAACCATAATACGATATAAAGCATGGTGAAATAAAAGAAAATATTGATGTAGTCCACAAAATCAAAATCCGATGATGTCAACCAAAAGATGACAGCAATGCAAACCATATTCATCAAAAATATGAGCCATTTGTTGGCAATGTATTTTTTAATCCGTTTCATGCAAACCCCTCACTCGCTATCTGATATCTTTTCATCTATGATTTTATCATAATCCGCTCTGATTCTCTTCAACGTTTTATGATCGATGCTTGCAGATAGTCGAGCAAAGGAATTGACTGCATGATTGTACTCGCTACAAAGCCATCAAGGAAGCAACCACCTATTGCTCCCTTGGTATCAAGTAAAAATAGTAGACAAAACCGATGATCAACGCGGGCACGATGGCAATGAAAATATTCTGAAAAAATGTCGCTCCAACAATTCCCAGTATTTCCGGAACGCTGCGGCTCAGTATATCATTATACTGCCCCTGTCCCTTCAAGGTTCGGATGAACAGAACCAAAACAAAAATGATGATATAACTCGTCAGTGCATATCGGATGGTACGCTTCATCCTGCTTTCTCCCAGCCTTCGATCAGCCTGGAACGTCTCAACCGGGACATCAAGGGCAGCAGCGATGTTCTCGATCTCCGATTGATTCGGATAAGCAGTATCCATTTCCCATCTTTTCACTTTCGCTTCACTGACACCTAATACGACAGCCAATTCTTCCTGTGTCATATTTTTCTGTTTCCGATGCGCTTTCAACTTCAAACTCACGATACCCTTTTTCACATTCATACCTCCTCACAAAAATGGTTGCAAGATAAAGTGACATGGTAAACATTGATGACGATAATCGACCCGCAGATTTCATATTGGCCGTTATGTTATCAATATGCACGTTTCTTCTTTCGTATCATCATCGCCAGGAAAAATAAAATCAATGTTATTAAAGTGACAATACCCAACTCTTTTGGGTATTCAAACACGCTATCCCCTTCAGTCCAAACCCCACGCATCATAATCAGCGCATAATAGATCGGGTTAAAAAATTCCACTATTTTATGCAGTACGTCAGGAAACAATTCCGGTGGAAACGTCAATCCGCCCAAAAACATTTGATAGTTAAATAGAATAAGCGCTATCGATTGATAGGTTGTACTTTTTTTCGTCAACGAAAATACCAAAAAAGCAATCGAAAACTGGTACAGATTGATCAAAATCAAGACAATGATGACAGAACCAATGCTGCTACCAGGGAGTGGTACGTCTGATGTCAATGTAGCCGTCAGAATCAACGCAGCTATCGCTACCAGTTGGAAGATAAGTGTTGCCAAAAACATCCCAAAGGATATAGAAAAGTAGCTCAATCCCAACAAGTGATATTTCAATAAATTCCCTTGTTCCTCATATTGCGAATAATATTGCCCGAAAATCATGATTACCGCATTGATAATGATGATCGGAATGAACGCCGGCAGCAAATAGTCGATGATCGTAAAATCATTCGTACCGACATCAAAGTCCGAAAACACATTGCCGAATATGATGAACATCAACACTGGCATCAAAAACCCGATTGCTGTTGTTTTATAATTCCGCATTAGCAGCTTTGACTGAAACTTTGTAAATGCGATGATTTTACTCATAAGTCATTTCACCTTTTTCATCTATGACATACCCTAGGTTTTTCAAGAACGCATCTTCGAAGGAAAATTCCTTGATATTTATATTGCTCCCGTTATTTTCCTTGATGATATCTAAAATGTCATTCTCATATTCTGATTCGTATTCCACAATAAAACGATCGTTATATTTGGTAATGTGTTCAAAACGATCCAGCCATTCATTCTCGTTTCCTGCCTGTACAGAAAAACTGATCTTTTTGCGGTCCCCAAATGTCTGGTGGACAATTTCCTTGATGCGCCCACTATTATGTATTTCGCCCTGTTCAATAATAAGAACCCGATCGGCCAACGCTTCCACTTCATCAAGGAAATGACTTGTCAGGATAATCGTCATGTCCTTTTCCTGATTAATTTTCCGAATCAGGCTCCAAACTTTTCGTTTGGCGATAATATCAAGCCCAGTTGTGATTTCATCGAAAATAATAACTTTCGGCTGATTGATCAACGTCAGCAAGATGGATAATTTCTGTTTTTCTCCACCTGAAAGATGATTGATTTTGCGTTTCTTCATGGACAGAAGATCAAATTGATCCAGCAACTCGTCAATATCGACTTGGCTATCTTGTAATTCTTTATATAATTGACATATCTCAAAGACTTTTGCCCCGTCTTCATAGACAGAAGACTGCATTTGCAAGCTGACATTTTTATACAGATCCTTTTTGGGAAAAGCATATTCAATGTCCCCTGTATAGTCTGTAAGTTCCATCATACACCGGATCAGCGTCGTCTTACCCGCACCGTTATGTCCAAGAATTGCGTATATTTCTCCCTTGTTGACATGCAAGTTGATATCGTTCAGGATATCAGTCTTGCCGTAACTTTTCGACAGCTTTTTTATTTTTATCATATACGACTGCTCCTTTGATTGGATTCATGTTAATTCACTATCTTACAGATACAATGGAGATCATTCAAGCTCATCCGTCCATTCTATATGAACAGACATTATCGACCGCCACACCTATGGCATGCACGTGTTTTATAGACGTCCGTCACAGTCATCGAAAGATCCCTGGACGATAATTGAAAATACTTCCGGATAGGCAAACCGATATCGATTCCCATATAACGATATAGATCATTGATGCAATAATAGATTGCATTGACAAGGAAATTCAGGATGAAACGACGATGATAGCCGGAAAAGACCTGATTGGTCGATTCTTTTGCGTAATAGGTATCATAGCAATCGAGACAAGCCGTTACCCCTGGAATCAGTAGTGGACCCGCACGGTTCTGTTCCAACGAATATAATAGATACGTGAGCTGCGGTGGATCTTTGAAGCCAGATATATCGGCATCATCCATCAATACAACCGAATTAGGACGAACCCGTGTCCCATCTAGAGGGAAAGGTCGGGTCAATGGAAGTCCTTCTTGAAACATATGTGATTGCACGTCGTTATTTTTCGTGAGTATATAAAGCGGCTGTTCGTCAAAACGTTCAACATAATCTTTCATGACAGAAGGTGCTACACGACTTTCTTTTGCACTTGAAAGAACCCCTCTTACATTGCCATGCCATCGATACACTTGCACTTTCTCCGTCAGTACAAATCGATCTGACAGTTGTTTCGCAAGAGCTATAACAGTTTTTTCTTCTTTGGATAGAGAGCCTTCTTTCTCGCCGGATGGTACTTCCATCCCATACAGCAAAAACGTCCGCATCTTCATGCCATCAAGCCCATCGACAAGTTTGACAGACCGATGATCATCCTCATAAAAGTGAGAAACCAACAGTGTCATCGACTTATTTTCAAATGTGACGTCATACACAGCTTTCAATATCAAGTACATCCTTTTCACCCCACAACGACGACATAATGTAAATCATGATCCATGCTGAATGTTTTCTTAAATAGCGGCTCATTATATCCCCCAAGACAAACAGAATGATATCCGCAAGCAAAACTGTATAAGGAAATATTCTGTGCAATATGCCCCATTTCCAACAACAATAATCGATAGCCCATCTCACCATATTTCTCTTCTATGAGCTGGTAGTCGCTGGCAAGGAATATTTTTACTGGAAATGACTGCAACGCCTTATCATAAATGATGTTTGAAGCCTGATGATCCACATCTTCCTTGAAATATTCCAACGTATGATTATAAGGATTATATCGATATAAATAGTTTTCCTTCCAGCCATTAACAGTGATGAACACCGTTGTCGCATAAGTCGCACCTGGCGAAGGGTATGTGAAAAGCTTATACCCATCATCTGTTTCCCCCGAAACACCGGCACAAAATTGCAATAACTTAGCGATAAATTCCGATGACATTTCTTGATTGCTGACAGAGCGAATCGTTCGCCGTGATACCAATAATTTTTCGATATGTGTAGAGGCCTCATAACATTGTAGGGAAACAGCATCCAATTGCTCCCATTGACGATTGGTTTCAATCGGTTTCACTTGATTGGTTAGAAAATGTTCGTATAGCATGGCGTTATCGTGATACATCTTACGTAACGCGCTTCGATCACCTTTTGTATCCCATAGTTTCCTTACTCCGTGCTTCAAGGGGAACTCACCTCCATCCTTTATGCTTATCGATAAATGTCGCCAATTCATATTCCAAGACTGGCGTTACACCCAATCTATTATTTGTCATATGGACATGCGAAATCAATAACTCAATATCATCCATGATTCCCGTTTCTTTTAAGCAATCTAAATAATCATGATACACTGTGAAACGTTCTGGACCTTCTTCGATTAACATATGAAGCCTTTTCGATAGAACACTGGTATGTTCAAGATCAATCGATAACGTATCTTCTTTGGCATAAGACTCCCACATAGATGCATAGGAGCGATAAATATCCTTACCAGCCGGAGATTGACTGAATGTCAGAAAAATCAAGTCCAATCCCGCCATAATACGCTTAGCAAAGGAGAGTTTATTCAAGATCAACGCCATCTGGCTGCTTCGATAGAACACTTTTTCGGATTTGATCATGCCCTCTCTGCCACCATAACGCTCATACTCCGGATGGTATGTAAAAGCCTCGACAGAACCATTCGGACACCAATAGGTTTCTTGAATCGCTTCATTTTCCAGCATCGTCTTTTGATAATAATTGTCATAGTCGATTAATTGGATATCGTGAGTTTCCAGGTAAGACGCAATCGATTGTTCAAAGCGCGCCTTAATCACGGGGTAATCTTTTTCAGCCGCTTCAAAGCGTAACCTGATATGCGGTCCGCCGAGCCAATAACGAATAAAAAAGAACCGTTCCATATCGTTCTGTATCACAGCCGGAAAACGATGCTGCAAATAATCATCAATTGCTTTGAAATCATGGATATATCCGTGCAAGGCATACCACATTTTTCATCCTCCGTTTCTTCGCGATAAGCGCCCTTTGCCAATCACAGGTTTGTTCTTTTATACATATTCACTTAATTGATGGATAGGCGAATTACAGACAACACCCATAAAATTGATTTCCGTATCATCACCAAGAGAAAGGACTTCTTTCAGGTAGCGGTCATGATGGTTTTTCATCGGCCTGAATGCATATCCTTTTAGCCCGGCATAAGAGGCGGTGAGTTGCATGATTTCTCCTGCACTGATGATATGATCAACCAACCCACTGGTCGCTAAATGGCTTGTTTTCGTGAAACAGACTAAAATGAATCGATATGAATGCATATCAAAAAATTTATACGCGTTATACATAGTAGACCGATAATCGATTGGTCGGTCCGTCACAGAAAAATCAGACCAATATATCGATTCCTTTCCTTCATTTTTCACAAGGAAACAATAATCAGTCTTTCGGTTGGAAAACATCGGACCGGAACGCTTGATCAGATCAAGTACTTCGGCAGGATCAAAATCATCAAACGTCTCAGCAAAATTATTATTGCCGACCGTCGTATGGGCCGATGTCCTCGTCAACATAGAAGGTACTTCCAAATACGGAATACCCTCTGATTCAATCCGATTTGCTTCCATAACGGTTCGTTCATTGTAATCATCAAGCAGATTCCTTAAAAAATAACTGCCATGTAATTCGTCGTATCCCAAAGTCAACCGTTCATCGTAGCCGTCAACAACAGAAAAACAATCATCCCAAGACATTTCCGTCTCAGAGATGGCTAACGCAAATGATAGATAAGTCGTGTTCGGATCAATCGATGCCTTTTCATAGATCCGTTTAACCGGAAAATGTCTAAACAACTGAAAGGCTTCCCCTGAACCGATTAAGGTATTTTTAACATTATATAGTAGATGACCTGCATCAAGAATGGACGCATATAAAGAAAACTCTCCATAATAGCGCGTCAGATTCAAGACATCACTCAATCCGATGATATAAAAACGATCATGGCATACCGTTTCAATGACATCTTTCGACAGACATAACATTTTGTTGTCGTACATACTGTAATAATAAATCTGTCCCCGGATAATGAACAAAAGACGTGCGGTATGCAAACTCCTCACCGATGGAGAGTTATTGTGATCTTGATAATAGCTTAATACATCAAAACGCTTGATCTTAAGTGTGTTTTTGATGATTGTACCGATTATCCCCGGAAAGTCCTTCTTTTTTTCCACGCCATCCGAGATCCTGCGGATATATTCCTTCTTAAAGGGCAGCAAGAATTTCGAACGTGTGTATTCCACATTCGTATATCGATCACCCGAAAAAGTATGGTAATACGCAGACTCCATTTTTCCAGTGTGCTCGTTATGGGAAAGGATGCGGTTCATGGTTGATCACCTCTATTTCGCCATTCAGCTTATTCAAGCAAACAGCCTGTTTGATCCGTTCTTTATTGACATTTTGATGCAAGTAGCCAAATCCAATGTTTTGCATGGTTGGGATAATGATTTTCACACAATTGAAGCCGATTGCCTGCAATGTTCTGCTTGTTAAATTGGCTTGATAGAGATCATGATGTTCCGAAAGCTTTTCGATAAGCGCTTTGAACAGTTCCTTTTGACCACTGTATCGTCCCAAAAGATTTGAGCGCTGTCTTACCGATTCACAGGCATCGATCCGTCTGGATGAATCAATAGCAAAATCAAAGGCAAAGCTCATATCCGGAGATGAATATAAGCGGATATGATCATCAAGCCCTTTTATTTCCCGATAGTCTTCCTTCAACGTTGACACATCTGTTTTAGCACCATGTATTTTCTGGTACTCCAGAAACGCACGAATGGATGTAGAAGCTTCAACCAATGCCGATTCGATTGCTTTTTCCGGATCGACATCCGTGCCCGCCGATGTATAGAAAGCGATCCGTCTGGAATCATCCTCAATTTGTTCCAATAAAACCCAATAAGTTGGAACCTCGCTTTCAAGCGTAATATCAAAAATATGTGTCTGATATCCGTTCAAGCGTAAAAGTGCAATGACCCTATTGATTTTCGGATTGCGGAGACGTTCGATATCGGTCACCTTCAGCGGTTCTGACATGGAATACCAATGGACAAGGAAAGCATCCCGCTCAATGACTTCAAACAAGCCGCCGATCGACGCTTCGATATGATTGGAACCAAGTGCAATCCCATTTGAACTGTCAAGCACGTAACGTTTGTCGTATGGACTATCATAAAAATCGTCAGATGAAAAATAGAGACGCTCTTCTGGTATCAATACATATTTTTTCTGACGCAAATCATAGACATATCTCCAAAAAATAGGGGCGTCCGTTGAATATTCCGGAACCTGCAATGCCTCCTCATCATAATAGGCCGCAGGTACATGATTGAAAACATTCAGTGATACAAAAGGCTTATGCTGCCGGGTCAGCTCATCCTCACTCGCATAGATATCGCTAACCGTCGATGGAACTGTACCATGGAAACGTTCCAACCCTTCAAGTATGGCAGTGAAAAATGACTCCTTATACGTATCCGCTCTACCGTGGGAGTCGAATGTGCGTCTTCCAAGCGTTGCAAACATACTGATGAGAGGCATGCTGTCAGAAATGGTACGGACGTGTTCATCAAATAATCCAAATACGGGATGCAGATAACTATCAATATCCTTCTCCAGACCATCGGCAATCGTATGGAAACATTTGGTACGATACCCTTCCAAAATCGTATCATCTGTGGGTATGATACTGTTCTCCAACAAGAATCCGATCGATTCCGGCTCGCCACAGTTTGGACATTGCGGATATTGGATCATCCTCAGTTTTGTAAATGTTTTTGCGATGACGTCGTATACGTAATAATACTCGCCATCACATTGAGCGGTTTCAGCAATAAGCATATCTATAATAGAGTGATCGATATCCATCAAGGGAACATATGTCTCAAGCGGGACCTGCTTATCCTCCAATCTCTTCCGGACACATTCCATACACCCCGATTCGTGATAAGAATAGGCAATCAAGATATAGTGACTGACTTTCATGCAAGCGATATTATCGATTGGCATCCACCTCCAGTTTCCTGACAACGAGATTGGCTTGATTCATCTGTCTTTCATGAACCCATGCACTTTCAAAATAATCGAGGTTTTCCCTTTTGAAAATGTCAAGACTGTTATGGATGAACGCTGTCTCACTGTCCGGCATGGCTACATCCGCTTTCTCTACCTTCGAATGGAGCAATTCATTCCGGAGTGTTTCATCATTGACTTCCCCCAGGACTGTTACGGGGGCAATATCCGAGTTGCAGACCACCAACATATAATTCGGCAATAGCTTTGAAAGTTTTCGCTTCACATCAATGGTTCGTTTTCCATCTGTAAAAATCATGTCAGAAACGCCATCATATATATAGACCTCACAAGATTTTGAATGCATATATCGTTTCACATAAAAATGGATATCCATTTCAAGAAAACGGATGTATTCATAAATTTCTTGGATTTCTTCTGCGCTGGGATCGACTTTATATATGGTATACGGTTCATCGACATGATTCAGAAGGAACAATGCTTTATCAACGAAATAGTCTTCTGATGAAGTTACCAGCCATTTCTGACGTTCTACAGCGGCATCCAAATAATAAGCGAGCCCTTCTTTCATGGCCTGAAAAGCCGTCTCAACATAATCCGTTCCGGCATACACAAACGTATCTGCATCCTTTTCCGTCGATGATAAGGAATACGTTGCATAGCCCATTTGATAGATGGTTGAATAAACATCATCTTTCCATCCGGGTATTTTTATAGGTATCGATGTTTCCTTGCTGATGAAGTCCTCGAAACGCCCTACCAATGTCAAAATATCCTTTTGATCCGAGGGTTCTGAAAACGACAATTCTTTGATGGTCTGTGCGTAATTTTGCTGTTTAAGGTCGTATTCGTGAAATTTTCCATCACGATTCAGATAAAACGTCGACTGGCCAATACCGGCAATGGATTTTATGATATAGATTGTGGCATAGAATGGAGCCACCTTGAATAAAACAGATGATGCATCGACATATTCGTAACCATCTTCTGAACCAGGTTGGATGTTTGGTGGAGCCAGCTGGTGGTTGATTCCAATCAGTCTGTCTGACTCAGGAATTAATTCAATCGTCTTGTTCGTGTCTGCCACCGTACCTATGATCCATGTTTGTGTGTCTTGTTCGTGGCTGACCTGAAGAGCCTGTCGCGTTAGAGCCTCCTTCAACCCAGGCAGTATGTTATCCGCTTCCGGGGTTATGAACAGTTGTGCATCATTCAATTTCCGGCATGCTTCCCGTATATCATTCTCCGGTGGCATGTACTGCAGTAACACAGGAAACCAGCCTTGAGATAAGTATTGTTCGATAGTCCACGTACCGGGATAGAGTAGGACAGACCCCATTTTATGCAACGTTTTCAACGCTTTAAGGATATCGGTGTTATCGCCGGATACATGGGCACACATGTGTTCAACCGATACAACATTTTCCGTCGCGTTAAGTATATTGATGAATAATTGATATTCGACTGATGATGTTTGCACCGATACTTCTTTAAAATAGTTTTTAATCAATGTTTGTTCACCATCAAAATGAATCATGGTATTTTGTCTGTTTAAGACGAATAGTTCACCCACCATTTGACCTCCTCAATGCCCATATACGCTTGTGATCATAGCAATGTACAAATACACAGCTTAATTGGTTTCTGCCGGCAATGGCGCTGTATGTGCCTGATAGATTTCAAAATTGTATTCTTTCACGTAAGGCCCATCATTGCTCAAATATTCTTCCATGAACAACAAACCGTAATCCGATACAGCAAATCGATGCGCAACTTCTTTTTCGAACATCTTAACGGATAATGGATTGTCCATGTTGATATACAAAGGTTTGAAGCGGTACATATCCTCATCATCGTACTGTATGCTCTGATCGAGGACAATGAAAAATATTTTAGGGAGCGCCATATGAGAAAAAACATCATTCATACGCCTGTAATACATAAAGTCATCCTCACCCGTTTTCTTCTTCACCTCTTCCCCAATCACACTCAACCTTATCCTTCTTCGCGAGAGAATGATATGATCATAGGTGATGCGAGGGATCGTTTCCCTGGAAATCAGCTCACTCACGTTAAAGTACATTGCCCCTGAAGTGAACATTTGCAGCACTGTTGCAATGTATCCCGGCATATAAACAGGTGTGAGTGACCCCCTGAAACAAACCTTGGCCTCGTTGCCAAAAGGATCGATGAATTTCATCTGATTGGATTCGGTGTTGATTGTAAAATCTTCAAGCCTGACGAGAGTGTCATCCTTTTCCTGTACAAAGCGACGTGTGCCGATACCAGAAGTATAGCATTCTCGTTTTAATCGGTGCTGCTTGACATTCCCGTTGAATCCATATGTGTCTGTTAAATCATAGTAATTGTTACGGTCATAGAACGTCTCAATAAATGACTGATATCTCTCACTGTTCTCAAGGTGTTCATGGAAAATATTCATGAAACGTGCTAGGTATTTTTCCTGTCCCTCATAGACCGAATTGATGATCAGGTGATCACCATTGACCTGTGCAAAGATACTCGAAGCCAAATCAGATCCCGCCTTTAAATCATCAGGAATCTTGGCGACATACGTATCAATCAATGCTTTGATATCGATAGAATACCCTTCCGCGCTATCGCATGCATCTTCAAAATCGGACAGGAACGCACTTTTCAGCTTGTCAAGCTCTTTCAATACCTCAGATTGAAATGTATCGCCTGCAACATATGTTGGATCTGTCCAATAATGGATCATCGCTTTTGAAACATCAAATAGAACGGCAAAAAAATCACTTTCCATTTTCAATGAATGATGATCATCGGTAATCTGTCTGATCCGCTCTGCAAACTCCAGGCGCAATCGGATACTATTATCAAAAATGAGTGAAAATAACTGGATTTCCTTCAATGGTTCTTCAACATCCATCATAGATACATCTTCTGTCGTTTCCTTGTCGATAAAATAGCCATCTTCATAAAATATCTGATTGGGTAAGAACGTGATGCCCGTTTTTTCACGGACCTTACGTAACACATCTGCGAGTTGAGCAAATAGAATATGCATATCATCCATATTTTCCGCAGACGAGATACGTATGGCAAGCCGGTAACACGTATCTATAAATCCAATCATTTCACGATAATGATCCCCCTCCATCAATCTGGGAAGCTTTTGCTTAATATCTTCCAGGAAGTGGTCACAACTTCGTTCATCAAAACCAATCGCAGGTACCAGCAGACCTATTTTCGTATAGTTATCGATCAAACGATGAACCTTGTTTTTATCAATCGCTGTCCCCAAAGCATGGTGCAGATCGTTAAATGTGATGAATGGCTTCACATTGAATAACTTCACCAATGCACCTGGGATTTTCAGTTTTCCCAAACGTTCATCAGAAAGAAAAACTTTCAATCGACGGGATTGATCATTCTTAGCCAAAAACTCAATATAATGAGCGCCGTCTTGTGTCGATATCGAAAAAGGAGGGATGGTATATGTAATGTTTTCCTTAAAGTATGTCGATTGCCCAGTATAATAAGAAATCAAATGATAGACAAACGTGAAATTGAGTGCGACGCTTTTATGATGGGCGCGTGACGCATATTTTTCATCACCAAACTCTACCCATCCGACATTGGTGATGTTACTGAATGGACTTGTCTTATAAGCTGCACGGTGAATGAAATTATGTAGGGTCCCTTCAAGTTTGCGATGCTTGCTGCGGTGCTCATCAACTGGCGTATCCAAATAAGACCGTAATTTATAATAGACTTTGGGATTGATCATCATCATCCCTTGAGCCAAAAACGGATTTCCTGAGAGCAATTCTTGATAGCGTCTCCGCACCTTTCTACAGTCCGCCAAAAAATTTTCCCGTGCTTTCTCCATGACTTCGTTATAGCGCGTAAAAGCATTCCGAAAATCGTTCATATTTTCATGGATGTCATTGGAATCGATTTGCAGTCTATCGATGCGCTCTACAAATTGTTTATATTTATGATTTCTCAAAAATCGAATGGCATCGAGTAGAGTATGATCACTGGATTGCGCCAGAATGTCATGGAATACATCAATCAATTTGGTCTTCAATATACCGAGTGTCTCTTCTAAGTGTCGGGCCTCATCAAGCAAGCTTGTATCAAAATCTTGATTGAGGGCATCCTTTTCCAGTAAGTTCTCTCTTTTCAATATAAATGGATTATAGAGTAACATCTTTGACCCCCTCCAGGTAAATCATTCAATCTTGTATAAGACGTTTCCATTAAAATAATCTTCATAGTATTTCACAGTAGAATAGGCATAGAATTGTTTTTTTACCATGCTTTGTTCAAACAAAGGCAAGCTTAAGTAGAATAGATTGACAATGTCTCTGAAAACGAGCATTTTTTTGGATAAAATAAAACGCTCCAATTCTTCATCTCCCATTTTCAAAAGGTTGTCATGAAAAGGATTGCTTATTTTCGATAGCCTGCTCTTCAACAGTTCCAACTGTGGTTTTAGGTCAATCCCTTCCTCTCCCTCATAATTCCGGTAATCAAAGTTTTTATGCATTTCCTTCGCTATCCGGGTCCAAACCATTTTCCATTCGACCATCAATTCATCGAGACCCTCTTTGATGCAGATAGCATTATCGGCAAACAAAGCCCTTCGCCGTTCTTCAAACGTATGTTGGATATTGCTGTTCAAGCCACGTGCTTCGATATTGGAAAGAAAGCCTTGGGCATGCGAAAGAAACGTTAGGTACCCTCTGGATGGCCCATCTTCGAATAACGTTGCAATATGGATGAACATATATAAGAAGAGATGAGCTTTTTCTTTTGCGTTCATAGATTCAAGCTCGACCAGGATTTTCAGGTGAAGATCATTCAGTTCAAATCTATACGCATCAAATACATTGCGATGATGTTCGGAATTATAAATGCCATGTTTTTTCGGTCTTTGTATAACCTTGCCATGATCATACATGAAATCGACATCAATTCCCTCACGCATTTCCACCTCAGACAGTGTTTTCTGCGATCTTAAATATTGGGTTTTTTTTTGGACAATCGCTTCTTCTGAAGGAGAATGATTGATGATATAGTGGTTGACCCAATCCCTTAATTCATCTATAATCCGTTCTTCATCCAAAGGATTCCGGAATACAATCAACGTATTCGGGCCATATTGCCAATCACTATCTATGTAATAATGGTGTTTCTCATTTCCAAGTGACGTATGAAGAATCATTTCCAAAATCAACGGAATTTTGCTGTTTTCATAATTATAAATGCTAATCGGCATGCGTTCGCAACTCCTTTATCAGTAAATAAAGCCAAACGGGAATCAGAGGTGTTTTTAAGAGAGGGATAAACGTACATGAAATGTGTATCCAGGTTGGAGTCGGCATAATTATGTAAGTATGGACACCTCATATACGGGTTTTTAGTAAGAGAGTAAGAAAGATTATAGGCATATAAGTACAATCTTTCTTACCCCTTCAAAATCATGATGATTTCACTATGATGAGCATGTAGAGCTTGAACCGCACGTCGAGCAACCACTTCCAATGACAGACCCGCTTGTGGCAGCAGTTTCTGGCAGAGCTGTCGCTTCATTGATCTCGATGAATTCCAACTCATCAATATCGGCGAACAGTTCGTCAATCATTTTGTCTTCATTTTTTTCGACAATCTTTTCTGACATACTTTTCACCTCCTTCAAAGGGAATAACCCCTTTTCAGGGACATCGATCATATCCATCCCATTCCTTATATCCAATCAGCTTTCAACAATGAATCCATTTCAATAAATTCACATCCACTCGATTCATCCAAGCGATATGAGCCGAAAAATAAGTTGAATTTTCTGACACTATGCACCGAATTATCATATCAATCATTTAATAAACATGATTTCACAAATAAGGGCTTGTCTTTCTATACACATACCACAATGAAAAACTTCTAAACCGGTCCAGATGAATTATTTTCCATTTATGTAGAATACGCTCAAACTACTATACTTACCTACTCATGTCAACATAACATCCAAAAATTGAGTCAATATCACTAGTTCAGGATACCTATTTTCGTTTCATATATACGTGCAAACAACATTCTAGTAACAATAGACACTATCCAACCACATCGATGAAACCACTGTTCAAAATGATGAGATATAGTTTGACAAACAGATAGATGCCTTATAGAATTTTAATATATTTAAAAGATAATTGGTTTAAGCAAGCATTTCCAATTATTTTTTATTTTATAATACTGGTTATGACATCATAACCAGTTAAAATGTGCCCTTGTTTTACAAACGATTAAGATTGATAGAATCAATAAGGTTGAGGGCATATCTACGAAGGAGGCATTTTTATGTTGGCAGAGAACTGGATTGTTCTCATAACGATGTTGATTTATCTACTGTTTATGCTATGGATTGGCCGTAAAACTTCTGAAGACGTTACTGACCTGGATAGCTATATCCTTGCTGGTAGAAATGTTTCCTGGCCAATGCTTGCAATGACTTACCTAGCCACTGTTGCGAGTACTGTGCAACTATTGGGTCAGCCGGGGCTGGCTTATGAAAACGGCTTCTCACTATATTTTTGGGAAAAAATCGCCGTCATCACGATCATCATATTGTTTACAATCCCCTTGGCTAAACGACTCAGAGGGTTAGGTGTTTCCACAATAGCAGATATCGCTTTAGCTCGATTCCCAAACAGTAAACGAATACATTATATATTAACGATTACACAAGTGATTTGGGGAATTTTTGTTGCTGCTTTATCCGTATTTGGTGGATCATTATTGGTTACCTCTGTTACAGGGATTCCTTTAACCATTTCACTCGTGGTCATTGTCGGGGTAACACTTGGTTATACGATTTTAGGTGGGCTCAGTGCTGTCGTGGTTACCGACTCTGTCCAATGGGCGATCATTATTGTCGGGTCGGCTATTTTTATTCCGATTTTGTTCGTCGCTATCGATCCATTCACAACATTCTTTTCACAATATGTTGGTCCCGATGGGTTTTCTCTCACTGAAGCAGCATCTGACAATTCAATGAAACCAGGATTCACAGATATTTACACGTTGCCGGTCGCGCCATTGACAGGGATTGCTTTCCTGATTACTTCCGGAAGTCTGCCCGCGGTGGATCCAAGTTATGCACAAAGACTACTGGCAGCTAAGAGTGAACGGGATGGTCGCATTGGCTTATATGTGTTTGCCATCATGTATTTGCTGATTATGACATTAATTCTATCCGTTGGCATGTATGGATCTGGATTACTTCCAAATCTAGCAAATCCAGATAATGTATTATTAGAAATGGCCCAAGAATACCTGCCTTTATTTGGCAAGGCATTATTCCTGACTGCCGTTGCAGCTGCGGCAATGTCGACAGTATCTTCTTATTTGAATGTTACTGCCGGTATGATTGTCAAAAATCTGATTCTTGAGTTCGCTCCCAAATTGACAATGAAAAAACAAATTTTGTGGGCCCGAATCTGCACCGTTTTCGTTGCTCTGGCAACATTATCTTTTGCACCAATCGCATCTAGTGGATTAGCCGTTGCAGCCAATGCCGCCCAAATCATTTTAATATCAGCAGTCGGTCCACTTATCTATCTGATTCTTTTCTGGAAAAAAACATCCGAACAGGGGGCCTTTTGGGGGACTGTTATAACAGCACTTGCTACCTTTACACTTGTTATTGTTGTAGGTGGGCCTGATGCGGCCGTACTAGGACCCGGATTACTCGGAATACCTGTTCAATTTTGGGGTTTCATCATTGCAGGTATAACATTTGTCGGGATCAGTTATTTGAAACCAAATACAATGGAAAAAACACCAACTGCGTTTCAGTCTCTATTTAAACAACAGTCTTCTGGGCCATCGTTGAAATCGATTATTGGAATCAGCTTATTATGGTTGATATTATTTATACCGTTCATCTACATGAAAATAACAGATGAAAAATTTGCATTTCCATTCTTGAGTGGTCGCTTCGCGTGGCTAACGAACACCACCTTTTTGATAACATCGGTCTTAGTGTTTGGTATGAGCTTGTATTTAATCACCCGTTTGGTTAAATTTCTGCGCAGTACGAACAATCATGAAGAAGCAAAAGATCTGTAAGAACACAACATCATGAAATAAAAAGGAGAGATACAAATGATTAATGTAGGAATAATTGGTATGGGAACACGCGGACAAATGTATGCTGAAACTGTTGAACAAAGTAATAAAGCAACCGTGGCAGCTGTGAGCGATGTCAATGAAGGGTTTCTTGAAAAAACCAAAAACCATTTTAATGCGAATGGTTACACTGATTATAAAGATATGTTCGAACAAGAAAATCTCGACGCTGTCATTGTAGCAACACCGGATTTCCTCCATAAAGAACCTGTCATCCTTGCTGCAAAAAAAGGCATCCATATTATGGTGGAAAAACCTTTTTCAACAGATATGGAAGAAGCAGAGGAAATGGCAGAAGCTATCCGTCAAAATAATGTAAAATGCTTGGTCGGTTTTGAAAACAGGTGGAACAGCCCTTTTGTCGCTGCGAAAAACGCGGTGGGCAATGGTGAACTCGGCGAATTGAATACAATGAACAGCAGACTGAATGATTCCATTTTTGTCCCTACGAAAATGCTTAAGTGGGCAGCAAATTCGACACCGGGATGGTTCTTGCTATCCCATTCCATTGATATTGCATGTTGGTTGAAAGAAAAGAAACCGACGAGTGTCTTTGCTGTTGGAACACGAAAAAAATTAGTTTCCATGGGAATTGACACCTACGATTCGATCCAAGCAACGTTGACATTTCCGGATAACACCCATGCGACGTTTACATCAAGTTGGATCTTACCAGAAAGCATCCCATTACTCTATGACTTCAAATATGAAATAATCGGAGAAAACGGAAGCTTGAATCTTGATTTACACGATCAGATGGTCAAAAAAACAACGGCCAACTATGAACATGTGCCAACGCTTGGAATGCCCATTGATGGAAGGTTGACAGCCGCACCAAGCCAGATGCTGTTTTCATTTATCAATAACATTTCAGACAACACCCAACCGACTGCCAATGAGGAAGATGGGCTACTGAATGCCAAAATTTTAAACGCTTTGCACAAATCGGTGGAAACAGGAAACATCCAACACATATAATTCCTTTTCACGGCCTCAATCCAAGGGATAATAACCTATGGATTGAGGTTTATTTATATGGCTGGACATTTCCTCCACAATGCTGATGCCTTATGCGAACCTTGCGTCTCCATGGCCAAACAAAAACAATCAATACCTGATGAACATGACTGTCACATCTCCGCGAATGTCTCATAAACTACATTGGCAACAGGAATAAATGTAAGGAGTGACAAATTGAAACATCATAGATTGGATAAAACGACGATAGAAAAAACGAGTATTGGCTTTTATGTAGGTAATCAACTGACAAAAGATGGCTCGACATTATTGGGAGGATTTGGTCATGAGCCTTCCAGTCATTGGGTTAGTATTGTCCCGGCACAGGATCACCCCAAAGGATCCACAATGACGGTCGGAGCGACAGAAGATGCTGTCATATCTGGCGAATTGATGGACATTCCGCAGGTCGAACATACATTTAAATATATCAGTTCGACCTATTCGGAGTTTGAAGGATTCCCCCCACCTTTGACAAACGGTGGACTGAACGAACATGGTGTTGCCGGTCGTGACATTTGGTCAGATTCCCGTGAAGAATTGGTAGATATGACACCTGAACCCCAACATGGACCAAACTATAGTGATCTGGCTCGTATTGCGATGGAACGTGCAACGTCGGCTCGTGAAGCGGTCGACATCATCGGAGACCTTATCAATAAATACGGCTATACGACCTATGGTGGTAATTCACATCTTTTCGCAGATAAGAATGAGGGATGGGTCATGATTGAATATGCCGGTGGTCAAGGTTTATGGGCCGCTGAACGTTTAGGACCTGATGAGGTACGTGTTTCGTATCCTGGATATATCCATAACTTTCCTGTCCATTTTCAAGACAGTGATAATTACAAGGGTTCGGATAATATCGTCTCTTTTGCACAAAAACAAGGTTGGTGGGATCCCGAACATGATAACCCTAACTATTTAAACCTTCAAAACGTATATGGAACACCGTTTCCAGGTGAAGGTGTCAGTGAAAAAGAGAATCCCTTCATAACATGGCGCGTACCACCAGAGCGTGAGAAAGAACTTCGATCAATGGTTCCCGTGAGCCTGGAAGATATGCTTGCACTTGTACGGGATCCGCGCTGGTCAAATGATCACGCTGGTTACGGGCAAGTGGCTCATATACGTCATCATGTTCCTGATGCGTTACAAACACTTTGGGTAGCAGTTACACAAGCTGTGACGACACCCTATGTGCCGGTCCCCATTGCAACAGATGCATTAGCCGTTCCACCTGAATTTACCCAACATCGGTATATGACACATGAATCGGCTTCAGAATATCTGAGTTCAGATTATGCTCCTCAAGAAGCAACTAAATACGCAACGCGAACGTTTAAACGACTGTTATATTTTACGAGTGAACACCCTGGGCTCTTTTTGCATTATGTTACAGGTATTATCGAGAGTTTTGAAAAAGATATGTTGGAGGAACGTCAGCAATTGGAAAAGCAATTTCTTGAGTTACATCAGTTCAACAGAATGGCTGAAGCAAAACAATTAATATCTAAAAATGTGAATCAGAATTTTTATAAATCCCTGCGCCTTGGAATACAACTGACAAATACGGTTGAAACTGAAACACTCAAACGCTTCGGTATTCGCATCCCAAAAAATACAGCTGATCCTGGGGAAACAACCCCACCCTGGAGCCAATCAATGGTGCAGATGACCGACGAAGAAATGGTCACATGTTATGATGCCAAGCTTGGTCCATATCCACGTCAATACGGGATTTACAGTCGTGGCATTCCATACTCCAAAGAATATATCACCACTATTTTATTCAAGAAAGGGTTATAATCATCTTTAAGATCAAATTCGACAATTCATAACACAATGAACTGCTAGATTCAATACATGCCGGACCAAAAATCGAACCGAAAAATATTGCTTCCATTAAATAAACGGTACGTCTAAAATCACACCATATATTTCATGTTTGCCAAACGATACTGTGTAGTATGGCGGAGTAAGAAGTTTCGCAATAAGACATAATAGATTGCGCCTCCTCAAAAGGGCGGTTCCGTTAGAATAAATCGACCTCCCGTCAGAGCGCGAACTCAGGGGAGGTCGATTTGTCATAAGACTGACAATAGGTGTATCAAAATCCCGAATGCGACAGAAAAGTCAATACCACCTATGAACATGTTCCAAGACTTATATCGCCCGTTGATGAAAAATTGACGATCATGCGATTTTCATAGGCACACAATCAAACGTGAATAGCCCACAAGACCGCATATGGGGTACGATCAAACTACCCCTCTCTCCCCTCTTTTTCATCGCCATCGATATCCCGAACCGAACTTTTAAATGCTTTTAGCGATGTACCAGCGGCTCGTGCGAGTTCAGGCAATTTTGAAGGGCCGAATATCATCAAGGCAACAACCAGGATTAAAATCAAGCTGGGTATTCCGATATTTGGCAACGTTATCCCCTCCTCTCTCAATGTGTTTAGTGCCTCTACTGTAACGAGGTAAGGTTTCTACTTGGCATCCCCAACATCAAATGTGGTCGATGCAACATCGTCATAGCCGCTTCCATAGAAGTAGACCATTTTATACGTTTGGTTTGCCTTATAGCGATCAGGCTTGACATTATCCGCTGGGTCATAAGTGAATTTAAACGCTCCTTCATTATCGTCAGGTGTGTACATCCACCAAATGGCTGGGTTTGCCTCTCCAGGCTCTACATTCTCTTCATAAACGCCTACCCAATCACTTTGCGGCGGACGAATGTTTTTGACTTCAACATCCACTTTCGTTTTCGTGTCTGATAGAGAATTCTCAGATAAAGTGACTTCAGGTTTTTCATTGGATGTTTTCCCCATCGTTGAAACAGAATTCTTACTTTCATTCCCAAACGCATCCAATGCGTAAATATCAAATTCATATGTCGTATCTGGCTCCAAGTCACCTACCGTAATGGCTACCGGATCAGGTACCGGATCCCTGTAAAATTCAGAGAAGGCAAGATATTCTTTTTCATCACCTTTCTCGTTAGTGGCAATGATACGGTAATCATGGACCAGCAGATTGTCCTGTGCCTGAGTCAACATAAGAGTCAGGCTGGCATTCGTCGTCTTGCCTTTATCAACCGATGCCATGGCATTCTCTGTAAAGTACGGTGGAACCTTATCCCGATCATCCGTATATTCAAATGGTTCATAAGGGGTGCCTTCAGGTGGGAACCTCAGATGGAATGGATCACCTGTCCAATCATTATTATGTATATCACGACGGTAGATGAGTACATCATGTTCACTCACTTGAACGATCAAAGCCTGGTTCAGGTAATCCCCATTTGCGGGATGATCACCTTGAATCCGACCATCTTCAAGCCATAGATCATTGCCCGTAGACGTTCCAATCGCTGTAAAATCCTTCTGATATATGATACGCGGATCATCAAGCGGATAGTGCGTATGTCCGGAAAATGAAATCGCCCGCGGATACTTGCTCAATGTATCATAGAAAAGATCTCTGTTTTCATTGAAACCCCACTCACTTCCATATATGGTATCTTTTATGGGCTGATGGTGAAAAACAAAAATCGGTTTTTCAGGATCATCGTCATATGCAATCTGCAGTTGCTCATCAAGCCATTTTATCTGTTTCTTGCTGAATGTCCCCTCTGTCAGACCATCTTCTGTTGCTAGAATGATAAAGTGATAGCCTTTGATTACTTTTCGGTAATACATTGAATCCATACCTGTCTTTTTAAGATAACGATTTTGCGCCTCTTTGACAGGTAAGTCATTCCAGTAGTCATGATTACCGATTGCAAACATCGAAACCGCATCAGGCTGTATGTATTTATCATATACTTCCATGAATCGGTCATATTCCTCCTCATATCCGGTATCCGTCAGATCCCCGACCGTCACGAAAGCATCCTGTTCCGGGAACAATTGGTTCAATTGATTGAGTGTCTCTATGAACTTATCCCGCGTACGGTCATCATCAGCCATCGTATGGACATCACTGATCACCGGAAATAAAAGATATGGTTTATTTTTGGCATTTTTTACCGAAGAGCTAAGTGCCGATACCGGAATGGCATTCAGTGAACTTGCAGCCGTCGCAACCAACGCAGCACCGACCACCTGAGTTGTAGTCTTCAAAAACTTCCTACGCTCCATATCTGTACTTCCGGAACGCGGTCGCGGTGAATCATGTGACTTTTCTTTATTATTGTCTTGAAAATCCTCTGGCATGTTTATTTTTCTCCCTTTCTAATATAAATTTGAAATTGGCACATTGATTAACATTATATAAACAAATACCAATGGATTGTCAAACAGTGGAAAAGTTGACATATATCGTTATAAAGCATATTGCTATCGCTTACAAGTTAGAGGCAGCATGACAGTGAACAAATATTCATAGCATCTCCGCATTGATAGATTCAACTTGAAAATCATTCTTTCGTCCTGTGTGGTATGGACTAAATAATTTAAACTTCTTAGCTTAAGCGATCTGTACTTTTTTCTCGGATAAACATTTCGATAAGGTCACCGAAATCAAAAAACCAAGTACTGAATTCAGCCCGGTTTTTTTGATTAATATATAACGCTTTTTTCCATCCATCATGCCATAAGCTTCAACGATAGTTGACTTAAGAACATCATTTAAACTGGATGGCATGACATCCTCTTTAAATTTATCGAGATTTAGTGTAAAATTAACTTGGGTCATCATTCATTCCTCCATTACAATTTTTTGTGGTGAAAACATTGTAGAGGAATGATGAGGCCCTTTTCTTTTTACACAATTATATGGATATAATCCTAATTAGGTACAAATACAACTTGTAATTAAATAACGATCGGAATACGCTACTAATTAGGTACAAATACAACTTGTGCTTAAATAATGACCGGATTCACCTACTAATTAGGTACAATTCCAATTTGTAATTAAATAACGACCGGAATACGCTATTAATTAGGTACAATTCCAACTTATAATTAAATAATGACCGGATTCACCTACTAATTAGGTACAATTACAATTTGTAATTAAATAACGATCGGATTCCACTAAGATACAAATTCGTTATTGATTCTGCAATGAACTCTCACGCTCTTCCTTGTTAGTCCACTCAAAATTGATTACTAGAAGTATATGAAATGGCTTATTCTTGAATGCTTAACATTATTTTTTCAGTCGATATATTTTAAGAGTTCATACAAGACGCGATTTGAAATTCATAAACAATATGAAAAGCCCTTCATGACCTTATTAAAAACCCAATCAAGACAGACCCTCTTAAACGATCAATTCAATATTTCTCGAAAAAGACATACTTTTTAGTATTGACAAATAAAATGATTAATCTTAAAATAAACACAAATGAACATAAATGAACATTTTCAAGGAGTGGTATATGCGATTTCAAAATAATATCAAATCGTTTCTTCTGAAATAGTTCCTTCATGGTAACCGGTGTATCAGATTCAATTCAGTTTTAAGATCAATAGCTTTGTCTCACGTAGGACTCTTGGTTTTGTGATACAGGGATGGCTTTTGACTCACACGAAATACAATCAAGCACACTTTCAACAGATTACATTATACCCCTTTATCCACTTGACTTTCGGAAATCCCTGAAATAAACATATATGAACATTTATAAGCACCCACAAGGAGTGGAGTTATGCAAAATGAGAATATTGTAAGATCCAAATCTTATCGATTGACCTCTCCTGGAAAATTCAAGGAAGTGCCGCTTCAACATACAGTGAACAGCAATCAAGTTGTTGTACGGCCAGTTATGGCGAGTATATGCCATGCCGATGTTCGCTATTACACTGGACAACGTAGAAAAGAGGCTTTGAATAAGAAACTTCCGATGGCTTTGTTTCACGAAGGAATTGGTTTAGTGGTAACGCCAGACCATTCATCGTTTGATGAGGGGGAACGCGTCGTTATTGTCCCCAATATTCCTGCAAGACGTCTGGAGCAAAATGTAACTGCTAATCATCGCCAACCTAATGAAAAGCGGTATATCATGGATAATTATTTATCAGACAGCTTTTTTTTGGGAAGTGGTTACGATGGAATCGGCCAACAATATATGGTCCTTCCTGAGGAAAATGTCGTTTCCGTTCCAACCAATATTCCTGATGAAATAGCCGTTCTGGCTGAGCTCACTTCCGTATCACTTCATGCTGCACGTAATGTAAGCGATTTCCTTGATCAAGGTAAAATAGCTGTATTTGGCGATGGACCCGTTGGCTATTTGACTGCCGCGACATTACATCACATATACGGAGTACAGAAGGATAACCTGATCGTATTTGGAACAACCGTTGAGAGATTGGCTCATTTTGATTTTGCAACAACCTATTTTGTACAAAACTTTGATTTCCAAAAGGAGGAAGATATTATAGCCGTATTTGAATGTACTGGTGGAACATTCAGCAAAAATGCGATCAATCAAGCCATTGACTTAATTGAACCCCAAGGTAAAATCATGCTGATGGGTGTATCTGAAGAATATGTCCCTCTGAATACAAGAGACATTCTCGAGAAGGGCTTGCAGGTTTATGGCAGTTCCAGAAGTACGGAAAAAGAATTTAAAACACTGATGGAAGCTTTTCAAAACAAAGCATTTCAACAATCTTTGGAGAAGCTAATTCCAGAAGAAAATGACATCATCAAAAATGCAGATGATTTGGAGAAAGCGATGGATGACACGATTAAAAACAAGAGATGGCAAAAGACTTTTTTGTCCTTTGAATGGGATTGATTCGTTTAAATCGTTTGTCCATGTTAACGATCAAACCGACCCAGACACGATGACATTCGGAACATCTGCATGACCTAGGTTCTATAGAACGGGAACACACACAGATTGAAATCTTTCTTTATTTATATGGTTAACATAAGGAGGAATTTAAGTTGAAAAAAATTATGATGTTGATTCCAATGATTTGCGTGTTATTTTTAGTCGCTTGTGGGGGGAATGACTCATCCGGCGGTGATGGATCGTACGATAAATTGACACTATATACCCCGATGCCCGAAGAAAATGCTGAAGCCTATCTCAAAAAGTTTGAAGAAGATACCGGAATCAAAGTGAATTACACCCGTCTAAGTACAGGCGAAATCCTATCGAAACTTCAAGCTGAGGATGGCAAAAGTGATGCAAGCATATGGTTTGCCGGGCCGTCTGATAGTTTCATCGAAGCAGATGAAGATGGTTATCTGGAAGAATATGACCCTGATAATCTAGAAAACCTTGATGAAATAGATGATAACGCGAAAGCAGAAGATGCCAATTGGCTGCCTATCTATCAAGGTCCCATCGCCTTTGTCTCCAACGAGGAATGGCTAGAAGAAAATGATGTTGAAGCACCGACAAGCTGGGAAGATCTGTTGGAGCCAGAATTTGAAAACAATATTATGTTAGCGCACCCAGGTGCTTCTGGAACAGGCTATCAGTTTGTTTCGACGCTTGTTCAAACAATGGGAGAAGATGAAGCTTTCGATTATTTAAAGGACTTCGATAAAAACGTCAAGCAGTGGACAAAGGGAGGTTCTGCCAACGCACAATTTATCGGTATAGGGGAAGTTGGTACAGGGCTGGCTTTCGCCCAAGATTTGCTGCCGCTTAAAGAAGAAGGCTATCCGCTTAAGATTACCTACCCTGATGACGGCGTGTCAGTGGCCATCGAGGGAGCCGCAAAAATAAAAGGTGGACCAGATAAAGAAAAGGAAAATGCCAAAGAGTTCATGAAATGGATAAACAGTGAAGAAGGTCAAAATGTTTACGCAGATACTGGATTCTACCATCTCCCTGTCATTCCTGATGCAAAAATACCGGAAGGCGCACCAGATTTGAGTGAATTGAATGTGGCCGATACGGATAACGTTTGGGCCAGTGAGCACCGTGATGAAATTGTCGATCGATTCGAAAGCGAAATTGAATCAGAAGATGAAGCAAGTGACGACTAACTGATTATGCAGGCTTGGGGCTTCACCTATATTTAAAATAAGTGAAGCCTTTTTCCAAATAGACTTTCCTGCAATGTATGCCTTGAAATCTAAAAACGTATCATGATATTCAGACTGGGGGGATCATCATTGTCTCATTCAACCACCACAAAAAAACCTTTAAAAAGTAAATTAAAAACCATCAAGGAGAATCCGTATTTATTTGGATTGATCCTTTTAGTGTTATTATCACTTTTTTTGTTTTCTGTCTATCCGATGTACAGTATTTTCAGAACAATTTTCGTTGGTGAAAGTGGATTGGATTTTCAAGCCATACATAAAATCCTTAACAAACCCCGTATATTCAAAACGATACTGAACAGTTTCAAGTTGGGGATTTCAGCGGCTGTCATCAGTACTTTGATCGGATTTATTTTTGCCTATTCTGTAACGAGAACGAACATGTTCGGTAAGCGATTTTTCAATCTCATTGCGGTATTTCCTGTTGTCTCTCCCCCTTTTGTACTGGCACTTGCCATGATTCTTCTTTTCGGGAGTTCAGGATTGATTTCCAGAGAAGTGTTTGGATTGCAGAGTACAGATGTTTTTGGTTTTAAAAGCTTATTGATCATTCAAGCGATGTCCTTTTCTCCAATCGCCTACCTCAATCTGAAAGGTGTACTTGAAACAATGGACGCTTCATTGGAGGATTCAGCTTTCAATCTGGGGGCTTCAAGGTGGAAGGTCTTTTATACGGTCACTTTACCATTGGCGATGCCCGCTGTTTTCAGCTCATTGCTGTTGACATTCATCAAGTCGCTCGAAGACTTCGGCAATCCGATGATTATCGGAGGCGATTTCTCGGTTTTAGCAACTGAGGCCTATATGACGATTACTGGAAGAAATGATTTACAAACGGGGGCACTGCTAGCCGTTTCCATGTTACTGCCTGTGTTGACTGCCTATTTGGTACAAAGATATTGGGTCAATAAAAAATCATATACGACTGTAACCGGAAAAGGTTCTCAAGGGTCGACCATCATCAAAGAGAAAAAAGTCGTTTTGCCATTGTTCGTCATGTGTCTATTGATAACCGGAACCATCGTCTTGTTTTATGGAACCATTATTGTCGGGGCCTTTGTCGAAATATGGGGCGTTAATTACGCGTTATCCTTTAAGCATTTTCAATACGTTTTTGACACCGGACTGGATACCATTAAAGATACAGTTCTCATTGCTGTCATCGCTACGCCTTTAATGGTTATTCTCGGCATGATCATTTCGTTTTTAACAGTGCGGATAACATTTCCCGGGAAGAAACTTATAGAAATAAGTTCAATTTTACTATTTGCCGTTCCCGGAACCGTTGTTGGGATTGGGTATCTTTTGTCATTCAACAGTCCACCACTTGCGATCACAGGAACTGCAGCCATTCTGGTATTGGTGCTGACATTCCGGTATATGTCATTAGGTATTGAAGCCGGCACGAATGCTTTAATGCAGATTGACACATCACTGGAGGAAGCATCAAAATCCCTGAATGCAAATGGGTTCACTACATTTTGGAAGGTCACGTTTCCTTTATTGAGGTCAGCACTTTTTTCCAGTGCCATATATGCTTTTACCCGAGCATTGACCTCAATCAGTGCCGTCATATTTTTAGTTTCGGCAAGCTGGAATCTGATGACCGTGTCCATTTTATCGGCTGTTGACTTTGGCAAACTTGGTGTAGCGGCAGCCTATTGTGTCATTTTATTTATCATTATTCTTTTCGCATTCTCTATCTTGAATTTATTGTTAAAACAGAATGAGAGGTCGATGTAAATGAATTCCAAGCATACAGAATCCAAACATGTGAAGCTGAAGGTTGAAGACGTCGTGAAAGTATTCCCCTCACGGAATAAGAAGCATGATGTCTTTACCGCTGTCGATCATATATCCCTCGATTTTAAAGAAGGCGAATTAACAACATTATTAGGTCCTTCTGGATGTGGAAAAACAACGACATTACGTATGTTGGCAGGGTTTGAGTTTCCGACAAGCGGCAATGTGATAATCGATGGCAACAATATTACAAATCAACCTCCCAATAAACGCGACATAGGTATGGTTTTTCAAAATTACGCTTTATTCCCGCACTTGAGCGTTTATGAAAACGTATCGTACGGTCTTAAAATCAAAAAAGTGGATAAAGCGGAAATCAAGAAAAGGACTGACGACGTTCTATCGCTCATGGAACTAAAAGACTTGAAAGATCGTAGCCCCTCCCAGATTTCAGGTGGACAGCAACAACGTGTTGCCATTGCAAGAGCGATCATCATTGAACCGAAAATATTGTTATTTGACGAACCCCTTTCCAACTTAGATAGTAAGCTTCGTCAACATATGCGTACAGAGATCCGAAATTTACAACAAAGGCTTGGTATAACAAGTATATATGTGACCCATGATCAGGAAGAAGCCATGGCTATTTCCGATCAGATCATTATATTAAATGAAGGGAAAGTCCAACAAAGAGGAACACCACAAGATATCTATTTAAATCCTGTCAATGACTTTGTGGCAAACTTTATCGGTGATTCGGATATTTTGAAGGCTTCGGTCACCGACATAAGTGACGATTCCTTAACATTACAACTCGGGGAAACAACTTTTCATGTACAAAATGATCCAAAGCGTCCATTTCAAAAAGATGACATTGTGAATTGCGCCATGAAACCGGAGTTTTGGTCCATTTCCGATGAAGGAGACTTCACAGCGGAAATCGTCCAATCTACATTCTTAGGTTCTCATATGGAATATTTAGTACAGATTGGACAACAATCATTTAAGTTTTTTGATTACTTCCATTTTGAAAATGGCCAAAAAGAAGTCGGTACGAAAGTGCCATTAAAACTGAGGAATGACCTTGTTAAAGTTCTAGATAATTGAACAGAAAGGTAGTAGGTAACATTATAACAAACTTAAAAAAGTAAATTGAGAGCTGATGTCAATGCTTCCATTGGAAAGACAAGAAAAACTATTGGAATTCCTGAAACAAAACCGTGCTTCTACTGTATCAGATCTTGCTTCACTCTTTAATGTTCATGAGGCAACCATTCGACGCGATCTTATTAAATTGCATAAAAAAAGCTTGATAACACGAACGCATGGTGGAGCCATTCTTGAAAAAGAAGTTCATTTCGAACTCCCTTTTCGAGAAAGAGAGTCTATGCAATATGAAGAAAAACGAAAAATCGGAATGAAAGCTGCACAACTGATAGAAGATGGTGACAATATCATTCTTGATTCAGGCACAACAACATTGCACATCGCAAAAGCCATTGCAGATAAGAAAAATTTAACCGTCATCACGAATGATATCAACATTGCGGCAACGTTGCGTTTTTCCGATTCCATCAAAGTGATTGTGACGGGTGGTATTCTTTTTCCAGAAAGTTACATGCTGAATGGGCTGATCACCGACGAGACGTTGAGTTCAATGAACATACAAAAGTCATTTATTGGAACCCCCGCCCTCCATCACGAAAGGGGACTGACTCATTTTGATGAATACCTTGTATCGGCAAAAAAGAAGATGATTCTCGCCGCAAAACAGATCATTATCGTGGCAGACCATACAAAACTTGACCGTGTTTCCCTTCATACTGTTGCCGGTTTAAATAAAATAGACGATCTTGTGATTGGACGGGAGATTGAAGAAACGGACTTAAAAAAATGGATAAATGCTGGTGTTCAAGTACATCTTGCATAATGGTCAGGCTTAAATCTTCATTCAGCGGATAAGCAAGTATACACAACCCACACATCGGGTTCATACTTGCTTATCCTATTTATCTACTTCCATTCAGACCGTACATTCATTCGTTCGTTTCACTTCAGCACAGTCAGATTCATGGTTTCCCTTTATGGCAATAGAGGCGTTAGTCATTTCCATTCATTGATAACCTTATTTGCATTAACATCCAACATGTCATATACCGGTTCGGAAATGAATTCCTCACTTTTTTGATGCATGATTAAATCTTTAAACCCATTCATATGCTTCACGACTTTGTTTCCTTCTTCCTGTTTTTCAAAATGGTTAACAGAAGCTAAATGAAGTCCAAGAGCATGTGCTGCTTCCTGATCTTCGATTACACCATCTTCTTGTAATTTACTCACACTGGTTTCCAACTCATCCGCCCCACCAGGTACAACGACATCCGTTTCCATTATCCGTGGTTCCAGATTTACGGCTTCAGTATATAAATCGGCCGAGTTCACCTGATAGACATGTAGTTTCAAGTCAGCCTCGTCAATTTTTTCAGCGGACGCTTCATCAATATTATTGATAGACGTTGTATAAATCTTATGATCATATTTCTCCAATTCTTCTATATCTTCTTCCACATTTTCAGAAGCATTACCGAGAAACGTGACAGTTGCCTCTGGATACCATTCATTAAATTGATCACGAATAGCCTCGTCGCTCAACACAAAGAATGCACAATCCAGCACATCAGCATCCTTGGCTTCATCCATAACGTCATCAACAAATTCTTCATCATCCCAATCGCCTTTCGAGCCATCAAAGTTGACACCGACACCATATTCATGTGCAGCTTCTAATGCTTCGGTCAATGTCGGTACTTTATACTCCGTTACCGTCCCGTCATCCGTTACCATGGAATAACTTTGGATCTCTTCTAATGTCAGATCTTTTATTTCACCTGAACCGGTTGTGGTACGATCGATATTTGAATCATGCATCAATACATAATGACCATCTTTTGTTGTCTGAATATCAATTTCAACAAATCCATAACCTAATAATCCAGCCCATTTGATGGCCTCGCTCGAATTTTCCGGAGCAACTACATGTGCCCCGCGATGAGCACTCAATTCCGATTCATTATTTTGTAAGCATTGATCATCGGAGGATGCAAACACATGACTTCCAAATGTAAAAGAGATTGAAAATATACAAAGAACCATAAGTGACAGAATTTTTTTCTTCATGATTACCTTCACCTCTATTTTATAATGAATAGCATTCCCGTAAAAATTCCATATCATCCCTTTGCAAACTGTTCTACCTTTTCCATCTCCCAAAATTTATGGTGCTTTTCGTTCAGCTTGTCAACCCTTGTCATGGACGGGTTTACTCTTAATGTAACTGCTTACAAAACTGAGTATAGATCGGCTGCTTGTACAACGATCATTCATAGACTCTCATATAATCAACACCTTCCTATTAAATGAATATGAAAAGCTCGTTTTTTATAACATATCATGTTTCATAGTCAATATTTGTCAAAAATTGTCTAAAACGTTAAAAATAATCAGAAAGACCTATTAATACTACAATACGTTTAATCCATGTCGTATATGGACAAATTTTTTACACAGGAAAAAGGGTACATCCACTCAAATGTCCTGTACCCTGAAAACGAAAGCACTTTGATAAATTCTAAATTTTTAATATCAGATCTCTCTTGACCTACCTTTATCTTTTTAAAATAGATCGATAGATATATTTTTCTCCAACGCTTCATATGCAGCCCCCAACGCTCCCCGATATTCTGAATGACTGGCAATATGAACTTCAACATCTTTCGATAGTGTTGCCAATGAACGTCTGCGCATCTCATTTTCTGCTATTTCAACATATTTTCGACTGTTCTGTATAACAAAGCCATCCAATATAAAACATTCGGGGCTATATATATTAATTAGGTTTGCCATAGCGATACCAAAATAACGTGCAGCTTTTTTAATTGACTTTAGAGCCAGTTCATCATCTTGGTCTGCTGCAATACAAATTTCCCTAGCGGATGGATATCCGTAATCCACCTCTGCCAATCGATATAATTCCTTTTCAATTGCCGGTGCTGCTGCTACAATTTCAAGACATCCAAAATTACCACATGAACATTCAGGTCCCTCTGGCTCTATCGTCATATGTCCAATTTCAGCGGTATCTTCTAGACTCCCATAAGCCTTCTTTTTCCTAAAGATTCCACCACCTATACCATGATTGATTCCTATGTAGATAAGATTGTTAAAATAGCGACCGCCACCATACTTATACTCATACAGTGTATTGGCTTTAAAATGATTGAGAATGGAAAAACGATATTTTAAATCTTCCTGTAGCTGATGCACTATATTAAATTTATACCAATTCAACTCGGGTACACTTAGTACCATCCCATTTTGACTGTTGATAAGACCCGGCAAACCGATCCCTATAACTGGAAGCAGCGTTATGTCCAAATTGGCAGTAAAATGTTTTATATGACTAGCCAAATTTTTTACCGCCAACGTCGGAGAACCGACATCAGCTGGTAACTGTTCAGACACAATCACATTAAAGGTTAAATCGAATGCACTGATGACCCACATCGGTTTTTCAGTTCGTCGAAATTCAATTCCCAAAATTAGATGTGTCTTTTCTGCAAATTGCAATATAATGGCTGGCCTTCCACCTGTTGAAGGTTGATGTTCGGCCTCTTTTATGAGATTCATTCTAATCAAATCAGTACTTGTCGTTGAAATCGTTGCTCTACTCAAACCCGTCATATCAACCAATTCTGTCCGGGTTAGTGATCCATGTTTGATAAGCGCCATAAGGATTTTAGTTTTGGTGTTTTTTATTGTTTTGATCATAGAAATGACTCCTATAATAATTGATTGTATGATTATTGTAACATGACCTTATATTAATAGAGTATAGGATATTTGCAACATTATTAATTGATGATCCAAACGGGTATATTTGTCAATATTACGCAAAAACTTTGTTCAAATATTGACAAAAGTATATGAATAAGTTATTGTGTTTTTGTAACCGCTTCAATAACGATACATTCTAAAGTAAACCTTGGAAGGAATATGATTTATGTGTCTTATTTAAGTTAAATTTTTTAAAAATTTTAACAAGTAGTTGTTGTAAAAAATAACGTTAAAATTTCCTGCCAGGAGGAAGTACAATATGGGCGCACAAAAAAACAATAAAGAAATGGCAAAGATAGCTTCTGCAAGCTTTATCGGATCACTTATGGAATGGTATGACTTTACCTTATATGGCACAATGGCAGCATTGGTCTTTGATAAACTATTTTTCCCATCAGATCATCACACTGTTGGATTACTTTTGTCTTTTGCAACATTTGCGGTTGGTTTTTTAACGAGACCATTAGGTGGAGCAATTTTTGGCCACTTTGGAGATAGAATCGGACGTAAACGTTTGTTGATAATAACAATGTATATCATGGGAGGAGCCACATTTTTAATAGGGATTATCCCTACATACGAATCAATAGGCATCACGGCTCCAATCCTTCTTATTCTATTAAGGATCATTCAAGGTTTTGGAATAGGCGGAGAATATGGCGGTGCTTCACTGATGACTATTGAACATGCTCCTAGAAATAAAAGGGGTTTTTGGGGAAGTATTCCTCAAGCATCCAACTCTGCAGGGTTACTAGTTGGTACAGGTGTCATTTCATTATTTCTATTACTACCTGACGGACAATTCATGGCTTGGGGCTGGCGTATTCCTTTTCTTTTGAGTGGCGTCCTGTTCATCATAGGAATCATTATCAGGCGTAATATGGATGAAACACCTGCCTTTAAGGAGATGAAAGAAGATGGTGACAAAAAAGATTCGAAAAAGGAACTCCCTATCATTACGCTTTTTCGACATTATTGGAAAAGTATCTTAATTACCCTTGGCGCCCGATTTGGCGAAGGAATGTCGTCGAATATATTCAATGCTTTCGCAATCGCATATGTTACAACACAGTTGGGATTATCGGAAGGGATGATGACGACAGGTATTTTCATTGCCTCGGCCGTTAACATAGTTTGTATTCCTTTTTTTGGTGCATTATCCGATCGGATCGGACGAAAACCCGTGTATATGTCCGGTGCAATTTTTGTTGTGTTGTTTGCTTTTCCTTTCTTTTGGTTATTGAATACACAGGTCACAGGGCTTATATATTTAGCGTTGATTTTAAGCTTTGTATTGGGACCGACCCTAATGTTCTCGGTTCAATCGGTTTTTTTCACAGAATTGTTCGGAACACAAGTACGATACAGTGGGATATCCTTGGCTTATCAGTTATCATCCATCGCAGGCGGATTGACACCTTTGATTGCGACTGCTTTGCTTTCAGCAGGTAAAGGTGATCCATGGTTAGTATCACTATTCCTTGTTGTCGTCGGTGTAATATCCATCGTCTCTATTTATCTAGCTTCGGAAACATTCAAAAATGATGTATCGGAACAGGAAATAAATCGTTTGAAAAAGACATAATCATCTCGATAACACACATAAGGTTGAAACTATCTATCAAATATAAAAATTACGTTATGTTGGGAGAGTCTGAAATGATTAAATTTGGAATCATAGGTATGGGATTAAGAGGTAGAATGTTCGCGGATACAATTGCACAAAACCCTTATGCGGAAGTCGCTGCAATATGTGATTTAAATCAAACTAACCTTAATGAAAACAAAGAGAATTATGGGATTAAAGGATACATAGATTTTGAAAAAATGATATCTGAAACAAAACTGGACGGCATTATCGTTACAACCCCGGATTATTTGCATAAATCCCCTGTCATCAAGGCGGCAGAGAAAGGTATTCATATCATGGTAGAAAAACCTTTTACAACAAATATCAATGACGCCTTGGAGATGCATCAAGCAATCAAAACGTCCAAGGTAAAATGTTTAGTTGCCTTTGAAAACCGGTGGACTTCACCTTTTGTTGAAGCCAAAAACGCCATCAACAATGGAGACTTAGGTGATATCATCACAATGAACTCACGGTTAAATGACACAATTGCAGTACCGACCAAAATGCTAAAATGGTCCAAAGACTCTTCCCCGGGTTGGTTTTTATTGCCTCACACCGTAGATATGGCTTGCTGGCTGAGCGACAAAAAGCCGATTAAAGTTTTTGGTGTCGGAACCAAAAGGGTCCTTGTGGCAAAGGGAATTAATACATTCGACTCCATTCAAGCAGTAGTAACTTTCGACGATCATACAAATGCTTCATTTACAACGAGTTGGGTATTGCCCGAGTCAATGCCACAAACCGTAGATTACAAATATGAAATCATAGGAGAAAATGGCGCTTTATATGTAGACACTCATGATCAGATGGTCCATAAAGCAAGCAATAAATACCAGCATGTACCTACGATCGGTACACCTATAAATGGTAAGCTAAGAGCCGCTCCAAGCTATATGTTGGATGCTTTTATCGATAATATCAGATTGAATACAGAACCGATTGCTGGGTCAGAAGAAGCTTTGTTAAACACAAAAGTAGTAGCCGCTATCCATCAATCGATTGAAACCGGAGAACCGGTCTATATTTAAAAATCATCAAGGGCACCACAAAAATAATTCGTGGTGCCCTTGATGATTCAAATGTATACGTGAAATCAATCAAAAAATATTTGCTTACCATCGATATGTACCACGGGATCTTTGATGACACAGTCGATGTGAACACCTGCATCGGTTACACCGCCGAATGGTTTATTGCTCCCAAAGGCAATATGGACGGTGCCGTATACTTTT
>DATGUN010000045.1:0-31789 GCA_035301285.1 Virgibacillus sp.
TATGAATGACTGATATAATAGGTTTACTTTGGAAAATTATAGTCGGTTCCTTAAATGTATAAATGCATCTGAAAAATACATACAACGACGAACACAATGGGAGGATAAAGAATGACAAAACGAATCATTGGATGGGCCATGATCCTTTTTATAGGAATGATTCTATCAGCATGCAATATTTTTACGAGCGAAGACCTGGACAATCATACGGAAAAAGATGCGATGACCTCATTTCTGAAAGCGGCTTTTGACGAGGATGAGGATATGGTCGATGAGCTTGCGACATTTGATGAAGATGAGCAAAAAGATTTCATCAAGCAGGCGAAAAATGAAAACCTTGCGGACATTGACATGGATGCGTGTGCCATTAATGATACGGGTGACCCTACATATGCAGCAATTTGTGAAAATGATGATGGTGAAGATGTCCACATCGTGATGTCCCTGGATGAAGAAGATGACGATGAGTATTTTATCGAAAGTGTCTCTATGGATCCGGCGGTTGACTTTACATTCAGGCAAGATGACTCTGAACTGACTGATGATTATGTGGAAGAACTGGAAGAGATGATCAATGCGGACTTCCCGATGTTGGATGATGATGAAAAAGAACAGATGGCTTTTCAGTCGTATGATTTCGCTGATTTACTTGTGAATCTGTTTGACGATGATGAGCCGATCAAGGACCGTATCGATATGGACAAATTCGTAAGTTCTTATGATGACTTCAATGATGAGCAGGAAGTGGTCGACTTCATAAAAGAAAACCTCGATGATATGTCGGACGATCTGATTGTTACGGAAATTGAATTCGGATCGTTTTATGATAATTTGACTTACCACGACATCCATAATGAAGCGGATTATGAGTCAGCTAAAAATTATGTCCCTGTTCCAATGGATGAAGAGCATGAAATCTCCTTTACACTAGAAGACGAAAACGAGGAGACGCAATATTTCAGTGGGCGATTTTATATGAAGGATGATCAATTGAAGTTCTTTAAATTTTTTGTCTATCATGAATCGACATTCGAATATGAAAGCTATGATCTAGAACAAGAAGATGAGGACGAATCGGATGATCTTGCCGGAGACGTCACGATGGATGATGGCGAGGAAGTTTATATGAATAATTGTGCCTCTTGCCACGCAGATGATCTCTCAGGATCGGTCGGACCAGATTTAACGGAAGTCTATGATAAATATGACAAAGAAGAACTGATGGACATCGTAATAGAAGGCACAGGGGATATGCCGCCGGGCATCATTGTGGATGACGAGGAAGCAGAAGTTCTCAGCGAGTGGTTGTTGGAATTGGAAGAGGAATAGGAAATACGGTAGAGTAACGGGAATTTCCGGCGCTCTACCGTATTTTTTTCCGGTATACGATAAACTGGCATGGCAGCGCCAATTTGATGGAGAGTTGCGAAACGGCGTTGTCGATCAATTCGATGCCGGTCTCTTGATAGCCCTGTTTCGTATACCATTTGATAAGGTTTGCTTTGGATGGAAATGATGCCGTACCCTCTTGTGGTGTGAGCACTTTGATTTGCATGACGGACAGTTCGGCTTGTCGAAACGCTTCCTCAGCAAATTCAACAAGTGCCCGCCCGACACCAGCACCCTGCCTAGACTTGTCCACGGCGAGAATCCCGAATTCCCCGGTTTCTGTATCCACTTGGCTGATCCGCACACACCCTGCGATTTCACCGTTGACGCGCGCTATGGCAAGCTCCTCTTTTTCAGCGAGCCATTTGATTTCAGCTGTATCGGTCCGCACTTGCCCGTCAAACCAGATCCCTTTTTCCGCTTCCTTGTAAACACGATTTACGATATCCGCCAGCTGTTCCACTTCAGTTATCGATGTATCCGGGTGGAGCATTTCTATGTCCATCTCATTTCCCTCCTTTAAAAATGTGGGAAGCGATTGATTCGCTCCCCACCCTAGCTATATGCTTAATCTAATTTATTCCAAGGCGTTGCCGTCTCAACAATCGCTTCTTGCACTTTTTTCAGATTGGATACGCCATTTTCTTCAAGCCATTTGTAAAATGCGTCATTGCCGTCACGGGCGAATGTTTCGACACCTTCTTTCCATATAGCGCGCCCGCATAGGCTGCCGCTGAATTTGGCACCGGCTTTTTTAGCAAAATGGAGCGTATCGATAAACTGATCATTGGTTACGCCGCCGCTTAAGTAAATGAATGGTACGCCGCTTTTATCGGAGCATTCTTTGTAGAATGCGGCTGCTTCGTCGGCTGTGAAAACCGGCTCATATTTGGAAGCATCAACACTTTGTCCTTCGATATGATAAATGGCGACAGGGACTTCCACTTTCAGCACGTCCACGCCGTATTCCGGTTTCGAGAACTCTTCCATGAAAAAGGCGACATTCGCTGGTTTTTTCTTGGCATATGCGCCACCTTTGGCATCCAGCCCTTCAGCACTGTACGAAACAGGCTCAAGAATGAACAACATATCGTTCTGTTTACACTCATCACCGACACGTTTAATGAACGCATTTTTGATGGTGTTGTACGTTTCCTCTTCTTCATGGTCATAGTAAACGAGTAATTTCAATGCACTCGCGCCTGCACGCTTGATGTCCTGTACCGCATAATCGTCGACCAAATTCGGAAGGCGTCCTTTCTCTGTCGCGTCATAGCCTGTTTTTTCATATGCCATGATCAAGCCGACATCATCATTCAACTTGGCAGCTGCCTCCCAACCATATTCCGGATCTAACAGGAGCGAGGACGATTGATTCCCGAGCACATCACTGATACCCGTTTTGAACTCTCTGAGTCCGTCACCATACGATATTGATTCATTGATGCCACCGATCATTTTCCCGAGCGACCCGCGCTGATCCATTGCTGTAGCTAGGATGATGCCATCTTTATTTGAAATCAACTCAAGTCCACGCTGTTTTCCAGGTGTAAATTTCATTGTAATTCCTCCTTAGGTGTGCATGTTCGTGAAAACTATTGTGAAAAAGTTTTAGATTGTATGTTCAGGTTGCTTTGTTCATATCATAGCCAAGATACAGGACAAGGGATCCGGGGGTGGGGTTTCGTACCCCATGCCCTTGGATTTTCTTGAGACCCAGCGGCTAGGAACAGTGGACCGCCCCTATTGCCCTAAAGTGTTTCTATATGCATGGCGTCGAGGCACCAGTCGATTTTGTCGGGATTGATGCTGCCTGTTTTGGCTTCCATCGCGTTCAACACACCCATGGACAGGGCAAATTTCATAAGCGCTTCTCCTTCTAGACCGCGCTCCATTGCAGCTGCAAAGCCCGCCACGACCGAATCACCTGATCCGACTGGATTCACCGCTTCTATCTTAGGTGCATATACACGGTAGTAGTGATCGGCATGCTTCACTACCGCTCCATCTGCACCCAGCGACACGATAATCCATGGAATGCCAGCAAAAAACGATTCATCAAGCGCTTGTTTAATATCATCCACGCCGGCAACCTTTTCGCCGAATACATCTGCCAACTCATCTTCATTCGGCTTGATCATATATGGTTTAGAAGCACCCGCCTCCAAGGTCGTTTTCAAAAGCGACCCCTTCGTATCAAGGAGAACCGGCTTGCCCGCCTTCTCACAAACGCTAAGTACCGATTGATAAAAGGTCACTGGCAGTCCTTTTGGAAGGCTGCCCGAAACCGTCACGAGCTTAACATTTTCGACTTTTTCCTGAAAAGCACTGAGGAAACGTTCTGCTTCCGTTTCCGAAATCTCAGGGCCGCTTTCCAAAATTTCTGTTTGCTGGCCGTTATGGATGATCGCAATGCAGTTGCGCGTGTTGCCTTGCGTTGCTACAAAATCATCGCGGATACCATTTTCTTTGATACGTTTACTGATGAAATCGCCAAGTTCGCCACCAAGAAAGCCGGTCGCAGCCGCGTCTTGATCAAGCTGGCGCAACACATTCGCGACGTTCAGGCCCTTGCCGCCCGCCGTTTTCGATACATTCGTGACTCGATTGGCGGTATCAAGGGTAAAATTGTCAAGCTGATAATTCATATCAACCGATGGATTTAAGGTTACCGTTAAAATCATTGGAAAAACTCCTTTCAAAAAGGGACTGGGATAGAGTGCAACATATTAAAAAGGTTTCAATCAGCCTTCATAATCGTAAATCGTAACGCCTTTCACGACACGATTGATGGCACCATCAGCACTCGGATTGTCCGGAGTAATCCCAAGACTAATTGATTTTTTCACGGCAAGAACTTGCGCAAACACAACATATAACAACGCCCGGTGGAAATCACTCGTAAGCGCAGCATCCTTATTACCGACCGTTACCGTCCAGTCAGCAAGCTTCTCAACTTCAGAGTCCGCATTTTCCATAACCGCAATGACCTTCATACCAGAATCCGCAGCCGATAACTCCCTTAGAATATCCATGTCATATTTACGCGTATATGCATCTCCCGACATGAAAATAACCACGGCCGATGTCGGATTCAAAATCGATTTCGGACCATGACGGAAGCCAAGTGATGTTTCATCAACCGCCACAACATTACCCGCTGTCAGCTCAAGCATTTTCAACGCCGCCTCGTGCGCCAACTGGCCAAGTCCACCAGAACCAAGATACGCAATCCGGTCAAAATCGAAGCCAAGCACTTCATCCACATGATCGCCAACATTCGCGACAAGCGCCTCACCATTCGCAATAACCTGATCCAACGCGGTAAATTCAAAACCATCTTCCGCAAAAATCGTATACGCCGCAATCATCATACAAGAAAAACTGCTCGTCATCGCCAGAGACTGATCATGCGCCTGATCCGGCGTCAAAATCGTGATACTCCGCTCATCACCCTTGATATTTTCCGCCAGCTGACCATCCTTATTACACGTAATCACCACTTGGTAAAAGTCATCAACAAGCTTCTCACCAAGCGCAACCGTCGCCACACTCTCAGGACTATTCCCCGAACGCGCAAACGACACCAAAATCGTCGGCATATCACGCACAAAATAAGACTCCGGATTCGACACAATATCCGTCGTCGCTACCGCATCAAACGTCACATTCCCCTTATGCTGCTTCGCAAGTTCCGGCGCCAACGCATCACCAATGAACGCCGACGTCCCCGCGCCAGACATAATCACACGAACCCTCGAATGCTTCTCATAAATCCCCTTCAAAAACGACTCGACCGTATCCTTCTTATCCGCCAAAATCGCCTTCATTTCCTTCCACACTTCCGGCTGCTGATGAATCTCACCCACCGTATGCACCGCATCAAACTTTTTGATTTCCTCATTCGATAAATTAAACAAATCCAAAACCTCCTATATTTTAATCGGGAAAACATCCCGTCACAAACACTTCCCAAACACCAATTCCTAACAAAAACCAGTGGTGGTCATAATGTCATAACCAGTTAAAACCATCCCAGAAAAAGTCGTTACAGAAGCGCCTCCTACCAACCCGCCGACCACATCGAACCGCCAACCCTGATCAAGATCAACGGAGCCCAATCAAATCATGCGCACGAATGTGAGCACTTCATCCAGCCACACTCCGAAATCGCACAACCCGACATGATAATCACGCAGTTTCACCCTGAAAAATCGCGTGGTTTTATCCAAAAAACGCGCAAGCCCAAGCCAAAATCGTGCGATCTCCGCCATATTCCCATACGTTTCCGCGAATTTGTTCTTTCCAAATCTTTAGCTTTCCAGTTCGACAGTGTACTCGAATTTATCGCCGCGCGCGATGCTTACTGTGTACTCCAGCAGTTGGGCGCGGTGATAGGCGTAGCGTTTGATTTGCATGGCTGGTTGTCGTTCGGAAATCTGCAGTTGTTCTGCTTCTCCTTCTTGTACGACAGTGGCGGAAAAACGCTCTGTTGCTCGGGTTACACGATAGCCGTAGTCATCATAGAAAATATCGTACATCGGTTTCGTGCGGAGAGCGTCTCCCGTTAAATCGGGGAACAAGTCACATGGCAAATAGGATGTTTCATACAGTAATGCTTCTCCGTCCGCGAGACGCAGGCGCACTACTTGGAACACATTGTCGCCAGGATCGAGGCCCATTTTTTCTGCCAAACGCTCATCGATTGTCAATTTGCCGAAGTGGATCACTTCTGTCGACGGCTTTTTTCCTAACGCCTTCATTTCCTCTGTGAAACTATACAATTTCACAAGTGGCTGATTATACGTTTTTGGAGCGACAAACGAGCCTTTTCCATGTGCCTTATATATGTAGCCTTCTCGTGCCAATTCTTCCAAAGCCTGACGAACCGTAATCCTGCTCAGCTCGTACATATCGCAAAGCACCCGTTCTGAGGGGAGTTTTGTATTCCCCGGAAACTGGCCATTATCAATTTTTTTCATTAAATCTCTCGACAGCTGAAAATATAATGGAGATTTACCGTGTTTATCCAAAAAAATCGCCACCTTCATCGCCAACAAAACACTTATAGACATAGAAAAAGAATGCCGTCCATGCACGATACCCTCTCCGAATTCCTATCCAGGGCACCTCCAAAAGCATGATGTAGACACGTATTCAAAACCAATGACTTCCAATCACTGGCAACATCAGCTTCAATCAGCGGTATTCTTTTTCAGTGGTTATAACCAGTTGGCTTTGACTTTAGTATAAGCGGTAAAGGAACGATTGTAAAGGGATAAAACATGAAAAAGGTGTATTCCTTTCACCAATGTGCGATGACTCGGAATACATCTTCTCATAAAAAATACCCGCATTCACTTCCGGGGGCTTTCATCATAGGCACGTTCAGCTTCCAAAATATGCTGATACGGCTTCATGCATGACTTGGAAATGCCAGGATCGTGTGCGGGTATTATTATTATAGTATTTTTTCTTTACCTGTCGTGACCTTACTGTTCCTCTTTATAATACGTCCTTAACGAGGCGAGTTTTTCTTTAAGTTCTGCCACCACCTCGGTGTAGGCTGCATCTGCATAGACGTTTTTCATTTCCATCGGATCGTTATCCAAATCAAACAGTTCCCATTCCGGTTCTGTTTTCTTCTGGACGGCGCCTTTCACATCCAACGGATCCCCATAGTAATAGATCAGTTTATAATGATCTGTACGGATGCCATAATGGGCGACGACATTATGTTCTTTCAAATGTTCCCAATAACGGTAATAAACGGTGTCACGCCATTCTGCAGGGCGCTCGCCGTCACAGATGGGCCGGAAGCTTTCGCCTTGCATACTTTCTTCAGGCTCGACACCAGCGTAATCCAGGAATGTCGGTGCGAAATCATTGTTGATGATCATGTCATCATAAACAGATCCCGGTGCGATATGACCTGGATATTTCATGACAAACGGCATCTGAAGTGATTCCTCATACATGAAACGTTTATCATACCAACCATGCTCACCGAGGAAAAAGCCTTGATCGGATGTATACACAACAATGGTGTTATCCGCGATTCCTTGCTGTTCTAGATAATCCATTACATTGCCGACACTATCATCGATTGTTTTTACGCAACGTAAGTAATCCCTGATATAACGCTGATATTTCCAGCTTCTTACCTCTTCGGTCGACAAGCCTTCCGGTGGAACACCTTTCACATCGCGTTCACGCAAATCCTCAATCCGCATCTTGGCAATGGTTGCGGCGTGGGCGCGATTTTCATATTGATCTTGGAAATTTTCCGGTTCCGGGAAAGTCACATCGTCATATAGATCTTTATACCGTTCCGGCGGATCCCACGGCCGGTGTGGTGCCTTATGATGCAGCATAAGCATGAAAGGCTTGTCAGTATCTCGTCCGTCCAGCCACTCCAGCGCATCATCCGTGATTACATCAGACACATACCCATCTGCCCGGTAGCTCTCGCCATGACGGATCATTTCAGGATCATAGTAATCCCCTTGGTCAGGCAAAATATTCCAATAGTCAAATCCGGTTGGATCGCTTTCCGCCCCATGACCCAAATGCCATTTACCGACAATGGCTGTTTGATACCCATTTTTCTGCAGCAATTTAGGAAATGTTTGCTGGCGGCCATCGAAATCATCGTCCAGACCACGTACACCGTTTATATGACTGTAATTTCCGGTTAAAATCGTGGCCCGGCTCGGTGCGCATAACGAGTTTGTACAGTATACCCTATCAAACCGGGCACCCTCTTCGGCAATCCGATCGATGTTTGGTGTTGTGTTGATCTTGCTGCCATACGCACTGATGGCTTGTGCGGCATGGTCATCACTCATGATGTATACAATGTTCGGTTGTTGATTTGCCATTTTAAAAAAACTCCTTCTATGTCTTTAGATTCAATCATCGATGACTTATTTATATTGTTACTTCAATAGATTCGGCAAGAACATGATGATTTCCGGGAAAAATACGAAAATGATCGCCCATGCAAGAAATGTCAGGATAAACGGAATTTCCGCCTTGGATATTTTAAGCAGGCTCGAATCCGTCAACTTGACCGCGACAAACAGATTCCCGCCAATCGGTGGTGTCAAAAATCCAATTTCGATACAAAGGACGAAGATAATACCGAATACAATCGGATCAACACCCATCTGTGTCACAATCGGCAAGAAAATCGGTGTCAAAATAATGATTTGACTGAGCGTTTCCATAAACATACCCGTTATCATCAATACCAAAATCAATAATAACATTACCATTCGAGGATCGGTTGTAATGCCTGTCACAAATTCCCCGATGGTTTGCGGGATCTGATAGAGTGTGACAAGACGCCCAAATCCACTTGCGACACCTGTCATCGATAACATGACAGCCGCCGTGATGGCCCCATTACGGAATGCTTTTACAAGGAACTTCATTCCGATATTCCGCTTGATCACAAGTCCATACAAAAGCGCATAAAGTACAGCCACTTCAGATGCCTCAGTCGGCGTTGTATAACCTGTATAAATCCCACCAAGGATGATGATCGGTGCAATCAAGCCCCATTTACCTCTCCACAAAGCCCGTCCAATCCGCTTAATGGAGAACTTCTGATCACCTGAAGCAAGTTTATTCTTTTTACCGACGACATACATTACAATCATAAGGCTGAGAGCGATCAAAATCCCTGGAATCAATCCTGCCATAAACAGCCCACTGATCGAGGCACCTGATATGACCCCATAGATGATAAGCGGATTACTCGGCGGAATCAATACACCGAGTGCGCCACCGGTTGCAGCAATCGCTCCGGCAAGTGGTCGCGGATAATGCCGCTGCACCATACCACCGACTGTAATGGATCCGATTGCCACTGTCGCAGCCAATCCTGACCCTGTCAATGCTGCAAACAAAGCACTCGCCAAGAGCGTCGATATACCGACACCGCCGGGGAGATAGCCAATCAATGAATCAGCGACTTCCAATATATCGTCCGTCATGCCAGACGCTTCCATAATCGCCCCGGCAATGATGAACATCGCAACTGCAATCAGGACATGATTATCGATTCCGCTGAAAAAAGTTTGCGGAATGATCGATACGGGGAGATCGCCACCTACCATCAGCGCAATCATCGCGGAAGATCCAATGGCGGCATAGATCGGTACACCAAGGAGCAACGCTACGATAAACGAAATGAATAATATTCCCATGTTATGTGCTCCTTCCTGCTTTTCGCTTCATGAATTTTTCAATATGGTTTTGTGCAATACGGATTGCTGTCAATGCCGCGCTTATCGGCACCATGGCATGCAAGACGGATAACGGCATATGGAGAATGGGTGTCACCTTTTCAAATGACGCCATTTCTTGCACATATTGAAAGCCGTACCATGCCAATGCCAAAGAAAATAAAAACCAGATTATATCGGCTACAAACAAGATTTTTTCACGAAGGCTTTCAGACACATTCCCTGTGATGATATCCGCTCGTATATGGTCATTTTCTCTTGCAGCGAAACTGATGCCGAATAAGATAGCAACAATAAACCCATAATTGTACAATTCCTGCATACCACTGGTGGAAATACCGATCCATCTGCCAACAATGGATGCGCCTAGTGCGATAAACACAATGATGACCAGTGTTGTACTGATCACTTCTTCCAAATGTCCAAATAGCCATTTGATTGCTTTCATTTCATTCACCCTTTCTCAAAAAACATGAGATTATCGCTTAAATGTATACGGTCATCCATCACATCCGGACGACACTAAAACAAGGTTGTGCTTATATCAGGACCGATTATCCTTTTAGATGTCATAAAGGAAATATATACAGCGGAAGCATCACACACTTCCCGCTGTATATCACTTCCACGGACCTATCATGTTCCTTTTTATGACGATCCCATTCAAGGCCGATTCCTTTTACCCTGTTGGTCATCTGCCTATCAAACCTTACTCGATTTTTTCCTGTACTTCTTTGATCAATTCTTTTCCTTCTTCGGCATCACCATTTCCGATCAGATCATAATGATCTTCCCAAGTCGCTCTTCCTTTTTGCACCCAGTCATCGAAATCTTCTGGCTGACCGAGGAACTCAACGCCTTGTTCTTCTAAGTAATCAATATCGTCTTCATTCATTTCATCAAACTTTTCCTGTTCATACTCTGTTGCCTCTTTACCTGCTTTCACAAGTGCATCTTGCAAGTCTTCCGGCAAAGATTGAAAGTATGACTCCGAAATCGTGAACGCACTGATGGTATATTGCCAATCGATATTCGTGATGTATTTCTGAACTTCATAATAATGTTCTGTACGTGCAGTTGTAACGGCGTTTTCCTGACCATCTGCCGTGCCTTGCTGTAAGCCTGTAAATACTTCAGAGAATGGCAATGTGATATTTTGTGCACCAAATGCTTTAAAGGCTGTTTCAGAGACTTCACTTGGCGGCAAGCGCATCTTGAATCCTTGCAGATCGTCCAATGTACGGACTGGATGGTCTTCGCTGGATGTTATGACACGCGGACCGGCATCCGTCCAGACAAGCGCACGCAAATCGGCTTGTTCAGTCAAAATGTCATTATTTTTGTCCCATAGTTCATCAACTGCATCTCGTACCTGTTCCTTACTTGTAAACATATATGGTAACGTCATATAGTTCATGGACGGCGCCAGTTCACTATAGTTATTCACCGATCCTTGCACCATTTCCTGTGCACCACTCTGGGTTGATTCCATTTGTTCCAGTGGATCACCTAATTGGTTGGCGGGATAAATCTCAATATCCAATTTTCCATCACTGTATTCTTCTGCCAATTCGACAAATTTATTGGCGGTTAAATCCGTAATCGAGTCATCACCCGTTTTGTCTCCGTGTCCCAATTTGATTTTGTATGTATCCCCGTCGGCGTTGTCAGAATCCCCGCCTGAACATGCACCAAGTATGGCCATTACTGCAATTAACATCAATAAACCTAGCTTCTTCATATTGTCTTACCTCCTTAGATGTCTAAAATAACGCTTTCATATCGTATAAAATATATCTATAACTATTGACTGCTTTCATCGTCCTTGTTTTAAATCATCATACACATTCCATGCCCACCATGCTCAGCGGCATATCCTGCTTTGGGTCATCATTCAGCAAGTCGCGTCTTTTATTTAGGTTAAATACGCTTCCAGAATGGATGATTCCATCACCATGCTTGCTGCCCCAATGACGCCTATCGTTTGACCATGGATCAACGATTCTTTCACAAATTCCGGGTACTCTTCATAATACTGCATCGACGCTAGAACCTTATCCTCGATTCCTTTCACCATCGGCGATCCTTCAAAAAACAACCTGCCATTCAGGATGATGGCATCCATTGGAATCATCTGCAGGAACGATGCGATCCCCGTACCGAGAATTTCACCATATTTATAAAGTGTTTCGGTGGTGTGTGCATCTTTTTCCATGACACGGTTGGTTATATCATCAATGTCTGATGTCTGTAATTCGCTGAAAACCACTCCCTCCGATACATACTGCTCCATACAACCTTGTTGGCCGCACCAGCACTGTTTTCCACCCGCTTCATAATTCATATGAGCCAACTGGCCACCCCGCTGAATCATTTTTCCATCCACAAACATGCCCGAACCAATGCCTTCCCTGACGTAAACCACCAGAAAACTCGGTGCATGCCCGCTGACATTGAACTTTCTTTCTGCCAGTGTTATCGCTCGTATATGCTGATTGACAACAACCGGCATTTGGAATGCGTCAGCCAACAATCTCTGCAGATCCAAATGATACCAATCGGGAAAATGTTTGACCTTTAACAGAAGACCATCGTTATTGACAAGACCGAAAGATCCAACACCAATCGCCTGATAAGTCTTTTCATCTTGATATCGATCAATGTGACCCTGGATCGTCTGAATCAGTAACTCACCGAATGCCTCCTGAGGCAAATCGTCAGGAAACGCCACTACCTGAAAGTCTTCAACACGCCCTTTTATATGGACAGAGGCAATTTCTATTTGTCGATAGGTAATGTGCACCCCAATCATCCAAAAAAAGTCATGTTTCACATCAAGATTGATTGACTTCGGCCCTTTTCTGCCTTTTTCGCCTTGGTTAAAACCCACTTCATGAATATAACGCGCTTTCATTAATTCGCCAGTGAGATTCGTAATGGTCGCCGGCGTCAAATCCATAAAAGCAGCCAATTCCTGCCTGGGAAGCGGGCCTTTCTCGCCTAATAATCTTATAATATTCGCTTTATTACTAACCCTGGAACTCGGTGTGAATGCTGTTTGCTTATCCATCTTCTCTCCTTCTCTATTCATTTACTTTTCTGTCAACTAGTCCACCAGTTTTCAGCTGGATTGACTTTCCAAGTCATTTTAGCGTCCATTTGAAGGTTTTAATTAATTTACCTCATTAATTAATTAAAGGTAAAAAAAGACTCTTTCAACAAAAGAGCTTTTGGACTCTATTATTCTATAATGATTATTAAAACATAAAAGCGGTATCATGTGCAAGTGGTAAATTGAAAAAATTAAGAATGGTTGCGGGGAACTTTTGACAATCGACTATTTAAAAGCTATGTGAACAATACCGGTCGTATAGTGCTAGATCTCATTGGCGAAGAAAATTAATACATGTGGTTGAGCTTCCGGAAACACAAAATAATTTTCATGCCATTGTTTAGGTCGTCATATAGACTGTGAGGTCTTCAGCAGTCGCATCTCTGTACTAGCCAATCCTATAAAAACACAAGGCTGGCTTAACAAAGAACATATCATCGTCAAGCCAGCCAAGGATTTACATACATGTTTTCGCATTATAATAACGTTTTTGTTTCCATGATTTCAAGATAGGCACTGCTTATTGCCTTTCATCAATCAAAACATCTGTACTTGCTTTCAGTTCGCTGTATGCTTTTTCAGAGATCAAGTTGTCTTGTTCTTTATCCTCAATCAATTGATTAAAACCCTTCAAGTGTTTAACAACCTTCTTGTCATTCTCCTGCTCCTCATAATGCAGAACAGACTTTAAATGCAGCTTTAAGACATGTATCGTATCTTCATCCGTAATATCCTCCGTATCAACATTTTCTTCTAGTACATCTATAATATCTTTAACACTTTTTATGGAACTTAACGTTTTTAGTTTTATATTGATGGATTGACCTTTTGCGTCTTTTACATCAATGGTTATCTTTATACTTGGTTTCAGCTGTTCGACTGTCACCCGTTCATCTGCTTCTATGACCTTTAGCGCCTCTTCATCAAGTTCCAATTCAATCACATCGTCATTTTTCATCGTTGGATCTGAAACGGAAACATCTAATGCATCATCTGATTCCTGCATGGTAACCGAAGCTTTTTGATGTGATGTTAATGAACCTGCTGTTTGCTTTTCATCTTTCCAGAAATTAGCGCCCAGTATCTGTTCGTTCGTATCCGCAACGGCCTGAACATCTCCATCATTCCTTATGACATCTATATCGGGGTCTTTTGCGTAGGCACCAACTTCCTCTTCCGATTTACCCGGCAATAAGACATAGGAATACGTATCGTCATCGGGTTTTACACCATGATCATACCACATCGTAGCATAATTTCTTTTAATGGTATCATCCGGTTCTGTGTAATTGATGTCACTCCATGCCCCCTTACGCTCCTCTTTCTTCACATGCAGCGTACGAGGTTCCGGAAAGTAATAACCAATGTTCGATTCCGAGTCCTTCCCCTCTAAAAATGCCCATTCAGCCTTATCAACCTCATGTTCCATAGGCAGCTCTTCTTGTTCTTCACCATTTATGATCAGCTTATTGGATCCATCATCATTGATTTTCCTGTTTTCTACAGTGGTTTCGATGTTCCGGTCTTCATCGCTCGTTATATCCGCTCCAAGTGCAACCATTTTATCATCCAACATAAACCACGATTTTTTTGCTTCAAGTGTGCTATTCCAAGCATCATAATACATTCCTGTGGACCCATATTGGTCAGCTAATGTCGAACCACCGACCCATGATTGACTAGAACGTTGTTCGCCACTCCCATCCTCGCGCTCCATTGTATCCACTGTTGTTCCTGGCAAGCGATATGGATCGACAGTCGGCCAAAAACCATCGCTATATTGACCGAGATCATTATTGTACAGATATGTCATTCCAGAACCTGTATACCACCCTTTTCGATTTTCGTCATTCATGTCCTCGTAATTTTGTATCCGGTCGGAATACATACTGATGCCAATCGCATAACCCGGTCCATGTTTCACAACTCGATCCATATTGGCATATGTCTTATGAACGTTCATGTCACCACGAGGTTCAATGGAGTCGTCTTCCATCAGTTTTTCCGCAAGTGCTATGTCGATGAAGTTATCCGCATTATCAAAGTAATCGAGATAATCATCTTCCTGAATCCAGTATTTCACCATCTGTTTAAAATCGGATGCATAGGATTCTGGTGCGAATTGTGACATGCGCAGGACTGTTTGGATCACTGTATGTCCCGAATCGTGGTCTTGTAAGAAACTCCGGGAAATGGCCCTTCCTCTAACCATATCCATTAATGACCCCTTGTGCATAAGCGGTTCAAAACTATCACCAACCCAATCATATACGTTTTCGACATTAGAATCCGTTACTTCCCAATCGGTATCGCTCAGTAAATTCAATAACTCTGTCAATCCTTCAATCAAAACGACTCCATATGATCCTGTATAAGCTATATCTTCATGTTGAAGAAATGAGCCATCTTTATAGAAACCATCTTCTTCATCAACATACTCAAAAACCGAACTTAGGGCATCACGGGAATCAGCTATTTTATCACCGTCTTTGACAATTATCCCTCTGATGGCAACAACTTTGCTTGTGTCAATTCGGTTCGCTCCCACAGCTTCCCTATATCGATCCGGTGTAGTAGCCCCTGATTTTGTGGGGTCGGGTTGAAAATGGTCAACGACATCCATGTAATTTTCTATTTTTTCAGCGTCCAAATAGTCATATAACACAGAAACAGTATTATTCAGTGCTTGTGGGATACCTATTTCCCATGGCCACCAATTTCCATATTGTTCAATCTCCTCATTGTAATGGTTATTGTACAACCAGTCTAATCCTGATGTGATATCTGCAAGCAGTTCCGAGTCGTGGTACAATGACGAGTCTTCGGTCGAAAACATCTCCGCCATTTTATACAAGTTACGGTAACTCTCTCTGATATCAGCGGGATCCTCACTGCCATTTGAAAATTCTTCCCAAAGAAAATCCCTGTCGTTATTTTTATTCATCGTTTCCCATAATTCAGTCGCCTCGGATGTTTTACGGGTGATTATCTCTTTCATGTTTGAATTGTCTTCGTCATATGCTTCCAAACCCAGTAGGTTCTCATTCCATTTTTCTCTTAACGTATCAAACGCATCATTTTGATCATCTGTTCCATTTGTTTGGGCAGAGATTGGATACATATCCTTCATAAAAAACATACCCATTAATACGAGAAATACTGCACCGACATAAACGACGATTCGATTCATTGTATAATCCACTCCTATAAACGTTTTCAATACCATTCATATACGTTACCTCGATACTGAAAAATCTAATAATTTAACAAATGCGTTACCAGCATCATTATACTTATTTCTCAAAAGGTAGACCTAATATCATATCACATCACGTTGATAGCGCTTTCCATTAATACAAAACGCCTTCACAGTGGGAAACGAAGACCTACTGTTCAATTCGAATGACTTGATATACGAATTGAACAGTTTTGCTTCCATACGATGTTGATTAACAATTCATCATGATTACACTTCAGTTCATAAATGGATCTTTTTGTTCCTGGAGCCAACCGAATAAGTCCTCTTCCAATTGTTTTGCAATGCCTTCATCCGGGGAGACACTGAATGTTTCGGGTTCAAGTTGGTACGGATCTTCTGATAAGTTATATAACAAGCGCTGTGTTTCTTCATTTGGGGCATATCCCCGGTGGATAACGTAGACATGTTCTTTTGTACGAACAGCACGCCAGCCGTATGCAAGATTATTTAAGCCACGACGTTCAAATACATCCATGGCTTCCTTTCTTCCAGGATAAGCACATAGAAACGCTTTTTCTGGGCCTTCACCAGACCCTGTCAAGACAGATGCCATATCTTCTCCTTCTACAGTCCGGGGAATTTCAAGGCCTGCAATGGTCAGTAATGTTGGCATAATATCCACAGTACTCAACAGGGCATCGGTTTGCATTGGCTTAATCTGCTTAGGCCAACGTATGATAAACGGGACTCCAATCGATTCCTCATACCAGACATGCTTTGCCATCAAACCATGAGACCCCATCATTTCACCATGATCGGCTGTCAGGACAACGATTGTATTATCGTGTAGTCCTTCTTGTTTTAATACTTCCATCAATCGACCAAAGTTTTCATCAATACCTGTGATAGCAGCAAAATAGTTTTTTCGTTTTTCAACCAGTTCCTGTTTGCCACCTTCTATGTCTTCACCTGTGTGGACCATGTATGTGTCCGTAATGACATTTTTCCGGAAATCTTCATCCATATCTGCATAGCAGGCTTTATATTTCTCAGGCACATCATCAAATGGACTGTGAGGCGGATTCCACGATACAAACAGAGCGAAAGGGTCGTCATCCTCTGCCCGGTCTTTGATGAAACCAATCGCTTTATCTGTTTCATGTTCCACCGACCATTGATTCACTTTGATTTTTTCCGGGGTGTCCTTCCAATAATGTGGCGCCATATGCTCATCCCATGCACCATATGAATACCAATAATCGAATCCATGTCGTTTAGGGCCAGGCGGTGTAAACGCATCCCAACCCTCAGCACCGGACTCAGGTGATTCTGATTTGTTTTTTTCCGGATTGTCTAGATGCCACTTCCCGATATATCCTGTCTGATAACCACCCTGTTTCAGGACATCGGCCACCCCTGTTTCACTTGGTTGCAGCATAATATCAGCGCCAACCTTACAATTGGTAAACACGCCCGTTCCCATCGGATACTTTCCCGTCAATAAAGAAGCACGATGAGGCGAACAAAGGGGAGAAGTTGAAACCGCATCGGTAAACACTGCACTTTCTTCAGCAAAGTGATCGATATTCGGTGTATGCACAGGGTCTTCTCCGGTAAAACCTACAGCCTGTCTTCTCCACTGGTCGGCAAATAAATAAATGATGTTTGGTCTTTTATCCATTTAAATCCCCTTTCCGTTTTTAGTACACGCCTTAAATCATTGTATTTTCCTTGATAGGTCCGCCACGAAGACCCGACGTGTCCCTCCAACAAACCCATTGAATGCAATCATCCGATGACTCGGATCCCAAGCAGGGTGCGGATCAACACGGAGAGCCTTATGACATTTCACACCAGGATTGGCAACATTCACACGGATAAGCGTTTCTTCCTTTTCCGTTCTTATATCAATCAAACGAATCGGCACTGTCCCATCCCCTGGTGAGAGTGGCTCATGCTCGTAAGCGTCTGTCAGTATATGGTGTCCATTCGGATGAACGGTAGGATGCCCGGATCCCGGTATGCTCGCCAATATTTTTTGCATATTTGTTCCATCCTCATCCACTTGAACAAAGTACATTGAACCATCATCATCGATACACAGATTCATGGATAACGTCAGACCATCTGGAAACCAATTGATATGATGACCGGTTTTCCGCCACTGTTCAGGGCCCACTGCCATAAGTATATCGGTCCCATCAGGGTTCATCGTCACAACCATATAATCAATCCCTTCTGCTTCCATATTCCAGGGATCTGGTTGATTCTTATCAAACCAACGCAACGTAAACAAAATACGATTTCCCTGGGGATTGAACTTACAGTGGAATCCATAACACTCAGCGTTCTCGTAAAAACGCCTATCAATGGCCGGGCTTACCATCTTGAATATGTGATCAATAGAAGCAACGAGCTTTTTTTCACCGGTTTCCGTATCCGTTATGAACAAGCCATCATTACTTGGTAGCCCATTGTTACGGGGAACGTGTTCATCTGGTACAACGACACCATATCCATCCTGTGTCCGCCGCATTTTTTCCAGGGAAGCCGATATAATATACCTTCCATCGGGGGAGATTCTATAAATCGATCCTTGCAATGTTTGCTGTTCACCAGTAAAAGGATTCAATTTAACACAATAGGCCTGCCAATATTGAACATTAACATCGTTGAAAAAAAGTGATTGATCCGTTTCCCCCCAATTAATATTTGCACCCAATTGTGTCTCCCATCCACGCGTTTCGGCAACGACCCATTCCCCGGCGGTTCTTAAATCAATTAAAACGATCTTTGCCTTTTCACCTGGTTTCGGCAATCGATCCTCTCTCGACATACGAAGGACAGCTAAATACCTGCCAGACGGACTGAATGGAGATGTATCAAAGAAACGATGGATATTTCCCCCTGTATTCGGCGTGATACACCAAACCGGAACAGATGGTGCATATTCCGTATAACGTGGGAATTTCGGGCTGATCATACAATTCCCCCTTTGGCATTATCCTTTCACAGAACCAGCTACACCTTCGATAAAGAACCGTTGGAAAGCAATGAACACAATGATAATCGGTACGATGGAAATGGAGGCACCAGCAGCCAATCCAACCCAATTGGTACTGTATTGTCCGACAAAGTTATACATACCCACCGCAAGTGTCCGAATCTCCGGCTTGTTAATTGTGAAAACCAGAGGGATGAGGAATGAATTCCACGTCCAGATAAATTGCATAATAGCAGCAGTCGCTATAACCGGTTTCGACAGAGGAAGCATGATTTTGTAAAATGTTTTGAAAAACCCGCTGCCATCCATTGTGGCAGATTCCTCCAATTCATTCGGGACTTGTGAAAAGAATCCCATAAACAGGAGGATAAACAGCACATGAGCTCCGCCAGCTTCTGCGAGAATCACACCTGTCAGAGAGTTCAATAGGCCAAGATGTTTGATGACCATGAAAATAGGTATGATTGTGTAACCTTTTGGTATAAACATCGTAGCGGAAATGATCAATATAAATAGAATTCGCCCTGGGAATTTTACCCTTGCCAAAGCGTAGCCTGTTAAAGCACACATCGCCAATATAATTAGGACCGTGACACCTGTGATGATGACGGTGTTTAAAAAATAGCCTTCAAAATTCGCTTCATTCCAAGCTTCCGTATAGTTCCCCCATTGGGGGGTTTCAGGAATCAAGTTCAAACCAGAATCAACCAGTTCGAAGTTCGTTTTCAATGATGCTGAAACGATCCATATAAATGGGTAAATCCAGATAAAACCAACACCAAGCAATAATATATGAAGTAAAACCCTACCAATATTTATTTTCAACGTTGACCCTCCTCTTAAAGTTGTTTCCTTTTAGCTATCCAACTAAGTCCGAGCGCTATCGCCAAGGTGATTATCCCAAAGATGACACCGGCGGCAGAAGCATAGCCCATTGCAGGTAAACCTTCCTGAGGGTCGAACGCTTTCCGATAAACAAATAAGTCAATCATATCTGTACTGTAATAAGGTTCTCCATCTGTCAAGGTCTTGACGAGATCAAAGACGTGCAAACTGCTTGTTACACACAGCAATAATATGACGAGTGCTATGGGTGCTAAAATCGGCAATATGACATGCCGCGTTAAATGCCAAAAATTCGCCCCGTCTATTTTGGCCGCTTCAATAACATCTTTTGGGATTGTCTGAAGCCCCGCAAGCCAGTAGACCATCATCATGCCAAAAAACTTCCATGCTCCCACAAGAATGACGATCACCATAGCCGAAACCGAATGTCCCAGCCAAGAATGCGGCTTGTCGATGATGCCCAATCCCATCAAAATTTCATTGACAGCTCCATCGTCACCGAATACCTGTCGTAAAACAAGACCGACAACTGCCGTGGACGCAACAACAGGCAGAAAGTATATCGTTCTGTAAAAGACACTGCTTTTCGTAAGCACATTGTTTAATATAATGGCTAAAACCAATGATGTCGGCATCAGCAAAATCGTAACACCGATCATGTAAATGAATGTATTTCCAAAAGCATTCCAAAATCTTGGATCTTGAAACAATCTTACAAAGTTGTCTAAACCGACAAAATTCGTTAACGGGCCAATACCGGACCACTCATATGCCGAGTAGACATAACTCATGACAATCGGATAGATTGTAAAAACAAGAAAAAATATGAGCTGGGGTAAAATAAACAAATACGCCCAATAAATACGCTTTTTTTCTTGTTTGCTTTTCAACGGTTTTTTTAGGGAAATGGTTGATGATTCTTGTTTGGATACATCTGTTGCCATCTGCACACAACCTCTCTTCTTTATATAAAAGGTTCCAATGTAGGGATGGCCGCATGTGATTGAACATTTTCTTTAACGACATGCGGCCATTGTTCATAAAGGATTATTCAAACATTCAATAATGAATCATTTATCATAAGGCTCTCCGGGTTCCCAATCTGGAAATACCCAATCTGATTGATCGATATCAACACCGTCATCTTGAACATTTTTGATAGCCTCTTTGAAGGCTTCATTTTGTTTATCTGTCATTTTCTGGAGTTCATCTTCTAACTCGCCTTCTTTAATTTGTCCTTTGATATATCCACGTGCAACATCCCCAACATTTTGGTCGGTCCCTTTTCCAGACATTTCTTCTTTGACTTTATAGGCATCCTCATTATTCATGACAGCATCAGGATATAATTCGTACTCGTGATTTTGCTGTGTGAGGGCATCCCAACTTGGTGTGTCAGGGTTGTCCGCTTCATCCTCAATAGCGGGGATCGGCGGGTATCCAACACCTTCTTCCACCATGGCGGTGTAACCTCTATCCATCAGAAACTCAAAAAACATTTTCACTTCCTCATAGTTCTCCGTATCTTTTGCAACATGAAAGCCACCAGACTGGACTGCGCCTGAATATTGGGCTTGTTTTTTCTCACCGTCCTTTGTTGGGATCGGAGCGACACCATAATCTTCGAATCCTTCTTCATCCATTTCAACGGATGCAAAACCTCCGCTGAATAAGAATGCAGCCTTGCCTGCTGAAAGAACGCCAGGACCCTGTGCTTCCGAACGAGAAATATCACTTGGTTCATCAAGTCCATCTTCAACAAGTGAAGCCAAAAACTTAATGGTTTCCTTCGTTCCTTCCGTATTGTAGTTGTATTCACCTTCTTTATAGTCGATGTTTGTATTTTCCAAGGTTGATACAACTTCAGGAGTGATCGTCGATGCCATTTCATTCACAAGAAACTCAATTGTCCAATAGTTCAACTCAAGATAAGTACCATAAGCATCCGTCTTGTCCCTTATTTGTTCTGAGACATCTACAAGTTCATCCCATGTTTCAGGAATATCGTCTTCCGTAAGCCCTGCCTCTTCCAAAACATCTTTATTATAGTACATCAATATCGTATCTTTCTTATTGCTGAATATCGGAAAAGAATAGATCTTGTCATCCATGGTGGTCGAGGCTTGGGTCCACATGCCCTCTTCAAAGTCATCTTTTTTATCGCCGATGATATCATCTAACTCATGTAATAGCCCTAAGCTTTGAAGCTGATACGTCGGCATTTTTGGATGGTTTGCAAAAAAGTCAGGGAGATCATCCCCATTAACAGCCGATTGTAATGCCTTCACATAATTCCCGTGTGAAGAATAGCTAACTTGTTTCACCTTGATATCCGGGTGCTCTTCTTCAAATTCTGGAATAAGTTCTTCCGTCAGCAAACTATTTATTTCCGGCCAGCGAGACATAAATGTAATCGTCGTTACCCCGTCCTCTTCCTCGATTGAATCCTCAGCATCTGCACAAGCTGATAGAATGACTGGGATAGAAACAAACAAAAGTATCATTAAAGACTTAATTATTTTTTTGGAACGCATTTTTTTCATCCTTCCATATGTCATTTAATTTTTTAACATGCAATAACTGAAAACCTTCTGTCAAAAGCTTATTTGACTTTCGCAGGAGCTCGGTTTGCCATCAACTCCTTCAATTCATGTTTTGCAAATGCTTGTCTGCTTCCCCACATGATTACAAAACCAATTGTGCTGCCTCCGAAAAATATAAATAAAGCAGGGATTTCAAATAACATGACATAAAGTAAAGCGGATACAAGGACTAGCATGGAAAATGTCAATAGCGGGCTCTTTACACCTAGAACAAAAGACCATTTCATATAATCCTTTATCTTCATGTTAAAGTGGACAAACATCGGAAAAATATATAATAACGTCACTAGATAGAAAAAGAACAATGGCAATATCGCGCAAATCAAATAAAAAGATATATCACTCTCCTGCATTTTTATGAATTTAAAGTCCACATAAAAAATAACTCCAGCAATCAAAAATATATAGCCTAATAGATTGGATCGTAAAAATTCTGTTTTATAACGATCCCAAAACGTCTTCAAAATCGGAATGTCATTTTCAGCCATAAGTGATTTCCTGATGACACCAAGCATGGCAACAGTTGAAGGAATCACCCCTAATACACCTAAGCCCAGAATGGAAAATCCAATCCAAAGTAAATTAATATAAGCAACACGCATGATCCATTCACACATCTGATATAAACGCAGGGATAATATTTGCATAGTAACGACCTTCCATCCTTTATCTATTCTTTGATGATCCAAGGAATATTTAGAATAACCCGATGTTTATTTAAGATACGACACACACATTCACCGCCTCCACACATTGTTAACGCTTACTTAATATTCACATTTCTTTTGAATTTTTATAAACATATATCCATGTATGATGCATATTTTAAGCAATGTCGTGATTTTTATCTTACAACATAGGGAACTTATTCCTAATTTCGGAAATGAAGCGATTACATCATTTCCTTTCATCCCCCTTTAGATAATTGAACAAATTTCTACTTGTTCCGTATATGCAGCTTTTATCAATATAAGCTCTCCACACACTTGGTAGTCACCAACCAGAAAACTGTCATTTCCACTGAGAGAGCATATGACGATATCGGTCCGTTTTTCTAGATTCATTTCGTACGCGACGACATCTATATCCTTTTTTTCTTCACCGTTAATATGATAAACCTGCTGTTTTGTAATCGTCACTCTATTTTTATCACCAGGAGGTATGATCATAAAAGGTGCAGCGAACGTTTGACGTTGTTTATATGTCACTTCAATGTGTGGATGTTTTGTCATTTTATTATAATGTCTGGATGTGCATCCTTCCCCTACCTCTATTTCATCCGGTACATTAAAAGGAAAGATGATCATGTTTTCACCATTTGTAAAATCTGTCATAAGTTTTACACTATCATTTTCGATGGGGGTGTTCTCTGGAAAATGAAAGTGTTGCGTATAATCGTGTTTTCCTTCTGACATGAAACAATCGATGACTATATCATAAGCATCGGGAATATGTATTACTTTCCGAGTAACGTGCACCGGTGATGCAAGCCTCCAAAATCCTGTATGCCCTGCTTGCGCAAATTGATAGTGCTCTGTAAAGAGGGCTTTTTGGTCAATGGGCTCTGCGGCTTTTTTCCACTTCCAGGTCTCTTCATATTCAGAGGCGTCATAACCATCGACCGTAACCGTGTTATGTCGATGTGAGCTTTTAAAATAGGCTCTTTCTTGACCTTCACAATAAGTATATCTTCCCCCATCAATCAATAATTCACGTCCACTGGCAAACATCTCGAGATGTAGATTATCATCATGTCCATGTCCTTTATTGACTTGTCCCATCGAACCGTGATCAAATAATAGATAATGATCATCATGTTCCCAGCCAGTACGAAAAACAGTTATACCGGAGTCTTCCAAATGAATGCTTGTTTGGGTCGGGGAATGTTGTTTCATTGTTTCATATATTCGCAAACCACTTTGCCCAAAATACCATAAAACATCAAACGGACAGTTTTCACTTGTCAGTTTGCGTAAGTCGGGTCGATTGAATAATACAGCCCCTATACCAAGGGTACTGCGAATATCGGTATCATCACTATCACCGAGCATCGGTTGATGTCCATTCGGTTTCATGATTTGATAATAAGCTGTTAACATACGATTGGCGGCACAATCGATAAAGGATGGCACACTAGCATGGGATCGCCTGAAGGTTATGGAAATTTCCAATAACGAGTGAAGGACTTCATGATGGTACATGGGTGACTGTTCTTTTTGCATGCCATCACGATCAATTTGAAGTGTAATCATTTTTTCCAACCTGGCAATCGCCTTTTCTATCCAAAGGTCGGTTGTTTCGTCCTCAAGGAAAAAAGCTCCTTGTACAAGACCATTTGTTTCTAGAAACCCCCAATTGCTTTGGTAGTCAAATGGCGTAAAAGAAGCAGACAAAAAAGTAACGTGTTCATCTATTTGTTCTCTGAAAAACATATCATCTTCATGTGTCCAATTATTCGAGCGACAGATGCAACGGTATCCTTTCAACCAGTTGGTTAGACGAATGCCTGTATCTATTTTTCGCCACGTATATTTATGGATGGACGTCTCTCGATTCGCTTCCACCCACTCATGAAAAATACGCTTCCAATGCTTTACATAGGTTTCATCACCTGAAACAGCATAAGCGATACCCAGTTCTGCCATGAAACGTTGTCTATTGATCATAAAAGCCCATTCAGGATCACCTTTATAGCAATAAGTCCAATCGATTTTCCCCGTGAATGTGATCGGATCATCACAATACTCCATATCCCATGGGTGTGTAAATACAAATTGATTTCTACAAGCTGCATTCGCCCGTTGTATCATCGGTTCGATCTCGTCACCCATTCTACTCCATATGTTTTCATCCAAACAAAGATGTTCGTTTTTCCGATTATCCATTTTCATTGCCTCCCTTCTTCTGTTTATCTGATTATTTTGCTACAATCTCCTTCATCACCCTTACATCCTCGTAAAACTGCTTGACATCATCATCTTTCACAAACTCCATCATCAAGTAACGCGTTTGATCCCCATCAGGTTTCAAGGCTTGCAAATACTTTTTCCAATCTGAGATGCCATCTTCAAAGGGTTGTCTGTCGGTTCCATGCCAGTGAAACGCATGAACATGCGAAATCCAATCTTGTATCGCAGCGATATTTTCCAGACGCTTTTCTACCGGCAAACCAACAGCAGGCTGCCAATATGAATAGACGTTTTCACGATCGATCGCCTTCATCAGAGCTCCTGTACTCTCAGCCGTATCTGTCAATGTATTCCCATGATATTCAAGGTGGATAACCAATCCTTTAAGTTTAGCCAAATCGGCAATCCGTTTGGCATCTTCAACAACCAGTTTTCGGTATGTGTCATCCGCTTCCTGCGATCCTTTTTTACCCGCCCATACCCTGATGCCGGATGCGCGGAGTTGATGCGCTGTTTCCAGAATATCTGTAAAAGCATAATCATTGGCTTCACCGAGGCGGTAATACGAGCCATAGGTGACCGTTTCCAAGCCGGCCGCTTCTGTCAGACGCCCTATTTCTTCGGCACGTTCTGAATTCGGGGGGACATGGACATCCCCTCCCCATTCAATGCCGCTGATACCTGCTTCCTTGGATACGTTCAATACTTCTTCAACAGACAAATCACGAAATGTCACGGAAACCAATCCAATTTTGAACATTGTCATCACCTCATTAATTTTCTGGCATTGTAGCAAATTGCTGTTCTGTAACCTGCCACTTTAAATCCTCACCTTGCATATAACGTCTGAATTCATCCAGCATATACGTCCCGAGTCGGGCACATTCTTTGCCTTCGCTCCCCGCGATATGCGGTGTCAAAATGACGTTCGGCAATGTATACAACAAGGAGTCTGCCGCGGGCGGTTCTGGATAAACGACATCTAAAATAGCTGTGAGATCTTCCCGCTCTTTCAGAACATCCAACATTTCCACTTCCCGAACAATCTCGCCTCTTGCTGTATTGATGAAACTGGCATTCTCTTTCATAGATTGAAAGTGCGAAGCTGTAATCATTCCTTTAGTTTCTTGCAAAAGAGGGGCATGCAATGAAACAACATCAGCGTTTTTGAAAATTTCCTCAACAGACGTTAATGTCACACCCAGTTCTTTCGCGTCCTCCTCAGTGACAAACGGGTCATATGCCAGCACATCAACATCAAACAGCTTCAACATCTCGGCTACCTTCCTACCGATGGTGCTCAATGAAATGAGGCCGACTGTACTGCCAAATGCCCCTTGTACATGGTAATAAGGTTTACTGGGGTATTGTTTCGCTTGTCTGAGATTCCGGACAAATCCCCATCCGTCTTTAAGCGCAAATAAAATTTGTGACAGCGTATATTCCACGACAGGCACCGCATTGGCTTTTCCGGCAGCTGTAATGGTCAATCCACGCTCCCAAACCGCATCCGTCACCAATGGTTTGACGGTTCCGGCCCCATAGAAAAAAGCCTTCAGATTGGGGGCTGCTTCGAGAAAAGCTTCATTCAATTTCGGACCACCCCAGCCGGAAAAAATGACCTCCGCATCCTTTAAAATAGATGGGTCGGCATCAACGTCGCCCTTCGTTAGTGGCGGCACATAGATATCTGCCAGTTTGTCGATTTCCGTTCGGACTTCCAGCGGATATACCAAATCCACAAATGCCTTGTCCATAATGATCAGACCTTTTGTCATACGTTCATCTCCTGTTTCGAAATAAAACAATGAAGAATAGCACCTGAACAGTACTATCCCTCATCTGCTTTTAGCTTAGACATGCTTGGTGTAACGTTCTTTGATTTCCTTGAGGACATCATCGCCCGGACGGTCCCAGATGTCCTGGTTGATGATTTCCACCTCGATCGGCCCATTATAACCGGCCGCCTCGACCGCGTTCCGAATTCGACGGATCTGGATGACACCGTCACCCATCATGCCACGTCCTTTAAACATATCGGGAAGCGGAACAATCCAGTCGGAAACGTGAAATCCGAGGATGTTCCCTTTTGCGCGTTCGATTTCTTGATAGAGGCATGGATCCCACCATACATGGTACACATCGACAACGACACCAACCTGGTCGGTATCCATTTTTTCCGATATCGCATTCGCCTGCCCCAATGTCGAGACAACCGATCGATCGGCCGCAAACATAGGATGCAACGGTTCGATGCCTAGTTTAACACCGTGAGATTCGGCAAATGGGATGAGTTTTTCAATCCCTTCTTCGACCCACTTCCGGGCCGTGCCGATATCTTTGTCAGGCGCAGGTCCACAGACAAGAACAAGAACATCTGTACCAAGTTCAGCCGCTTCTTCAATCGCAGCTTTATTATCGTCCAGCCGTTTTTGCCGCTCACTTTCACTCTGTGCCGGGAACATGCCACCACGGCAAAGGCTTGAGACCTTCAAGCCGGCATCCTTTATGATACGCTTACTTTCCTGGAGCCCGATTTCATGGACCTTATGACGCCACGGGGAAATCCACGGAATGTCCGCCCGCACACATCCGTCAACCGCTTCTTTCAAGCTCCATCTGTCGGTCGTGATTTGGTTGAGGCTCAGATTTTTGAGCAAGGGTGTTTGATCAACCATGTCTTCATCCTTCCCTTCCTTAGTTGATTCCTGCTTGGGCAAGCACACGTTGCATCCGTTTTTTCGCCATTTCTTGATCGACCAGGAGCCCTGCTTCATCCGCAAGCACGAACAATTCCGATAAATGAATGATTGAACGGGCACTTTCCGCCCCGCCGATCATCCGGAAATGTGACTGGTGACCATTCAGATAAGCCATGAAAACAACACCGGTTTTATAGGCGTAAGTCGGCGTCTGGAAAATATGCCTTGCCAGTGGAACCGTTTTTTCAAACGCAGCCTGGTATGTTTCCATATCATTTTTGTCCAATGCCTGGAGCGCTGCTGATGCGGCAGGTGCAATCGCATCGAATATTCCAAGAAGGGCATGACTGTACCCTTTTTCATCACCCGCAATCAAATCCGGATAATTGAAATCATCCCCCGTGTACATTTTGACACCCTCCGGCAACAGACGGCGCATCTGGATTTCACGCGCATCATCCAATAATGAAATCTTGATGCCATCAATTTTATCCTTATGAGCGCGGATCACTCGAAGCACCACTTCCATAGCCTGATCAATATCCTCATGACCCCAGTAGCCTTTCAGATTCGGATCGAACATATCGCCAAGCCAGTGGATAATGACCGGCTCTGAAACCTCATCTAATATCGTCGCGTACACATGTTCATAATCATCCGATGAAGACGCACACGCAGCAAGCGCACGACTGGCCATCATAATGATCCGCCCGCCTTCACCTTCAACAAACGCACATTGCTCACGGTACGCCTCAATCACATCATCCAGGGTCGTTTTAGAATCTGGGACAAGGTGATCGGTGCCGGCTCCACACGCGATTTGGCCGCCAACTGTTTTTGCTTCTTTGAGCGAGCGGGCAATGAGCTCTTTCGCTTCTTCCCAGTTCAGCCCCATTCCGCGCTGTGATGTGTCCATCGCTTCCGCCACACCAAAGCCATGACGCCATAGATGATGACGGTATTTAAGTGTTGCGTCCCAATCGATTTTACTGTTGTTCAACGGATCGGTATCTGCAAATGGATCGGCAACAACATGCGCTGCTGAATAGGCAATCCGTTTATCGAAATAAGGTTTATCCGGAACCGGAAAATGTGCCGGTTCCTTTAATGTGTAGGTATACAGTTCGCCGCCTTTTTTGGGAAGTTTAATGTCATGAGCCACGATTATACCTCCTCCAAGACCAGCTCGGGGACATCCACCCATTTGCGTTCTCCCCACGATTTAAGGGCGAGATCGGAAAGCTGTGTTCCCTTCGCACCCTCGAGCAAGTCAAGTGTATACGGTTCATCAGCCACAACATGTTTCAAGAACATTTCCCATTGAACCTTGAACGCATTGTCAAATTCCTGGTTGGCTGGAACCTCCTCCCACTGTGATTGGAAATCGAATGGGTTTGGAACATCTGGATTCCAGACCGGTTTCGGTGTATTGACACGGTGTTGCACTTTGCAATCACGAAGGCCCGCAACCGCACTGCCATTTTTTCCATCAACTTGGATCGTCAACAGATCTTCCCTGTCGACACGCACAACCCATGAGGAATTGGCTTGCACAATTACACCGTTTTCAAGTTCAAATGTCCCATAGGCAGCATCATCTGCTGTCGCCTTATATGTATCACCATTTTCATCGATACGTTCCGGAATATGCGTAGCGCCAAGACAAGACAGCGACTTGATTTCACCGAAAAGATGCTTGATGACATAACGCCAGTGGGCGAACATATCAACAATGATCCCGCCACCCTCTTCTTTTTTGTAGTTCCAGGACGGACGTTGACATGCCTGCCAGTCGCCTTCGAATACCCAGTAACCGAATTCCATACGGACCGAATAAATCTCGCCGAAGAATCCAGATTCGATCAATCGTCTTAACTTCAGCAAGCCGGGCAAAAACAATTTATCTTGTACAACTCCGTTTTTTACGCCTGCTTTCTTGGCGAGCTTGGCCAATTCAAGTGCTTCCTCAGTACTTTCCGCTGTCGGTTTCTCGCAGTAAATATGCTTGCCGGCCGCAATCGCCTTCCGGATGCTTGCAGCACGCCGGTTCGTCGTCTGTGCATCAAAATAGATTTCATTATAGTCATCCGCAAGGGCTTCATCCAAATCTGTTGTCCATTTGGAAATGCCATATTGCTCACCAAGCTCCTGCAGACGATTTTCCCTTCTTCCCACCAGGATTGGATCGGGCATGATTTTCTCCCCGCTTGGCAGTTCAATGCCTCCTTCTTCCCTGATGGCAACAATCGATCGGATCAGATGTTGATTGGTCCCCATCCGTCCAGTTACTCCGTTCATGATGATTCCTACTTTGCGTAAAGACATATCTATGATCCTCCTATTATTTCGTTAACCCATATACTAATGCATCCTGAATGCGTTTTCTTATAATAAAAGGTAATAAATTATCACTTTCGGAAGTAATCATGATCGTGCAATATCGTTTTCGGCGAAAGGCCCCTTTATCCCCCACTGAATACGAACTGAACGGTTTTATCGATTAGGGGATTATTGGCTGTTTCTTGCCCGCTTCCCCTGTTTTTCCAAACATGAAGTGACAAGGGGTCCAGCGTAAAAGCTGTACATACGGCACCATGACATTAGGCGTCATTCCCGGTCAATCTGCGCTCATTGACAAAGGAAAAATGACAGCGACGCCACTCACTCCAGCGCATAGTTATATTTATGGGATGTCCGATATTTATTAGGGGATGTATGGGTGTACTTTTGAAACGTCCGGTAAAATGTCGACAACGATTCGAAACCAACCTCGAAGCAAATGGAGATAATATCCTTTTCACTTTCCAAGAGCATTTTTTTGGCTGTTTCCAAACGCACTTCTGTCAAGTACTGTAATGGGGTCTTATTATACTGTTCTTTGAAAATCGTATTGACATGTCTGACACTGACCCCCAGTTTGGAAGAAATATCACCTGCATTCATGACGTTATAATAATTGGTATCAATGTATTTTTTCAGCCTGTCAGCCCTCAACGTATTTGCATCCGTTATATTGGCTTCTTTCAACGAATAACAAAGCAAATAAATGATCTGCAGAAGATAGACACGCAGCCCCATCCGATTGATGGAATCACCCAACGATTGCTGATACAACATTTTCCGGAGCAATTGCCTGATTTCCATCGCCTCGAATTGATTCACTTTGATCAGCTTCGACTGACTCAAATAGTCCTCCAACAATTTCCGGTGGATATCCGAATCCAGGATAGAGGCTTGAAATTCCAACACCAGAATGGCAAGCTTGCTGTGGGCTAAAATTGAATGCTTGGAATACGGTCTGATAAACGCAACATAATCCGGGTTGAATGCATACCTTTTCCCATCGATCTGCACTTCACCTTCATCCTCAAGCACATACAAAATTTGATAGGATTCATGAAAATGTTCATTGACCGTATCCCGTTCAGAGTGAATACTTTCATTCAGTTGTATTTTTTCACCGCTCAACGCTTCTTTGGACATCATAGACCCTCCCGATATATGCGTTTTTTGACACAACTGCCCGTACTGTTTAAATTCAATCGTAAATCCGCAACATCCACACAGCTGCCTGTTTTTTATCTATCTGATTGGGCCATATGTCAGGACGTTACACGAACTGTGCTGACTAAACTGACAATTTGTTTCGTTTGCTCATGCAAAAGCGAAGCCGCCGATTGCATGCATTCTGCCAATGAACGGGGCCGGTCGACAATCGAAAAGCACCCTGAAAATTCCTTCAAGAGTGCATCCACATTCCCGCCCAGACTTCC